>NZ_JBITHD010000035.1:0-81331 GCF_044457685.1 Nonomuraea sp. NPDC050536
CTGGGGCCCGCTCCACCCCGCAGCCTTGAGGCCGTCGCGGTAGTGGACGGACAGCTCCATCGTCCAGGCCGCTCCCTCCACCCCGGTCGACGCGCCGGCCCGCGGCGAGTGGATACGTACGTCGGCGGGCTGCTCGGACCCGGACGCGGTGTCCGCCAGCGTGGGAACCGCTGACACCATGGTCATCGAGACTGCCGCCCCGAGCGCCGCCGCCCAAACACCTCTACGCATGTCGTCTCCTCCGTCGGTTGCTGATGTCGCTGATGACGGGAGGGGGTACGGAGCCACCGCGCGTCGCGTTCACGTGAAAGTTCAATGAAAATGGATGAACGCCGCAGCGATCCGTTCCGTATGCCCCGGGGAATGAGAGGAGGACGCGTGCGGCTGGATGACGACGCCACGTTGCGGGCGGTCTACGACGATCACGGAGGCGAGCTGTTCGCCTTCGCCAGGCGGTCGTTGGGCGACCCTGGGCTGGCCGAGGACGCGGTGCAGGAGACCTTCGTCCGCGCCTGGCGTACCGCGGCTCGGTACGACCACCGGCAGTCGTCCCCGCGCACCTGGCTCTTCGCGATCTGCAGGAATGTGGTGATCGATCTCATGCGGGCGCGGTCCGTGCGGCCGCAGCTCTCGGCCGAGCAAGGGGAGGACCTGCCGTCGGGCAACGACCTGGAGGGGCTGCTGCTCGGCATGCAGGTCGAGGAGGCGCTGCGGCGCCTGTCGCCGGAGCAGCGGCACATCCTGGTGGAGGTCCATCTGCGTGACCGGGCGCCCGCTGAGCTCGCCGCCGAACTGCGTATTCCTCCAGGTACGGTGCGAAGCAGGGTGTTCTACGCGCTCAAGGCGCTTCGCTTGGTCATGGAGGAGATGGGGTGGGACGGTGATTAGCTGCCGCGACTATCAGCCTCTTCTTGGGATGCACGCGCTCGGCCGCCTGCCCGAAGTCGAGACCGTCGCGCTGTTCGCGCACGCCGACGGCTGCCACGGCTGCCGGGCCGAGCTGGACGGGCTGCGCGCGGTGGCCGGCGCGCTCGGCCACGCCGACCCCGCCCGCGTCTCCCCGCCACCCGCGCCGCCGCCCTGGCTGCGTGAGAGCGTACTGACCGCCGTCGGCACCCGGCACGCGCACAGGCGACGGCGCCGGCTGGCCTGGGCCGGGGGGCTCGTGGCGGCCGCGATCGCGGTGGTGACGCTGCTTTCCGGCCTTTCTGGGGTGTTCAACACGGACAGGCCCATCGTTGCGTACGGTTCCGGCGGTATGCGGGTCTCAGCCGAGCTGGACGTACGCCCGTGGGGCACGGCCGTGGATCTGTCGGTCAGCGGCCTGACCACCGGCCAGCGCTATCTGGTCTGGCTGGAAAACCGCGATGGCAGCCGGATCCCGGCGGGGAGCTTCACCGCGAGGGGTATGGGGCTGACCATGGAGTTGTCGGCGGCCGTGCAGGATGACGAGGCGGTCGCGCTCGGCTTGAGCACCGTACCCGGCGGCCCGGCCGTGCTCCGCGCACCGATCAGCCGTTGACGACCCGCGCGGAGCGTTTGTCGAACCGGGTTGCCACCCACCTACGCGATCACCAGGAGCTCCCCAGCGCGGCGCTTGATGATGGCCGACCCCGAGCTTCTGGTTCACCTAGATGATTGATTCCAAGGGCTGAGGTTTGCTGATCGTCTGCAGACATGGGCGAGGGTGTCCAAGATCAATGTGTGACGAAAGATCTGAACACCCTCGCCACCGCACCGTACGTGAAGATCGACGATCATCTGATCGCCTTCCCCGACCTGGCCCCCTATCGACTCCACCCCCGTGGAATGCGGACGATCCCGCCAGACCACCCAGCGCAGCGCCCTGGCCGGATGGGCCGAGCACGGCTACAGCGCCTCCCACACCCGCTTCTTCTGGGGCCCTCGACTCCACCTGCTGCGCACCCTGAGCGGCCTCCCCCCGGCCTTCGCCATCACCGGCGCCAACGCCGACGAACGACTGACCCTGCTCGACATGCTCGACACCGACCCCGACCCGCTGATGCGCCACCGGCACCAGACCGCCCTGGCCGACATGCACTACTACGACCGCGACGTCGAAACCGCCCTGGCCGAACGCGATCTCGCGCTGCTCCGCAAAACCCGCAAAGGCGAACCCCAGACGCCGGAACACCCCTGTTCAAACCATTACGCCAGACCATCGAGTCGATCAACCAGACCCTCAAGGGCCAACTCAACCTGCCACGGCGCCCGCACCGCAACGGGCGTCATCGCCCGGGTGATCGTCCCAATCCTGGCACTGACCGCAGTGATCTGGCACAACGACCACACCAACCAGCCAGTGAAACGATCCCTGATCGCCTACGACCACTGACCAAGCTCACACCTTGGAATCAATCATCTAGTCGGCGCGTCCAGGCGATCAAGCCTGGGCTGGACGCCGACATCGTCATCTGGCCCGGCGCCCCCTCCAGGTCCTGATCGGCAGCCACGAGGTCTAGCTGCGTACATCGTGCGCGCTTGCGTACATCGACCCCTGAGCGTACAGTGTTCGCATCGAGAGGACGCCGTACTCGGAAGGGCTTAACGATGCAACGTCACCCACGTCGCTGGTGGATCCTGGTCGTGATGTGCCTCAGCACGCTGGTGCTGGTGATCGACAACATGGTGCTGACGGTCGCGATCCCGCCGCTGGCGGCGGACCTCGGCGCCGACGCGTCAGACACGCAGTGGATCCTGGATTCCTACATCCTCGTGTTCGCCGGGCTGCTGCTGACCGCCGGCAGCCTGTCGGACCGCTTCGGCCGCCGCAGGATCATGGTCATCGGTCTGCTGCTGTTCGGGGCGGCCTCGCTGGCCGCGAGCTTCGCGGCCGATCCCGTCCAGCTGATCGCCGGCAGGGCGGTGATGGGCATCGGCGGCGCGCTGATCATGCCGAGCACGCTGTCGATCCTGATCACCGTCTTCGACGAGGAGGAGCGGCGCAAGGCCATGGCCGCCTGGAGTGCTGTGGCCATGGTCGGCCTGATCGGCGGCCCGGTGCTGGGCGGCGCGCTGATCGCCTGGTTCTGGTGGGGCGCCGTGTTCCTGATCAACGTGCCTGTCGCCGTCGTGGCCGTCATCGCGGCGCTGGTGCTGATGCCCGAGTCCAAGGGCCCGCAGACCAAGGCCGACCCGATCGGCGCCCTGCTGTCCATCGTCGGCATGATCGCGCTGGTGTGGACCATCATCGAGGCCCCGCACGGCCTTCCCATCGCCTCCCTGGTCGTCGCCGTGGTCGCGCTGGCCGGCTTCGTCGCCTGGGAGATCCGTACCCCGTACCCGATGGTGCCGCTGAGCCTGTTCCGCAAGCGCGACTTCTCCGGCGGCAGCCTGTCGCTCACCCTGGTCCAGGTCGGCAACGGCGGCCTGCTGCTCGTCCTCACCCAGTACCTGCAGTTCGTCCTCGGCTACACGCCCACCCAGGCCGGGCTCGCGTTCCTGCCGATGTTCGTGGCCTCGCTCGTCTTCAACGGCCTTGGCGCCGGCCTGGGCGCCAAGCTCGGCAACCGGGTGATGGTCGTCGCAGGGATGGCCGTCATGGCCGCCGGATTCGGCCTGCTGGCCACGCTGTCCACCGACTCCGGCACGCTGATCACCTCGATCGCCCTGTTCGTCCTGGGCGCCGGCGGCGGCCTGGCCATGCCCGCCGCGATCGCCGCCCTGATGGGCACCATCCCCGCCGAGCACGCGGGCGTCGGATCCGCCCTCAACGACACGATCCAGCAGGCCGGCGCGGCCCTCGGCGTCGCGGTCCTGGGCAGCCTCCTGGCCGGCAGCTACTCGGCCGCCCTGCCCGCCACCGCTCCCTCGTCGGCCAGGCGCTCCATCGGCGACGCCCTCGCCCTCGCCGACCCCGGCCTCGCCCACGCCGCCCGCCAGGCCTTCGCCACCGCCATGTCCACCGCCTTCACCATCAGCGCCCTCGGCGTCCTGGCGGCGGCCATCCTCGCCTTCGCACTCATCCGCGACCGCAAGAACACCCCGGTTGCCGAGCCCGAGAACATCCCCACCGCCGCCTGACCCCACCCTCCAGGCCGCTGATCCACCCTCGGACCAGCGGCCTCCCCCCATGTACGGCAAAGCGCCCCCCGACGCACGCCCTGTACCTGACCGGCGGCGACGACAGCCACTGGTACTTCCACATGTGGCTGGTCGGCCTGGGCCGTGAGACCTTCGAACGGGTCGTGGACGACCCGGACACCCTCGTGGACGTTCCCGAGGTCCGGCGTTTCCTCGCCATGCAGCGAGACGGCATCCCTCGCACCGACGAGGACCTTCCGGACCTCGAAGCACTCGACTACGTGCCCGTCAAAGCGTGGGAGCGCGCGACGGGCAAGGACAGCGACCTCTTCTACCGCGCTCTCGAGGCTCGAATGCCAGAGTTCTCCTCGTCGCCGAGCCCCAGCGGCGAACAATGGCACCTGGAGGACCGGGCGGAGTCAGAGCGCAGACTCCCCCGCTGCAACCACTACATCCGCGCCCTGTACGGCCGCGCGCCGCGGATCTAGGCATCACCGTCCGGTCTCCTTCGCCTTCCGGAATGCCATCGTGTGGCACGAGGCGAACACTGTGGGCGCGGTCTGGGCCGCGCCCACGGCGACTCACTGGTAGTAGCCCTCGACCGGGACGCGCGCCTCGTCGTACAGGGCCGGGCCCTCCAGCGGCACCTGCGGCCAGCCACCACCCGGTTTGAGGCCGGTCAGCTGCTCATCGGAGAGGGCGAACACGACGCGGCCGAGCCCGGACCGCTGGATCGCGCCCGTGCACATGCCGCAGGGCTGGCAGCTCGTGTACATGGTCGTGGCGGCCGCGGTGGCGGGATCGAGCTCGCGGGCCGCCCAGCAGGCCAGCTTCAGCTCTGGATGCGCGCTGATGTC
Source organism: Nonomuraea sp. NPDC050536 (assembly GCF_044457685.1). Taxonomy (NCBI): domain Bacteria; kingdom Bacillati; phylum Actinomycetota; class Actinomycetes; order Streptosporangiales; family Streptosporangiaceae; genus Nonomuraea; species Nonomuraea sp. NPDC050536. The sequence continues at coordinate 4,902 of NZ_JBITHD010000035.1, forward strand.
GGCGTCGGTGAGCGTGGTGTTCTGCTCCTCGGCGAGTACGCGGCCGTCCGGACCTGCCAGCAGCGATCCGAACGGCGGGTTGCCGCCCGCCCGCGCCTCGGCGGCGAGCTCGATCGCGCGGCGCAGAAGTCGTTCCTCATCTTGTTTCACGGTTGCTCCATTCGCGGGTGAAGGTCCCAATGTGCGGCGACGGCTGCGAGCATCTGCCATTTCGCCTCGGGGTGGAGGGTCTCGTCCGGATCGCCGTCGAACGGGTCGAGCACGACCGTCTCGGCACCGAGCAGCCGTAGCTGCTCCAGGTCCTCGACGACCTGGTCAATGGTGCCCTCGCCGGCGAGGCGGTCGGGACTGGTGACGTGCGAGCCGGTGATCCGCAGGATGATGCGCGGGGCGAAGGCAGGCACCGGACGCTCGCCCGAGATGGCCTTCATCCGGTCGACTGCCTCGCGCAGCCAGGGCAGGGTGTTCCTGAGCGGGTGCCACGCGTCACCGAGCCGGATCGCCCGGCGGATGCCGACGTCGCTGTTGCCGCCGATCCAGAGCGGTATCGGTCTGGCGCGATGGTCCTCGGCGTCGTCCCGGGCGGCCCGTAGCGCAAGGAGGACCTCGTCGGTGAGCTTCCCGCGCTGGTCGAACGGCACGCCGAGCGCCGCGAACTCCTGCCGCGCCCACCCGGACGCCACCCCGAGGACCAGCCGGCCGCCGCTGAGCTGGTTGAGGTTGGCGGCCATGCGAGCGGTCAGGAGCGGGTGCCGGTACGGCGCTATGAGCACCGTGGTCCCGAGCCGTACCCGGCTGGTGAAGCCGGCGAGCCAGGCGAGGGTGGTGAACGGCTCATAGAACGGCTCGGGATACTGCTTGGCGACATCGGGCGTCACCACGACATGGTCGGAGACCATCAGCAGATCGAAGCCCAGCCCCTCCACCGTCTGCGCCCAGCTGCGCAGGACGGCGGGGTCAGTGCCGGGCCCGAAGTTCGGAACGTTCACACCTATTCGCACCGGTTCAGGCTATCCAGGTGGCCACCCCGGGATTAAGAGAGTCCTTCCGGCGTACGCGTCAAATGTCCGTGGTTTTGCCGGTATGTTTGCCGGATGGCCGAGAATCTTGACGCGACCGACTGGGCGATCCTCGTGGAGGTTCAACAGGACGGCCGCGTCCCGATCACCGAGCTGGGACGGCGGGTGAACCTCAGCTCCTCGGCGACGACCGAACGGGTGAGACGCCTCGAATCGATGGGCGTCATCACCGGCTACCGCGCCGACGTCAACCTGGAGAAGGTCGGATTCGCGGTGCTCGCCGTCGTACGCCTCAAGTATCCCGGCAACCGGCACGAGCCGCTGCACCGGCTGCTCACCGAGCGGATGGAGATCCTGGAGTGCCTGCGGACCACGGGTGACGACTGCTACACGCTGAAGGTCGCCGCGGCGTCCATGCGTGATCTGGAACGGCTGGTCGGCGAGCTCGCCGAGTTCGGAAGCACGACGACCAGCATCGTTTACAGCCAGACGCTGCCGTACCGCGGTCCGCAGCGAGCCCCGTACGCCTGAAGATCGACGGTCCGTACGGCAGGCGCCTCAGCTCACCGCCCGCTTCACGAGCGCACCGATCTGCGCCTCCACCTCGGCGGTCACCTCGGTCAGCGCGAAAGCGACCGCCCACATCGGGTCCTCGTCCAGCTTCGCCTGGTCGCTGAACCCGAGCGTCGCGTAGCGCGACTTGAACTTCTCCGCGCTCTGGAAGTGGCAGACGATTTTGCCGTCCAGGGCGTAGGCGGGCATCCCATACCAGAGCTTCGGCTCGAGGGCCGGGGCAGCGGCCGTGATGACGGCATGGACGCGCTCAGCCATGATCCGGTCCGAGTCCTGCATCTCGGCGATCTTCGCGAGCACGTCCCGCTCCGCCTCCGCCGCCTTGTCCGCGCGCGAGTTGCGGCGCGCTGCCGTCTTCATCTCCTTGGCGTGGTCCTTCATCGCGGCCCGCTCCTCGGCCGTGAATCCCTCGTACGCGCTGCCTTCGGTGCTGCTCATGGCGGACTTCCCCTTGATGATCTTGATGTGCGAGCTCGTGAGCAGGGAGCTTATCCGGCTCACCAGCGGCCAACGCGCCGGGGGAGCTCGCTCCTCCACAGGGTGTGGACATCTCAAGAGGACCGGAGTCGCCTGGGCCCGCCGCTCGTCCAGGTCGACTCCTCGCCTACCTGGCGGTTCACCCGGGCCCGCGTCGCTGGTCACCTCGCTGCCGCAACCTGCGTGCGAAGGGCGATCTACGTGGCGCTTCGGACGGCCTTGATGCAGCGCTCCAGCAGGGCACGCAGAGTGTCACGCTCGTCCGGGGTGAGTTCGTCGGCGATCGCCCGCTCGATCTGGACCGCGCGGGCATCGGCGGCGGCCAAGACCGCCCTGCCTTCCTCGGTAAGAGTGGTCTCCAGGACGTTCCCGTGCCAGGGATGCGGGGTGCGTTCTACCAGGCCGCGTTCCTGGAGGTTCTTCAGGACGACGTTCATCGCCTGCGGGGTGACCAGACAGGCTCGGGCCAGGGCCGCGGCGCTGATACCTGAGTTGCCGGCCAGGGTGAACAGCGCGGCGTACTGCGGCACGGTCAGGCCGGTCGGCTTCACCGCGGCATGTTTCGCGGCCATCAACTCCTGCTCGGCGCGCTTGATGTCCAGGCCGAGCCGCTCCTCGGGGCCCATGGGGTACAGCTTACTGTCCATCATCGCATTTGCGATAATCATCAAAGCATTGATAACTTCGGCGATACCTGCGAGGAGGACACATGATTCCTGAGAGCCATGAGGACCTGCTGACCCGACCACTGTTCGTCCATTTGGCGACGATCGGGCCCCAGGGCGTCCCGCACGTACAGCCCGTCTGGCAGATCTGGGACGGTGAGGTGCTGCGGTTCACCACGACCACGGACCGGCAGAAGTGCCGCAACGTGACCGCCGATCCCCACGTATCGATCTCGGTCAACGACCCGGACCAGCCGTACCGCTATCTGGAGATCCGTGGCCTGGTCGAGGCGATCGAGCCCGACACGGAGGGCACCTTCTTCGACGTCCTGGCCAGGCGCTACGACCTGCCGTACGACCCGCCCGTCGGCGACAAGGAACGCCGGGTAGTCATCGTGGTCCGCCCAGTCAAAACCACCAGCCAGTGACCCAGCCCCTCGGTGACCCAAAGCGTCCTTGAAGCCGAGCAGTCCGATCCACGGATGCCCGGACGGCATGGTTGACGACGCACCACTACTCGACCCACCACCAGCCGTATCCGAGGTCATAGGTTGGTCCGGCGATGTCTCCCGCCGCGGTCTGGATCCACGTGCAGAGCCCTGGTGGCGGGGGTTATCGAGCGCCTATGCGGTGGCTGCGGTGGGCGGTTTCCGGGCCGACCACTCGCAGCAGTTCCAGCGCCTCGAACGTCTTCGAGCCCGGCGGCGGGGTGAAGATGAGCAGCCGCTGGTCCTCGGCGGGGGCGAGCAATGCCTCGTAGTCGAACTCCATCGGCCCGATCGCGGGGTGCCGCAGGCGCATCCGGCTGGCCCGCCGTACCGCCACCTCGTGCAGCTCCCACAGCCGCGTGAACTCCTCGCTGGCCGCGCGCAGCCGCTCCACCAGCGCCGTCGCGACCGGGTCGTTGCCGCGGCGGGCCACGGCCGCGCGCAGGTCGGCCACGTGCAGGCGGGAACGCTCGGCGTGCTCCTCCTCGGGATAGGCCTCGCGCCTGAACGGGTCGGTGAACCAGCGCCAGACGACGTTGCGGTCGGGCTCCTCGATCGTGCAGTGACAGCCGAACAGCGCCTCGGCCATTGCGTTCTGCGCCAGCACGTCGCCCAGATCGGTCATCAGCTGCGCGGGCGTCTCCACCAGCCGGTCCATCAGGTACAGCAGGCCGGGCCTGACGTACTCGCCCGCGCGCGGCCCGGCCGGGGGGCGGTGCCCGGCCAGCAGGTAGAGGTGGTCACGCTCGTCGCGCGTCAGCCGCAGCGCCCGCGCCAGCGCGGCCAGCAGCTGCGTCGACGGCTGCGGGCTGCGCGCCTGCTCCAGCCGCATCAGGTAGTCGGCCGATATGCCCGCGAGCTGGGACACCTCCTCCCGCCGCAGTCCAGGAGTACGGCGGCGCGGCCCGGAAGGCAGCCCCACCTCCCCGGGCAGCAGCCGCTCCCTGGAGCGGCGAAGGAAGTCGGCGAGTTCCACACGATCCATGACCCCATCCTGCAGTATTCCGAAATGTCGCAGTCTAAGACTGCTTGTCCTAGGGGATCCGGTCCGCTCCACAACGGCCGGCAGGCTTGGCACGGTGGACGGCCTGACGAAGAACCTGACCTTGACGGAGCACCGCACCCTCGGCAGCGGACCCGCGCTGGTCCTGGTGCACGGCACCGGCCCCGGCTCCGTGATGTGGGACGGCATCGCCGAACGTTTCGCCGATCGCAACACCGTGATCCTGCCCGACCTCGGCGGCAGCGACGTGGCGGAGGACGACGGGGGACCGCTGACCCTGGAGGCGCCGGGGCGGCAGCTCGCCGCGGTGATCGAGGACTGTGGGCAGGCGCCGGTGGACCTGGTCGGCTTCTCCCTGGGCGCCGTGGTCGTCCTGTCGCTCGCGGCCACCCGGCCGGAACTGGTGCGCAGGCTCATTCCGGTGTCGGGGTTGGCGCACACGCAGGACGAGTACCTGCGCAACACGTTGAAGGTCTGGCGAGACCTGAGCGAGGATTCCGAGATCTTTCCGCGGTTCTCGATGCTCATGGCCTTCAGCCGCCGCTACCTCAACGAGATCGTCCGGGACGCCGTCGAGGAGCTCGCCCGGGGATTCCGCGCCCACCCCAACCGGATCCGCGGCGTGGCCCGCTACGCCGTCGACCCGGACAACGCCCGCCGCCTGTGGACACTCCCGGAGGACCTGCTGGCGAGTGCCCGCTGATCGCTTCGCACCGCCGTCCTGCCCACGCCCGGACGCGGGTCCCGGTCCGGGCGACGATGCGGCGGTACGGCTGGCCGTACCGGAAATGATCAGATACTTGGAAGTGTTACGCGGTTCGTAACACCGATGAGAGGGGTACCCGTTGGCCGCCTCAGCCAGCTTCGGGCAGGTGCTGCGTCTCCACCGGCACACGGCACGCCTCACCCTGGAGCAGCTCGCCGAGGCCTCCGGGGTCAGCGCCAGGACGCTTTCGGACATGGAGCGCGGGCGCAGCAAGGGACCCCGGCACCGAACCGTCACCGCGCTGGCCGACGCTCTCGGTTTGGCCGAGGCCGACCGCGAGCAGCTCGTCGAGCTGGCCCGCGAGGGCCGCCTGCGTGATCATTGGACCCGCCCGACTGGGCTGTGCGAGCTGCCCAAAGCCGTCGACGACTTCACCGGCCGAGCCGCGGAACTGGCCTGGACCCGCGAGCTGGTGCACGCCGGGGACGCGTCGGGCGTCGCGCTCATCACCGGATCGGCCGGGCTGGGCAAGACCACGCTGGCCGTACGCGCCGCCCACACCCTGCGGCCGGACTTCCCCGACGGGGTGTTCTTCCTCGACCTGTTCGGCATGTCCGCGCGGCCGCTGCCCGTCGAGGAGGCCCTGGGCCCGCTGCTTCGCGCGCTCGGCAGCGCCGATCAGCAGATCCCGGGAGACGCCGCCTCGCTGTATCGATCGCTGCTGCGCGACAAGCGGGTTCTGGTCGTCCTCGACAACGCCGCCTCCGAGGAGCAGGTGCGTCCGCTGCTGCCGGGCAGCGGCGCGAGCAAGGCCCTGGTGACCAGCCGCCGCCTGCTGGCCGGGCTGGAAGGAGTCCGTAGGCTCGGCCTCGGGCCCTTACCTCTGCTGGAGGCCACCGAACTGCTGACAGGAATCCTCAAGGACCGCGACACCTCGGACGAGGGATCGGCCCTCTGGCAGCTCGCGCAGCTGTGCGGCGGTCTGCCGCTCGCGCTGCGGATCGCCGGAAACCGGCTGGTCAGCCGGCCCGGCTGGGACGCCGCCGACCTCGCCGCCCGGCTGACCAACGAGGAGCGCCGCCTGGATCAGCTCAGCGCGGGCGACCTCAAGGTCGCCACGGCGTTCGGGCTGTCCTACGAGCAGCTCGCCGACTCGACGCGGCGGGTCTTCCGCCGGCTCGCCCTGGTGCCGGGCAGGGACTTCGACGCCGCCCTGGCCGCGGCCGCCGGCGGTATCCCCCTCGAGGAGGCCTGGGACGCCCTCGACGAGCTCGTCGATCTCGGCCTGCTGCAGGACACCGCGTCGGGACGCCACCGCTTCCACGACCTGGTCCGGCTCTTCGCCCGCGACCGGCTTCAGCAGGAGGAAACCCCGGACGAGCGTGACGCGCTCACCGCGACGACGACGTCGTGGCTGCTGCACATGGCCACCACGGCGGGATGGCGGTTCGAACCCGCCCACGCCGGCCTGTCCTCCCTCGACGAAGACCAGGCCGACTCGTGGCTGCGCGTGAACGTGGACAACTGGCTGGCCGCATTGCGGCATGCGGCGAGCAGTGGCCGGCATTCCGCCGTCCTCGACTGCGCCGAGGCGATGGACTGGTTCTCCGACCGGTGGATGCACGCGCCGCACTGGCAGGAGGTCTTCACCCTCGGCGCCGAGGCCGCCGCCGCCCTGGGCGATCCTGCCCGGCAGGCCGGGCAGGTGAACCTGCTGGCCTGGGTCCAGCTGATCCCGCGAGACGACCCGGAGGCCGCGCTGCGATACACGGCCCAGGCGCTGGACCTCGCCACCCCGGTGGGCGACACGGCGCAGATCGCCTCGTCCCATCACGCCGCCGGTGGCGCGCTTCGAAAGCTCGGACGGCTCAAGGAAGCCACCGCGGCGGAAACCCAAGCGGCGGACCTGTTCAGGGCCGTCGGCGACATCGATTCGTACGGCCAATGCCTCGGCGCCCTCGGCAGCTGCCTTCGCGACGCCGGGCGCTACAGCGAGGCACTGGAGCAGTACCTCGACCTGCTGGCCCTGGTGGACGACGACCAGTCGGGGATGACGCCGAGCATCGCGGCGTTCACCCGGCCGATCGCGCTGGCCCGCATAGGTGAGTGCCTGGGATCGCTCGGCCACCGGACCGAAGCGATCATCAAGCTCACCGAAGCGATCGACCTCATGGAACAGGCTCAACTGCTCGCCCCGCAGGCCCGCTCCCTGGATACCTTGGCGGCTCTGCTGGCCGAGGAGGGCCGGGCAGTCGAGAGCGGCCATGCTTATGCGCGAGCCGCCGAGGTGTACGCGGCAATCGGGGACGCCGAATCGAGCACCCGCTGCCACGATCTGGCAGGAAACTTCACGCCCTGATCGCGGTTGTGGTCCTCTACCGCGTGCTCACCCACCGGAACGCTGGAGGACATGCACCTAACCGACCTCTCCCACCACGGCAGGCCGGCCAGGCCGGTGGGGTGGGTCGTGGATGTGGGTGTGGTGCCAGTTCGGTGCGACCTGTTCCCGTCCTCCCGCCACAGGTGCGGGTAGTTGAGCTGGATCTCTGGCGTGGTCACGAACACGTGCTCGTGCATCAGGACCCTCTTCAGCTCATCCACCCGCACCCTGCCGCGGACGGTCTCCAGGTCAGTCGACGGCACGAGCCGCGTCCTGGATGACGCGGGTCACCAGGCCGGGCTGGCTGATCATCGGCACGTGCGAGGCGCCCTTGGCCTCGTAGACGTGGGACTTGGCGCGCTTGTAGAAGAAGCGCTCCAGGGCGGGCGGGATGGCCTTGTCCTCGGTGGCCACCAGCGCCCAGGAGGGAATGGTGTGCCAGGCGGCGCCGGTGGTCACGTCGGTGTAGGACGAGGCGGCGAACGGGCGCTGGGTCGCCTGCATGAGACGCGTGGTGGACACGGGCAGATCGGCGGCGAACGCGCCGCGGAACTTGTCCGGCTTGAGGTACAGGTCGACGCCCTCGCTGCCGTCGGCGTTGGTGTAGGGCACCTCACGGACGGAGTCGGGGATCTGGCTGCCGGGGAACTTCCCGAACAGATCGACCAGCTTCTCGCCCTCGTCGGGCACCATGGCGGCGATGTAGACCAGCGCCTTGACGTTGGCGACGCCGACCGCGGCGTTGGTGATCACGGCGCCGCCGTACGAATGGGCGACCAGCACGATCGGGCCGTCGATCGACTTCAGGACGCTGTTGATGTACGGCGCGTCGGTCGGCAGCCCGCGCAGCGGGTTGGCCGGGGCGATCGTCTTGTACCCCTCCTGCTGGAGCCGGTCGATCACGGCGTTCCAGCCGGAGGCGTCGGCGAAGCCGCCGTGCACCAGGACGATCGTGGGCTTGGCCGTCGTGGTCGCGGCCGATGCGGACGGTACGGCGAGCACCGCGGCGGCCAGTCCTGCGGCGGCGGCCGTGAGCACGATGCGGCGCGGGAGCATGTTCAAACGGTTCATAGCTTGTGTCTCCAAAGTGGAAGATGACGGCACGCCACCCGGGACCGGGTGGCGTGATGCGCGTCGTCGTCAGGCGGCGGCCTGGCGGATGAGGTCGGCGACCGCGGCCGGCTGGGAGACGTAGACGGCGTGGCTGCCGATCGCCTCGACCACCTTCGCCCCGGCCCGCTCTGCCATGGCACGCTGCGCCGGCGGCGGGATCATGTGGTCCTCGGTGGCCACCAGGTACCAGGCGGGCTTGTGCCGCCAGGCAGGTTCGGTGACCGTACCGCCGAGTGCGTTCACGCCCCAGGGCACCTGGGAGTCGGCCATGAACGCCGCCACCTGGTCGGGCAGGTCGGCCGCGAAGGAGGCGGCGAACTTGTCACGGTCGAGGAAGAGGAAACCCTCCACGGGCGGCAGGATCGGCGGCACCGGTGCGCCGGGCGGCGGGTCGGCGATGAGGGTGTTGACCGATTCGCCCTTGTCGGCGGCGAACGCGGCGATGTACGCCAGCGAGGCGACGTTGGGGTGCGTTCCTGCCTCGCTGATGACGACCCCGCCGTAGGAGTGGCCGACGAGTACGGCCGGGCCGTCGAGCGAGTCCAGGACCCGGCGGGTCACGGCGGCGTCGTCCTCCAGCGACAGCGTCGGGTTCTGCACGATGTGGACGCGGAAGCCGTCCCTGGTGAGTTCGTCGTAGACGCCCTGCCAGCCGGATCCGTCCACGAAGCCACCGTGCACGAGCACGATGTTCTTGATGGTCATGGTCGCTCCTGACCTGGATGGACAGGCCCGACGCCTGTCCCTGTGAGCTCCATCCAAGTCGCGCCCGACGAGCCGGACCATGCAGAACAGGACGCAGAACTGGCTACTGCGTGTCAGGTCGGCTGCGGTTGGCCGCCTCACTGTCGCCGATGGCCTCGTACACCTCGGCGGCGCGCGCGTAGGCTCGCCGGCTCTCCTCGGTCTGTCCCTCCTCGGCCAGCAGGGCCGCGAGGTTCTCCAGGGCGAGAGCATGGAGATAGTCGGCCAGCTGGAGCCGGTCCATGAGAGTCACCGCCTCAGTGAGCGCGGTGACCGCTTCCGCTCGGCGGCCGAGCGCCCGCAGGCACATGCCGAGCCGGAACTTCGTGTGCGGCCGGGCGAGCTCCATGACGCTCGACGTCATGCCCGACTGGTCGTCATTCACCAGGGCCCAGAGGTCGAGGTACTGCGCCAGCGCCTGCTCGTGGCGACCCTGGTCGTAGAGGCAGTCACCGAGGCCGCTCAGGCACTGGCTGTAGGCGTCGAGGTCGCCGACGGCCTTGAACATCTGCGCCGACAGGGTGAACGACTCGACGGCCTCGTCGAGCCGTCGAAGCCGTCGAAGCGCGGCTCCCGCATGGCTGTGGGCCCATGCGATCTGTGCCGTGGCGCCGCTGCGGGTGGCCAGCTCCATCGCCTGGGCCGTGTACCGCAGCGTGGTCTCCGGGTCGGGGGGCGGCACCAGATGGACCCACGCCAGGTAGTTGAGCTGAGTTGCCTGCTGGACCTGGTCGCCCAGGGCCTCGGCGGCCTCGGCGCCGAGGGTGAAGACCTCCTCCAGGTGTGGCGCGTGCAGCCAGCGGACGGTGAACCAGTGCATCGACTCCGCGCAGTCCAGGACCGCGGCATGCCCGCCGCTGCTCGCCGCGTGCCGCAAGGCGCCCAGCCAGTTGTCCACGTTCACGCGGATCCAGCGGTCGGCCTCCTCCTGCGAGGACAGGTCGGTCTCAGGCCGGTCCGGACGACCGTATGCGGGTTCGAACCACCGTCCGGCGGTGGTGGCCATGCGCAGCAGCCACGACGTCATCGTCTCGGTGATCGCATCGCGCTCGGCTCCGGTGTCCTCCGCGTGCAGCCGGTCGCGGGCGAACAGCCGGACCAGGTCATGGAAGCGGTAGCGGCCCGACGCGCTGTCCTGCAGCAGGCCGAGGTCGACGAGCTCGTCCAAGGCGTCCCAGGCGTCCTCGATCGAGGTCCCTCCGAGGATTGCGGCGAGGCTGGCGTCGAAGTCCCTGCCGGGTACCAGGGCCAGGCGGCGGAAGACCCGGCGGGTGGAGGTCCCGAGCTGTTCGTAGGACATTCCGAACGCGGTGGCGACCTCGAGGTCACCGGCCTTGAGCTGGTTGAGGCGGCGCTCCTCGTCCGTCATCCGGGTGACGAGCTCGGCCGGATTCCATTCGGGGCGGCTGACCAGCCGGTTCCCGATGATCCGCAACGCGAGGGGCAGGCCGCCGCACAGCGCGGCGAGCTGGGCGAGCTCCGGCTCGGAAGCGGGACGATCGCCCAGAATCCCGTTCAGCAGCTCGGCGGCGTCGAGGACAGGCAACGGGCCCAGGCTCAGCCTGCGCACCCCCTCCAGCCCGGCCAGCGAGCGGCGACTGGTCACCAGAGCGCTGGTCGCGCCGCCGCCCGGCAGCAGCGGGCGGACCTGCTCCTCCGACGCGGCGTTGTCGAGCACGACCAGCACGCGCCTGTCGCGCAGCAGCGACCGGTAAAGGGAAGCACGCCCGGGGATGTCGTGCGGAATCTGCTGATCCGCCACGCCCAGCGCCCTGAGCAGCATGGCCAGGGCCTCCTCGATCGGCAAGGGTTGCGGCGACATGCCGAACAGGTCGAGGAAGAACACCCCGTCAGGGAAGCTCGGCCGCAGCACATGAGCGGCTCGTACGGCGAGCGTGCTCTTCCCCAGACCGGCAGGGCCGGAGATGAGCCCCACCCCGGCGCCCCGCAGGACCTCCTCCGTCCACGCCACCTCGGCGGCCCGGCCGGTGAAGTCCTCGACCGATCTGGGCAGCTCGCACAGCCCGGTCGGGCGAGCCCAGTGATCCTTCAGACGGCCCTCCCGCGCCAGCTCGACGAGCTGTTTACGGGCGTCCTCGTCCAGCGCGAGCGCGTCCGCCAGCGCGGTGACCGTTCGCTGCTGGGGTCCCTTACTGCGTCCGCGCTCCATGTCCGACAGCGTCCGGGCACTCACCCCGGAGGCCTCGGCGAGCTGCTCCAGAGTCAGGCGTGCGATATGCCGGTGGCGACGCAGCAACTCCGCGAAGCTGGGTGAGGCGGCGATGGCGCAACTCCTTCTCCGCTGGGGGAAACGGGTGAAATCCTAACCGTGGTCACCCCATCAGCCCTCGGGCGATCAGCTGGGTCAAGGTTTCGATGGCCTCGTCGTCGCCTCCCGGGCTCTCCGCGAGGCGGTGGTAGCACGAACCGACCGCCTTTCCCGCCTCCGCGGTGATATCGGTGATCTTGATTTCGGCGTAGCTCTTGCGCGTCAGGAGCCGCCGCGCGGCGTCCTTGAGCTCTGCCTCGGTGCGCTTGGACTTCACCAGATACCTCCCGTCACCGACGGCTGCTCCCGCTACGTCGTCGACGGTGCCAGCCACGGGGACATCGCCTTCCTCGGCCTGCCCTGGACCACCACGACCACGATGAACGTGATCACCGAGTTCCTCCACCGCCACCTGTACGGTCAGTCACGGTAGTGACGCGCGATCAGAAATCGGAGGGGAACGCTCACGATCCACCAGTACTCGGCCACGCTGGGCGAGATCAGCGTCAACGGCACCGAAGTGGCGAACACCGCCGCGATCGCCACGGACTGCCACATCGACTGCGCGATCCGGCCGCGGGAGATGTCCGGCTTGCGGAGCTCTGGTCGCCGAAGCAGGTGGATTGACAGGGTGAGGAACAACAGACCGCACACAGCGATCGTCCCGCCGTAGATCGATACGGCTACGGCGCTGTCGTTGTAACGGCTGAGGAGCTTGGTCGGGAACGGCAGGGCGGCGATCACCGCGAGCAGCGCCAGATCGATCTGGAGCGTCCAGCGGTCCAGCACCTCGACCATGCCGAGCACGCGGTGGTTGGAGATCCACAGCACGGCGATGACCACGAACAGGACAGACTCAGGTCCGCCAGGGCGACTTCTCATGCGCATGATCAGGGAGCGGCGATGAACATCACGGTGATCGGACGAGGACGGATCGGGAGCGGGCTGGGCCGCCTGTGGCAGAGCGCCGGACATCAGGTCACCGCACTCGGCCGCGAGGGCGGTCAGGCTGAGGAGAGCGACGTCGTCGTCATAGCGGTACCCGGGCAGGCCGTCGCCGATGCCCTGGCCCGGGTCAAGGGGCTTAACAGGCAGGTGACGATCGACGCCACGAACATCTACGTCCCGCGGACGAGCGCGCACCCGTCGTTGGCCCACGAGGTCAAGTCCATCATCGGGGGACCGACTGCCAAGTCGTTCTCCACCAATTTCGCCGCCCTTTACGATGACATCGCGAGGCAGCGAGTCAGGCCCAGCAACCTGTACGCCGCCGACCCCGGTGCCCGCGAGGTGACCGAGCAGTTGATCACAGACGCGGGCTTCGACCCGGTCTTCGCCGGGGACCTCGACCAGGCCGCCCGTCTGCTGGAGGACAGCTCCGCGCTGACACGGGCCATCGCCAGTCAGATCGGCCCCCACTTCTACCGGTACGGAACCGCAGGCGGCTTCTGAGCATGCGCGGCTGGGACCCGTTGTCATCGGCGCCCCGACTCGGCGTGCGCGTTGGGGTCTCCGCCGATGTAGAGACCTTCCTCCGCAGCCCTCAATGACTCAGTTCCGCTCGGGTCGCTGATCACGCATGGAATCTTTAGGTGATCTTGATGTCCTCTTGATGGGAAGCCGCCGGATCCGGATGCCTGTGAGGGCGAAGATCGCGCTGGTCAGCGCGGCGTGGTCGGCGGTTCAATAAGAACTCGATCTCTGTCACCTGGCGCCGGACGATCTTGATGGCAAATTGATGGCAGACGATCAAAAGGCCAGCCCCAAAATCTTGGGAACTGGCCTTCTACCTGGTCAAACTCTGTGGGGCTACCAGGACTTGAACCTGGGACCTCTTCCTTATCAGGGAAGCGCTCTAACCGTCTGAGCTATAGCCCCGCGCACACCGAACCGTATCGCATCCCCGTGGGGGACGCGAACCAGTAGTTCGAACGAGGAAAAGCTTACCCCGTCCGCGATGCTGCTCGCGCCGCGGACGGGGTGAAGCGGAACTACTCGGCTTCGCTGAAGGTGACCTCTACGCCGCCCACGAGGTCGGAGGCGATGTTGTAGATGACCGCCCCCAGCGTCGACAGGGCAGTGATGAGAACGACGTTCACAGCGCCGATGAGGGCCGTGTAGCCGAGGATGCGGACCGGCTCGAACCACGAGGCGATGTCGATCGGGATCGAGTTCTGCCCGTTCTCACCCTTGCCGAGCTGGTTGACCAGGTCCACCAGCGAGTCGAAGACGCCCAGGGCCGACAGCACGCCGTACAGGACGGCGACTGCCACGAAGAGCACCACGAAGCAGACCAGGGAGACCACGAAGCTGAACTTCATGGCCGACCACGGCTCGATGCGGCGCAGGACCAGGTGGGCCTTGCGGGGGAGCCTGGCTCCGGCGGTGCTGGAGCCCTTCTTCTTGGGCAGCTCGACCAACGGCGGCTGCTGCGGGGGAGCCTCGGACGTGAGCGAAGGCCGGATGTGAACCGTCTCGTTCGCCGTCTCCTCAGAAGACTCCTCGACCGCGTCGAACGTCTCGGTCTCGGTCGTCTTCTTGGGCTGCTGCCCGTTCTCGCGAGCCGCCTTGGTCTTGGCGCTGCTGCCACCCTGGGCGCTCATGTACTACTCTCCTCCCCCGTCTTCCTCACTCTCCACCGAAGTCTCCAACGACTCGGCGTTCCGGGCGAGGGCTACCACGCTGTCTCCGTCGGCGAGATTCATCAAACGCACTCCCATGGTCTGGCGGCCGGATTGCTTGATCTCGCCGGCACTCGTCCGGATCACCCCGCCTACCGACGTGATCGCGAAGACCTCGTCCTCCGGGTTGACCATGACGGCTCCGACCAGCTTGCCACGAGCGCTGACGATTTTCGCCGTTAGCACACCCCTACCGCCACGGCCTTGAACTGGATACTGCTCTACCGGGGTCCGTTTTGCGTACCCGCCTTCGGTGGCAATAAGCACATCTTGGCCATCGGCCATCCGATTCATGGCGAGAAGTTCGTCACCTTCAAGGAATCGCATCCCGATGACGCCCGAGGTGGCACGCCCCATGGGCCGCAGCGCGTCGTCGGAGGCAGTGAACCGGATCGACTGCGCCCCCTTGGAGACGAGCAGCAGGTCGTCCTCCTCGGACACCAGCCGTGCCCCGATGACCTCGTCGTCCTCGCGCAGGTTGATCGCGATCAGGCCGCCGGACCTGGGGGAGTCGTACTCCTCCAGGCGGGTCTTCTTCACCAGGCCGCTCCTGGTGGCCAGCACCAGGTAGGGAGCGACGCCGTAGTCACGTAGGTCCAGAACCTCCATGACTGTTTCGTCGGGCTGCATGGCCAGAAGGTTCGCCAGATGCATACCCCGGGCGTCACGCCCCGAGTCGGGCAGCTCGTAGGCCTTGACCCGGTAGACACGGCCCTTGTTGGTGAAGAACAGCAGCCAGTGGTGGGTTGTCGTGACGAAGAAGTGGTCGACGATGTCGTCCTGGCGCAGCTGCGCGCCCCTGACGCCCTTGCCGCCGCGCTTCTGCGCCCGGTACAGGTCGGTCTTGGTGCGCTTGGTATAGCCGCCGCGGGTGATCGTGACGACGATGTCTTCCTCGGCGATGAGGTCCTCGACCGACATGTCGCCGTCGTAGGCCACGATCTCGGTGCGCCGGTCGTCGCCGAAGCGGTTGACGACCTCGTCGAGCTCGTCGCTGACGATCTGCCGCTGGCGGCTCTCCGAGCCCAGGATGTCCTGGTAGTCGGCGATGGCCGCCATCAGCTGATCGTACTCGTCCTGGATGGCCTGCCGTTCCAGGGCTGCCAGCTTGCGCAGCTGCATGTCCAGGATGGCCTGCGCCTGGATCTCGTCGATCTCCAGCAGCGACATCAAGCCGACCTGCGCCTCGGACGCCGAGGGCGAGCGCCGGATCAGGGCGATGACCTCGTCGAGCCGGTCGAGCGCCTTGAGCAGCGCGCGCAGGATGTGGGCCCGCTCTTCGGCCTTGCGCAGCAGGTAGCGGGTCCTGCGGACGATGACCTCGATCTGGTGGGCCACGTAGTGCGTGATGAACTGGTCGAGCCGCAGCGTGCGCGGCACCCCGTCGACCAGGGCCAGCATGTTGGCGCCGAAGGTGTCCTGCAGCTGGGTGTGCTTGTACAGGTTGTTCAGCACGACCTTGGCCACGGCATCGCGCTTGAGCACGATGACCAGGCGCTGGCCGACGCGCGAGGACGACTCGTCGCGCACGTCCGCGATGCCGGTGATCCTGCCCTGCTTGACCAGCTCGGCGATCTTGAGGGCGAGGTTGTCGGGGTTGACCTGGTAGGGGAGTTCGGTGACGACGAGGGCGTGGCGGCCCTTGTTGTCCTCCTCCACCTCGACGACGGCCCGCATGGTGATCGAGCCGCGCCCGGTGCGGTAGGCGTCCTCGATGCCCCTGCGGCCCACGATGAGCGCGCCGGTGGGGAAGTCGGGACCCTTCACGCGGGCCATGGCGGCCTCGAGCAACTCCTCGTCGCTGGCCTCCGGGTTGGCAAGTGCCCACTTGACGGCCGCGGACACCTCACGCAGGTTGTGCGAGGGGATGTTGGTCGCCATGCCGACCGCGATGCCGCCCGAGCCGTTGACCAGCAGGTTCGGGAAGCGCGCCGGCAGGACCATCGGCTCCGACGAGCGCCCGTCGTAGTTGGGCTGGAAGTCGACGGTGTCCTTGTCGATGTCGCGCAGCATCTCCATGGCGATGGGCGCGAGCTTGCACTCGGTGTAGCGCATGGCCGCCGGCGCGTCGTTGCCCGGCGAGCCGAAGTTGCCCTGCCCGTCGACCAGCGGGTGCCGCATCGACCATGTCTGCGCCAGCCGTACCAGCGCGTCGTAGATCGAGGTGTCGCCGTGGGGGTGGTAGGAACCCATGACGTCACCGACGACGCGCGAGCACTTGAAGTAGCCGCGGTCGGGCCGGTAACCGCCGTCGTACATCGCGTACAGCACGCGGCGGTGCACGGGCTTGAGCCCGTCTCGCACGTCGGGCAGCGCGCGGGAGACGATGACCGACATGGCGTAGTCGAGGTAACTACGCTGCATCTCGGTCTGGAGGTCGACCGGCTCGATGCGGTCGGCGGGAGGCGGATTAGTGACTTCCGTCACAGTGAGGTTTCCTTTTCAGTACGGCGGGCGCTACACATCCAGGAAGCGGACGTCTCGTGCGTTGCGGATGATGAATGCCCGGCGGGCTTCGACGTCTTCACCCATCAGCACGCTGAACATCTCGTCGGCCTGGGCGGCGTCGTCGAGCGTGGCCTGGCGCAGCAGGCGGGTGGCCGGGTCCATCGTGGTCTCCCACAGCTGCTGGGCGTTCATCTCGCCCAGACCCTTGAACCGCTGGACGCCGTCGTGGGAACGCGGGTCGCGGCGGCCGTTGGCGATGCCCTCCTCGATGATCGCGTCACGTTCGCGGTCGGAGTAGGCGTAGGAGGCGTCGTCGCCGCGCCTGTCCCACTTGATCTTGTACAGCGGCGGCTGCGCCATGAACACGTGGCCACCCTCGATCAGCGGCCGCATGAACCTGAACAGCAGCGTCAGCAGCAGCGTGGTGATGTGCTGGCCGTCGACGTCGGCGTCGGCCATCAGGATCAGCTTGTTGTAGCGCAGCTTGCCGATGTCGAACTCGTCGTGCACGCCGGTGCCCATCGCGGTGATCAGCGACTGGACCTCGGTGTTCTGCAGGACCTTGTCGACGCGGGCCTTCTCGACGTTCAGGATCTTGCCGCGGATGGGCAGGATCGCCTGGAAGCGCGAGTCGCGACCACCCTTGGCGGAGCCGCCGGCCGAGTTTCCCTCGACGATGAACAGCTCGCACTTGGCGGGGTCGTTCCACTGGCAGTCGGCCAGCTTGCCGGGCAGGCCGCTGCCGGACTCCAGCAGCGACTTGCGCCGGGTCAGGTCGCGCGCCTGGCGGGCGGCGATACGCGCCCTGGCGGCCTGCAGCGACTTGTTGATGATGTCCTTGGCCTCGCCGGGGTTGCGCTCGAACCAGTCGCGCAGGTGGTCGTTGCAGGCCTTCTGCACGAACGACTTGGCCTCGGTGTTGCCCAGCTTGGTCTTGGTCTGGCCCTCGAACTGCGGGTCGGCCAGCTTGATCGACACGATCGCGGTCAGACCCTCGCGGACGTCCTCACCGGAGAGGTTGTCGTCCTTGCCCTCCTTGAGGAACTTCTGCTCGCGCGCGTAGCGGTTGACGATCGTCGTCAGCGCCGCGCGGAAGCCCTCCTCGTGGGTGCCGCCCTCGGCCGTGTTGATCGTGTTGGCGAAGGTGTAGACCGACTCGGAGTAGGAGTTGTTCCACTGCATGGCGATCTCGACGGAGATGCCCTCGCCGTGCTCCTCGAAGTCGATGATCGAGGTGTGGGCGGGCTCCTTCTTGGAGTTGAGGTGCTGGACGAAGTCGGCCAGGCCGCCCTCGTAGTAGTACTCGACTCTGACGGGCTCGCCGTTGACGTGGTCGGGCCGCTCGTCGGTGAGCGTGATCGTCAGGCCCTTGTTGAGGAAGCCCATCTCCTGGAAGCGGCGCGAGAGCGTCTCGAAGTTCCAGGTGGTGGTCTCGAAGATGTCGGGATCGGCCCAGAACGTGATCGTGGTGCCGGACTCGTCGGTCTCCTCGTCCTTCGACAGCGGCGCGACGGGCTTGGAGTGGTCGTAGCGCTGGCGCCAGACGTGGCCGTTCTGCTTGACCTCGACCTCCATGGCGGTCGACAGCGCGTTGACCACCGCGGAGCCGACGCCGTGCAGGCCGCCGGAGACGGCGTACGACTTGCCGTCGAACTTGCCGCCCGCGTGCAGCGTGGTCAGCACCAGCTCGACCGCCGAGATCTTTTCCACAGGGTGGATGCCGGTGGGGATACCGCGGCCGTTGTCGATGACGCGCACGCCGTTGTCGGCCATGAGCGTGATGTCGATATGGGTGGCGTAGCCGGCGAGGGCCTCGTCCACCGCGTTGTCCACGATCTCGTAGACCAGGTGGTGGAGACCGCGCTCGCCGGTCGAACCGATATACATACCCGGGCGCTTGCGAACCGCCTCAAGCCCCTCGAGTACGGTGATTGAGCTAGCGTCGTAGGACAAGTGCGAAATCCTCCTGCCGCGGACACGCGGCGGGGGAGGCGATACATGCTTGCTGCCCCTGCCGTGCCCGTCACCGTCGTGAGTGCCCCGATGCGTTGGTCACCCGGGGGATTCGGCAGCTTTGCGTGCCGGGGGTGACACGCAAGCGGACGTGTCCGGAATCCGGTTTCATTCTACCGGCTCTGAGCGCCCAAGGTGGCATTGAACGCGCCTGTAACGGCCTGTCGCCCGTTTTCCCCCCGGGCAAAGCATCCCCCCACGGGTTGGGGGGTCATCGCCTCTGCGGCAATCTGATCGGTTTTCTCAGCCGTACGTGTCCCCGGGGCCCCGACTTCCGGTCACGCGGAGGCCTCCGGTCGGGCGGGGCGCATTCTGGGGTCCTCTGACCTTGACCTTCGTCACGGTTCCGTCGCCGAGCTCCTCGTTGAGCCTGCGCACGAGCGTGCGGGCGAGCAGCCGCACCTGGGTGGCCCACGCGGTGGAGTCGGCCAGGACGAGCACCTCGCCGTCCTCGAAGGTCTCCGGCTTGGTGTGGGCGGCCAGGTCGGAGCCGACGATGTCGGCCCAGCGGCCGAACACGCCGCCGACGGCCGCCGACTGCTCCCAGCCTCGGTCGGCCAGCAGATCCATGATCGCCCGGCCGAACAGCTGGGGATCGCCGGCCTCCCGGCGCGGCCCGGCGGCCTTGCGCCGCGGCTCGCGCCGGGGGAGCTGGCCGCGCTTGGCCGCGTCGGCCTTGGCCTGGGCGAGCTTCTCCCTGGCCATGGCGGCGCCTCTGGCCGCCGGGTTGTCGTCAACGGACACGGCTCACGCCCCCCTCGGCGACGTCGAATCGGGCACCGACCAGCTCGGACGGGATGTCGTCGTCCACAGCCGCGGTGATGAGGACCTGCTCGGCGGGCGCGACGATCTCGGCCAGGCGGCGCCTGCGCTGGCTGTCGAGCTCGGCGAAGACGTCGTCAAGGATGAGCACGGGGTCGCCGCCGTCTGCGCGCAGTAGGTCGAAGGCGGCCAGGCGCAGCGCCAGCGCGAACGACCAGGATTCGCCGTGGCTGGCGTAGCCGCGCGCGGGCAGATCGCCCAGTCCCAGGATCAGGTCGTCGCGGTGCGGGCCGACGAGCGTCACGCCGCGTTCGAGCTCGGCCTGGCGCACCTCCAATAGCCGCTCTCGCAAGCGCTCTTCAAGGGTTTTCCCCAAGTCTGTGGATAACGTCTGTGCATCGGAAGATCCAGGTGTACCGGCGTCTTCGTCCTCCGCGTCGTCCCCGCCTGTGGACAACGTGCTGCGGTAGGCGAGTGTCGCGGGGGCGCTCGAGGGGGCCAGCGCGGCGTAGTTTCCGGCGACCAGCGGACGCAGTGCCTCGATCAGGTCCAGCCGGGCCTGAAGCAGTTCCGCGCCGTGCCTGGCGAGGTGGGCGTCCCACACCTCCAGCGTGCTGAGCACGTCGCCGGCGCCGGCCGCGGCGAAGGCGCTGTCGGCCTCCACCCTGCGGGTGCCGCGGCTGCCACGCCGCGCCTGCGCCGCCGTACGCAGCAGGGCGCCGCGCTGCTTGAGCACGCGGTCGTAGTCGGCCCTGACGCCGGCGAAGCGCGGGCTGCGCGCGACCAGCAGGTCGTCCATGAACCGGCGCCGCTCGGACGGGTCGCCCTTGACGAGGGCGAGGTCTTCAGGGGCGAACAGCACTGTACGCAACAGCCCGACGACGTCGCGCGGGCGGGACACGGGGGAGCGGTTGAGCCGGGCGCGGTTGGCCTTGCCGGGGTTGATCTCCAGCTCGATCAGCGCCCGCCGGTCGTCCTTGTGGATGGCGCAGCGCACGATCGCCCTGGCGGCGCCCTGGCGTACCAGCGGCGCGTCGTTGGCCACCCGGTGGCTGGAGTGCGTCGCCACGTAGCCGAGCGCCTCGACCAGGTTGGTCTTGCCCTGGCCGTTGGGTCCCACGAAGGCCGTGACGCCCGGCTCCAGGCCGAGCTCCACGGACGCGTAGGACCGGAAGTCGGTCAGGGAGAGGTGGGCGACGTACACCCTGAGAAGGGTAGTGGGCCTCAGCGCAGCTTGGGTGGCGTGACGTCGGCACCGGGCGAGTCCGCGCCCTTGGTCTCCTCGACGGCGTGGCCGCCGAACTGGTTGCGCAGCGCCGCCACCACCTTCATGGCCGGCGAGTCGTCCTGGCGGGAGGCGAAGCGGGCGTACAGCGCGGCGGTGATGACGGGCAGCGGGACCGCGTGGTCCACAGCCGCCTGCACCGTCCACCGGCCCTCGCCGGAGTCCTGTGCATAACCCTTCAGCCTCGACAGCTCCGGGTCGTCCTTGAGCGCCCGCACGAGCAGGTCGAGCAGCCAGGAGCGGATGACGGTGCCGGTGCGCCAACTGCTGAAGGAGCCGGTGACGTCCTTGACGATGTCGGAGGCCTCGAGCAGCTCCCAGCCCTCGGCGAAGGCCTGCATCATGCCGTACTCGATGCCGTTGTGGACCATCTTGGCGAAGTGGCCGGCGCCGACGTCACCGGCGTGCACGAAGCCGTCCTCGCCCTCGGGCTTGAGCGTCTCGAAGATCGGCATGACCTGCTGGATGTGCGCGTTGGTGCCACCGACCATCAGGGCATAGCCGTTCTGCAGACCCCAGACGCCGCCGCTCACGCCGCAGTCGACGAAACCGACGCCCTTGGGGGCCAGCTCGGCGGCGTGCTTCTGGTCATCCACATAGTGTGAATTTCCGCCGTCGACGACCATGTCGCCCTCGCTCAGCAGGTCACCGAGCGCGTCGATGGTGTCCTGGGTCGGCGCGCCGGCCGGGACCATCACCCAGACCACGCGCGGCGGCTCGAGCCGCTCCACGAGCTCCTTCAGGCTGCCGACGTCGCTCACCGACGGATCGCGGTCGTATCCGACCACGTCATGGCCACCGCGGCGCAGCCGCTCGGCCATGTTGCCGCCCATCCTGCCGAGCCCGATCATGCCAATCTGCATCTGCATCTCCCCCTATGGATCAATCATCCCCTACCCGCTCAGGGGATCCTGTCACGGGTCAGCTCGACAGACGGATGGGCATGATCAGGTAACGGTAGTCGGGAGCGCCGTCGTCGTCCACAGGCTTGCCACCGGTGAGGATGGCGGGCTTGGTCGAGGTGGTCATCTGCAGTCGCGCGACGTCGGAGTCGATCGCGCCCAGGCCCTCGAGCAGGAACTGGTGGTTGAAGGCGATGTTCATCTCGTCGCCCTCGTAATCCACAGGCAGCACCTCGACGGCCTGCGCCTCGTCGCCGCTTCCCGCCTCCAGGACGACCTCGCCGCTCTTGAAGGCCAGCCGTACGGGGGTGTTGCGCTCGGCGACCAGCGCGACGCGCTTGACGGCCTCCACGAACGGGCCTGTGGACAAGTCGGCGCGCGCGGAGAACTCGGTGGGCAGCAGCGAGCGGTACTTGGGGAATTCTGGGTCGAGCAGGCGGGTGGTGGTCCTGCGGCCCGCGCTGGAGAAGCCGATCATGCCCTCGCCCGTGCCGCCGGCGGAGCTGAGCGCGATCTCCACCTCGGCGCCGGTGGCGCCGAGCGCCTTGGCCGTGTCTGCCAGCGTCTTGCCCGGGATCATCGCGACGGTCGACAGGTCGGGCTGCCCAGGCTGCCACTTCAGCTCCCGTACGGCGAGCCGGTAGCGGTCCGTAGCGGCGAGGGTCACGGTGTCGCCCTCGATCTCCATGCGGACGCCGGTGAGCATCGGCAGCGTGTCGTCGCGGCCCGCGGCCACGGCGACCTGGCCCACCGCGGAGGCGAACACGTCACTGCCCACCCGTCCGGCCGCCGGCGGCATCGCCGGCAGGGAGGGGTAGTCCTCCACAGGCATGGTCAGCAGGGTGAAGCGGGCGCTGCCACACGTGACGACCGCCTTGGCGCCGTCGATCACGAAATCCACAGGCTGTGCGGGAAGCGCGCGGGTGATCTCGGCCAGCAGCTTGCCCGAGACCAGGACGACCCCCGGTTCGCCGGTCTGCGGCTCGAGCGTCACCTCGGCGGAGACCTCGTAGTCGAAGCCGGACAGCTTCAGCTGCCCTCCCTCGGTGACCTCCAGACGCATCCCCGCCAGAACAGGCACCGACGGGCGCGCCGGGAGGCTGCGGGCCGTCCATGCCACCGCCTCAGCGAGGACGTCTCGCTCGATTCGGAACATCACGGTCATCAGCCTCCTGTGTTCGTCGTTGACTCAAGTGTTCACTCTCCCGCACCTGAGTTCCGGGAGAACCCCTCTATGGGTCTTGAGTTTCTTAGTAAGAGAGATGTGTGGTCTTCACATTAGGGGCGGTGGATACTGTGGACAGCCATCGTTTTCGCTGGTCAGCGGCCGGATTTTCATCCACTACACATGTGGGTGACGCCTGGGGAGAACTGTGACGGCTGGGGATGACGATCCGATCCACACAGGCCGTCCCCAGATCTTGGGGTGTTCATCCACTGGCTATCCACCATGTTTCCACCGGTTGTCCACGGGGTAAAAGGGACAGCTGCGACCGCTCAGAAGAGTGTGCACAGGGCGTCCACAAGTCGTCCACGAGTAGTCCCCAGGTTCTCCCCAAGGTGTCCCCACCCTTATCCCCAGCCGCTGTGCAGGAGAATTTTGGACGAATGCCACCCGATGGCCCGCCGTCTCCGGCGTTTCCGCTGATCCACAGCGTTTTCCACAGGGTGTGCATGGAGCTCAGGATCCGCGAGAGTTCTGCTTGATGCGCATCGTCAGCTCGTTGACCTGGTTGTACATGGACCGGCGCTCCGCGATGAGCGAGCGGATCTTGCGCTCGGCGTGCATGACCGTGGTGTGGTCGCGGCCGCCGAACTGCTGACCGATCTTGGGCAGCGACAGGTCGGTGAGCTCGCGAGCCAGGTACATGGCGATCTGGCGGGCGTTCACCAGAGCGCGGCTGCGGGAGGTTCCGCACAGGTCGTCGATGCTGATGCCGAAGTACTCGGCTGTCATGTCCATGATCTTGGCGATCGTGATCTCGGGACCCGACTCGGAGGTGATCAGATCCTTCAGCACCACCTCGGCCAGCTGGAGATCCACACCCTGCCTGTTGAGGCTGGCGAAGGCGGTCACCCTGATCAGGGCACCCTCCAGCTCGCGGATGTTGGTGGAGATCCGGCTCGCGATGTATTCGAGTACTTCCGGTGGCGCGGCGAGCCCCTCCTGGATGGCCTTCTTCCTGAGGATCGCGATGCGGGTCTCCAGCTCGGGCGGCTGGACGTCGGTGATCAGACCCCACTCGAACCGGTTGCGCAGCCGGTCCTCCAGCGTGATCAGCTGCTTGGGCGCGCGGTCGCTGGAGATGACGATCTGCTTGTTGGCGTTGTGCAGGGTGTTGAAGGTGTGGAAGAACTCCTCCTGCGTCTGTTCCTTGCCCTCCAGGAACTGGATGTCGTCCACAAGCAGGATGTCGATCGCGCGATAGCGGCTGCGGAAACCGTCGGCCTTGTGGTCGCGGATGCTGTTGATGAAGTCGTTGGTGAACTCCTCCGAGCTCACGTACCTCACCCGCGCGCCGTCATAGAGAGACTGCGCGTAATGGCCGATCGCGTGCAGCAGGTGGGTTTTCCCCAGCCCTGAATCGCCGTAGATGAACAGCGGGTTGTACGCCTTGGCCGGCGACTCGGCCACCGCGACCGCGGCCGCGTGCGCGAAACGGTTGCTGGCCCCGATGACGAATGTCTCGAATGTGTACTTCTGGTTGAGTCTGGCCGGTTCGCTGGGCTTGTTGCTCTTCGCTTCCCAGCGATTCGGCTCGGGCTTGTCGACCTGCGGCTGTTCAAAACCGAACTGCGGCTGTGGATATTCAGTGGACATCTGCGGCGGCTCGGGCTGTGGGCTGTAGAACTGCGGAGGCTCCGAGGCCTGGTAGGGCGGGGATTGCGAGGGCTGTGCAAAACGCGGCTGCGGCTCTGGGGATTGGGGATAACTCTGAGTCACAGCCTGGGGATACGAGTCCGGCGCAGGCTGGTCGGGGGCCGTGGTGTCGATCATCACAGCCAGCCGCATGTTCCTGCCGAGCTCCTGCGACAGCGCATGCGCCACCAGCGGGCGCAGCTTGCCCTCGATCAGGTCCTTGAGGAAGTCGTTGGGGACGCCGAGCACGATCGTGTCGTCAGCCAGCGCGATCGGGCGCACCATGGCCAGCCATGTGCGCTGCTGGATGGGGACGCTGTCGTTGAGGAAGTTTCCCAGGGCTCGCGCCCAGACCGCGCCGAGGTCACCACCGTTCATGCTGTGGTTCCCCCTCCTTCCTCTCGCGGCCCCCCGCGATCGTTTATCCACACATGGCGGCTGCCCACTCGGGCTCCCAGGCTTTCCGTCCACAGCGCGGCGTCCGCGCGTGATCCCCAAGGTCTCCACAGGAGATCCACAAGCTGTGCACAGAGGTAGAGCGGGTCCAGAAGGGCCGACAGTATCGATGTGCACACCTGTGTTCAAGACGTTGTCCACAGCCTAGTGGCACCTTGATGCACATACTGTGGACGTGAGCCCGGCGGTGGAAAACTCACATGTGGAAACGTGGATAACCGTCTGCGCCGGATCCTTCAGTTTGACCTGGAGCATGCTCGACCCGTAACGTACGACGGTCGGCTTGTCACGCGACGGCTATTTCGCATGCCCAATGGGCCCGTGACAGGTCATTCCTGTGTTTAAGCGTCAAGCCTGGAGCCCACCCGTGAGCAAGCGTACTTTCCAGCCGAACAACCGCCGCCGCGCGAAGACCCACGGTTTCCGGCTGCGCATGCGCACTCGGGCCGGTCGTGCCATCCTGGCTGCTCGTCGCCGTAAGGGCCGCGAGAAGCTGTCGGCCTGATCGCCCCGAGCCGGATCCACCTCGTCCGCCCGCCGGTGAACCTCGCCGGCGGGCGATAGGCGTCTTCTGTGCTAGCACGACAGTCCCGCATGCGGCGCGGGGAAGACTTCGCGACCGCGGTCAAGCGCGGAAAGCGGGTCGGCCGGCCCACTTTGGTGGTGCATCTTCACGTTTGCGGGGAAGGGGCCCCATTGGTCGGCTTCGTGGTAGGCCGGGCCGTGGGCGGCGCCGTAGTGCGCAACAAGGTCAAGCGACGCCTCCGACACCTGATGCGAGACCGACTCCACCGGCTTCCGAGAGGTAGCCTGCTGGTGGTACGGGCCAATCCACAGGCCGCGTCTGCGCGACACGAGCAGCTTGCCGCCGAACTCGACGTCGCGCTGGATCGTTTACTTAGGCGGCGCGAGTCCTGATGGATGTGCAACAGATGACGGAGCAGCCGCAAGGGGTGCCGAGCCTACCCGCTCGGATCTTGATCATCCCGATTCGGTTCTATCGGGCCTTCATCAGCCCGATGCTCGGTCCACGCTGCCGCTTCTATCCATCGTGCAGTGCCTACGGACTCGAGGCGATAGCCGTACATGGCGCATTGCGCGGCACATGGCTGACTGTCCGGCGCATCGGGCGGTGCCACCCATTCCATCCCGGAGGTATAGACCCGGTGCCCCCACGCCCGGTTCGGTCCCACGAAACGCAAGGGAGCTAGCTCGGTGGAGCTGTCCTGGCTCAATTGGCTGTATACAGCCGTCGCCCAAGTCATCACCTGGATCCATACCGGCTACAGCACGGTCCTGGATCCGAACAGCGGGCTGACGTGGGCGCTGACCATCGTCACGCTGACCATCTGCATGAGGATCCTCATCTTCCCGCTGTTCCTCAAGCAGATGCGTTCATCGCGGAAGATGCAGGAGCTGGCGCCGAAGGTCCAGGAGATCCGCAAGCGCCACAAGAACGACAAGCAGCGCATGAACCAGGAGGTCATGGCGCTGTACCAGGGTGCGGGCGCCAACCCCCTGGGTGGCTGCCTCCCCGTCGTCGCGCAGTTCCCGATCTTCATCTCGATGTTCACCGTGCTCCGTGCGATCGCGGCGGACCAGGCGAAGTTCGGCATGTCCCAGGAGCTGGTCGACAGCGCCAAGCACGCCTCGATCTTCGGCGCCTACCTGCCCGAGACGTTCTGGGGCGCCACTGAGATCTCCCAGAAGATCGTCATCGGCCTCTTCGTCGCGGTCAGCTCGCTGACGACGTTCCTGACGGTCAGGCAGAGCGTCCAGCGTTCCATGGCGCAGATGCCCGACAACCCGATGGCGCAGCAGCAGAAGATCCTGATGTACATCTCTCCGCTGTTCGCCTTCTTCAGCCTGAACTTCCCTCTCGGTCTGATCATGTACTGGGTGACCACCAACCTATGGACGCTCGGTCAGCAGCACTGGTTCTACAGCCGGCACCCGATGCCGCAGTTCGACGCCAAGGGCAACGCCATTCCCGTCGAGCCCAAGCCCAGCCTCATCGCCAAGATCCACAAGAACACTCCCGAAGAGCCGGCACCTGAGGCCTCGCCGGAGCCTAAGATCATCAGGCAGCAGCCTCAGCGCCAGACGCGCAGCAAGCGCACGGGCAGCAAGAAGTCTTGAACACGAAGGAGAGGCCGGCCATGACCGAGGCCGAGCAGGAGAAGGCTCCTGACCTGGGTGCGCTCGAGCAGGAGGGCGAGATCGCGGCCGACTACGTCGAGGGCTTGCTGGACATCGCCGACATCGACGGCGACATCGACATGGACGTCGAGGGCGACCGCGCGCTCGTCTCCGTCGTCGGCGTCAAGGGCACCGATCTGGTGGGGCGCGAGGGCGAGATCCTCGAGGCACTCCAGGAGCTCACCCGGCTGGCTGTGCACCGGCAGACGGGGGAGCGGTCGCGGCTGATGCTCGACGTCTCCGGCTACCGGGAGAGGCGGCGGGCGGATCTGACCAAGCTCGGCACGCAGATCGCCTCCCAGGTGAAGGAGCAGGGGGAGCCGCAGTCGCTCGACCCGATGACGCCGTTCGAGCGCAAGATCGTCCACGATGCGGTGGCGGCGGCCGGGCTCCGTAGCGAGTCCGAGGGCGAGGAGCCCAACCGTTACGTCGTCATCCTTCCGGCCTGACGCGTTCGCTTCTGATCGGCCGTCGGCCCAGGGGTTCCTGGGCCGGCGGCCGTTGGTTTGTCCGGCTTCCTCCCGGTACGGCGAGCTTTGCGTCCGGCGCGCGCTATGTGTCGCGTACGGCAGGCCCTGGCTTCGAGGGTACGGCGCGCCCAGCCCCTGCCCTCTGCTCCCTGCCGATTCAGGGTCCTACGTCCGCTGCGTGCGCCACGGCCGCGTCCCTGGTTCTTCCGCCCTCGCGCGCCAGCCGTAGTTTCCGTTCGGCTCGCCGTACTGGCTGCCCTTGACTGTGCCGTCGATGTGTCAGGCGGGGGCGAGCATCTATACCCTTGCGAGAGGGCGAATGCCGCCGAACCGGACCTCAGAAAGGGCCAGCAACCAGTGAGCGATGAGCTACTTCCGCCGCCGGACATCGCGCGGGAGGTCTTCGTCGGCGAAGCCTGGGAACGGGCCAACGCTTTCGCCGAACTGCTGGCGGGTCCGGGCGTCGTGCGAGGACTGCTGGGGCCTCGCGAGGTGCCGCGCATCTGGGACCGGCACCTGCTCAACTGCGCCGTGGTCGAGGAGGCGATCTCCGAGGGCGTCCGCCTGGTCGACATCGGCTCCGGCGCCGGGCTGCCCGGCCTCGTGCTGGCCATCGTGCGTCCCGATCTGTCCGTGACGCTGCTCGAGCCCTTGCTCCGCCGTACGGTGTTCCTCCAGGAGTGCGTCGACACGCTCAAGCTCGACAACGTGGAAGTGCTGCGCGGGCGGGCGGAGGAGCTGGTGGGCAAGCGCGAGTTCGACGTCGCATGCGCCCGGGCGGTCGCGCCGCTTGACCGGCTGCTGAAGTGGGCGATGCCGCTGCTGGGCGAAGGCGGCGAGCTCATTGCCATGAAGGGAGAGCGCGCGGCGGGCGAGCTTGCCGAGGCGGAGGCTCAGTTGAAGAGCAGCGGAGTCCGATCCGCTGAGCTTGTGACCGTCGGGCGCGGTAAGGTCGAGCCGCCTGCGACATTGGTCCGGGTGGTGGCGGGTCGCGCGCCGGAGCGTGGGAGGCGGCGACGAAGGAGGTGACGGTCGTGCCAGTCGCATCGTGCGGGCTCGGCTGGCCGGACAGCCCTCCATCCGAGAGTCCAACCGGGGTTGGATGGCCCGAAATGGGCGTGTCGCGAGAGCGAATTCCCGGCACCAGCATGCCTCTGGTTGAAAGGATGGCAATCGTGACCCAGACCCCCCTGAACCCCGGTGATTCGCCGTTGGTACGAGAGGCGCTTAGCTCAGTGGTTTCACGTGAAACATCCGCGACCCAGACGGCCCCCATGCCTGGCGAGGCCATTGACTCAGGTGTCCAGACCGGGGGTTCTTCCGGCGGACCCTGGCCGCATCCGGGTAGAACCCGTGTGATCGCCGTGGCCAACCAGAAGGGGGGCGTCGGCAAGACCACCACGTCGGTCAACATCGCCGCGGCCCTGTCGATGAACGGCCAGCGCGTGCTCGTGGTGGACCTGGACCCGCAGGGGAATGCCTCGACGGCCTTGGCGACCGAGCACCGCGGTGACATTCCAGATGTGTACCAGGTGCTCGTGGACGATCTTCCGATGGCGGACATCGTCAAGGAGGTACCGGACATGCCGGGCCTCTACTGTGCGCCCGCCACGATCGACCTCGCCGGCGCCGAGATTGAGCTCGTGTCGCTGGTGGCCAGGGAGGCGCGCCTGCGTCGTGCTCTCACGGCCTACGGCGCGGTGGATCTGGACTTCATCATCATTGACTGCCCGCCCTCGCTCGGCCTGCTGACGGTCAACGCGCTCGTCGCGGCGGACGAGGTCATGATCCCCATCCAGTGCGAGTACTACGCGCTTGAGGGGCTCGGGCAGCTGCTGCGCAATGTGGACCTCATCAAGGCTCACCTCAATCCGACGCTGAGCCTGTCGACGATCGTCCTGACGATGTACGACGGGCGGACGCGGCTCGCCTCTCAGGTCGCCGACGAAGTCCGGGCCCACTTCGGTGACACGGTCCTCAACACGGTGATCCCGCGCAGCGTCCGCCTCTCGGAGGCGCCCAGCTACGGTCAGTCGGTCATGACGTACGACCCCGGCTCCAGCGGCGCCATGGCCTACCTCGACGCCGCCCGCGAAATCGCCTTCCGCTCCACCCCCGCCTAACTCCCCTCCCCCCCAACCACGTCTCAGCGCGTGCTCTCGCCCAACCCATCCCGGACAGCACTACGACCTGCCACCGCGTCGCCACACGTGCTGCCCTAGTGCGTGCCGCCCCGTGCATGTCGCGTCGTGCGTGCCACCCCCGCCTAGCTGCCCTCCGCCCCACCCCCCAACCCGACGCGCGGCCCGGCCCCCACACACCCCAGTCCGAAGTTTCAGCCCTCGGTGTCCCCATCCCCGCTTCAGCGCGCTCCGCTTCAGCGCGCTCCGCTTCAGCGCGCTCCGCTTCCCATCCAGTCCTCAGCACTGCTCCTCCCACTCACATTCAGCGCACTCCGACTAGTTGCAGCTCACCCCCTGACTCCCGTCTACGTTCCACCGCGCCCTCTCAGCGCAGCGCTATCTCCCGCTCACGCTTCAGTACGCCCACATCTCATCGCGTGCTGTCGCCCAACCCACCCCCCGACGGCACTACGACCTGCCACCAGCGCCACAGGTGCGTGCTGCCCAGCGCGAGCCGCCCCGGCGTGCCTCGCTCCGGCGCGAGCCGCCCGGGTGCGTCCCCGCGCCGTGGGTCCAGCGCCGTGGGTCCCGAGCCGTGCGTGTCGTCCCCTGCGTGTCGCCGGTGAGTCTCGCCCGGTGCGTGTCGCCCGGTGCGTCTCGCACCGTGCGTGCTGTCCCGTGCGTGTCCGACCCTCCTGTCATCCGCGCTTGCATCCCCGCCCTCTCCCTCCTGCCTCCATCTGCCACACGCTCTCTTTCCGTCTCGCTGAGGTCCTCCCTTCCGCTTCACGCCTCACCGCATTCATCGCGACCAGGTCACCTCGTCGTGCCAGTACGGCCTAGCGGGCCGGAGCGCATCGGAGCGCACACGCACGGAGGCGTGGCCCTTGTCGGCCGCAGACGGCACGTGGCCCGGCAGATGGGCGGCGGCCAGCGAGTATCGCTCTTGGCCATCACCGCGGCGAGTCGCGTCGCTCTCTCGGAGACGTTCGCGGGGTTTCCGGAGCGCCCGACGGGAGCGGTGGAGCTCCGGGAGCGCCCGGACGGGAGCGGGGAGCAGAGCTTCGGGAGCGCCTGATGGGAGCGGGGCGGTGGAGCTCCGGAGCGCACGATGAGAGCCGGAAGGCGGGGCTCCGGGAGCGCCCCGATGGGAGCAGGGAGGGGGAGCTTCGGGAGCGCTCGACAGGAGCGCGGAGGCGGGACCCCATGAGCGCCTCACAGGAGCATGAAGTGGAGTGCCCAACGGGGATCGGGAGGCGGAGCTTGGGAGCGCTCGACAGGAGCGCGGAGGCGGGGCTTCGGGAGCGCCTGACAGGAGCATGAAGTGGAGTGCCCACCGGGACCGAGAGGCGGAGAGCTTCGGAGTGACCACCGGGGATCGGGAGGCGGGGCTTGGGAGCGCACGATGAGGATCGGGGAGGGGGAGTCTGGGGTCGGGAGGGGTGGGTTCTGTGGACAGCCGGAGGGCGGGTGGGTAAATCCGGTGGAACCGGGTGTGGTGAGGGGGCACCGGGTTGGGCTGGCGACGGTAACCTCTCCAAGAGTGACCGGAATCGGCCGGGTGGATGAGGAGACGCAGTGAGTCAGCAGCGGCGGGGATTGGGCAAGGGTCTCGGGGCGCTCATCCCGACCGGTCCTATCGTTGACGGCACCGGGACTGTCGCCCCCACGAACGGTTCGGCGGCCGACAGCGGTCCGAAGCCGATCGCCGGGGCGTACTTCAAGGAAGTCAGCCTCACCGCCATCGTCCCCAACCCACGCCAGCCGCGTGAGGTGTTCGACGAGGAGCGTCTCCAGGAGCTGGCCGCCTCCATCAAAGAGGTCGGGCTGCTCCAGCCGATCGTGGTGCGCCCGGTGGGAGGGGGCCAGTACGAGCTGATCATGGGGGAGCGCCGGTGGCGCGCCTGCCAGCTCGCGGGGCTCGAGCAGGTCCCCGCGATCGTCCGCAACACGCAGGACGACGCGCTTCTCCTGGACGCCCTCATCGAGAACCTCCAGCGCGAGCAGCTGAACGCCCTGGAAGAGGCGGCCGCCTACCAACAGTTGCTGGACGACTTCCAAGCCACGCATGAGCAGCTGGCTCAGAAGGTCGGACGGTCACGCTCGCACATCACCAACACGCTCCGCCTCCTCAACCTCCCGCCCGAGGTCCAGCTCCGCGTCGCCGCCGGCACGATCAGCGCGGGTCACGCGCGTGCCCTGCTCGGCCTGGAGAGTCCGGTAGAGCAGGTCCAGCTCGCCAAGCGCATCGTGGCGGAGCTCCTCTCGGTTCGGGCCGTGGAGGAGATCGTCTCCATGGGCAGCGCCAAGGCCGCCAAGAACGCGCCCCGCGAGCGCCAGGCCAACCGGCCTACCGCGCCCGGCCTCACCCACCTCGCCGACCGCCTCTCGGACCACTTCGAGACCAAGGTGAAGGTGGACCTGGGCCGCCGGAAGGGCCGCATCGTCGTCGAGTTCGCCACGATCGACGACCTTGAGCGCATCATCGGCACCATGGCCCCCGAAGCCGCCCGCGCCCTCCGCAACCTCGACGAGTAGCCGCCCCTCCGCGAGGTCCACGTCCATCGGCGCCAGATCGCCGCAGGCCCCTCGGTATCGGATCACCACAGATCCCTTGCGCGCGGGATCACCGCAAGCTCGCTGGACACTGGGCCGCCGCAAGCTCGCTGGACACCGGACCGCTGCAAGCTGTGTGAGTGCCGGCCCATCGCACCCCAATGGCAGTTCGCCGCGACCCCTCGAGGTGGGTCGCCGCGACCCCTGAGGGCGGTCATCCTCGCTGCCTCGTGGTAGTCCCGCTCCGCTCTCGGTGGTCCGCCCGTTGATCCTCGGGCGCCGGATCACCACAAGTCCCCGGGATGCCGTGGGAGCAGGCGCCCCTGGGGCCGGATTGCGTCCCACTACGTGTCGCGGGGGCAATGGTCGATAGATTCCGTCGACCTAGGCAGAGCTCCTCGGACGCGGTTCCGAACCCTTCGCGCCCGAGCGATCGATCCCACGATTCCCGGGATCCGTCCTGCGGGGCGCGTGGCGAGCTCCCGACCCCACGATTCCTGGGGGTCCGTGCTGCGGGGCGCGATGGTGAACTCCCGACCCCACGATTCCTGGCGGTCCGTCCTGCCGGCCGCGTGGTGAGCTCCCCGCCCGACGGGGTTCCCGGCGTTCGGCCTGCGGGGCGCGGAGTGAGCTCTTGATCCCAGGAGTAAGGCGTTTCACGTGAAACATGGCCGAGGTCGGCTGCTCTTGCGGGTTTGCGGTTTCACGTGAAACGCCGCCTCCCTGTGCGTCAGGCCGTCTCTGATTGCTTGGGGCACGTAGGGGGCAGCAAGAGGCGTCGTAGGTTTCACGTGAAACCCGCGACGACTCCTTGCTCGTGGTTTCACGTGAAACCGTCATGGGACTCCGGCGGTGGGCCAAGAGGCCGGGTGCTGGGCAACGAGCGATCCAGTACGCGGCATGTTTCACGTGAAACCGGAGACTCCTCGAAGGGGCCGGAGAATCCATGATTGGTGCGCGCTATGCGGGGATCGCCTTGCGGATGTCGTCCAGGAAGTCGTCGACGTGTTGCTCGGTGGTGTCGAAGGCGGTCATCCATCGGACGACGCCTGTCGCCTCGTCCCAGTAGTGGAACAGGTAGCGCTCCAGGAGGGCCGCGCCGGCGTCGTGGGGGATGGCGGCGAAGACCGCGTTCGACTGGACCGGGAAAGCAATCGAGACGCCGGGGACGTCGGCGAGCCCGTCCGCGAGACGCTTGGCCATGGCGTTGGCGTGTTCGGCGTTCTGGCGCCAGAGCTCGTCTGCGAGGAGTGCCGAGAGCTGAGCCGAGATGAAGCGCATCTTGGAGGCGAGCTGTAGCGACTGGCGCCTCAGGAACGGGACCGCGTGCGCGAGGGACGCGTCGAGGACGACGACGGCCTCGGCGGCCAGGGCGCCGTTCTTGGTGCCGCCGAAGCTGAAGACGTCGACGCCCGCGTCCGTGGTGATGGCGCTCAGGTCGCAGTCGAGGTACGCGCCGGCGTTGGCCAGCCGGGCGCCATCCACGTGGAGCCGTAGTCCCGATGCGTGCGCCGTCTCTGCGAGGGCGGCAATCTCGGCGGGGGAATAGCAGGTGCCAAGCTCGGTCACCTGGGAGATGGAGACGACGGTCGGCTGCGATTCGTGGGGGTTGCCGATGCCGCCGAGGCGGCTCGTGATGTCGTCCGGGCGGAGCTTGCCGTCCTCGGTGGGGACGGTGATGAGCTTCACGCCCAGCAGCCGCTCGGCGGCGCCCGCCTCGTGCGTGGCGATGTGCGCGCTGTCGGCGCAGATGATGCCGTCGTAGCGGCCGAGCATCAGGGCCAGCCCGACCATGTTGGCGCCGGCACCATTCAGCACCGGGAAGCCTTCAGCGCCGGAGCCGAACACGTCCTTCACTCGTCCCTGGAACGCGGCCGTCCAGCGATCGTCGCCGTACGCGGGCGCGTCGCCTTCGTTCGCGGCGGCCATGGCTTCGAGGATCGTGGGGTGGACGCCGGCATGGTTGTCACTGGCGAAGCTCTTGGGGTAGGTCGAATCGATCAGCACACAGCCAGGCTACTTTCACCCCCACCGCCCCCAGAAGGGCGCTACGCCCGCGCTCGGGTCCCGCGCGGCCGGGCCGTACTTCGATGTCGTGGGTCATTCGCCCGACACAGCGCCACGTCTCGCTGGGGGCGACTTGAGGGCTCGCCCCATCGCTGGCGCTCGACGTGATCGCGCTCTCCTTGGTGCGGTGGTAGCGAAGAAAGAACCGCCTGATCCATCAATCGACGAGTCCCCTCTACCGACGCGGGTTGAGTGCCGCACCCGAGATGCTGCGGGGACGTCACTCATGAGCGAGAGTCGAGACGTGCCGCGGGGCGAGTGATGGCCGTGCCGTAGGACGAGTGTGCGGGCCTGCCGCGAGTCGAGCGGGTGTGGCGTGTCGTGGGGGCGTGCCGTGAGTGAGCGTTGCGCGTGTCACGGCGCGATGGGATGCCGCATGTCACGGCGCACGGGGGATGCGGTGTGCCCTAGGGCGGGCCCGGGCGGAGCCGTGGTCCGCTGGGAGTGGTGGGGTAGGCGGGGGCGAGAGGTGGCGCCGACGGCGAGTGCGTGATGGCGCGTGGATCGGGAGGAGTGGCGCGCAGGATTCGGGTGTGGGTTGCGATTGCGTGGGGGCGCGCGTGGTGTGGGAATGGGTGCGCGGGTTTGAAAGGCGAACGGTGGTGAGGGAGGAGATCCGCGTGGATCAGACGCGTCCGCGTGGGTGAGGAGGCGTGGTGGCGTCGCCTCGTGGGTGGCGAACGGCGTGGCGTGCGGGGTGTGGCGGTGGTGAGGGGGCGCGGCCGGCCGTAGGGGTGGGAGCGGGTTAGGGGCGGGCGCGGTGGGCGGCGGATTGGAGGAGGGTGCGGCAGAGGTCGCCCAGATCTCTTCCGGCGGCTTCGACGGCCATGGGGAGGAGGGAGGTTTCCGTCATGCCGGGGGCGACGTTGACCTCCAGGAAGTGGGGCTGGCCGTCGGCGTCGACGATGAGGTCCGTGCGGGAGATGTCGCGGAGGCCGAGTGCCGTGTGGGCCGTTACTGCGGCCTCGGCGCAGGCGGCTGCGGCTTCGTCGGAAAGGCGGGCGGGGGCGAAGAACTCCGTGTGACCGGCGGTGTAGCGGGCGGCGTAGTCGTAGACGCCTTCGTCGGGGACGATTTCCACAGCCGGGAGAGCGATCGGACCCTCGCCCAGATCGACGACGGAGACGGCGACCTCGACGCCGTCGATGTAGCGCTCGATGAGGGCCGTGTCGCCATAGGCGAAGCAGCCCACCATCGCGGCTGGGAGCTCCTCGGCGGTGCGGACGATCGAGGCGCCCAGCGCCGAACCGCCGCGGGCAGGCTTGACGAAGAGTGGCAGGCCGAGCTGGTCGACGATCCTGGCCAGCACCATCGACGCCCCCAGATCGTGGAACGTCTCCTTGGGCAGCGTGATCGACTCCGGTGTGCGCAGGCCCACGGACCGGATGACCGCCTTGGCCGTCGGCTTGTCGAACGCAACGCGGCAGGCGTCGGGGTCGGCGCCCACGTACGGCACGTTGAGAAGCTCGAGCACCGACCGGATCGCGCCGTCCTCGCCCGCCCCGCCGTGCAGCGTGACGAACACCGCGTCCGGCGGGTCGGCCAGGATCGAGGGCACGAGCGACGCGTCCGTGTCGCGGGCCTCGACGTCGATGCCGGACGCCCGCAGCACCTCGCTGACTCGGCGACCGGAGCGCAGCGACACCTCCCGCTCGTAGGAGAGACCGCCGGCCAGCACCAGCACGTGGCCCAGATCGCTCATCACATCTCCTCCGCTGATCGCCCGCTGTCCAAAGGTACCGGCGTCAGACCCCCATGATGTACGGCCGGCCCCCTGCACACTCCACGATTCCCCCAACCCCCTCCCAGACCACCGCGACCCGAGGTAGAGGGCGGCAGGCGCGGGCGGCGTGTACGGCGACGCGGGGATCCACCGTGCGGAGTGAGTCGCGATTGGTGAGGACGGGGCGGCAAGCACGGTGGCCGAGAAAGCCGGGCGCCGAGGGTGGTCAGCGAGCCGACGCGCATGTGAACGGCGAGCAGGGCGCCCCTGGGAGAGCCTGCGCGCACGTGAAAGGCGAGCAAGGCGCCCCTTGGGAGCCCGCGGCCCCGGGAAGGTAGCAGGTCTCGCCTGAGAGGGACCGTGGGGGCGCACGGGACGGATGCCGGGCGGCGGGATTGGGGAGCGGAGTTGCCTGGAACCGGGTAGGTGCAGGGAAAACCGGGTGGGGAAGGAGCCCGCCCCGGAAGGAGCGTGCCTCGGAAGGAGCATGCGCCGGAAGGAGCGTGCTGGGGGGAGGAGGGGTACGGCTGGTTGGGGTGGGAGCCGTACCCCTGGAGACAGGAGCGTCAGGCCAGGTCGGGGCCGGGGGTGTCGACGCCGGGGTGGCCGGGGGCGGGGTTGGTGCCGAAGGTGTCGCGGAGGCGGAGCTCCTGCTCGATGACTCCGGCGAGCCGACGGACGCCTTCGCGGATGCGGTCCGGCTGCGGATAGCAGAACGACAGGCGCATCTGCCGTGAGCCGCTGCCGTCCGAGAAGAACCCGGTGCCGGGTACGAAGGCGACCCGCTCCGCGACGGCGCGAGGCAGGAGAGCCTTGGAGTCCAGGCCTTCCGGCAGCGTGGCCCAGACGAAGAACCCGCCGGCCGGCTTGGTCCACGTGACGCCAGGAGGCATCAGCGCGCCCAGGGCGTCGAGCAGCGCGTCACGCCGCTCCCGGTAGAGCTCCCTGAAGGTCTTGATCTGCTCCCGCCACGGCTGTGTGGCCAGGTACTGCCCGACGGCCAGCTGCGTGAACGACGAGTGCGACAGCACGGCCGACTCCATGGCCAGCACGAGCTTGTCGCGGATGGCGTGCGGCGCCAGGGCCCACCCGACGCGGAACCCGGGGGCGAGCGTCTTCGAGAACGACCCCAGGTACACCACTCCGTCGGGGTTGTCGGCCCGCAGCGCCCGCATGGGCTCGCCGTCGAAGCCGAGCAGGCCGTACGGGTTGTCCTCGACGATCAGGATCCCGGCCCGGTGGCAGATGTCGAGCACCTGCTGCCGCCGAGCGACGTTCATCGTGACGCCGCCGGGGTTGTGGTAGGTCGGAATCGTGTAGAGGAACTTGATCCGCGTGCCCGTGACCTGCAGCGCGTGGATGGTCTGGGCGAGCGATTCGGGGACGATGCCCTGATCGTCCATGGCGATATGCACCACGCGAGCCTGATATGCCGCAAATGTCCCCAGGGCCCCCACGTAGGAGGGACCCTCGGCCAGAACCACGTCACCCGGGTCGATGAAGATCCGGGTGATCAGGTCGAGCGCCTGTTGGGAGCCCACGGTGACGACCACGTCGTCCGCTCCGGCCTCGATCCCCTCCAGCCGCATGACCTCGCAGATCTGCTCGCGCAGGTGCGGATCGCCCTGGCCGGAGCCGTACTGGAGGGCGACGGGGCCACGCCTGGTGACCAGGTCGGAGACCAGTTCGCCGACCATGTCGAGGGGGAGGGCCGTGACGTACGGCATGCCGCCGGCGAGCGAGACCACCTCGGGTCTCGATGCGACGGCGAAAAGAGCTCGGATCTCGGAGGCGACCATCCCGGTAGCTCGTGCGGCGTACCGATCGACGTAGGCATCGATGCGCGACCCTTGGGTCGCGGGTGTCCGACCGTGATCCTGCTCTTCTGTCACGGTCCACCTCCTAGGTGTCAATTTGACCTGAGAAACCAGAGTACGTGACGGGCCACGGGTGGCGTGCACCCGCTCCCCTCGCCGTCACTGGGCTACGATGCCAGCATCGGACGCGGTTTTCGCGCGCTTTTCCGTGCATAGATTGGGGCCGTAGTTGTCGCGTCGGCTGGTCAACATCACCCTGGATAATCTGGACGATCTGCCGCGTCGCTGCCGGCGGTGCGTGTTCTGGGAGCTCGACCCGGTCAGCGGCGAACGCGCGGTGGAGTCCGGCGATCCTGCGCTGGAGAAGGAGGCGTGGATCTCCGCCACGCTTCTCGAGTGGGGTAGTTGCGGCAAAATTGCCTATGTCGATGGAGTGCCTGCCGGTTTCGTCCTCTATAGCCCGCCTTTGTACAGCCCGCGCTCGGTGGCCTTTCCGACCTCGCCCGTCAGCGCGGACGCGGTGCTGCTGATGACGGCCCACATCGTGCCCGAATTCTCCGGCGGTGGGTTGGGGCGCATGCTCATCCAGGGCGTCGCAAAAGATCTCACCCGCCGCGGCGTCAAGGCCATCGAGGCGTTCGGCGATCTGAAGTGGGAGGAGCCGAGCTGCGTGGTGCCCGCCGACTACCTGCTTTCGGTGGGCTTCAAGACGGTACGCCCGCATCTGCGCTTCCCGCGCCTCCGGCTGGAACTCAAGACGGCCGTGTCGTGGCGCGAGGACGTCGAGGTCGCCCTGGAACGCCTCCTCGGCTCCATGACCCCAGAACGCGCCCTCCGCCCCGTCTGAGCCACTTCAGGGGCTTTTCGGGTCGCATCGCTTCCAGGCTCTTGTGCGGGTGGCTTCCAGGGTTCTTGTGCGGGTCGCCTTCAGGGGCCTGACCGGTCGCTTCCAGGGCTCTGTGCGGGTGGCTTCCAGGGCTCTGTGCGGGGCGCTTCCTGGGGCCTGACGGGTCGCTTTTAGGGCTCTTGTACGGCAGGCCGCCGCTACCGGCCGCCCACCGCCGTGTGCTGAGGACCCGCGACCGGCGCTTCCGGCGAGTCGGTGCCGCTTACCCACCGTCACGGCGCCAGGGATCCACGTTCCTCGGTCCCGCTTCCCGCCGTACAGGGCGCCGACTTTCGCCGTACCCCTTCCCGCCGACCCGGCGCCTGGAAAAGCCCGCCGCGGCGCGCCGGGGAAGAACCTGCTGGGGCGCGCCGGGAAGGACCTGCTGGGGCGCGCCGGGGAAAGCTTGGTCGGAACGTGGCAAGGGACCCGCTTCCCGGGGGAAGTGGATCCCTTGCGCCGTGATGGCGAGTGGGTGTCCCCGACTCGCCAGAAGCGCCGCTCGCGGGCCCTCAGCCGAAGTGCGGAGGGCGGTCGGTGGCGGCGGCTTCGCCGTACGAGCGAGAAGAGAGAGTTAGATGATCCCCTCGAGGTCGCGGAGCAGGAGCGCCTTCGGCTTGGCGCCGATGATCTGCTTGACGACCTCGCCGTCCTTGTAGACGTTCATCGTCGGGATCTGCAGCACCCCGTAGTCGCGCGGCACCTGCGGGTTCTCGTCGATGTTCAGCTTGACGATCTCCAGCTTGTCACCGTGCTCCCTGGCGATCTCCTCCAGGATGGGCGAAACCTGACGGCACGGCCCGCACCACTCCGCCCAGAAGTCGACCAGGACGGGCTTGTCGCTCTTGAGGACCTCGGCCTCGAAGGTGGCGTCGGTAACTGCCTTCACGGTGCGCTCCCTACTTCTCGTTGGTGGCCAGCCAGCGCTCGGAGTCGAGCGAGGCCGAACAGCCGGTGCCGGCCGCGGTGATGGCCTGGCGGTAGATGTGGTCGACCACGTCGCCGGCGGCGAACACGCCGTCGATGTTGGTCTCGGTCGTGGGGGCGGCCACCTTGATGTAGCCGTTCTCGTCGAGGTCGATCTGGCCCTTGACCAGGTCAGTGCGCGGGTCGTGGCCGATGGCCAGGAACAGCGCGTCGGTGGCCAGCTCGGTCTCCTCGCCGGTCTTGACGTTGCGCAGCTTCACGGCCTCGACCTTGGTGTCGCCGAGCACGTCGACGACCTCGGTGTCCCAGACGAAGCGGATCTTGTCGTTGGCGAACGCCCGGTCCTGCATGATCTTGCTGGCGCGCAGCTCGCCGCGACGGTGGACGACGGTGACCATCCGGCCGAAGCGGGTCAGGAACGTGGCCTCCTCCATCGCGGTGTCACCACCACCGACGACCACGATGTCCTTGTTGCGGAAGAAGAAACCGTCACAGGTGGCACACCAGGACACGCCGCGGCCGGACAGGCGCTTCTCGTTCTCCAGGCCGAGCTCGCGGTAGCCGGAGCCCATGGACAAGATGACCGACTTGGCGTAGTAGGTGTCGGTGTAGGTCTTGACCACCTTGGGGTTGGCCTCGAGGTCCACCTCGATCACGTCGTCGGCGACCAGTTCGGCGCCGAAGCGCTCGGCCTGCTTGCGCAGGTTGTCCATCAGGTCGGGGCCCATGATGCCGTCGGGGAACCCGGGGAAGTTCTCCACGTCGGTGGTGTTCATGAGCGCGCCGCCCGCGGTGACGGAGCCCTCGAAGACCAGCGGCTTGAGTTCGGCGCGTGCGGAGTAGACGGCCGCGGTGTATCCAGCCGGGCCGGACCCGATGATGATCACGTTACGAACGTCGCTCAACGCTCTCACGCCTTCCTCGTCTGCTGTTGCTGCTGGCCTCAACAGATCCTAGGCCGCCGGCATTCCCACCCCCTACCCACAACGCAGAAGAGCCCACCGAAGTGGGCTCTTGCGCGTGGCTTGAGTGGATTACCAGTGTCCGAGGAGCGCCTTGCGCAGCGGCTTGCAGTTGTACGGGTCGACGATGTCGACGCGGACCCGCTTGGCCGCCTTGTCCTTCCATGAGGTGATGACGAACGCGTCCTGGCCGTTGTACTGGCCCTGGTCGACGGCGAAGGCCTTGAGGTTGCTCCGGTCGTCGATCCGGTTGACGCACTTGGCGACCTTGTCGGCGTCGGCCGAGGCTCCTCCGACGATGGGCGCCGGTGCCAGGAAGCCCTCCAATGGCTGGCGCAGCTCGCTGTCGCTGTAGTTGTGGCCGCTGTCGGTCAGCGTGAACCGCTTGGCCTTGGTGTGGTCCTTGGGCGGGGACGCGGGCTGCGCAGCCACCTGTGGCCCGCCCGGGTTGCTCCCGCCTCCTGAGGCGAGCAGTCCGGTCGAGACCGCCGCCGTGCCGACCACCGCCACCGCGGCCGCTGCCGCCACCGCGGGCATCGCCCAGCGGCGTCGCCGCGAACTCCGGCTTCTGGCCGGGACCACCGTGCCGTCGTTGTTGACCACCCCGAGCCGTACCGGCTCCTCGACTGGAGTGCTCTCCCATGGCGCGTCGCGCATGAGATCGTCCCAGTCGGGTGCTGTTACGAGGCCGACCCCCCCGCGCGCGGCTCCTGCCTCGGCGGCCAGCGCCTTGTCGATGCGCAGCGCCACCCCCATCGGCATGGCCGGCGTAGGAGTCGCCGCGAGCACCTCGCGAACCGCCGCCAGGTCTGCCAGGAGCTCCCCACAGGGGTCGCATACCGCGAGATGCTCGCGGACCTGGCGGGCCGTACCGGCGTCCAGGAGCCCCTCGGCCAACTCGGCCAGGATCTCCAGATCGTAGTGCGTATCACCCGTCACGAAGTTCTGCTCCCTTCGCGGATGAGACGCGAGTGAGGTCAGATCGGTTCCGCAGATGCGAAAGAATTGGGGCAAGTTTCGCGCGGCCTCGTGCGCACCGGCTCTTCACGGTGCCGCTGGGCACTTCAAGCACCTGAGCTGCGTCTTCGACGGAATAGCCCATCATGTCGACGAGGACGAGCGCGGCTCGCTGGTCCGCGGGCAGCATTTTCAGTGCGGCCGAAACCTCCATCGAGACCTCGCGCTCGACGGTCTGATCTGGCATCGGGGTGTCGCGCTCGGCGGCTTCGATGAGCTCGTCGTCGGCCACCGGCCGGACGGATTTCCTGCGCATCCGGTCGAGGCACGCGTTGACGACGATGCGGTGGAGCCAGGTGGTGACCGCGGCCTCACCGCGGAAGGTGCTCGCCTTCCGATAGGCGGACACGAAGGCATCCTGTACGGCATCTGCCGCCTCGTCGGGGTCGCCGAGCGTCCGCAGGGCGACCGCCCACATGCGGTCCCGGTGCCTCTTGACTATCTCGCTGAACGCGTGTGGATCCCCGTTGATGTGCGCGGACAGCAGCTCGGCGTCGGTGACCGCCGGCCGATCCGCGCTGGAAGGTGTGTCAGGTGGGGAGTTCACAAGAGGGATTCCTGATTATGCCGATCCTGGAGAATGCACCACTACTTCATAGATGGTGCCATGAAACTTGCCTGCATCCGCCGGAAGACGCGTAAACCAGATCAAAACGTACTGACCGCTTGCGGGTTGGCTCGGGGTCAGGGTGATCTTCCCTGAGGCGTCCTTGTTCGTGGCGACCGTCTTGAGCGCGTTGAGCTCCGGCCTGTCGCCGACCTTGAGCTCCACCGCACCGCCCGACGCCCCGCCCAGCGTCGCCACGACATCGCTGACCTGCACGGACTTGCCCATGTCGAGCAGCAGCCCGACACCCGGCTTGAGGTTGCCGAGCTCGGCGCTGTTGTAGGCGTCGGTCTTCCAGAACGTGCTGGGCTTGCCGTCGATCGTCAGGTCCGCGATCTCGGACTTCTCGTCGCCGTCGCCGAGCGGGTCGAACCCGCTGGCCTTGGCCGGTTTGACGACCTGCGGCGGCGCCGAGACCGAGGTGGAGGTGCTCGGCGACTGCTGGGCCGAGGGCGTGCCCGGGCTGCCCAGGCTGCGGCCGACGGTCCAGGCGCCGACGCCGACGGCGGCGATGACCAGCAGCACCACGATGGTCATGAGCACCCGGCTGACGACGCTGGAGGAGCGGCGCGGCGGGGGCGGCAGCGGGACGCGCGCCGGACGCTCACGCGTCTCCAGCCCCTCGGAGCGCGAGGCAGCGGTGACAGCCGGCGGCGTGGTGTAGGAGATCGGGATCGGCATCGGCCTGGCCACACCGGCCAGCGACTCGGCGACCTCGGCCGGGCTTGCCAGCACGCTCTGCCCCTTGCGCGACTCGGGCAGGGCGGCCCTGACCGTGACGATGTCGAG
This sequence comes from Nonomuraea sp. NPDC050536, assembly GCF_044457685.1. Classification (NCBI taxonomy): domain Bacteria; kingdom Bacillati; phylum Actinomycetota; class Actinomycetes; order Streptosporangiales; family Streptosporangiaceae; genus Nonomuraea; species Nonomuraea sp. NPDC050536. The sequence continues at coordinate 47,889 of NZ_JBITHD010000035.1, forward strand.
GTAGCTGGGCACGCCCGCGGTCACCTGCCGCGGCGTGCAGAAGTGGCCGTCGTTCATGGGGGCGGCGGGCAGGCCGCCCTCCTCCTCGTCACCCGGCCAGTGCCCGGTCAGCCCGGCGTACAGCAGGCGGCCCAGGCCCTCGGCGTCGTCCAGCGCGGGCTGGTCGGTGGTGAGCCCGGACAGGGCGGCGTCGACCGCCACGCCCAGCACCTTGACCGTGTTGCCCGTCGTCCACACCAGGTGGGAGGGACGCAGGCACAGGTGGTACAGGTCGGCCTCGTGGGCGTGCGTCAGGGCCTCGGCCGCCTCGGCCACCAGCCCGGCCGCCCGCTCCGGCTCCAGCGGGCCGGCGGCCAGCAGGTCGGACAGGGTCTCGCCGGTGACCCACTCGCTGACCACGTAGGAGTAATCGTCGTCCTCGGCCGCGTCGAACACCTGGGTCAACCGGGGATCGGTGAGCCGGCTCGCGGCCCTGGCCGCGGTGACGACCTCGTGGACGCGGGGGAAGTCGGGGGCGAAGGTGAGCACGGCGACCGGGCGCGCCAGGATCTCGTCGATGGCCTTCCACAACGTGGCCCCGTCGGACTCGCTCACGCGGTCCTCGAGCCGGAAGCGCTCGGCGAGGCGGGTGCCGGGCTCCACCGCAGACGTGCTCACAGGTTCACTCCGCTCATGGCTGTACCGCCCGCGTGGAGGTGTCCCACGTAGGCACGCTATGCCGGGTGGATCCGCCCACGCCCCTCCTGCTTCCATTCGCGCGTGTCGGGCACCATGGTAGTGGCGCTTCGATCGCGTCCGCGTTCTTTACCGGCCTACCCGTCCAGCGACCATCCCAACGATCGAACTGACTTCCGGGATGCGCATCCTGTGTGCCACCGCCAGGTAGACCAGCCCGCCGACCCCGCCCCCGACGGCCAGGATGATCAGCGAGTTGACGAAGTTGAGCCCGCCGAACATCTGCTGGACCAGCCAGACCGAACCCAGCGCCAGGACGGCCGTGGGCAGCGCCGCCATGTACATCCTGGTCATCGCCGCGCCGATCTGCCAACCGCCCAGGCCCTGGACGCGCCTGGAGGCCAGGATCCAGGCGCCCAACGCGCCCACGGCGTAGGAGATCGCGTAGGCGAGGGCGAGTCCCATGACGGCATACTCCGGGGAGAGCACGGCGTTGAAGGCCAGCATGAGCACGGCGTTGACCGCGACCGTGCCCGCGCCGACGAACACCGGGGTGCGGGTGTCGCCGAAGCTGTAGAACACCCGCAGTAGCAGCTGGAAGATCGCGAACGGCACCAGCGCGAGCCCGTAGACCTGCAGCACATTGCCGATGTAGACGGCGTCCGCGGTCGGCGTCGCCCCGTGCGCGTAGATCGGGACCGTGATGGCGGGACCGAGCACCATGATCATCAGGGAGACGGGCACCATGACCGAGCTGATCAGCCGCACGCTGGAGCCGAACTCCGCCCGCACGTCGTCGTAGCGGAGCTCGCCCACCGCCCGGCTCATCCGCGGCAGCATGGCCGTGATCACCGACACCCCGATGACGCCGTAGGGCAGCTGGAACAGTTGGAAGGCGTAGGTGTAGGGCGAGATGCCGTGCCCGGGCACCGCGTCGCCGGCGGCGCTGGACAGGTTCGTGGTCAGCATGAAGCCCAGCTGGGTGATCACCGTGTAGCCGATGGTCCAGGCGCCGGCCTTGCCGATCTCGCCGAGCCGGGCGTTGCGCACGTCGAAGCGCGGCATGAAGGAGAATCCGACCCGCTTGAGCGCCACGATCAGGATGATCGCCTGCGCCACGATGCCCGCCGTGGTGCCCAGGCCGATCAGCGCCAGGTCGCCGTTGGAGATCTGGTCGACGTCGGTGCGGGACGAGGCGGGCGTGGTCAGCAGGAAGACCATCAGCACACCGATGACCACGATGTTGTTGAGCACCGGCGCCCACATGGGGGCGGCGAAGCGGTCACGGGTGTTGAGGATCGCGCCCGCCACGGCGCCGATGCCGAAGAAGGCCAGCTGCGGCAGGATGAACTGCGCCAGCCGTACCGCGACCTGGAACTTGTGGCTGTCGGCGTTCCAGTTGGTGGTGTAGAGGTCGATCAGCACGGGAGCGGCGAGCACGGCCAGGACCGCGACGATGGCGAGCGCCACCGTGGCCAGCGTCATCAGGCGTTGCTCGTAGGCGCGCCCGCCGTCGGGGTCGTGCTGCTGGGCCTTGACGATCATCGGCACCACGACGCTGCTCAGCACGCCGAGCAGCAGCAGGTCGAGGATGCTGTAGGGGATGGCGTAGGCGGCGTTGTAGGCGTCGCCCATGGTGGCGGTGCCGATCGCGGCGGCCAGGACCATCGTCCTGACGAAGCCGGTGACCCGGGAGACCATCGTGCCGGCGGCCATGACGGCGCTGGCACGTAGCAGGCGACTCATACCGACTCACTCTCTCGCGTCTGGGGGGCGCGCGGGGGCTTCTTGAGCGACCTGCGCCGGAGGATCCGTGTCACCACGGCGGCCAGCATGACCGCCAGCGCGGCGCCCACGATGACCAGCGCGATGCCGGTGTAGCCGGTGGTGCGGATGGTCAGCTTGACCGGCTTGCCGTACGGCTGGTGGTCGGAGGTGCGCAGCTGGACCATGACCGTGGCGTCGCCGCTCGACTTGGCCGTCATCGTCACCTGCACGCCGCCGCTCTGCCCCGGCAGGATCGTCAGGGGCTCCAGCTGCTTGAAGTCGACGGCCAGCATGTCGCGGTCGTTGGACTTCACCTCGATGAAGAGGGAGATCTTCTGGGTGCCGGAGTTACGGACGCTGATGGGCACCTGGCCATCGCTGCCCGCCAGCGAGCGGGGCCGATCGGCGCCGGTGATCTGGATGCGGCCCAGCGTGTCCGTGACCGTGGCCTGGACCTGCTTGGTCACGGCGCGTCCCGCCCTGGTGGTGTTGCGCCAGGCCGAGGAGGCGGCGCGCAGCACCGCCGCGTCGAACGCCGAGTCGCCCTTGGTCACGGTGATCTGCGAGGTGAGTGCCGCGTCGGCGGCAAGTTCCTTGATCGGGGTGAGGTACTTGGATCCGAGCTCGTCCTTGCGGTTCTGCTCGGTGTAGGTCAGCCCGGCCCGCGGCACCTGCGTCTTGCCCGGCTTGATCGAGGCGAGCGGGGTGAGCTGCAGCCACGGCAGCTTGTCCGCGGTCTTGAGCAGGGTTTTGACCAGAGTGGGGTTCGGATTCCAGCGGCGCGAGGGCGCCACGACGATCGAACGGGGCGTGGTCTGGCCGGGCTCGCCGGCGATCATCGCGGTCTCGGCGATGAAGCGCAGCTTGTTGAGCGTGGTGGAGGCCTGGCCGCCCGGTTCGAACTCGAACGTGTGGCCCAGGTCTGGATCGGCGAGCAGCGCGGTGACCGGCCCGCCGACGGTGTCGAGCGTGGCGGCGGCGTCGGGGGTGGAGGTGACCTGCTGCTGGGTGGGCACGTTGGCGGAGTTGAGCAGCACGCTCTTGACGCCGCCGACCGACAGCAGGTCCAGCGCGTCGGCGTCGAGGGCGCCGTCGACCGGCCAGTTCATCGCGGTCTGGATGTCGTCGCGCTTGAACAGCTGCCTGGCCTTCTGACCGCCGAGCGTGAGCGCCTTGCCCGTCTGCGTGTCAAGCCCCTGGTGGGCCAGCGCCGCCACGTCGGGATCCGCGTACGGCAGGGCCGCGATCGGCGACTTGGCCAGCTCGGCGCGCATCGTGTCGAGCCACAGCTTGGCTTCCTGGCTGGCGGGCTTGGACTGGTCGCCCTTCTTGGTCATCCTGACCGTGTAGGGGGAGCTCATCTGGTTGAGATCGTCGAGCAGGCCGGGATCGACGAACCAGGTGACGCTCTTGGGCGCCGTCTTGGCGATCTTGGCGAGGTTGGTGAGCGTGCCCTTCTGGCCGAGCGCGGTGACCAGTTTGTCGTCGACGAAGTGGGCGTCGTCGGAGCGGTGCGGCTGGTCGATCACCGGCAGCGCGACGGCCAGCCTGGCCTTCTGCTGCTTCTGTCCGGGCGTGGTGGGGGTGTAGGTGATGACCGAGCGCTGCTCGGCGATCACCTGGTATCCGAACTGCACCACTTCGACGGACACGGGATAGACGCCGTACTGCCGCAGCCCGAGCTGGACGGGGGTCCGGGTGATCTCCCACGAAAGCGATCCGTTGGCGGCCACCGCCTGGTTGGACAGCTGGGAGGTCGACGACGGGGTCAACTGCGGCGTCGTCGATCCCGCCAGGAAGGCCCGCATCAAGGCCCGATCGGTGAACCTCTGCGAGTTGTAACGCAGCCGGATCGTCAGCCCGGAAAGCGCGGTGGAGGTCGTGTTGGACACCGTGCCCGAGAACTTGATCTCGGTGTTCAGGTCCGTGGTGTAGTCGGGCGTCACCGAGCCCAGGGTCAGCTCGACGGACTGCTTCCCGGCAGCCGCACTCGGCGCGGCCGCCACCATGGGGGCGAGCAACGCGGCGGAAAGGGAGGCGATCAGCGCGGCCTTACGGATCACGCGTCCACCCCTGCTGGAGTACGGCGCACGCCCGCAATGGTACGGGCTCAGTGTCGCGACGCGACCGCCTGACGTGATCCTCTGGGGTGCGGAACGCGTAGGTCGACCGGCTTTCCGGACAGGAGAGTCAGCAGGTCAAGAGCGCGAAGTGTGAGGGCGGTGTGACGTTCACCGGTGGCGGTGAAGATCGGTTCTGTGTCGGGCCTCAGCCGGTCGTCGATCAGCACGGGCAGCGACCGTGGTAGCAGCAGTGGGCATACCAGTCCGGCGGCGTAGTCGGTGGCGGAGTTGACCAGGAAGGCGGCGGCGGGCCGTACCTTGCGGACACCGAGCAGCCCGCCGACCACGCCGGGCTTCGGCGGGGCCGCGACGGTGGAGACGATGGCGACCGCCTCGCGGCCCAACCGGGTGGTGACCTCGAACACCGTGACCGCCACGCAGCGCTCGGGGGCCGTGGAGACCGCCTCGGGCAGTTCTTCCACGCATGTCATGGGGCGCGGAAGGCGTACGATCTCATGATGGACCTGGTGTGCAAGGAGCCAGCGGTGGATCGCGAGGGCGTCCTTCATGTATACGCTCCTTGCCTCGTTCCATGGCCCCCGACGGTCCTTTGACCGAAAGGTAACCCGGACCCCATGTGGCTCGGGGGATATGTTCCGGAATGCGAGAAGGACCTACCCAGCTTGTCACCCTCAAATCTGACCGACAGCCAGCAGCGCGCCATGGGCGACCTGTTCCGCAAGATCGCTCCCGTGGCCGATGACCTCGGCCACCTCTTCGCCACGCACGGGCACGAGCTGGCCCTGGTCGGCGGCCCCGTGCGCGACATCCTGCTCGGCCGCAGCGGCAACGACCTCGACCTGACCACCGACGCCCGCCCCGAGCGCGTGCTGGAGCTCGTCAGACCTTGGGCCGACTCGGTCTGGACGATCGGGATCGACTTCGGCACGGTCGGGCTGCGCAAGGGCGGGTGGCAGATCGAGATCACCACCTACCGCAGCGAGTCCTACGACCCGAAGTCCCGCAAGCCCGAGGTGATGTACGGCGAGACTCTCGAGGCCGACCTGGAACGGCGCGACTTCGCGGTCAACGCGATGGCGGTGCGGCTGCCCGGCCACGAGTTCGTCGACCCCTTCGGCGGGCTGGCCGACCTGGCGGCCAAGCTGCTGCGCACTCCCGGCACCCCCGAGCAGTCCTTCGGCGACGACCCGCTGCGCATGCTCCGGGCCGCCCGCTTCGCCTCCCAGCTCGGCTTCACGGTCGAGGAGGCCACGGTGCGCGCGATGACCGCGATGGCCGAGCGGATCGAGATCGTCTCGGCCGAGCGCATCCGCGAGGAGCTGGACAAGCTGATCTGCGGCGCCCATCCGCGGGAGGGACTGCGCCTGCTGGTCGAGACCGGTCTGGCCGCCCACGTCCTGCCCGAGCTGCCCAAGCTGCGCCTGGAGATCGACGAGCACCACCGGCACAAGGACGTCTACGAGCACACGCTGACCGTCCTCGACCAGGCCATCGCCCAGGAGGAGGACGGCAAGCCCGACCGGATCCTGCGCTGGGCCGCGCTCCTGCACGACATCGGCAAGCCCAAGACGCGCCGCCACGAGCAGGGCGGCCGGGTGTCCTTCCACCACCACGAGGTCGTCGGCGCGCAGCTGACCAAGAAGCGCATGACCGAGCTCAGGTTCCCCAAGGACGTGGTCAACGACGTGTCCCACCTGGTGGAACTGCACCTGCGCTTCCACGGCTACGGCACGGGGGAGTGGACCGACAGCGCGGTGCGCCGCTACGTGCGCGACGCCGGCCACCTGCTCGACCGGCTGCACAAGCTGACCAGGGCCGACTGCACCACGCGCAACAAGCGCAAGGCGCAGGCGCTCTCGCGCACCTACGACCACCTGGAGGAGCGCATCGCGCGGCTGGCCGAGGAGGAGGAGCTGGCCAAGATCCGCCCTGAGCTCGACGGCAACCAGATCCAGCGCATCCTGGGCGTGGGGCCGGGGCCGGTCGTCGGCAGGGCCTACAAGTTCCTGCTGGAGCTGCGCCTGGACAGCGGCGTGATCGGCGAGGAGGCGGCTAGCGAGGCGCTGCTGAAGTGGGCGGAGGAGAACCTACCGCGAGACGGCGAGTGACCAGCCGGTAGATCAGCGCGCTGACCAGGTAGCCGACCGCGATGATCGCCACCGCCAGGTAGGACTTGCCGTTGGCGGGCAGGATCGCCGCCGACAGGCCCGCGGCCAGCACGTACATGCCGTTGAACAGCATGTCGTAGATGGAGAAGGCGCGGCCCAGGTAGACGTCCTCCACGTCGCGCTGGACCGTGGTGTCGGCGCAGATCTTCACGCTCTGGCCGGCGATGCCCAGCACGAAGCCGGCCACCGGCAGCCCCCACACCTGGAACGGCGTGACCAGCACCCCGGCGAGCACGCCCGCCGCGGCCAGGGCCATCGGCACCCACCGCTCGAGCGTGAAGCGGGCCGTGGCCCACGGGGTCAGGAAGACGGCCAGGAAGTAGCCGACGCCGGAGGTCGCCACCACCACGCCGATCCCCTTCAGCGCCGCTTCCGCGTCGCCGTTGGTGAAGTAGTAGCGGTACAGGATGATGCCCAGCGCCGTGGCCATGCCGTACAGGAACCTGTGCGCGGCCATCGCGCCCATCGTGGCGGCGGCGACCCGGTGCTGCGCCAGGTGCCTGGCGCCTTCGATCAGGCCGACGAGCACGTTGCGGACCTCCTGGCGGGCCTGCGAGCGCTCGGAGTCGTAGGAGGGGCCGAGCAGGGAGCGCTCCATGGTGCGGGCGATGAGCGCGCTCAGCCCGAACACCACGCCCGAGGTGACCAGCAGCAGGGCCACGCCGCCCGGGCCGGCGCCGAAGATCTCGCGCAGCAGGAAGCCCACGCCCACGCCGAGGAAGGTGGCGACAGTGCCGGAGGTGGGGGTGACCGCGTTGGCGGCCAGCAGCCGGTCGGCGGGCACGACGTGCGGCAGCGAGGCGCCCAGCGCCGCCAGGAAGAACCGGTTGACCGCGAGCACGCCCAGCGCGGCCGCGTAGAAGGCGGCGTCGGGGGCTTCCGTGGCTACCAGGGCGGCGGCTCCCAGCAGCAGCACGCCGCGGACGAACGGCGCGATCACCAGGATCTGCCGCCGCGACCACCGGTCGATGAAGACGCCGACGAACGGCCCCAGGATGCTGTACGGCAGGAAGAGCACCGCGAGGCCCGCGGCCACCTGCAGTGCTGTGGTCTGCGTCTCGGGGTTGAAGAAGGCGAATCCGGTCACGCCGAACTGGAAGATCCCATCAGAGAACTGGGATACCAGGCGGGTACCGAAAAGCCGCCGGAAATCCCGACCCCGCAGGACAACGCTTAGATCGGCGACGAATGACACGCTGTCAGAGTAGCCCCGGCGGGTTGGTGCCGCAGAGTGGAATCGAGTCCGAATAGCGCACATGATCACGGTACGCTTCATAGCGTGACGACAGAGGAGCACGTGGTGCTCGTCGACGGCGAGGGAAACGCGATCGGCACCGCACCCAAATCGTCGGTGCACGGCGCAGATACGCCGCGCCACCTGGCGTTTTCCAGCTATGTCTTCGACCAGGACGGCAGGGTGCTGCTGACCAGGCGGGCGGAGCACAAGATCACCTGGCCGGGGGTGTGGACCAACAGCTGCTGCGGCCACCCGCTGCCCGGCGAGCCCCTCGACCATGCCGTCGCCCGCCGCCTGTCCTACGAGCTGGGCCTGGAGGCGGCCCGCGTCGACCTGATGCTGCCGAACTTCGCCTATCGCGCGGTGATGGGCAACGGCGTCGTCGAGCACGAGCTCTGCCCGGTCTACCGCGTCCAGGTCAGCGGGCCCGCGATCCCCAATCCGGACGAGGTGGCCGAGGTCGTGTGGATGCCGTGGAAGGAGTTCACCGAGGGCGTCAGGAACGGCCTGCTGGCCATCTCTCCCTGGTGCCGCGAACAGGTCCCGCACCTGGACGACCTCGGCGCTGATCCGGCCTCCTGGACGCCCGCCCCTTCGGCTGAGCTTCCCGCCGCTGCTCGTCTCTGATGTACGGCGAGGCCGCCGCTCTCGGCCGCCCATCGCACTTCGGCTGATGGCCCGCGAGCGGCGCTTCCGGCGAGTCGGGGCCGGTTGCCCGCCGCCACGGCGCCCGGGATCCACGTGGCTCGGAGCCACGTACCCGCCGTAACGCGAACGGGATCCGCTTCCCGGGGGAGGCGGATCCCGTGCGCCGTGGCGGCGGCTTCGCCGTACGACCTCGAGGTCTTAACGCTCGACCTCTCCGCGGATGAACTTCTCGACGTACTCGCGCGCGTCGTCGTCGGAGTGCTGGACGGGCGGGGACTTCATGAAGTAGCTGGACGCGCTCAGGATCGGGCCGGCGATGCCGCGGTCGAGGGCGATCTTGGCGGCGCGCACGGCGTCGATGATGATGCCGGCCGAGTTGGGCGAGTCCCAGACCTCGAGCTTGTACTCCAGGTTCAGCGGGGTGTCGCCGAAGGAGCGGCCCTCCAGGCGGATGTAGGCCCACTTGCGGTCGTCGAGCCACGGCACGTGGTCGGACGGGCCGATGTGCACGTCGGCCTTGCGCATCTCGTGCGGGATCTGCGAGGTGACCGACTGCGTCTTGGAGATCTTCTTGGACTGGAGGCGCTTGCGCTCCAGCATGTTCATGAAGTCCATGTTGCCGCCGAAGTTGAGCTGGTACGTGCGCAGCAGCTCCACCCCGCGGTCCTCGAACAGCTTGGCCAGCACGCGGTGCGTGATGGTGGCGCCGACCTGGGACTTGATGTCGTCACCCACGATCGGCACACCGGCCTCGGTGAACTTCTCGGCCCACTCGGGGTCGGAGGCGATGAAGACCGGAAGCGCGTTCACGAAGGCGACCTTGGCGTCGATCGCGCACTGCGCGTAGAAGCGGTCGGCCTCCTCGGACCCGACAGGCAGGTAGGAGACCAGCACGTCGACCTGGGCGTCCTTGAGCACCTTGACCACGTCGACCGGGGTCTCGTCGGACTCCTCGACGATCTCCCTGTAGTACTCGCCAAGGCCGTCGAAGGTGTGGCCGCGGTGCACGATCACGCCCGTGGGCGGCACGTCGGCGAACTTGATCGTGTTGTTCTCGCTGGCGAAGATCGCCTCTGAGACGTCATGGCCGACCTTCTTGGCGTCGACGTCGAAGGCGGCGACGATCTCGACGTCGCCGACGTGGTAGTCGCCGAACTTCACGTGCATCAGGCCCGGCACTCGTGTGTCCGGATCGGCGTCCTTGTAGAAATGAACGCCCTGGACCAGCGACGCCGCGCAGTTGCCGACTCCGACAATGGCCACGCGAACCGAACCCATCGCACTCGCTCCTTCACTCATCCGTATTCGTTTCAGGCCTCTCGGAGGCCTGTCTCTCTGTCGCGATCAACTCATTGAGCCAACGCACTTCGCGTTCGACCGATTCCAGACCGTGACGCTGAAGCTCCAATGTGTAACTGTCCAGGCGCTCCCTGGTGCGGGCCAGGGCTGTGCGGACGCTGTCGAGCCGCTCTTCCAGACGGCTGCGGCGGCCCTCGAGGATGCGCAGCCGGACCTCGGCCTCGGTGTGCCGGAAGAAAGCGAAATGGACGCCGAAGCTCTCGTCCTCCCAGGCGGACGGCCCGGCCTGTGTCAGCAGGTCCTGCAGCCGTTCCTTGCCTTCGGCGGTCAGCTTGTAAACGATCTTCGATCGGCCGCCCACGATCGTGGTGGGCGCCGGCTGCTCTTCCACGATAAGCCCCTGCTCCAGCAGGGACCTGAGACAGGGGTAAAGCGATCCGTAGGAGAAGGCGCGGAACATCCCCAGCAGGGCGTTGAGCCGTTTGCGCAGCTCATAGCCGTGAAGCGGCTGCTCGTGCAGCGACCCGAGCACGGCGAGCTCCAGCACTCTGCCCTGTCCAGTTGCCAACGGAACCGCCCCCCTCTCGCGTCGATGTATCGAGCCGATACATCCTGAAGATACGTCACTCCGCTATATGCCCGCAATCAATGAGTTGACCAAGCGTTGGGAGGAATCGGGAAAAAGGCCGTAGTCTGGCGCTCATGTGGTCACAGCGAAGGGTGGTGGATTACGGCCTCGCCAAGCGGGCGGTCGTCCACTCGCTCCACGCCGGGCGAACGTCGCCCGGCGATGTCTGTGACGCACAGCCCTACCTCCTGCGCGCGGCTCGGCACTTCGGGGAACCCACGGATCGCCCCTGCCCCGTATGCGAGAGGGAGAACGTCACCAACGTGACCTATGTCTACGGAGATTCCCTCGGGCGACATGCCGGTCAAGCAAAGGCCGCGTCTGAACTCGTCGAGATGGCTCATGATTACGACGAGTTCCGGGTGTACGTCGTCGAGGTCTGCCAAGGTTGTTCCTGGAACCACCTGACGGTTTCGTTCGTCCTCGGCAACGGGCCGCCGGATCTCCTCGGCCACTCCTGACACCGAGGGCGGCGAGGTGCCTCACGCCCACACCCGCCGTGCTACCGACGACGATGCGAGGACGTGTGAGTTACAGCAACAACGATGGGACGGCCCGGCCTGGACGGCGCCGTCGCTCCACCTCGTCCCGTTCTGTGCCCCCGGGCACGCCCCCGCAAACGGGCGACGCCACCGGGGGCGCGACGCGGTCGCCGCGTCGTCCGGAGGCCGCTTTCGAGCAGACGGGCGCGATGCCCGCCCAGTCGGGAGAGCCGCCGCGCCAGGCCCGCAGCCGGTCCAACCAGGAGACCGTGATCAGCGAGGCGCCGCGCAGGGCACGGGGCCGCGGCCCCGCCGGGCCATCGGGGCCGCAGGGGCCGCAGGGCCCCCGCCGTGGTGGAGACGGGGATGACGACAAGCCGCGCTGGCGCCGCTTCATCCCGAGCTGGAAGATCGTCATGGCCTCGTTCGCGGTGCTCGCGGCGGGCATCTTCGGCATGATCGCCGTGGCCTACGCCAACACGCCGCTGCCGGTCGGGGTCCAGGACCAGGCGACCGCCGAGCAGAGCACGATCTACTACGCCGATGGCAAGACTCCGATCGCCAAGATCGGTACCCCGCGCACGATCGTCCAGGCCAACCAGATGGCCGACAGCATCAAGGACGCCGCGGTCGCCATCGAGAACAAGACCTTCTACACCGACTCCGGCATCTCGATCCCCGGCATGGTCCGCTCGCTCTACATGACCGCCACCGGGCAGCAGTTGCAGGGCGCCTCGACCATCACGCAGCAGATGGCCCGCAACTACTACCAGGGCCTCGACCGGGACGTCTCGATCAAGCGCAAGGTCAAGGAGATCTTCGTCGCGGTCAAGCTGGACAAGAACATGTCCAAAGAGGAAATCCTCAAGAACTACCTGAACACCGTCAACTTCGGGCGCGCCTACGGCATCGAGGCGGCGGCGCAGACCTACTTCGGCGTCAAGGCCATCAAGCTGACCCCGGTTCAGGCGGCCTACCTCGCGGCCCGCATCCAGACGCCCAGCTGGTCCGACGACGCGACCGCGCTGCAGGACCGGTTCAAGACCGTCATCACGAACATGGCCGAGCTCTGGCCGCAGAAGTACGGCCAGCTTCCTGCCACGGCGAAGTTCCCCAAGGTCGAAAAGTCCGGCGCCACCAACGCCTACTCCGGCCTCAAGGGGTACATGATCACCCAGGTGCTCCAGGAGCTGAAGGTCCGCCGCAACCTTTCCCCCGACGAGGTGCGCAAGGGCGGCTTCAAGATCGTCTCTACCTTCGACGAGAACCTCATGAAGGCCGCCAAGACCGCGGTCGAGAGCACGATGGCGGGCATGCCCAAGGAGTTCCACGCCGGGCTGGCGGCCGTGAACCCGAAGAACGGCCGGATCGTGGCCTTCTACGGCGGCAGCAACTACCTCAAGGACCCGTGGAACGAGCCGTTCGACTCCGCCAAGCAGGCCGCGTCGGCGTTCAAGCCGTACGTGCTGGCCGCGTGGCTGCAGGCGGGCTACTCGCTCAAGAGCTACGTGCCCGGCAACCACACCGTGCCGAAGGAGCTGCCCGGTCAGGCGGCGGGAGGCTTCAGGAACAGCCACAACGTCGGCGCTTCCATCGACGTGATCAAGGCCACCGCCCAGTCCGTCAACACCGCCTACGTGTCGATGGCCTTCGATCTGCCCGGCAAGCTGGACGACGTCAAGAAGATCGTGGAGAACGCCGGGTTCGACCAGTCGCGCATGGACACCGACGTCGAGAAGCACTCCTACCAGTTCGCCATCGGCAGCGCCCCGGTCACCGCGGTGGAACAGGCCGCCGGTTACTCGATCTTCGCCAACGCCGGGCGGTACACCATGTACCACGTCGTCAAGGAGGTCAGGCGCGACAAGCAGCTGGTCTACCCCGAGCAGCTCGCCTCCAAGGCGGTGATCAGCCCCGAGGCGGCGGCCGACGCCACCACCGCGATGCAGGAGGTGCTGCGCACCGGCACCGCGCACGGCAAGGGCCTGGGCAACCGGCCGTCCGCCGGCAAGACCGGCACCAACAACGAGGAGAAGGACGCCTGGTTCGTCGGCTACACCCCGCAGCTGTCGGTCGCGGTCGGCATGTACAAGGAGGAGTGCAGGACCGCCAAGGGCAAGCTCGTCGCGCCGAAGTACTCCAACTGCCCGACCACGCCGACGGGCAAGGCGAGCAAGAAGTACAACGTCGACCACCCCTACACCCGGCCCAAGGAGGTCTCGCTCGGCTTCGAGGGTGCCGACAGGCCGACCTCGGCGTGGCGGGCGTTCATGATGGCGGCGCTCGCCAACAAGCCGGTCGAGCAGTTCCCGGACAAGGCCGACCTGGGTGAGCCCAAGAACATCGTGCCCAGCCCGGAACCGAAGCCCACGCCGTCCGACCCCTTCGAGGACCCGTCGCAGGACCCGAACGCCAACTGTGGCCTGGTCACCCCGTGTGACGGCAACAACGACAACGTCACCGACCCCAACAACAACGGCTTCCCCACCGACCAGGGTGACCAGGGCGGGTTCGGCGGCGGAGCCGATCAGCCGAGCATCCCCAACCCCATGGCTTCCAGGCGCGAGGATCAATGAGCTTGGCGACGGGGCAGCGGCCGCCGCTGGTGATGCGGGCCGTGCCGTACCTCCCCCTGGGGCTGTTCGCGGCCCTGGGGGCGGTGCTGGCCTACGTGGTGCGGCTGCCGTGCCGTACCGGCGGGTGGAACGACCAGGTCTCGACGTACCAGAACTTCTGTTACACCGACATCTACCCGCTCTACTTCGACCGGCAGCTGGCCACGCAGGACCCGTACTTCGCGCACGTGCCCTTCGACAAGCAGGTCGAGTACCCGGTCGTGCTGGGCGAGGTCATGCAGGTGCTGGCCAGGATCGCCCGCGCGGTGGTCGGCGGCGGCATCGAGGCGGCCGCGCCGCAGGCCGTCGTCTTCTACGACCTGACCGTGATCGTGCTGGGCATCAGCCTGGTCGCCGGCGTCCTGCTGATGGCCGCGGTGGCCGGGCCGACCAGGCGCTGGGACGCCCTGTGGTACGCGCTGGCGCCCTCGGTGATCCTGGCCGCCTACATCAACTGGGACCTGATCGCCGGGGCGCTGTCCATGGGCATGCTGCTGGCTTGGGCGCGGCGCCGCCAGGTGCTCGCGGGCGTGCTGCTCGGGCTGGCGATCGCCACCAAGTTCTACCCGCTGATGTTCCTCGGCGCGCTGCTCCTGCTCACGCTGCGCACCGCCCGCTGGCGGCCGTTCCTGGTCACGCTGGGAGCCACGGTCGCGGCGTGGCTGGTGGTCAACGTGCCGTTCATGGTGCTGGCCTGGGACGGCTGGCGCCGCTTCTACGTCTTCTCCCAGGAGCGCGGCATCGACTGGGGCTCGCCCTGGCTGTTCTTCCAGAACAAGGGCTGGCCCATCCTGGGCACCGCCGACGTCAGCATGCTGGGCATGGTCTCCCTGGCCGTCCTCTGCCTCGGCATCGCGGTGCTCACGCTCGCCGCGCCGCGCAGGCCGCGCCTGGTCCAGATCTGCTTCCTGGCGCTGGCCGCGTTCATGATGACCAACAAGGTGTGGTCGCCGCAGTTCGTGCTCTGGCTGGTGCCCTTCGCGGTGCTGGCCAGGCCCAACTGGAAGCCGCTCGCGCTGTGGCAGGTCGCCGAGATGTGGTACTTCTTCGCCATCTGGCTCTACCTGCTCTCCCAGCCGCCGGTCGAACGGCCCGACCTGGGCATCGGTGACGACACCTACTTCACCGCGGTCTGGGGACGCATCATCACGATCGCGATCATGATGGCGTTCGTCGTGCGCGACATCCTGCGCCCCGACAACGACGTGGTACGGCAGGCCGGAGTGGACGACCAGGCCGGTGGCGTCTTCGACCGGGCGCCCGACCGGTTCACGCTGCGTGCCGCCCATCAATGATCACGCGCTCGGCGGGGCGTGACGGGCTCCTGCTCTGGTTCGGCTCGCGCGCCGGGCTGCTCGTCGCGACCCTGCTCGGGTCCACCTTCTCGGCCTACCTGGCCTCGTGGAACAAGTGGGATGCCGGGCTGTTCATCACGATCGCCCAGTACGGCTACGCCGGCGACCCGACCAAGGCGCCGGACCCGGGCCTGCCCGCCTTCTTCCCCGGCCTGCCCGCGGCCCTGCGCCTGGTCCACCTGGTGGTGCCCGACTGGGCGGCGTGCGGGCTGATCGTCTCGCTGGCCGCCGGGGCGGTGGCGATGGTCGCGCTGGCCCGGCTGGCCGAGCACGAGGGGGCCTCCGGCTGGCCCGCCGTACTCGGGCTGGTGCTGTTCCCGATGGCGGTCTTCCTGACCGCCGGATACAGCGAGTCGCTGTTCCTGGCCTTCGCCATCCCGGCGTGGCTGGCCGCGCGTCAGGGACGCTGGCCGGTGGCCGCCGCGCTCGCGGCCGGGGCCTCGTGCGTGCGCATCACCGGCCTGTTCCTCGCCATCGCCCTGATCGTGGAACTGGTCGCGCAGCGCAGGCCTCGCCAGGCGCCCTGGCTGGTCGTGCCCTTCCTGCCGCTGCTGGCCTACTCCGCCTACCACCACGCCCGTTCCGGCGACTGGCTGGCATGGAAGCACGCGCAGGAGGCCGGGTGGGGCAGGGACCTGGTGGCGCCGTGGAACTCCTGGCTCACCACCTGGCACTCGGCGATGGGCCACGACGACTTCGCGGTCGCCTTCCGGATGGAGCTCGCCGGGGCGGTGGTGGCGGTGGCCGTGCTGGTGTGGCTGGCCGTACAGCGCAGATGGAGCGAGGTGGTCTACTGCGGGCTGCAGGCGGCGGCGCTGATGACCTCGGCCTACTACCTGTCGATCCCGCGGTCGCTGCTGCTGTGGTTTCCGCTGTGGGTGGCGCTGGCGCGGGTGGCGACCAGGCACACGTGGGTGATCGTCACCTATGCCCTGATCGCCGGGCCGCTGATGGTGGTCAACACGACCAGGTTCTTGTCGGGCGCCTGGGCGGGGTGATCTCTCTACCCACTCTCCGCGCTCGGTAATCCAGGGAAGTTATCCACAGGCTGTGTATTTACCTAGAGATTCTTCCGCAGGAACGCGATGTCGTCAGCCTGGCCCTCGGCCGGCGTCTCCACCACGATCGGCGCGCCGGCCGCCCGGCACACGGCCAGGACGGCCTCCGGGTCGATCCTGCCCTGGCCCAGGTTGGCGTGCCGGTCGGCGCCTGAGTCGAAGTCGTCGCGCGAGTCGTTGCAGTGCACCAGGTCGATGCGGCCGGTGATGGCCTTGACCCGTTCGACCAGGTCGACCAGCTCCTCACCGCCGGCGTGCGCGTGACAGGTGTCCAGGCAGAAACCGACCTCGAAGTCGCCCACCGCCTCCCACAGCCGCGCGATCCGGTCCAGCCTGCGGGCCATCGCGTTGTCGCCGCCCGCGGTGTTCTCGATGAGGACCGGGATGCGGTGCTCCTCCAGGCGCTCGAACACCTTGCGCCAGTTGTCGAAGCCGATCTGGGGATCGTCGCTCTTGTTGAGGTGGCCACCGTGCACGATCAGGCCCTTGGCGCCCAGGTCGGCGGCCGCCGTCAGGTGCTGGGTGAGCAGCTTGCGACTGGGGATCCTGATCCGGTTGTTGGTCGTGGCCACGTTGATGAGGTACGGGGCATGGATGTAGACATCCACCCCTTCGACCGGTTTGGTGGGCAGCTCGGGCCCCTTGTAGCCCTGCGGGTCGCCCAGGAAGAACTGGACGACCTCGGCTCCGATCTCAGCCGCGCGGGCGGCGGGATCGTCCTGGTCGACGTGCGCACCGATGAGGACCATGCGACCGAGACTACCGGGACCGCAGGACGGCGTTCGCCCAACCGGCGACGTCGAATCCCCGTTTGGCGACCTCGCCCGAGGGCAGTCGCAGTGCGCCCCCTGACTCGAGGAGAACGATATGGTCCGATGGCGCGGGCTGATTATCTTGATCTACGTCCTGATCGGCATCTACGTGGCGTGGGTCCACGGCTACATCACCGTGGGGTTCCTCAGGAGCCTGGCTGAGGCGCTGCTCGCGGTCTTCCTCTGGTTCCTGGTCCTGCTCGGCGTGGATCTGCACGTCGGCAAGTGACATAGAAAGGGAAACGGCCCCGGGGTGGGGCCGTTTCTCATGGCAGGAACCCTCCGTGGGCGATGCCGAGCGCCGCGCCGACGAACGAGGCCACGATCCCGATGATGTTCACTGAGCGCTGAGGGGTCGTCACGGAGATGTACTGGGAGAAGAGACCGACCCCGAAGCCCGCCACGCCGACCCACGCGGAGATCCAGTGGAGGTCGGTGAAGAACGTGGTGACGAAGGCCACCAAACCGAGGACCAACGTGGCGACGGACATGATGTTCTCGACCGGGTGCGAGCGACCGTCGCTGTTCAGCGTGAGCTTGAAGCGCCTGCTCTCGGAGGGCTGAATCACGTGTGGCACAGCTGCCACCCCCTTCGTTCTTACATGCGTTCCCACCCGTGGGCGACTGGTAACCTGGTCAGGCTGCGTTGTGATATGCCCGTGGCGCCGAAGAGAGGCGCCGGGTGGAAACGTCAGCGTCCTCCTGTCACGGCAGATCGTCGTGACCGCAAGAGTCCAGAGGAGGTTGGAGTCCCGCATGCGTCGTTACGAAGTAATGGTCATCCTGGACCCTTCGCTCGATGAGCGCACTGTGGCGCCGTCCCTCGACCAGTTCCTCACCGTCGTCCGCAACGACGGCGGCAACGTGGAGAAGGTCGACGTCTGGGGCCGTCGCCGTCTCGCCTACGACATCGACAAGAAGTCGGAAGGCATCTACGCCGTCATCGACCTGTCCGCGGAGCCCGCGACGGTCAAGGAGCTCGACCGGCAGATGAACCTCAACGAGGGCATCCTGCGTACCAAGGTCATCCGCCCCGACGTGCACTAGGCAGGTCGTTGCCCGGCTTTTGTCGGGCGGCAGCCGTACTCTGGGCCGTAACCCAAGCGAAGACGTGCAGGAAGGCGAGCGCTAGCCATGGCAGCAGGCGACACAGTAATCACCATCGTCGGCAATCTCGTCGACGATCCGGAGCTGCGCTTCACCCCCACGGGTCAAGCCGTGGCTCGATTCCGCATCGCGTCCACTCCGCGGTTCATGGATCGCCAGACCAACGAGTGGAAGGACGGCGAAAGCCTCTTCCTGACCTGCAACGTGTGGCGGCAGGCGGCGGAGAACGCCGCCGAGAGCCTCCAGCGCGGCATGCGGGTCATCGTGCAGGGGCGGCTCAAGCAGCGGTCTTACGAGACCAAGGAAGGCGAGAAGCGCACGGTTTACGAGGTCGAGGTCGACGAGGTCGGCCCGTCCCTGCGTAACGCCACCGCCAAGGTCAACCGCACCTCCCGTCAGGGTGGCGGCGGTGGCGGCTTCGGTGGCGGTCCTGCCGACGACCCGTGGGCCTCTGCCTCGCCCGCCCCGCCCCAGGGCGGCGGCTTCGGCGGTGGCGGAGGCGGCGGCGGCGGTTCGCAGGGTGGCGGCGGCGGCTTCGGCGGCGGCGGCGACTTCAGCGACGAACCGCCTTTCTAACCACAAACCCACCCAACCGGTCCATTCCCGCTTGACGGCGGGGCTCTGAAAGGAGCACCACGATGGCAAAGCCGGCACTGCGCAAGCCGAAGAAGAAGGTTTGCCTGTTCTGCCACGACAAGATCTCCTACGTCGACTACAAGGACACGGCGCTGCTGCGGAAGTTCATCTCCGACCGCGGCAAGATCCGTGCGCGCCGGGTGACGGGCAACTGCACCCAGCACCAGCGCGACGTGGCGACCGCGATCAAGAACGCGCGTGAGGTGGCTCTGCTGCCTTACACGAGCACCGCGCGCTAAGGAGGCCTGTCGATATGAAGCTCATCCTCACCAACGAGGTCTCCGGCCTCGGCGCCCCCGGTGACGTCGTCGAGGTCAAGGACGGCTACGGCCGTAACTACCTCATCCCCCGCGGCTTCGCGATGCGCTGGACGCGCGGCGCGGAGAAGCAGATCGAGTCGATCCGCAAGGCTCGTGACGCGCGCGAGATCCGCGACCTGGGCACGGCCAAGGAGGTCGCCGGCCAGCTCGGCGCGCTCAAGGTCCGCCTGAGCACCCGCGCGGGCGAGTCGGGCCGCCTGTTCGGCTCGATCACCACGGGCGACATCGCCGACGCCGTCAAGGCCGCCGGCGGCCCGATCCTCGACCGCCGCCGCATCGAGATCGTCAACCCGATCAAGAGCGTCGGCTCCCACAAGGTCAGCGTCAAGCTGCACCCTGAGGTATCCGCATCTGTTGATGTAGAGGTCGTCGCGGGCTAGCGACCACTGAGAGCCTCTCTCCCCGTCAGGGGAGGGAGGCTTTCTTTTTGTACGGCAAGCCGCGGCACCGGCCGCCCGCCGCACTTCGGCTGAGGGCCCGCGCCCGGCGCTTCCGGCGAGTCGGGGACGCTCGCCCGCCGCTACGGCGCACAGAAACCCGGCGCTGCCGGACAAGAGGAGTCCGGGCCCGGTAAAGCTCCTGGTGGTGGCATATTTCCTAGTTGAGCCCAGTAGAATTTGCTGGTTCTTCCGTAGTTCCCCCCTTGGAGGCTCTGTCATGGCCCGTCCCTCGGTGTTGCTGGCGATTGGCGCGCTGGCGGCGGCGGCCGTAGCGTGCGCGCCCGTCGACAATACGGCGACCACCTCGTCCCCCGCGGCGTCGGCGCCGGCGTCGACCGCGTGCACGAAGGCCCAGCTCAAGCTCGTCAACGCGGGCAAGCTGACCATCGGCACCGACAAGCCCGCCTACGACCCCTGGTTCAAGGACGACGACCCCAGCAACGGCAAGGGGTTCGAGAGCGCGGTGGCCTTCGCCGTGGCGGGCGAGCTCGGCTTCGACCGTACCGAGGTGCAGTGGAACACGGTCAAGTTCGACTCCGCCTTCGCGCCTGGCGCCAAGAACTTCGACTTCGACATCAACCAGGTGTCCATCACGCCCGACCGGGCCAAGGCCGTCGACTTCAGCAAGGGCTACTACACCGTCAAGCAGGCCGTCGTCGCCGTGCAGGGCAGCAAGTACGCCAACGCCAAGAGCCTGGCCGAGCTGAAGGACGCCAAGATCGGCGTCCAGGTCGGCACCACGTCGCTGGACGCCGTCAAGAACGTGATCAAGCCGTCCGCCGAGCCGAACGTCTACAACGAGCAGATCGACACGGTCAACGCGCTGAAGAACAAGCAGGTCGACGCGCTGGTCGTGGACCTGCCCACCGCCTTCTACGTGACCGCCGCCCAGGTGGACAACTCCAAGATCATCGGCCAGTTCAGCTCGACCGGCGGCACGCCCGAGGAGTTCGGCCTGGTCATGGAGAGGGGCACCGCGCTCAAGCCGTGCGTCGACAAGGCCGTCGAGTCGCTGAGGTCCAAGGGTGAGCTGGCCAAGATCGAGCAGCAGTGGCTCGGCTCGGCCGCGGGTGCGCCCGAGCTCTCGTGATGGCCACGGCCTGGGTCAAGAGCGAGCACCAGCTCGAACGCGAACGGATCCGCAGGTCGCGGAGCCGTCGTACGGCGTCGATCGCGACGGCCTCCACGATCGTGTTCCTGGTGCTCGTGGCGACGATCGTCACCAACGCGCCCGGCTGGTCGCGCGTGCAGGAGACCTTCTTCAACTGGGATGAGTTCGCCAAATCCTTCCCGGACATTTGGGACGGCTTCCTTCTCAACATCAAGATCTTCCTGATCGCCGAGCCGCTGATCCTCGTGCTCGGCCTGTTGGTGGCATTGGTGCGAGGACTGCAGGCACCGGTGTTCTTCCCCCTACGGGCGCTCGCCGTCCTCTATGTCGACATTTTTCGGGGTATCCCCACGATCCTGCTCATCTACATGATCGGATTCGGCCTTCCCGCGCTGAGGCTGCTGGGCATACCCAACGATCCGGTGCCGCTGGGGATCATAGCCCTGACCCTGTCATACGGCGCCTACGTAGCCGAGGTGTTCAGGTCGGGCATCGACTCCATCCACCCGAGCCAGGTGGCCGCAGCCCGCTCGCTCGGGCTCAGCCACGGCAAGACCCTGCGCTTCGTGGTGTTGCCCCAGGCCACCCGAAGGGTGATCCCCCCGCTGCTGAACGACTTCATCTCGCTGCAGAAGGACACCGCCCTGGTGGCCACCATCGGCGCGGTCGAGGCACTGCGTCAGGCACAGATCCACGCCGCCAGCACGTTCAACTACACGCCATACCTGGCGGCGGCGTTGCTGTTCATCCTGCTCACGATCCCGATGGCGCGCCTCACCGACCATCTGGCCGAGCGCACGCGAAGGAGGCGGGGCGCATGAGCAGCCTGCTGAGCATCGACGGCGTGTGGAAGGAGTTCCACGGCCACCAGGTGCTGCGCGGCATCGACCTGGAGATCCAGCCGCACGAGGTGGTCTCACTCATCGGGGCCTCCGGCTCCGGCAAGTCCACCCTGCTGCGCTGCGTCAACCTGCTGGAAACCGTCGACGACGGCCGGATCCTGCTCGACGGCGACGAGATCACCGACCCGCGGGCCGACGTCGACAGTGTGCGCAAGCGCCTGGGCATCGTCTTCCAGTCGTTCAACCTGTTCCCGCACATGACCGTGCTCGACAACATCACGCTCGCGCCGCGCCAGGTGCACAAGGTCTCCAAGGCCGAGGCCGAGCAGAGCGCGCACGAGCTGCTGACCAGGTTCGGGCTGGAGGGCAAGGCGCGAGCCTACCCCGACCAGCTGTCCGGCGGGCAGCAGCAGCGGGTGGCCATCATCAGGGCGCTGGCCACCCAGCCGCGCCTGATGCTCCTCGACGAGGTCACCTCGGCGCTCGACCCGGAGCTGGTCAGGGAGGTACTGGAGATCATCCGTGAGCTCAAGCAGTCGGGCATGACGATGATCCTCACCACCCACGAGATGGGCTTCTGCCGCGACATCTCCGATACGGTGTGCTTCCTCGACGGTGGCGTGCTGCTGGAGAAGGGACCGCCCGAGAAGATCTTCACCGATCCCGAGCACGGGCGCACCAGGGACTTCCTGCGTACCGTGCTGGAGGCGGGCCGCTTCTAACGCCTGTGACGGCCCCGGCCCGCCGTGTCCTTGACCGGGACCGGGGCTGGGGCCAGCAGGCTGTGCCGCCTGCCGTACAGGAGGTAGACCAGCAGGCCGAAGACCATCCACAGGGCGAACCAGCCCCAGGTCACCACCTGCAGGTTCACCATCAGCCAGAGCGTGGCCACCAGCGACAGCGCCGGGACGACGGGGGAGAGCGGCACCGTGAAGCCGCGCTCCAGATGCGGCATCCGGCGCCGCATGACGATCACCCCGGCGGCCACGAACAGGAACGCGAACAGCGCGCCCATCACGACCAGCTCCTGCAGCGTCAGCACGGGCACGAACTCCGCCAGCACGATCGCCAGCGCGCCGATCACCAGCGTCACCCGCGAAGGCGTGTGGTAGTTCCTGCTGACCGTGGACAGGCCGCGCGGGAGGAGCCCGTCGCGCGCCATCGAGAACAGCACCCGCGTCTGGCCCACGATCAGCACCAGGATCACCGTCGTCAGCCCCAGCACCGCGCCCAGGTCGATGACGTGCACCATCCAGTCCACGCCCAGCACCTTGAACGCGCTGGACAGCGGGGCGTCCGTGGAGATCCGGGTGTAGGGGATCATGCCGATCATCACCACGGCGACGGCGATGTACAGCACCGTGGCGATCACCAGGCTGCGGATCATCCCCTTCGGCACCGCCCTCGGCGCGTTGACCGTCTCCTCGGCCGCCGTGGCGATGATGTCCCAGCCGATGTAGGCGAACGCGATCGCCGGCGCCGCCGCGAAAATCCCGAACCAGCCGAACGCGTGCCCCTGCCCCAGGAACACCCCCAGCACCGTGGGCGCCGAGGCCACGGCAGGCTTGGGCGGGACGTAGAAGTCACCGAAGTTGGCCACGTCCAGGTGCAGCACACCCACCACGATGACCGCGCCGATCGCCAGCAGCTTGGCCGACACCATGATCCACAGCGCTCGCAGGCCGATCCGCGCGCCCAGGGCCACCACGCCCGTCAGCACCGCCAGGATCACGAAGACGAACACATCGCCGATCAGGTCCTGCTGCGGCAGCCGTACACCGAAATCAGAGATCGTCTGTACGGCGAGCCCGGCCCAGGCCCTGGCCACCACCGCCACGGCCAGCTGCATCTCCAGGATCAGCGCGCACCCGATGATCCACGCCCACACCTCACCGAAGATCACATAGGTGAAGGTGTACGCGCTGCCCGAGGTCGGCATCGTCGAGGACAGCTCGGCGTAGCACAGCGCGGCCAGCAGGCTGGCGATGCCCGCGATCATGAACGACAGGATCACGCCAGGCCCGGCGATCGTGGCCGCCTGCCGGCCCGCGATGCTGAAGATCCCGGCGCCGATCATCACCCCGAGCCCGAGAACGACCAGGTCGAGCGGGCGGTAGAGCTGGGCAAGGCTGTGCCGGGCGCCGGTCCGCAGACCGGTCGCCTCAGATGGCGGCAGACGTCGCAGAATCGTGGTCAAGGCACACCCCGCTCAGGGAACTCGCCCACAGTGCCTCATCACTCGCGAGGCCGACAAGCACGGGACGGTTACGCCCCGGTTACCAGCCAGGCGGTACCCGCGGCCCGCCGTACCAGCGTGATCAACCGCGCGATCATCCACACCCCCAGCGCGCACCACAGCAGCACCACGTTGGTGGCCAGCAGCGCCGCCGGCAGGTAGGCCAGCGTCGTCCACACCCCCGCCCACGCCAGGTAGCGCTGGTCACCGGCGCCGATCAGCACGCCGTCCAGCACGAACACCACCCCGCAGACCGGCTGGAACAGCGCCACCGGCCACAGCACCGCAAGCAACTGCTCGGCCACCTGCGCATCGGCGTCGAACAGACCCGGCAGCAATGGCCTGGCCAGCACGACCAGCACACCGAGCCCGATCCCCGACCAGATGCCCCACTGCACCATCCGCCTGGTCGCCGACCTGGTGGACTCCACGTCACCGGCGCCCAGTGCCTTGCCGGTGATGGCCTGCCCGGCGATCGCGATCGCGTCCAGCGCGAACGCCAGCAACGACCAGATCTGCGCCGCGATCGCGTACGCCGCCAGCGGCGCCTGCCCCATCCGCGCCGCCAGCATCGTCGCCACGAGCAGCACGATCCGCAGGCACAACGTCCTGACCAGCAGCGCGAAACTGGCCGTCCCCGCCTGCCTGACCCCCGCCAGATCAGGCAGCAACGACGTCCCCAGCCGCCCGGCGCCCCTGACGACCACGACCAGGTACACCGCCGCGCCCAGCGACTGAGCCAGTACGGTCCCCCACGCCGAACCCGCGATGCCCCAGTGCAGACCCAGCACGAACCACGCGTTCAACCCGGCGTTCAGCGCGAACGAACCCACCGACACCACCAGCGGCGTCACCGTGTCCTGCAACCCGCGCAGCACACCCGTGCCCGCCAGCACGACCAGCATCCCCGGCGCGCCCAGCAGGCTGATCCGCAGATACGTCACCGCCTCGGCCGCCTGGTCCCGCCCCGCCCCGAAGAGAGCCACGATGTCCGGCGCCAGCGGCCAGCACACCACGATCAGCGCCACCCCGATCGCCAGCGCCAGCCAGATGCCGTCCACACCGCTGCGCATCGCCCGCGCGTGCTGTCCCGCCCCCGTCTGCCGCGCCACCGACGCCGTCGTGCCGTATGCCAGGAAGACGCACAGGTTCACCAGCGTCGTCAGCACCGTGCCCGCGATGCCCAGCGCGCCCACCGCCACCGTCCCCAGCCCATGCCCGACGATGGCGTAGTCGGCCAGCAGGAAGAGCGGCTCCGCCACCAGCGCCCCGAACGCGGGCACGGCAAGGCGAAGTATCTCCCTGTCCTGGCGGGTAATGGGCATTCATCCATTATGGGCATTACCCGGCGTGTCGGGCACTCCGGGGCCGACTTTCTTTCCTCCACAGGAGGTGGACAGACTTTTCCCAGCTCAGCAAGTGTTTGTGGAAACCGCCTCCGAGTTATCCCCAGGCTCTTCCACAGGCCTTTCACACCCTGGACGCGATAGTGCACAGCTTGGCCACAGGGTTGTCCACAGCCCTCGTTGCCGTCCTGACGAGAACCCGGGAAACTGTCACCCCGGTCGGCTACAAGTGGGGGTGGTGCGACCGGCCTGTGAGGTTCGAGGGGGCGCGGTGAGCAGCATGGAAGAAGAGGGCGGTGGGGGCCCAGGCTTCGAGCGCACCCCACCCAACAACATCGAGGCGGAGCAGTCCGTCCTGGGCGGCATGTTGCTGTCCAAGGACGCGATCGCCGACGTCGTCGAGATCCTGCGCTCCGACGACTTCTACCGCCCCGCCCACCAGATGATCTACGACATCATCACCGACCTGTACGGCAGGGGCGAACCGGCCGACGCCGTCACCGTCTTCGACGAGCTGCAGAAGCGCGGCGAGATGGCCCGGGTGGGCGGCGCCGCCTACCTCCACACGCTCACGGCCGTCGTCCCCACCGCGGCCAACGCCGGCTACTACGCCAAGATCGTCCGCGAGCAGGCGATCCTGCGCCGCCTCATCGAGGCCGGCACGCGCATCGTCTCCTTCGGCTACGGCGGCAACAACGAAGAGGTCGACGACCTGGTAGACCGCGCCCAGGCGGAAATCTACAAGGTCACGGAACGCCGCACTTCGGAGGACTACGCCCCGCTCTCCGACATCATGCCCGGCGCCCTCGACGAGCTCGAGGCCATCGGCAGCCGGGGCGGCCAGATGGTCGGCGTCCCCACCGGCTTCCAGGACCTGGACCAACTCACCAACGGCCTCCACCCCGGCCAGATGATCGTCGTGGCCGCCCGCCCCGCCATCGGCAAGGCGCTCGCCCTGGACACCCCGCTGCCCACGCCGTCCGGCTGGACCACGATGGGAGAGGTTCAGATCGGCGACCAGCTCATCGGCGCCGACGGCAAGCCCACCCGCGTGGTCGCCGCCACGGAGGTCATGGATGGCAGGCCGTGCTACGAGGTCGAATTCAGCGACGGCACGGTCATCGTCGCCGACGGCCACCACCAGTGGCGCACCACCACCCGCGCCGCCCGCCGCCACGCACAAGAGCACAAGCAGACGTACTACTGGCCCGCTGAGGCGATCGAAGGGGTCAGGCAGGCCCATGCTCGATCGCTGATGACTCCCGACCGGCTGATCACCCATCGCGAAGCCCTGAGCGAGGTGGGCGAGGAGTTCCGCCACGTCCTGCACGCGGTTCAGCGAACGATCCCCTCACTCGACCGCATCCCCCAGGTCGCGGCGGGCCCGGCAAGCGGTAGAAGCGTTCCCGCATATCCGGCCACCTGGCTGCTGGGGGCCCTGCTCGAGCGAGTACGCCGGCCCAAGAACGCCACAGCGCGGCACCCCGACATCGTCACCACGGAGGAGATCGCCGCCACGCTCCGCTGCGGGTCGGCCGACCGGCGACCGAACCACGCCGTCGCCGTGGCGGCCCCCTTCGACCTGGAGGAAGCCGACCTCCCGCTGTCTCCGTACGTCCTGGGCGCCTGGCTGGGCGACGGCGCCACCCAGGAGGCTCGGATCACCTCCGTGGACACCGAGATCCTGGCGAACCTCGAAGCCGAAGGACTGCGCGTCACCCGAGTGGCGAACGGGATCGCCTACCAGCTCGCGTTCGCCGAGCCTGAACCTGCTCCTCGCTCCTGCGTCGGCAGGCCGTCCAGTGGCCTGTGGCGCTGCCAGGCATGCCGCGACCATCACGGGACCGTCAAGTCTGTCCTGCGGACGCTGGGGGTGCTCGGCGACAAGCACATACCGCGGAGCTACCTGCGTGCGTCGGAGGCTCAGCGGCGTGCCATGCTGGCGGGCCTGTTGGACACCGACGGATACGTCAGCGCCGCGGGACAGATCCAGTTCGCGGTCACCAACAGGAGGCTCGCCGAGGACGTACACGAGCTGATCCTGAGCCTCGGCTATCGGGTCACCATGCGTACGAAGCCTGTCCGGGGGCGAACCCAGGAATCGTCCACCTGCTACATGATCAACTTTACGACCGCGGACAAGGTGTTCCGGCTGGGGCGTAAGGCGGAGCGCCAGGTGGCCGTTGCCGCGGCCTCGACCCGGGTCCGCTACATCGTCGACGTGCGGCCGATCGCGTCGCGGCCTGTGCGTTGCGTCGAGGTGGACAATGCCGACCACATGTACCTGGCCGGCAGATCCTGCATTCCGACGCACAACAGCACCCTGGGATTGGATTTTGCCAGGTCGGCGGCCATCAAGCATGGGATGACGACCGTCATCTTCTCGCTGGAGATGTCGCGTAACGAGATCACCATGCGTCTGTTGTCGGCGGAGGCGCGCGTGGCGTTGCACGCGATGCGGTCCGGGATGATGGGCGACGACGACTGGACGCGGCTGGCGCGGCGGATGAGCGAGGTGGCCGAGGCGCCGCTGTTCATCGACGACTCGCCGAACATGTCGATGATGGAGATCCGCGCCAAGTGCCGCCGCCTCAAGCAGCGCAACGACCTGCGCTTCGTCGTGATCGACTACCTGCAGCTGATGAGCTCGCCCAAGAAGACCGAAAGCCGCCAGAACGAGGTCTCGGAGATCTCCCGAGCCATCAAGCTGCTGGCCAAGGAGCTCGAGGTCCCCGTGATCGCGATCTCCCAGCTCAACCGAGGCCCCGAACAACGCACCGACAAACGCCCCGCGGTCAGCGACCTTCGCGAATCGGGCAGCATCGAGCAGGATGCCGACATGGTCATCCTGTTGCATCGGGAGGACGCGTACGAGCGGGAGTCGCCTCGGGCCGGTGAGGCGGACCTGATCGTGGCCAAGCATCGTAATGGGCCCACCGCCACGGTGACTGTAGCGTTCCAGGGCCATTACAGCCGGTTCGTGGACATGGCCCAGCACTGACGCGTGTGTATAGGATCCGCGATTCCGTGAGCAAGTGCGGCTGATCATGAGCACTGTCCGAGCAAGTCCGCGTGATCACGAGCTTTGATAGCGCCCCGTGATGTCGGACTTACGGGGCTTTTGTTCGCTATCTATTCGGCGGTCATCCGCGGGGCCGGGCTCGTGGGGCGCAGCAGCGGCATGAAGCAGTCCAACCGCCGAAACGGCTTCTGGATTCGTTGCCATCAAGCCGCCCTCGTCCGTGGAATCGGGAGTGGGAGCCAGTCGCACGCTGCCGGACTGGGCCTTCTCGTCGGGGAAGACCCACTTCCGGAGCGCCCAGAAGCGGAAGACCATGGCGATCAGCGTGCCGATGATCTGCGCGCTCATGAAGTCGGCGATCTCCTGGGTCACCAGGCTCACATCCGGGGTCTCCAGGCGAAATACGTACCGGGAGATCCATAGCGGCGCGGAGCTGAGCACCAGACCGACGCCACTGACCAGGAAGAACAGCGCCGCCTCGTGACGGCGCTCGCGGCCGCCCCTGGTCCGGAACGACCATTCGCGGTTCAACACGTAGGACACGATCGTCGCCACGAGCACCGCGATGATCTTCGCGGTCACCGGCTTCGGTTCCAAAATGGTTAGCTTCAGCCCATAGAACACCGTGTTGTCCACTAAGAACGCTGTTCCACCCACCACCGCGAACTTCAGCAGTTCACGATGCTTCAGCGCAAGTGCGTACAGCGGTTCCGGTAATCTTGCGAGTACTGCGTTTGCTGTTCGGAGCACTCCCGATCTTCTCACCAGTCGAACACCCTGGTAACAAGATTTACGGACACGGCTTGTCCGGCTGGCACCCTACCTGACGACAATCCGCGTGATCATGTGCTTGATAACGCTCTGCGATGTCGGACTTACGGGACTTTTGTGATCCGTTGGGGGGCGTGCCGCAGATCCGTACGCTCCGGATATGGCGGGCCAAGACGTGGTCGAGGCCCGTCGCGGTCGCGAGGTTCCCATGGCGTTCGTCCGGTACGCAGACGAGTCCGTGCGTGAAATCCCCTTCGATCGCCGGTGTCGCGGGCGATTGCGCGGACCGGTCACGAGATCAGGCGCAGCCAGGCCGCCGCGAGGGCGGCGTGAACGGCCGGTGTCGGGTGCACGCCGTCCTCGGCCCAGTATTCCGGCCCGGTCGTCGCGGCGAGTTCGGCGAACATGCTGTCGGCGGGAAGCAGATGGGCGCCGTACTTGTCGGCGAGTTCCCGCACGGCTTGGATCTTCGGGTTCAGGTCGGCGCGCCATGCCTTTCGCTCTTCCTCTCCGATGAGTGCGCGCGCGACACCGGCCTCGACGACACCGTAGATCGGCAGGAGGAACGGCTCGATGAGGATCAGCTCCGTGCCCGCTTCGGCGAGGGGCGCGAGCAGGCGGTCATAGCCCGCTTCGAACTCCTCTACGGGGATCACGTACCCCTCCGGGTCCAGCGTGTGCCAGCCCATGTCGTTGACCCCGACGAGGATCGACACCACATCCGGGTGCGCGTCGAGCACGTCCGCCTGCCAGCGGGCTTCGAGGTCCATCACCTTGTTGCCGCCAATTCCGGTGTTCAGCCAGGTCACGGGGCGGTCCGGATGCTGGAGGCCCCACTCGCCCGCGATGCGCAGCGGGTAGCCGAACCCGAGGCCGTCTTCGCTCTCCAGCCGTCGGCAGTCGGTGATCGAATCGCCGGTGAACACCACGGTGCTCCCGGGTCGGAGGGTGATCGTCATGTGTGCTCCTTGAAATCGGTTCGGAGAGAGGGGAATGGAGTGCTGCTCAGCTCTCCGAAGCGCCGTGTGGCCAGGGGGCGGAGGGCCTTGGCCGGCGATGATGGCGCGGAGGGTCTCAGGCGTCCTGGGGGACGGTGTCGTCGATGGGAGTGGCCGCCTGGTCGCTGGCGGCGTACCGGGCGCGGGCGATCCCCCAGCCGACGAGGGCCGCCGCGACGATGGTGAGGGTAAGGCCCGCGATGGTGACGGCCTGGTGGAACTCGCCGGTCTGCTGCGCGCTCCAGTGGGAGGTGGCGATGTCGCCGGTGAACAGGGTGGCGAGGATGGTGCCGGTGACGGCTATGCCGGTGCCGGAGGTGACCTCGGTGGCGGTGTCGACGAGCGCGGTGCCGATGGTGGTCCGGTTCTCGGGCAGGCCGCGGACCACGTTGAACCCGGCGACGACGCCGACCACGCGCATCCCGGCCGCCACGAGGACGATCGCGATCGCGACCCACAGGTAGCCGAACCGGCCGAGCAGGCCGTAGACGGCGAGGCCGGACACGACCGCCGCGGAGCTGATCCAGGCGG
The DNA here is from genome assembly GCF_044457685.1 of Nonomuraea sp. NPDC050536. NCBI lineage: Bacteria > Bacillati > Actinomycetota > Actinomycetes > Streptosporangiales > Streptosporangiaceae > Nonomuraea > Nonomuraea sp. NPDC050536. The sequence continues at coordinate 78,077 of NZ_JBITHD010000035.1, forward strand.
CCCGGTCCAGGCCGACGGCCTGCACGAACGGGTTGACGAACGCGCTGCCGGCGATGAGGACGACGACCTGCGGCAGCATCCCGATGGCGGCCAGTGCGGGCGTCCAGCCCCAGTCGAGCTGCAGCTGCAGCGTCACCATGTATCCGAGTCCGGCGGTCGCCAGGCCGGTGGCGGCCTTGTAGGCCAGGCCGCTGGAGACCAGGGGGAGGGCGAGGAGCTTCAGGTCGAGCAGCGGATGGCGGGCCAGGCGCTCGCGCAGGACGAAGCAGATCGCCGTCACGGCGGCCACGGTGGTGGCCACCCAAGGCGCCCAGGATCCGGCGCCTTCGTCCACGAACAGCGTCGGCGCGAGGAGCGCGAGCACGATCGTCGCCGTGCCCAGCAGCATCCCGGTGACGTCGAGGGGGTCGCGGTGGAGGCCGGTCGGGTCGTCGGCGGCGATGCCGGACCGCACGCCGAGGAACGCGAGCACGGCGATCGGCGCGTTCACCAGCAGCAGGACCTGCCAGGGCGCGATCGCCAGCACCAGGCCGCCCGCCGTCGGGCCGACCGCGAGCCCGACCAGGCCGACGGTCGAGATGAGGGTCAGCGCGCGCACGCGCAGGCCGTCCTCGTCGAACAGCCGGAACGCCAGCGCCATCGATCCCGGGGTCGTCATCGCCGCGGCGACCCCCATCGTCGCCCGGACGGCGATCAGCTGCTCGGCGCTGGTGACCACGGCGGTCGCCAGGCTCGCCCCGCCGAGCAGGACCAGCCCGATCAGCATGATCCGCCGCCGGCCGAACCGATCGGCGATCGCGCCGAACGCCAGCATCAACCCGCCGAACACGACCGCATAGGCACCCGTCACCCACTGCAACGCGGTCGTCGAGGCGTGCAGCTCGCCTCCGATCACGGGCAGCGCGACGTTCAGGATCGAGTTGTCCAGCATCTCGAAGAGGAACACCGCCGACAGCCCCGCCAACGCGACCCACGCCTCCCGCAGCGACCGGGGCGTACGACCAGGCCGGCCCGCAGCCATCTCATTCATGGGGACCTGTGCCCGTGGGGCGATCTGGCACGGGGCGATCTGGTCGCTCGCGCGGGCGGGTCACCTCCACTCCCGCACGGGATGCGGTCGCGGGGGCGCGCGGCCCGTTGGGGCCGGCTCCGGCGACAATGACAGGTGTCTGTTCGAAGGGCATGCCACTAGGGTATGTGACTAAGTTAAGTGACACAAGGAAGTGGAGTCGGGATGCCCAGGACCGGAGCGCGAGGCGGGCCGCAGACGCGCGCGAAGATCTCGGAGGTCGCGACCCGGCTGTTCCTCGAACGCGGATTCGACACGGTCACGGTCACCGAGGTCGCGCGGGAGGCCGGGGTCTCGGCCGTGACGGTCTTCAAGCACTTCCCGCGCAAGGAGGACCTCCTTCTGGACCGCGAGGTCGACGCCGTCGAGCTCCTGCGCTCAGCGGTACGCGACCGCGCCCCGGACGCCGGAGTGCTCCAGTCCCTGCGCGATACGGCGTTCCGTCTCCTCGAGGAGCGGCACGCCCTGTCCGGCATCAAGGACGGGTCCGTCCCCTTCTTCCGGACCGTCGCGGCCTCGCCCGCGCTGGTCGCCCGCGCCAGGGAGATCGCCTCCGACCTCCAACAGACCCTCGCCGGCGAGCTCGAACACGACCCGGCCTTCGACGGCGACGCCGCGCTGCTCGCCGCCTTCTTCATCGCCGGCTATACCGCCGTGCTGGTGGAGACCGCCCGGCGCCTGATCGCCGGAGAATCGGCCGACACCATTGCAGACGACCACCGCGCCCGCCTGGAGCGTCTGTTCGACGCCCTTGGCAGCGGAGTCGCGCCCCGGCCGTGAGGATCACCGCCGCACTGCGGGAGGGGGCGGGCAAGGCCGCCGCCGGCCTCGCCCGCATCCGCCAGGAACTCGTGTGGAGGTTCGGTGAGGAGATCGCCTACGAGATCCGGCTGACCGGTGCGAACCAGGCACCGATCGGCAGTCCGACCTGGGAGCCACTCCCTTCGGCCAGTACCGCGAACCCCTGCCGCCTGCGTCCCCGCACTAGCGGTCCATGCGACATGCCTTACCTGCCAGAAGAGATCATCTCCCGCTGACCCGCGAAGAGAGGTCAGCATCAACCCCTGTGACGATGCTGACCTTTTGATGCGACCGGTCCGTGAGATGGGCTTGTAGAGGTTGCAGGCCAGGTCGAGTGGTCACGTGATGCGGTTCGCCTTTTCCGCCGTCCTGCGGAACTGCGTGCCGTCCCAGCTGTAGGTTTGGCTGACGATCAGGTCTGGACAGCATCTGGGGGCCTGGTCGCTGAGCGCCTTGCCGTGCAGCTGCACACGCCCGCCCCGGATCGCGACCTTCAGGGACTTGAAGTAGCGGTTCTTGCCGAGCTTTCCGAGCAAGTGCGGAGCCGAGGGCTTGGAGGCTCCGTCGTAGACAAAGGCGATCAAGGGATTGCTCGACGTCGGGCTCGGGCACGACGACACGACGACGGTCTCATGCCTGCCGTCACCGGTAAGGTCGCCGACGGCCGCTACGCGGGCGCGCACGACGTACCAAGCGGCGTGCGGCCCCGGTTTGGGACAGTTCAGAGCCGGCTCCACTACGGACGCCCAGTCGACCCGGTCGGCGGCATTCACCGCGATGGTGGCGGTGGCCTGTGCCGCTGCACTGTCCACGGTGGCCGCGTTGGCGATACCTCCGCCGAGGACGACCGTCAGGCAGGTGGCCAGGGAGGCGGCGCTGGTCCAGGCTTCGTATTGGCGGACTCTTGGGTGGCTCGTGCGCTCGGTAATTGAGGTCATAGTCAGTCGGACGCGGGAAACCTCGGAGATGTTGTGGGCTGTTTGAGACCAATGCCAATCCCATCGTCATCGGCCCTGCTTGGGGCGGGGTTCCGCGGGCTGAGCCGGGCTCGATGTCGCATCGCGGACAGGGGTGACGATCTCACCGGCGTCACGGCGACGTCGCAACACGCTGCGACAGGCGGCCACCGTGCCACACGTGAAAGAAGAGATCATCGTTGTGACAACCACAGGTAGCCTGACCACACCAGATCAACTTCAAGCCCCCATGCCGTCAATGTGTGAAGGTGACACCGATGTTGGACTACGGCCTTGACCTGTCCGGTGTAGAGCGTGACCTTGCTCTGCCCGAGGTCACGTCCACGGACGTGGTGTATGAGTCGATCTTCGCGTGATCCTGTTTCTGCAGGTTAAGCGGTAAGTGTCTGCGGGAGTGGGCTCGGGGTG
>NZ_JBITHD010000036.1:0-76158 GCF_044457685.1 Nonomuraea sp. NPDC050536
CTCATCCGCAAGATCGGGCCAGGCATCTACACCGCCGAGTCAATCTCCGCATCGCTCTTGCCAGCAGCCCAGAAACCTTAACTACCTGGCCTTGGCCCGTCATCCAGGATGACGCGACGGCCATGGATCGGATCTTCACATCATGAATCCGGACGGCTTGGTCACGATGGGGCCCCGGTCCGCGAGGCTTGATCGCTGCCGAGACTGCTGACTAGGTTGGACGGCATGGCTGAGCTCGGACCCGTCGCCTGGCCGCCCGCCCCGATCAGGACCGAGCGGCTCGTGCTTCGTGAGCCCGAGGCCCGGGACCGTGCGGCGCTCATCGAGCTGTTCACCTCGTCCGAGGTGGGCACCTACCTCGGTGGCCCTCGACCGCGTGATGAGTTCGAGCGCGCGTTGCCTGCCGTGCCCAGGCGGCGCCCCGGCCTTTTCGTGGTCGATCTCGATGGGGCGATGATCGGCATCATCGAGATCGACCAGCGCGACGCCGAGCGTCCGGGTCACGTCCGTCCGGATGGCGGTGAGGTCGAGCTCGGCTACCTGTTCCTGCCGGAGGCGTGGGGATACGGGTACGCCGCCGAGGCGTGCGCGGCGGCACTCGACTGGGTCGCCGACGCGCTTCCCAGCGAGCCGGTGGTGCTCAGCACCCAGACCGCCAACGACCGCTCGATGCGCCTCGCGGCGAAGCTGGGGTTCACCGAGGTGGAGCGGTTCGAGGAGTACGACGCCGAGCAGTGGTTCGGCGTGTGGTCCTCGGTCACGCCGTCCGGTTGAGCTCGTCTGGGTAGACCCCCGCGACGGGGTCGCATGCCCGGTTGGCGTGACGTCCGGCGAGGCGTAGACCTGCGCCGGTAGTCAGATCCTGGGATCAAGGGCTTCTCAGGCCTCGCTACGACGGAAGGCGCAGGGTGAACGTCGTGCGGACGCCTGGCACGCTGGTGACCGTGGCTGTGCCGCCGTGCGCCTCGGCCAGGTTGCGCACGATGGCGAGCCCGAGCCCGCTGCCCCCGGTCCGGCGGTTGCGGGACTTCTCGGCCCGCCAGAACCTGTCGAAGACGTGGGGGAGGTACTCGGCGCGGATCCCGACCCCCGTGTCGGTCACCTCGATGACGACGTGGTCGCCGTCCTGGCGGGCGCCCAGCGTGATGTGCCCGCCGCGTGGCGTGTAGCGCAGGGAGTTGGTGACCAGGTTGCCGATGGCCTGGCGAAGCCGTACCGGATCTGCGCTCAGCGAGGGGTCATCGGTGATCGCGGTGGTCAGCGTGAGCCCTGCGGCTTCGGCCCGGCCTCGGTGAGCGGTGGCCACCTGGTCGAGAAGGTCGCCGAGGTGAACGGGTTCGACGTGCAGACGGAGCTTGCCCGCGTCGGCGAGGGCGAGCTCCTGAAGGTCGTCGACGATGTGCTGCAACAGCAGGATCTCCTCGACCAGCGAGGCGATCAGCGCCGGGTCCAGTTCGGCGACGCCGTCCTGGGCTGCCTCCAGCCACCCCCTGAGGTTGCTCAGCGGGGTCCGCAACTCGTGGGAGACGTCGCTGACCATGGCCTTGCGCTGCTCCTCCATGCGCTGGAGGTGTTCCGACATCTCGTTGAACGCCGTGGCGAGCTCGCTGATCTCGCCGGTCGTCCTGACCGTGACGCGGGCGGAGCTGTCCCCGTCACGCATCCGCCGCGCGGCGTGGGTGAGCGCGTTGACAGGCCTGACCAGGCGCCGGGCCGCCATGACGCTCACACCCACGGTCAGCACGAGAACAAGGAGGGCGGCGCCGGCGATCGAGGGGAGCGGGATGCGCTGGCCGGTGGCCTCGGCGGGGGAACCGATGTACAGGTAGGCCGAGGGGGCGACGTAGGGATCGAGTTGTTCCTTGCGGGCGGTGACGATGCAGGACGAGATCGTCTGATCGGGCTCCGCGCCTTGCGGCCGCTTCTCCCTGGAGACCCAGGCGAAGTCGAGGCCGACCGAGCCCCGTTCCGCGCTCTTGCCCTTGAGGCACCTGCTGACCAGGCGGTTGAGCTGTTTCAACGCGGCCTTCTCGGCGCGCGTCGGCGTGCTGAAGGTGGTGGCGTCGCAGGCGCCCATCACCATGGGGGCCGTGCTCGGCATCGGGCGCGGCTCCTGGACGGCTTGCTTGCTGGTCGTCGTCACGACGGGCCGGCCAGTGTTCGAGACGGTCATCTGTACGGCCTGCCCGGTACGGCCGGCGCAGGCGGCATAGGCGGTGGCGGCCCTGACCAGCCGGGCGCGATCGGGGGCGGACAGCAGGAAAGGACCCACCGCACGCGGATCGATCCGGTCCCTGGCCGCCCCGGGTACCAGGGTCACGTCCACGGCCAGCGGGTCGACGACGGCCGACACCCTGGCGGGCAGCGGGGTCCCGGCGGTCGCCGAGTCGGCGATGAGGGTGCCCTTCTCGGTGGTCAGCGCGATGCGACGGCTGTTGCGGGCGGCGAGATCGCGCACGGTGGCGGTGACGCCCGACCAGTCCGGATGGCGGGAGGCGTAGCCGAGCAGGCTGTTGTTGATCTGGGCGTCGCTGGCCAGCGTCTGACCCTGCTCGCGCTGGATGGCGCCGGAGGTGCTGCTGGCGGCCAGCCACGCCGTCGCGGTGATCGAGCAGACCGCCACGACAGCCGAACTCGTGAGCAACCTGACGAACAGCGACCTCATGCGTGGGTCAGTTTGTAGCCGACGCCGTACACGGTCAACAGCCGGACCGGGCGGCGCGGATCAGGCTCGATCTTCTTGCGCAGGTTCATCACGTGCACGTCGACCGTACGTTCGGTGATGAACCTGTCGAAGCCGTGGATGCGCTCCAGCAACTGCTTCCTGGTGAACACCCGCTCCGGCTCGGCAGCCAGCGTCTCGATGATCCGGAACTCCGCGAGCGTGCACTCCACCAGCGTGTCCGCCGCGGTGACGGTGTGCCTGACCGGGTCCACGACGAGATCGCCCGCCTGGAACAGCCGCCGATCGGCGTCCTGGGACTTGCCGGTTCGGCGCAGCAGCGTCCGCACGCGGGCCATCAGCTCGCGGGGGCTGTACGGCTTGGCCACGTAGTCGTCAGCGCCGAGGTCGAGCCCCAGCAGCAGGTCATCCTCGGTGGACCTGGCGGTCAGCATCAGGATCGGCAGGTCGGACTCGGCACGCAGCACCCGGCAGACGTCCAGCCCGTCGACCCTCGGCATCATCACGTCGAGCACCACGAGGCCGGGATCCGCCCGCCGCGCCTCGTCGATCGCGGAACGCCCGTCATGCACGACGAGGACCTCATGGCCCTCCCGCTCCAGATACCGCCTGAGCAGTTCGGCCTGCTTGGGATCGTCCTCCGCGACCAGTACGTACGCGCACATGGCCAGAGGCTATGTGCATGCCAGGGGTGCATATGGGATCCGCATGACAACCAAACAGGTTTCACACATTCTGTCGCCAGGCTGCGGCGGGTGAGAACCAACCTGCTCCGTACGGCTGCCGCGGCGGCACTCGCCTTCCTGCTGACCGGCTGTGCGGCCGGCGCGCACAGTGCCGTACGGCATGAGCCTGCGAGCAGTGGCGCGCAGTCGGAGCCGGCGAGCAGCGCCGGATCGAAGATCGCGAGCGTCAAGGGGTCTCGGATCACGGTCTACCGGAACAAGGAGGGGGTGGCCCAGCGGACGATCACGAGCCCCAACGGCTACGGCGCGACGCGGGTCTTCCTGGTGGAACGTGACGAGGGTGAGTGGCTCCAGGTGCTGCTGCCGATCCGGCCGAACGGCAGCAAGGGCTGGATCAAGGCCACCGACGTGACGCTCGCGGAGACCTCCTACCGGGTGGAGATCGATCGCGGGGCGTTCAGATTCACGGTCTACGACGGCGACCGGGCCGTCAGGACGGGCAAGGTCGCGACGGGCGAAGCGGGGACGCCGACGCCTCCAGGTCGCTACTTCTTCACCGAGCTGGTGAAGCCCGCCGATGACGGTGGGGCCTACGGCGCCTACGCCTTCGGGCTGAGCGGCTTCTCGCCCGTGCTGAAGAGCTTCGCCGGCGGCCCGGGCCAGCTGGCGATCCACGGGACGAACAAGCCGTCCGCCATCGGCACGCGGGCCAGCCACGGCTGCGTCCGGATCAGCAACGACGACATCACCTGGATGGCGAAGAACCTGGCGATCGGTACTCCGGTCGTCGTCAAGGGCTGAGGCCCGACTCGAATGAACAGGGGAATCCATATGAAGATCAAAGCCACGCTCATCGGCTTCGGCGCGGCGCTGGCTCTGGCCGCGGGCCTCGCAGGCCTTTCGGGTACGGCTGCGGCCGAGCCCAAGCAGCCGTCCGCCTCGCCCTCCGTGGCGCCGGCCGACCGCCGGCCCACGGTCAACCCGACGCCGGGCCCGAAGGAGCCCGTCGTCGTCAAGCCGGCCTACACCGGCTGATCACGGAGCGTCGCCGCAGTTCCCGGGGTCTGCGGCGACGCATCCCGGCACCCTCATGACGGTCCTCTCCTGCCCGCGGTCGCGTCAGCGACCAGGCCATCGCGGGCAGGAGCAGGACCCCCGCGCGTCACCTCGATACACGCCCGGCGGTACGTCGCATGCCCGGTGGGCCTGACATCCGGCGAGGTCTGAGCAGTGGCCTTGCAGCCGCACTGGGAGTCCCAGGGGGCATCGGCGGACGATCGGGATGTATGGCTTGGACGGCTCGTATCGGCGGTTCATTGCCTTCGCGACTGACTTTCACCTCGCCCATCGGCCGGGGAAACCCGAACCCTGCCGATCAGCTTCCAGGGCGTAGCCAGACGACTCGGGGCATAAGTGGCGTAGGCGGATGCACGTTTTTTGGGGTAACGATTGCCGGGATTCAGCTCCCGGACCTCCCACCGGTGCCTGTGCGTGTGCGATTATCGCACTATGAAGGAGCCTGGGGAGTGGGCAGACATTGGCGAGCGCGTACGCGAGTGCCGTATGGCAGCCGACATGTCGCAGGAGGAGCTGGCGTCGGCCCTGAAGCTCGACCGAACGATGATCGCGAAGATCGAGCGAGGCGTTCGCCGTGTTGACGCGCTCGAACTCGCCAAACTGTCGTCGGTGCTGCAGGTTTCCCTGAGTTACTTCCTCAATCCGCCGCCTCTGGTCGTGTCCCGCCGCGCAGAACTGACCGAGGATACGGTGACGGATGCGGCACGACAGTCCTACCGGTTGGAAATCGCCCTCTCCACATGGCTGACCGACGTCAGGCAGCTCATAGAGGCGGGAACGTTCTCGCCTCCTGAGATTGCGCGTTATCCGGAGGCTGTTCAGGACATGCCGAGTGCACGCCGCGCGGCCCTTTGGGTGAGAGAGCAGCTTGGCCTCGAGTTCGAGCCCATCGATTCGCTCATGAGGGTGTGTGAACGGCTGGGGCAGTTGGTCGCGGTGGTTGAGGCGCCAGGTGAAGGCGCGTCATTGACCGACGGCGATCTTGCCGTGGCGGTGATCAGTAGGCATGGCGATCCTGGCCGCCGCCGCGCAACTGCGGCTCATGAGCTGGGGCACCTGATCGTCGGCGACGAGTACTCCACCGACATGGGAGTCCATGCTTCTCGTGATGACAGAGAAGCGATCATCGATGCCTTTGCCGCGCAACTTCTTCTTCCGGTGGAAGCATGCCGCAATGTCGCCCGCACGGGCGAGGCAGTGAGGCGGGAGGACTTGGTGGTCCTCGCTGCGCGTTTCAGAACCTCCTGGTCGTTGACCGTGCGGCAAGCTGTCGAGGCCGAAGTCATCGGCAGGAACGTCGCGAAAGATATGCGCCGAAGGAACCCGACACGCGCAGAGTTGATGGAAGCGGTCGGATGGGCGCCACAACCGGATCTGGAAGCGGTTCGCGTGCCTCCGAGCTATGCGCATGCGGTGGTGGAGTCCTTCAAGAAGTCGCTCATAACGGCGTCTCGTGCTGTCGAGCTCATGCGGGGTCAGATCGTGGCGGCCGACTTGCCGATACGTGATGATGCGGATTTCGAGCTGTGAGCGAAGTTCAGCCGAACCCCCTCTTGATATTCGACGCGATGTGCTTGAATCACTTTGCTCGCGATCCGTGGGCCTTCCGGGGGCCTTCTACGGGGGCAGGCAACGGGGGCTCCTTGGACGCCGATCAGCTTCGGGTTGTGGAGGAGGTCGCCAGGGCGCTGCGGGCTCTGCTTCCACGGCTGCGGAGGGGGCGGGGCCGGGTTTATGTGGCGCGGCTCCTGCGGATCGCGGATCTGGTGTAGGGGAGGGTAGCGAGGGGTGCGCCCCGCGAGGTGGAGCCTCGTGGGGCGCAGGAGGTGCGTGTTACATGCCGTGGTGCGTCATGCCGTGGTGCGTCATCTTGCACCACTGCATCTCCCAGTGGCCGTGCCTCCAGCACCACTTACACCAGTGGTGGTGCGAGTCCCACATCCACTTGCATTTGCGCATCGAGTGACCCGTGTGCTTGGCCGGGACCGAGCAGCTTGGAGTCGTGGATGCGCTTGCCGGTGAGGTCGTGACGGCCCCGGTCAGCGTGAACGTGGAAGCCGCGAGCGCGGCGCCGATGATGAGGCGCTTGAGCATCAGAGATCACTCCCTGATAGAAGGCCCAGAGGATATCTGGGCAGATGGAACGCGCCTAATCCCGGCCATCTGGACACGCGAATAGGGCGCGGTTGAACGTAATCGAGGCTAACCGGCGGCGGCTTGGATGGTCTCCCCCTGGGGAGCAAAGCCTCATATCCGACATTTCGCTATATATTTCGAACACGAGCCATAAAGCCCGACAAATGCGGCTTCGGTGGTGAGGGGGGGCATGGTGTTGACCTGCAAAGTTGCCCCTCTGGAGGGGGCGTGGAGGCCAGGGTGGGAGGCCTGTACCCAGGAATTGCCAAGGGACTCCCGGTGTGATGGCAAACGGTGGTGAAAGTGGCATTCTTTAGGTTTTCGGAATGCTGTGTTTTTTATACCTGTGAAGGGTTGTGGATCACAGGATGTCGGTGAAGCCGAGGCGGCGGTTCATCGCGATCGCCGAATCGTTGCGGGGATGGTGGAAGGTGTCGAGCCAGCGGTACCCCTGGTCGCGCACGAAGCGGATCGCCAGGAGCTTGAGCGCCAGGGACAGGCCTCGGCCGCGGTAGTCGCGCAGGATGCCGGTCATCTCGCTGAGGGCACGGGCCTCGGGGTGGAGCGATGTGGCGGACATGCCGATCCAGGTGTCGCCGTCGAGGGCCAGGATGATGCCTTCCGGGGTGAAGGAGGGGACCTCGATACGTTCGGCCACGTAAGTCTCGTAGCTGTAGAACTCGCCGCGCTCGGGGATGTCGGCCGAGCACGTCTTGTTGAGCTCGTAGAGGGCGCGCCGGTTTTCCGGGGTGTCGGTCATCGGGGTGAACCAGATGCCCGACTCCAGGGCGCGTTGGAGGTAGGGCACGAACTCCGCTTCGTCGAAGGCGTTCACGTCGAGCCGGAGCCGTACCCAGTCCATGCCGCGACCCTATCGGGCGACGTCACAGCTCCTTCCACATCCCCGCCCGGGCCGGCCCTGCGAAAGCTCGCGAATGCGGCACAGGTCGAGCTCTGGGAGGCGTTCTCGCAGGGCTACGTGAGCGAGACGGCGCCCACGGTGGGGCAGAACCTGTTCGTCTGGGGGCTGGAGACGCCCGGCGTCACGCTGAGGTACACGCTGACGTTCACGGCGTCCACATGGCACGAGGTCGGGGAGTTCACCTTCGACGGCGGGTAGACGTGGCACCAGAACATGCAGATGGATCTCAAGCGGGTGGTCTAGCGGTCGAACCACCTTCCCGCGGCGGGCAGCAGTAGCAGCACGATGACCGCCGCGGGAAACAGCGCGTTGGGCGACAGCAGGCGCAGGATCCGCACGCTTGAATCCGCGATCATCGGCCCCAGGTAGGCCACCGCCGCGACGACCTGCAAAGCGATCATGGACCAGCGGATGGGCCGTCGCCGGGTGTCGAAGCGGCCCATGACCAGCCCCAGCGCGACCGTCATGGCGATGCCGCCGCTCAGGATCAGTGCCGGAATCCAGTCGATGCCGCCGGCGAGCATCAGGCTGCCGGAGATGAGCAGGCCGACGATCGCGAAGGCGACCTGCAGTGTGACGATGAACCTGGCGGCACTGACCACTTTCGGCACGTGGGTCATTCTAGGCGCGTGATCTTCTTCCGTACGGCGCGCCGGACCAGGGGCCCCATGTCGTCCAGCACCGCCACCAGGACGGCCAGTTGCTCCAGGGAGTCGAGCGCCCGCGTGGTGGCCGAAGGATCGACCCCCTCGTACAGCTCCAGACCCACGAACGCGGCCGCGGTGGCCCTGGCCAGCCCGGCCACGTCGGCGAACTCGGCCAGCGGCGTGCCCGCCAGTACCCGGGCGAGCGTGGCTTCCAGCTCGGCCACCCAGAGCCCGAGCCCGGCGGCTGTGGCGGGCGCGAGCTCGGGGTCGGTCTGGCTGCCGGCGAGCAGTTGGGCGAGCGCGGCGACGTTGCCCGCCGCCCGTTCCTCCTCGTGGACGGCCCGCCCCAGCGCGAGCAGTTCGCGCAGCGAGGTGACGGCGGCGAAGCGTTCCCGGTAGGCGGCCACCCGCTGCTCGGAGCCGTGCAGGCAGGCGTCGGCCAGCAGCTGGTGGACGCTGCCGAAGTGGTAGAACACCAGCGCCTGGTTCACGCCGGCCGCGGCGGCGATGGTCCGGGCGGAGACGCCCGCGATGCCCTGTGCTTTCAAAGTCTCCAGCGCCGCGTCGAGCAGCTTGGAACGAGTGTCGCCCACACCCCAAAGTGTCGCCGAGATTTGGTACACAAGGGGCCATGGGTGTGAGCGTCGACGAGTTTCTGCAGGTGCTGGAGCAGCTGCCCGAACACAAGGTGTCCGATGGCGGCAGCTGGCAGGCGCTGAAGGTGCGTGACAGGGGCTTCGGCTACCTGTGGGAGGAGACCAGGACCGTCGGCCTGAAGAGCACCATCGAGGAGCAGCTGGCGCTGGTCGCCGAGCGGCCGGACGTGTTCGAGGTCCAGTTCACCGCTGGGCGTTTTGGGTGGGTTGTGGTGCATCTCGATAAGATTGATCGAGATGAGTTGTTCGAGCTGGTGGCGGAGGCGTGGTGTCTGACCGCGCCCAGGGACATGGTGGCCGCCTTCGAGGAGAAACTCCAGCTGTGACGCTGCGCGCCTGGCGCGCGGGCGACGCGCCGGCGGTGCTGCGCGCCTTCCAGGCGGCCGACATGGCGCGGCAGACGCCGTGGCCGATCGTGACGCTCAAGGACGCCCAGGGGTGGATCGCCTCGTGGGAGGGCGTGGGTGAGGCTTTCGCCGTGGTGCTGGACGGGCTGGTCGCCGGCAACGTGGCGCTGACGGGCATCGAGGTCTCCTACTGGACCGCGCCCGAGGTCAGGGGTCAGGGGGTGGCGCCCGCGGCGGTCAACGCGCTGGCGCGGTGGGCGTTCGAGGAGCGTGGGCTGCTCCGGCTGGAGCTCGGGCATCGCACCGACAATCACGCTTCGTGCACGGTCGCACTGAAGGCGGGATTCCGCCCGGAGGGTGTGGATGACGACGTCGAGCGGCACGCGCGGCTCGCCACCGACCCTGGGGCTGATCTACGCTCGTGAGGTGGACAGCGACAGCCGGGCCGCGGCCGGTCTGCTGGCGACCCTGACCCGGGTGGCGCACCTCCTCGCCGATCTCCACCATCCCTTCGCCCGTAGCGCCGCCTTCTCCTACTTCGTCCCGCCCGCGGGCACCCGGATGGGCACCGTCTTCACGCTGCCCGACGGCCGCGAGGTCCAGATCGCGCTCACGGTCACCGCTGACGCCCACGGCTTCGCCATCGACGGCGCCATCACCGCGGAGGACGAGGTTCTCCTCGCGTTACCGCGCAAGCACACCCCTGACGTCGACGACGGCCTGGCCGTGCTCGACGACTACGCCGACCAGCTCACCCGCCCCGCGGTCCGCATGCTGGACGGATTATTGGACGACATTGTCTGATTGTCAGACAATGTTGGTATGAAGAACGGACCCTTCGCCGTGCTCGGCGCCGCCGTGCTCTGGGGCACCGCGGGCACCGCCGGACTGCTCGTCTCGGCCGACTCGGTGGCGCTGGCCGCCGCCCGCCTGGTCATCGGCGGCGCGGCGCTGGCCCTGCTGGCGGACAGGAAGACGGTCACGCCGCGCCTGCTGCTCGCCGCGGTCGCGGTCGCCGCCTATCAGCTGTGCTTCTTCGCCGCGATCGGCCGCACGGGCGTCGCGATCGGCAGCGTGGTGGCCATCGGCAGCGGCCCCGTCTTCACCGGCCTGCTCTCCTGGCTGCTGTACGGCAGGCGGCCAGGGACCCGCTGGGCCGTGGCCACCGCGGCGGCCATCGCCGGTTGCGCGGCCCTGATCGTGGGAGGCGGCGCGCAGGCGGGCGGCCAGATGGTCACCGGCGTGCTGCTGGCGCTGCTCGGCGGCCTGCTCTACGCCTTCTACGCGGTCACCGCCGCGCACGCGATCGACCAGGGCGCCGGCTCCAACGCCGTGATGGGCGTCCTGTTCGGCGGCGCCGCGGTCATCATGCTGCCGATCCTGCTCTGGCGCGGCGTCTCATGGCTGGCCGAGCCGCGCGCCCTGCTCGCCGCCGTCTACCTCGGCCTGGCCTGCACCGCGCTGGCCTACCTGCTGTACGGCAGGGGCCTGCGCACCACCCCGGTGGCCACTGCCGCCACGCTGGCCCTGGCCGAGCCCGCCGTCGCGGCCCTGCTCGGCGTGGTGGTGCTCGGAGAGCGGCTGCCCCCGGTCTCGATCGCCGGATTGGTCCTCCTCGCCGGGAGCCTGGTGGCCGTGTCGGTGTCAGAATGGCCGGGCAAGCGCGAGCCGATGCGGCTCGCCGTACAGGATGGGGATGCTCAGTGCTGAAGACCGTGTCCGCCGTGGGAGCGCTGGCGGACGCGCTGCGGCAGCGGATCCTGTCGGGGGAGATCGAGGCGGGCCGCTCGCTGCCCGAGCAGGAGGTCGCGGCCGAGTACGGGGTGGCGCGGCCGACCGTGCGGGAGGCGCTGGCCGTGCTGGTGCACGAGGGGCTCCTCCGCAGAGAGCGCAACCGCAGCGCCCACGTCCCCGTGGTGACGGTCTCGGACCTGGACGATCTGATGTACGTGCGCAGGCCGCTGGAGGACCTGATGGTCGAGGCGGTCAACGGTAGCCGGGTGGCCGGCGCGGACGAGGCGCTCGCGCGGATGGCGGCGCTGCCGTCCGACGCGCCGTGGTCGGCGGCCGTGGCCGAGCACATGACCTTGCACGAGGCGCTGATCGAGGCGGTCGGCAGCCCGCGGCTCGAGCGCCTGTACGGCGTGCTGGCCGCAGAGACCCGGCTGGGGCTGGTCGGGCTGCGCGAGGTCTATACCGACAGGGACGTGCTGGTCAGGGAGCACCGCGAGCTGCTCGACGCGATCGCGGAGCGCCCGCTGGAGGCCGCCAGGGCCATGGTCAGGGATCACCTGAGCCACTCCTGGGGCCGGTAACGCCGCAGGCTCTTGCGGGACAGGCCGTTTCCTCGCAAGAATCGCGCCCATGCACGGCAACCCGATGCCGGACTCCTACGTATACGTCACAGAAGAAGGCGTGACCCGTCACTACGCCGACGGGAGCGTCGAAGCTCTGGCGTGGGAGGACGTCGTCGAAGTCCGCGTGGTGACCGAGTCCGGGGCAGACGTCCTCTACATCCTGCTCGACCGTGACGGCGAAGGCTGCGTGGTGCCGAGCTCGGCGACCGACGCCACCTTCCTCGCCCGGCTGCGCTACCTGCCCGACTTCGACCTCGACCGGCTGCATCTGGCCGCCGAGTCGGCGCACGACGCCGTGGTGGTCGTCTGGCGCAGCCCCGACCCGCCCACAGCGCTGCCCGACCTGGAGTATGACTAGACATTTCTCGTGCCGATTGAGGATGTCGTCCTCCCCTTGCTTGTGAATAATTTCCCGATTCAAGCAAGGCACTTTTGTGGGGATAGGGGGAGCGATGCTCCCGATCGGCGCAAGACTGATCATTCTGGCCGCCACCTCGACTCTTGTCGCCGCCCTCACCACTCCGGTGTCGGCGGACGCGGCCACCACGCTCTACGTGGACAGGAACAACAACGCCTGCTCCGACCAGGGGCCGGGCACGTGGGCACAGCCGTTCTGCTCGATCATCCAGGGCGCCAAGGTCGTCCTGGCGGGCCAGACGTTACAGGTGGCGGGCGGTAGCTACAGCGGGCAGGTCAACGTCACGCACTCGGGCACGTCCGGGGCTCCGATCACCATCACCGCGGCGCCCGGAGCGACGCCGACGGTGACGAGTTCGGGTGCCGGTTTCCAGATCAGCTCGCAGAGCTATGTCGTGATCAACGGATTCACGATCACCGGCACGACCGGCAACGGGATCAGTGTCTCCGGCGGCAGCAACATCACGATCACCCGTAACACGGTGACCAATGCGGGCCAGCGCTCCTCGGGCAAGATCGCGGCGGGCATCAAGCTCGCGGGCACCACCGACTCGCTGGTCGCCCAGAACGTCTCCAACGACAACAGCGACCACGGCTTCTTCCTGGCCGCCGGCACGACGAGGGTGACCGTACGCGACAACAAGGCGACGCTGAACGCCAACGGCTACCAGCGCAACGCCAACGGCATCGACGTCATCGGGCCGAGCAACTCGGTCATCGACAACGTCACGTACGAGAACGAGGACTCGGGCATCCAGTTCTACACCGGCGGCGACAACAACCTGGCCGCCGGCAACGTCTCCTACAACAACGGCGACCACGGCATCGACGACCTCAACGTCACCGGCGGCCGGATCATCGGCAACACGATCTACCGCAACTGCACGACGGGCATCAACGTGGAGGGCTCGTCGGGCAACTACACGATCGCCAACAACATCGCCTTCGACAACGCCGTCTACCCGGCCTACAAGGGCATCTCGTGCAGCAGGCGGGCGGGGAACATCGGCGTGTGGGACTCCGCCCCCAACGGCAGTGTGGCCAACCACAACCAGGTCTGGCTCACCAAGTCCGGCAAGATGTACGTCTGGGCGGGAAACACCTACAACACCCTGTCGAGCCTGCAGTCGGCCACCGGGCAGGAGAACCGCGGCATCTACGCCGACCCGGCCTTCGCCTCGCCCGGCACCTGGGACCTGCAGCTGCTGGCAGGCTCCCCGGCCATCGACTCGGCCAACTCCGGCGTGTCCGGCCAGCAGACGATCGACGTGCTCGGCCATCCGCGCATCGACGACCCGAGCGTGGCCGACACCGGTGCGGGCCCCCGCGCCTACGACGACCGCGGCGCCTACGAACGCCAGGTGGGACCGCCGCCGCCCGCCCCGCCGACCGCCGTGCTGAGCCTGACACCCTCCTCGGGTACGGCTCCGCTGAACGTCACCGCGGACGCCTCGGCATCCACCCCGGGCGACAATCCGATCTCCACCTACCGCTTCGACTTCGGCGACGGCACCGTGGTCGGACCCCAGGCGAGCCCGTCCGCCGCGCACACCTTCGCCAACCCGGGCACGTTCATGGTCACGGTGACGGTCACCGACACGGCGGGCCACGCGGGCGTCGCCTCCAGGTCCGCCTCGGCGCTGCCCTCGCACACCCCCCCGAGCCCGAGCCTGACGCTCACGCCCTCCTCGGGTACGGCTCCGCTGAACGTCACCGCGGACGCCTCGGGATCCACCCCGGGCGACAGCCCGATCTCCACCTACCGTTTCGACTTCGGCGACGGCACGATCGTCGGCCCGCAGGCCGGGGCGACGGCAAGCCATGTGTACGGCAGCGCGGGCTCGTTCACCGTCACGGTCACGGTCGCCGACACCGGGGGCGCGACGGGCAGCACCTCCAAGGGAGTCACGGTCTCCCCCGGCGGCGGGGGCACCGAACTCGTCGGGAACCCGGGCTTCGAGACCGACACCACCGGCTGGAAGGCCATCCCGACCGGCTCGGCCACGCTGTCCCGCGTCTCTGGCGGCCACAGCGGGAGCTTCGCCGGCGAGCTGCAGAACGCGACGTCCGGCGCGATCAGCTGCACGCTGAACGACTCGCCGAACTGGGCGCTCACCACCCAGTCAGGGACGCTGACGGCCGGCGCCTGGGTCAGGGCGAGTACGGCCGGCCAGACGATCAAGCTGAAGCTGACCGAGTACGTCGGGTCCACCAACGTGGGGTCGGCCTCGGCGACGCTGACGCTCGGGACCGCCTGGCAGAAGATCAGCGTGCCGTACACGGTGACGAGCCCGGGCTCGACGGTGGACTTCCTGCTCTACACCTCGTCCAACCCACCGGGCCAGTGCTTCCAGGCCGACGACGTGTCGCTGCTGCGCAACGCGACGTTGGCCGCGGGAAGCACGGCCAACGCGGTCCGCTAGAAAACCGGAGCCCCGTCCAGGGGACGTCGTAACGGTGGTGCATGTGCATCACCGCAGGAGCGTCTCCCTGGACGGGGCCCGGCCGAAGTGCGGTGACCGGCGGTGGAACGGCCTGCCGTAAAGAGCTAGATCTCCCTCGTCGAGAGGGGCTGCGACCTGGCGTTCAGGCATGCGCCGGTGGACAGGTCGAAGGTGAAGTTGTGGCCCAGGCAGTAGACGCGGCCGTCCTCGATGATCGCGCCCACCGACAGGTCCTCGCCGGCGTGCGGGCAGTAGCGGCCGATCTCGAAGGTGCGCCCGCCGTCGGTCACCGTGATGCGCTCGGCCTCGTCGCGGCCCGTCTCGTACTCCTCGATCGCCTGCAGCGCCGGGGCGTTGGCGTGCTTGAGCAGGCCGACCAGGTAGTCGTTGTAGACGTCGGGGTCGCGGTGCAGCTGGAAGCGCATCGACAGCAGCAGGTCCTCCCAGGCGATGTCGCCCGACAGGATCGGCTCCACCCACCGCCCCGGCACGGAGACGGTGTATCCGGGGCGCTCGGCCAGCGGCGGGCCGATCGCCAGGCCGTCGGCGTTCATCCTGACGTCCCAGACGCCGCCGTTGGCGCCGGTGATCTCGAAGCGGACCGTCATGTCGATCTGCTCGAGGAAGTAGGAGCTGAGCGAGCCGAGCCGGACGAAGTGCTCGACGAAGCGCTCGGGGAAGTCCCTGTCGGGCGAGGGGTGCGCGTCCATGGTCTCGTTGATGACGGCCGCCCGGTCCTCGGCGTAGCGCCGCAGGTACTCCTCGCGGCCCTCGGTGAAGCTGAAGGCCGCCGACACCGGGTCGCGCTCGACCTCGCCCGTCTCCAGGTCGAGCACGTCGCCGGGGCGGAAGGTCTCCCACCGCTGCGCGGGAAGGTGCTCGGCCAGCCACTCGCGGGCCGTCTCGGGATCGACGAAGGCGCCGAATTCAGGATCCAGCACCCAGTTCAGCTCGAGCAGCTCCGGATCGAGGAAGCAGGGCGGTCCCGCGAACGGCACGGCCAGCTCCGGCGCCGTGGCGCGCACCAGCCGGTGCACGGCGCGCAGCTTGGAGATGCGCTTGTCCATGGCGATCTGCCGCTGCTCCTCCACCGGGTAGGAGTAGCGCATCGGGTGCCAGGTGGCCGCGGCCGCCTGCACCCCCATGAAGTCGAGCCGGCCGCCGGCCAGATGCTTGGCGCGGCGGGCCTGCGAGGCGGTCAGGCGGGCGTCGTTGCAGTTGAGGACCGAGCGCCCCGCGGCGACCAGCAGGAAGCCCGAGTCGTGGCACATCGGCGACAGCTCGGGGATGCAGGTGATCCACGAACCGTCGTCCGCGAGGGGATACGGCTCCCAGGGCTCCAATTCGACGATTTTCCTGACGCCGATGTCCAAGAGCCTGTCACCGAATGCGGGCGAGGGATATTTCGGAATAAGGACGGTAGTTTCATCGCTCAGCTGCTCGAGAAACCAGCTGTCCATATGGTCCAGATGCTCGTGGGAGACCGCCACATACTGCGCCGCGGTAAGCGGCCGTACGTCGATGTGGTCATTACGCGGGTACTGGAACCACGATCCCAGATACGCCCCCGACGGGCTCATCCACGGGTCGAAGACCAGCGTGAACGCGCTGCTCTCGACCGACAGCCCGGCATGCCCCAGGAATTTTACGCGTGCCATGGCTCCACATCCTGGGGCCGCCCCGATTGACCCGCATCGGCAGGAAGACGCAGGCGCCTCTACGTCATCAGACGGTTATCCAGCAGAAACACCGGTGAACCTGGGAACGATGGTGCTGTAGCGGTATTTTTCATCCTTCGCACGGAGACTTCCATATGCGAAGATTCGTAAGTCTGACCATCGGTGGGGATGAGGGAATAGATGCCAGGCAGGGGTGGGCTCCCCCGTGACGTGGTCGCCACACGCACAGGGGTGAACGATGGCGCGCTGACCAGGCGCCGCTTACGTCACGACATTCAGCACGAGATAGCGACCGTCATGATGCTGGCCTCGGCCATCGCCACCGCGGACGACGTCGGCAAGGAGAGCAGGACCAGGGTCCAGCAGCTGGTAGGGGAGACCCGCTGGCTGGGCATGCTCCTGCAGCAGCTGGACGACGACGGGTTCATCGAGGCGCCGCAGGACCGGCTGCTGACCGAGCTCGTCCGGGTCGACCTGCTGGTGGCGGAGATCGCCGACGCGATGCGGCTGTCGACGGCCACCGCGGTGGCCAGTTCAGGGCAGACCGCCTACGCGCACGTCGACCGGCTCGCCCTGTGGCGGGCGGTGCGCAACATGCTCGACAACGCCTGCCGGGCCGCCGGCCCCTCGGGACGGGTGACCGCCCGGGTGCTGGTCGAGTCGGGTTGGACCGTTGTAGAGATCGACGACGACGGGCCTGGATTCGGTGCCAGGGTCAAGGGCGGACTGGCCTCTCTCGGGTTCGGCATCATCCATGACTTCGTCGTCGAGTACGGCGGAAGCATGGAGCTCAGCCAAGCAGAGCTCGGCGGCGCGTGCGTGCGTATCCAGCTACCCGCGGCGGCGGCTCCGGGGTACAGCACCGAATGGGAGCCCGAGGCCGATGAGGTTTCTCATCTGTGATGACCACAAGGTTTTCGCCGACTCGCTCGCTCTGCTGATCGAGCGGGCCGGCTGGCAGGTCGCGGCCGTCGCCGCGAGCGTCGAGGAGGCGGCGAGGTTCCTCGACGACGGCGAGATCGACATCTGCCTGATGGACCTCACCTTTCCCGATGGGTCCGCGCTGGAGAAGCTGCCCGGCCTGTGCGCGTCGGCGCCGTCGACCAAGTTCGTGGTGCTGTCGGGCTTCACCGACGGCGCCACGGTGGAGGCCGTGCTGGCCAGCGGCGTGCACGGCATCGCGCACAAGGGACATCAGGTGGTCGACCTGCTCGACGTGCTGCGCGAGGTGATCGCCGGCAGGAGGGTGACGCCGCGGGCGTTCGTGGCGGAACGAGCCACCGCCTCGCAGTCGAGCGCGCAGCGCCTGGCCTCGTTCCTGACCAGCCGCGAGCGGGAGGTGCTCTGCTCGCTGGTGAAGGGCGCGAACATCGTCTCGCTGGCCAAGGAGCTCGGCGTGGCCCGGAGCACGGCACGCAGCCACGTGCAGAGCGTGCTGACCAAGCTGGGCGTCCACTCCCAGCGCGAGGCGGTCATCGTGGCGGCCAGGCACGGCCTGGTCAGCGTCGACACCGGCGAATGGCTGGTGCGCTAGCGACGGGCGCTGATCGCCGAGGGCGCCCTCGGCGATCAGCACGACTGTCACACGAAGGCGGGCTGCAGCACCATCGTGTTGAACCCGTTGTTCACGTACGGCCCGCGGTGCAGCAGGCCGGAGCCCAGCGCCATGGCCATCTCGTGAATTCCCCCCAGCACCGTCCTTGACGGCTCGAACCCGGTCGCGGCCCGCAACCGGTCGAAGCTGACGCGGTAGTCGCGCGGATCGGGCCCACCGGCCAGCGTCTCCACGTCGACCCCGTTGTAGTAGCCGCGCACGAAACTCGCGATGTCCTTGGTCTGGTGGTTCTCCGACCCGACGTTGAACACCTGGTGCGCGACCGCGTTCCTGGGCGCCGACAGCACCGAGGAGATCGCCCCGGCCGCGTCGGCCACGTGCAGGTAGGGCCGCCAGGACTCAGGCCCGTAGACGGTCAGCTTGCCGCTGGTCTGGCCCAGCAGCGTGAACTTGTTGACCACCAGGTCGAAGCGCATCCGCGGGGAGAGCCCGAACAGCGTCGACAGGCGCAGCACGGTCACCGCCGTGCTGCCGCCCATGCGCGCCTCGCGCACCAGCTCCTTCTCCGCATCGATCTTCGTCACCGCGTACAGCGACTGCGGGTTCATCGACGATTCCTCGGTGGCCACGAAGTCGCCCGGCTGCTTGCCGTACACGCTGCAGGTGGACATGAAGACGAAGCGGCCGACCTTGGCGCGCTGTGCCGCCCTGAAGACCAGCAGCGTGGAGTCCAGGTTGACCTCGGTCGCGACTTCTGGCTCCTCGGCGCAGGCCGGGTCGCCGACGATGGCGGCCAGGTGCACCACGGCGTCGACGCCCTGCATGGCGGCCTTGACGTCGTCCTCGGATCGCACGTCACCGATGGCGGGCTCGAACCTGCTGTTCGGGTACAGCGCGAGGAAACCCCCGCCGCCGAACCGCAGATTGTCCAGCCCACGGACGGTGTGACCCTCGCTGAGCAGCTGTGTCGCGACGACCGTCCCTAGATACCCCGCGGCGCCGGTTATCAAGATATTCAAGCGCGCCCACCCCACATCCTCGATCCCCCAGCTCCCTTTTGGTCGCGTTCCAAAAGAAACCTCGCGATCGAGACATGCGGTAGGGGTGCGATCACATCACCGGGGGGTGCGCCGGGTATGCACCCATGCAACCCCCGTGTGCGGTTGTAACCCGGTTTTCCCCCGCAATTTGACTAGCGTTCCTCGTCTCGTTGCCTGATCAGTTGAGGGCCTGTCCCTGCTTACCCTGAGCCGTGGTTCCAGACCAGTCAGAAGCCTCCGGCGCCGGGCGGCCGGTGCTCAACTACGAGCTGGCGACGCTGCTGTCTGAGGCCGGTTTCTCCAGGGAGGCCCTGGCCAGGCAGGTCGCACTGCAGGCACGCCAGGAGTACGGCCTGCGGCTCGCCTACGACTACCGCTCGGTCGGCCGCTGGCTGCGCGGCAGCGTGCCCGAGCCGCCCATCCCCGAGATCATCGCCCAGGTGCTGGCCCGGGCGGTGGGGCGGATGGTGACGGTGAACGAGCTGGGATTCCAGCGCGGTGGCCAGGTCTCGCCCGGAGTGGAGTTCCCGCAGACGCCCGAGCAGGTCATCGAGTCCGTCACCGACCTGTGGCGAGTGAGCAACGAGCGGCCCAACGCGTTCGGGCAGGCCTCCTTCCACCCCGTCCAGGCGCTCGAAGCGGCGGTCGACTGGCGTTTCGGCAGGCCCGGAACCCCGTCGAGCAAGACGGGCTCGCGCCAGGTCGTCGCGGCCGACGTCGAGCGGGTGCGCTCCACGCACATCGAGTTCAAGAACCTCGACCACACCCACGGCGGCGGCTTCGCGCTCGGCTGGCTGGTGCGCTACCTGCGCGAGGACGTGGCGCTGCTGCTGCGCGGCAGGTACGGCCACGCCGTCGGCAGGGACCTGTTCCAGTCGGCCGCCGTGCTGACCAACCTGGTCGGCTGGATGGCCTACGACTTCGGCAGGCACACCCTTGCCCAGCACCACTTCACGCACGCCGCGGCCCTGGCCCAGCAGGCCGGCGACCCGCTGTACGGCGCCGCGGTGATCGGCAACCTGGCCACCCAGGCCCTCTATCTGGGGCACCACCGCACCGCGCTGCGCCTGTCGCTGGCCGCCAGGGACGGCGCCGGCCGCTGGGCCCCGCAGGGCCTGCTCGCCAGGCTCGCCGGGACAGAGCTGCGCGCGCTCGCGCTGCTCAACGACCGCAGCGAGTTCGTCAGGACGCGGCGCTTCGCCGACCGGGCCATGGAGCGCAGGAACGAGGCGGAGGAGCCCGGCTGGATGGGCATGTTCACGCCCGCGCACTTCGCCGGCTCCACCATCCACGCGCTGCGCGACCTGGGCCGTGCCAAGGAGGCCAGGGAACTGCTCGACGACGCGCTCGACCTGCCCGCCCGCCACTCCCGTGCCAGGTCGCTGCACCAGGTGCTGGCCGCCTCCGTGCTGGCCTCCTGTGGGGAGCTGGACGAGGCTTGCGAGTTAGCCCGGCCCGCGCTGGCCGCGGCGCGGGCCATCAAGTCGATCCGGTTGGCGGAGCGGCTCAACGAGTTCGCCAGGCAGGTGGAGGGTGATGCCGACAGCAAGCTTGTCTCGGCGTTCCTGACAGAAGTTAACGACACCTGAACACTCCGTTCAGAAATCGTGCATTTGCATGATGCCTGGATGACCATGGCCGTTCACCCTTCTGCTGTGAAGCAGACCCGTGTCCTGGTGATGGACGACCACCGGCTCTTCGTCGAGACGCTCGCCGTGCGCCTGGCGATGGAGCCCGACATCGAGGTGCTCCCGGTGGCGCACGACATCAGAGGCATGCTGGCCATCGCCAAGACAGGCAGGCCCGATGTCGTCGTGCTCGACCTCATGCTGGGGCCCACGAGCGCCGTTGGAGCGCTCCAGGATCTGCTCGACCGGTGCCCCGACGCGCGGGTGATCTTCCTGACGGGAGCCCAGGACATCTCGCTCATGGTGCAGGCGGTCCGCTCCGGCGCGGTCGGCTGGGTCCCCAAGTCGGTGGGCGCCGACCAGCTGATCCGCGTGATCAGGACCGTCGCACTCGGCGGCGGCTACATCCCGGCCAGGTCGCTGGCCGAGCTGCTGCGCAGGCTCACCATGGGTGACGAGGTGGCCGAGGCCGAGCACCGGCTGGCCTCGCTGACCCAGCGCGAGCGGCAGGTGCTGGGCTGCATGGTGGACGGGCTGGGCCGCTCGCAGATCGCCGAGTCGCTGGGGGTCTCGGTCAACACGGCGCGCACCCACACGCAGAACCTGCTCAACAAGCTCGAGGTGCACTCCGCGCTGGAGGCGATCTCGCTGGCCATGCGGGCGGGCCTGCGGCCGTCCATGCCCGCCGCTTGATCCGCATACCACCGCATATGGCGTAGTGAGTCGTCGTCTCGTTGGGCGATCCCATGCGGAGACGGGTTCCTTACTGTGGCCGAATCCGCATCTTGGTCGCCCGGGGGTGAATGGTGGAGCTGGACGAGGTTGCGGCCCGGCTGATCCGCAGGTACTGGCCGATCATCCTGCTGTGCGCGATGCTGCCGGTGCTGGCGATCGGGTACTACGCCAGGTCGCAGCCATCCACGTACACGGCGAGCGCGACTCTGGTCATCGCCAGCAAGGTGCCGCAGGCGGCCGGCGAGGCGGCTGGCGTGGCCGGTCAGGCGCAGGCCTTCGCCACCAGCCCGGACGTGCTGCGCTCCGCGATGCAGTCGGCGGGGGTCTCCCGCGACCTGACGGAGCTCACCAAGAACGTCACGCTGACCGGGCTCGGCTCCTCGCCGCTGGCCACGCTCGAGGTCACCGACAAGGACCCTGACGCCGCCAAGGCGCTGGCCTCCGCGCTTGCCGTACAGGTGACCGGTCAGATCGACCAGTCACGGGTCAGCGGGCTGCGCACCGTGCTGCACGACGTGACCAAGCGCATCTCCGACCTGACCTCACAGCTGGCCAAGGCGCAGAAGGCGGTGCTCGCCGACCCGAAGAACGCCGACCTGATCCAGAAGCGTGACGACATCCAGCGCGGTCTGACCGACCAGAAGGCGCTGCGCGCCAACGTCGTCGACCAGACCGCGCTGGCCGGGCAGTCGCGGGTGGTCAGCTGGCCCGTCCGCCCGCCGCAGGCCGACTCGCAGCGCCTGCTGCAGATGCTGGTGGTCGCCCTGGTCGGCGGCCTCGTGCTGGGCGTCATGGTGGCCTCGGCCATGGAGACGGTCAGGCCGACCGTGCCGGGCGTCCGCCGCGTCTCGCGCCGCCTCGGCGTGCCGCTGCTCGGCTGCGCCAGGGGCAGGAACGCCGCGCTCGAGCCGCTGGTGCGCAAGCTGCGGCTGGCCGCCCGCAAGGCGGGCGTGCACACCGTGGTCCTGGTGGGCGCGGGCGGCGGCGTGGCGCCCGAGGTCATGACCGCGATGTCCGGCGCGCTCATCGTCGCCCCGGTGCAGGAACCCGAGTCCGACCTGGAACCGAGTCACGACGAGACCACACCCGTGCTGCGCAAGAAGAACGCCTCGGGCGGGGTGGCCACCGCGCTGGCGGCCAAGAAGGTCGTGATGACGGAGGACACCTCCCCGATCCCGGCCATCCTGCCCGCCGTCAAGCTCGTGTCCCTGGAGGACCTGCCGCAGGAGCAGGAGCTCGAGGGCGTCGGCCTGGTCCTGGTGAGCAGGCAGGTGACCCGCCTGGCCAACCTCTACGTGATCAACGACCTGGTGGAGGCCTCGGGGTGGCCGCTGCTGGGGGTCGTGGCCGACTACGCGCCGCGCCTCAGGTTCAAGAGGAGATGACCGTGCTGACCGTCCCCTACTTCGTGCCTTCGTTCGCCGGAGACGCCTCGGCCGCGGTCCTCGAGGTCATGGAGTCCGGCTGGGTGACCACCGGTCCCCGCGCCGCCGCCTTCGAGGAGGAGTTCGCCGCCTATCTCGGCGCTGCGCACGTCGTGGCGGTCTCGACCTGCAGCGCGGCGATCGAGCTCGGGCTGCGCGCGCTCTCGCTGCCACCCGGCAGCGCCGTGCTCACCCCGAGCCTGACCTTCTGCAGCGCCGTCGGCGCGATACTCAACGCGCGCCTGCGCCCGGTGCTGGTCGACATCGACGAGCACACGCTGGTGCCCACCCCCGACACCATCGCCGCCGCGGTACGGCGAGCGGGCAAGCCGGCCGCCATGGTGGTCACCCACATGGCCGGATACCCGGTGGACGCCAAGGAGCTGGCGGCCGCCGCGGGCCTGCCCAGGGAGCGCGTGATCGAGGACGTCGCCCACGGCCCCGGCGGGCTGCTGCGCGGCGCCCCGATCGGATCCGACTCCTACGCGGCCTGCTTCAGCTTCTACGCCACCAAGAACCTGCCCATCGGCGAGGGCGGCGCGATCGCCACCTACGACGCGGAGCTGGCGGCCAGGCTGCGGGCGATGCGGCTGCACGGCATGACCAAGGACGCGTGGAAGCGCTACCTGCCCGGCGGCAGCTGGCGCTACGACGTGGCCGAGCTCGGCATGAAGGCCAACTTCACCGACCTGCAGGCCGCCATCGGCAGCGCGCAGCTGCGGGCCCTGCCCGGCATGCAGGCGCGCAGGCACGAGCTGGCCGCGCGCTACGACGCGGCGCTGGCCGGCCTGCCGGGGCTGCGGCTGCCGCAGCGCCCAGCCAACGGCCACTCATGGCACCTGTACCAGGTCCGATTGCGCGACAGAACCACGGTCGACGTGGCGCTCGGCGAGGCCGGCATCGGCACCTCGGTCCACTTCATCCCGGTGCACCAGCTGACCGCCTACGCCAACGCGCTCGGCCCGCAGGAATGCGCCGCGGTCCCCGCCACCGACCGGGTCGCCGAGGAGCTGCTGTCGCTGCCGCTCTACCCGGCGCTGACCGACAAGCAGCAGGACCTGGTGATCTCCGCCCTCGCCGAGGCACTGGACGGCCGACCGTGCTAGCCCGACTGCGCGCCAGGAAAGCGCCATCCGGGTTACCCGCCCTGCTGATCGGCACCGGCACCGACACCAGGACCCTGGCCCGCACCCCGCACCCGGGCGTGCTCCCCGTGGGTTTCCTCGACGACGAGCACACCGGCACCGTCGAGGGCCTGCCCGTGCTGGGCAGGATCTGCCAGCTGCGCGAGGCCGCCAGGACCGCCGCCGTCGAGGCCGTGCTGGTCAGCGGCCCCGGACGCTCGGCGATGGAGCTGGCCGGGATCAGCGAGGCCGCCGCCGGCGCCGGGCTCGCCTTCGGGCACGCCGACCAGGCGGTGGCGCCGACGCGGCTGCTGGGCAGGGAACCGGCCGCCTTCGACCACGACAGGATCAGGCGCGCCGTACAGGGGCGCAGGGTATTGGTCACCGGCGCCGACGACCCGGTCGGCGAGCAGCTGATCACCTGCCTGCACGCCGCGGGTGCGAGCGCCGTGGAGGTCGCCGACCGGCACGCCGTCGAGGGCGCGTGCGAGCGGGTCAGGCCCGAGCTGGTCTTCCACGCCGACCTCATGCACGACCTCAAGCTCGCCGAGCATGAGCCGTGCGCGGCCGTCGCCAGGAACGTCGGCGGCACCCACCGGGCGCTCACCGCCGCCATGCGCCACGGCGCCGAGCGGTTCGTGCTGGTGTCCGGGGTGGAGGCCGCGGACCCCGCCTCCGTGCTCGGCGCCAGCTACCGGGTGGCCGAGCTGACCGTCCAGGCCAAGGCCGGGATGGGCGTACGGCTGGCGGCCGCGCGCGTGGGCACGCTGGTCGCCACCCCCGCCTCGCTGCTGTCGGAGCTGGCCAGGCAGGCCGGCGCGGGCGAGGCCATGACGATCGCGCATCCGAACGCGACCCGCTACTTCATGACGCTGTCGGAAGCCGTGTTCCTGACGCTGGAGGCGGCCGCGCTGGCCGAGCAGGGCGAGGCGTTCGCGCTGGACACCGGCGAGCCGACACCGGTGGTCTCGCTCGCGCACACCTTCGCGGAGCAGCTGCGCCTGCCGCAGGTCCGCATCCGCTTCACGGGCCTGGAGTCGGGCGAGCGGCTGGACGACAAGCTCTTCTCCGGCGGCGAGCTGCGCACCCGCACCGCCAACCCGCAGGTCTGGGCCGCCCGCCCGGGACCCGCGCCGACCGGCCAGGCCTTGCTGCTCGAGCGGCTGCACGCCGCCGCCGACCGCGGCAGCGAGCAGGACGTGCGCATGCTGCTGCGCCGCCTGCTGCCCGAATACCGGACCGCTCCAGTCCGCGCGCCCACCCATCTCATCCAGGAAGTGCTGTGATGCCCAGCTACGTGATCACAGGGGGCGAGGTCCTGGAGATCGCCGACGGCGCGCCCACGTGGATCCCCGGCCTGATCGAGGAGACCGTCGGCGGTACGCCGCTGACCTCGCCGCCCGCGACCACGACCGTCCGCCTGCGGATCGAGGACTCCACCGAGCCGTTCTCCCGGGCGGGCATGAGCGTGCTGACCCGCGGAGCCTACGGCGACGGCTCCCGGGTGCTGCTCGCCGACGCCTGCTCCTCCGGGTTCGACCTGCTGGCCGAGGCGGAGGACGACGTGCTGACCGTGCGCGCCCGCTACCGGCCCGCGCCGAAGACCCGGGCCGCCAACACCGTCCTGCGTTCGCGGTTCCGGCTGCTGGCCGGGCAGACGCTGGTCCACTATCCGGTGCTGTGGCGCGCCGGCTGGCGTGGCCGGGTTCCGCTGCACGTCTCCGTCGTCGGTACGGCCGGCCGTACGGTCATGCTGGCCGGACCCGGCGGCGTCGGGAAGTCGACCCTGGTACGCAGGGCGATCGCGCTGGGAGCCAGGGCGACGGCCGACAACCTGTGCACCGCCGACGCCACGGCCTGCTACGGGATCGCCGAGCCGATGCGGACCGACGCGCACGGCGCGGGCGGGCCCGCGACCTCGCACGGGCGGGTCTCGGTGCCGTTCGCCGACCGGATGGAGCGGCTGGAGCCGGACCGGCTGGTGGTGCTGGCCCGCGGACCCAAGACGGAGATCGCCGAGCTGAGCCCGGCCGAAGCCGCGCGCGTGCTGACGGCGGGCACCTACGCCGGCGGCGAGCTGCGCCGCTACTGGGCCTTCTGCGCCACGCTCGCGCTCGGCACGGGCCGCGGCCCCGCGCACCCGCCGATCGCCGAGTTGGCCGGGGCGTACGTCGCGGCGCTGCCGTGCTTCCTGGTAACCATCGCCGACGGCGAGGCCGTCGGCATCGAGGAGCTGCCATGACCCGCATCCGGGTGGCCAACGTGATCACGCGGATGACCGCGGGAGCTGGGGGAGTCGCCTTACGCGGCGCGCTCGCCCTCGACCCCGACCTCTACGAGGTGTCGTTCATCGCCGGAGGCACCGGGCTCGACGGCTCGCGCGGCGACGCCACGGCCGAGAAGGCCGAGGTGCTGCGTGGCGAGGAAGCGGTGGCCGCGGCGCCGCCGGCCGACCTCATCGGTGAGGCCTTCCGCGCCGGCATGGAGGTCACCCAGGTGCCGTCGCTGGTGCCGGAGATCTCCCCGCGCAACGACAGGGCGGCCCTGCGCACGCTCACCCGTGTCCTGGCCGAGGGCGGCTACGACGTGGTGCACACCCACAGCGCCAAGGGCGGCGTGCTCGGCCGGCTGGCCGCGGCCAGGGCCGGCACCAAGCGGATCGTGCACACCTGGCACGGCTTCCCCTTCCACGACTTCCAGGCGGCCTGGCGGCGCGAGATCTACGTCCGCATCGAACGCCACTGCGGCAAGCACACCGACGCCTTCCTCGCCGTCGGCGCGCAGGTCGCGGTCGAGGCGATGCGCCGCAAGATGGGCACCGCCGACCGGATCAGGACGATCCCCCCGGCCGTCGACACGTATACATACGCACCGGGAAACCGCGAGCAGGCGCGCGCTCTGCTCGACCTTCCCGTGGGCGTCAGGATCGTGGGGACCGTCGGCCGGGTCTGCTTCCAGAAGGCGCCCGAGCACTTCGTCGAGGCACTGTCCAAGCAGCCGGACGACGTCTACGGCGTCTGGATCGGCGGCGGCGAGGACCTGGACGAGATGAAGGCCCTGGCCGAGCGGAAGGGACTGGGCGAGCGCATGCGCTGGCTCGGCCACCGCGACGACGTGGTCAGGCTGCTGCCCGCCTTCGAGGTGTTCGCCATGGCCAGCAGGTACGAGGGCCTGCCGTGCGTGGTGATCGAGGCCGTCAACGCCGGCGTGCCCGTGGTGGCGACCTCGGTCAACGCGCTGTCGGACGTGGTCGTGCCCGGCGAGACCGGCCTGCTGGTGCCGCCCGCCCGCCCCGAGGAACTGGCCGCCGCCATCACCTACGTCCTGGACCACCCGTCGGAGGGCAAGCGGATGGCCGAGGCGGCCAGGCAGCGCATCGGCTCCGACTACACGCCCGACGCCCTGGCCACCGTGCTCGACCAGGTCTACCGCGGGCCCTACCGGCGACCTTTTCAAGAGGGGAAATAGTGGATCTGACCGTCTTTAGCCCCAGGGTGTTCGACAGCACGGACATGCCCGCCGACACAGCCGTGCTGGACGCCCTCGACCACCAGGTGTCCGGGGTCGACCTGGCCGCGCCCCCCGTCGTGCTGCCCGACTTCCACCACAAGTCGAAGATGGAGCTGCCGTCGTCCGTCGCGGTCGCCACCACCGGCACGGTCAGGCCGACGCTCACCTCGGCCTCGGTCAACTGCGGCATGGCGCTCATCTCGCTCGACCTGGGCGAGCGCCCGAGCACGGCCGCCGTCGACACCTTCTGCCGGCGCATCAAGGACCGCTACCCCTACCCGCCGACCAAGAAGCGCGAGCTCACCCTCTCCGAGGTACGGCGCGCCGCGGTGGACGGCGCCGCCTTCGCAGCCGAACGCTGGAGCGTTCCCGTCGAGGAGCTGGAACGCATCGAGGAAGGCGGCCGCCTGGACCTGGAGCGGTACGGCGGCGCGGCCCGGCTGCTCAAGGAGATGCCCGCGATCGCCTTCCAGCTGGCCAGGATGCGCTTCGGCACGGTCGGCCCGTCCAACCACTTCGTCGAGCTCCAGCAGGTCGAGGAGATCTACGACGAGCCCGCCGCCGCGCTGCTCGGCCTGCGGCACGGCCAGATCACCATCCAGTACCACGGCGGCGGCGGCGTGCTCACCGGCGAGGTCGGCGCCCTGTTCGGCCCGCGCAAGCACAACCCGCGCAACCTGCGCCTGGCCGCGGCCGTGCAGAAGCCGCTCTACCACCTGGCCACCTCCCGCTCGATGGCCGAGCTGAAGCGGCGCTACGCCCTGTACTTCTCGCACGCCTGCCCGCCGCTCGACCTGGACTCCACCGAGGGGCAGCGGCTCATGCTGGCCAACGCGGCCGCCATGAACTACGGCTTCGCCTTCCGCCTGGCCACCTACTCCTACCTCAAGCAGGTCGCCCGCGACGTCTTCGGCGGCGCCGAGGGCCGGCTGGTGGTGGACTCGCCGCACAACTCGATGTACGAGGAGCCGCTGCCCACCGAGTTCGGCGAGGGCAGGACCGCCGTGGTCCACCGGCACAACTCCTGCCGCGCCTACCCGGCCGAGCTGATGCCCGAGGGCACCGTGTTCGGCGTCACCGGTCAGGCGCTGCTGCTGCCGGGCACGAACAGGACCTCCTCCTACGTGGCGCTGCCCGGCGACGACGTCGCCGACAGCCTGCACTCGGCCTGCCACGGCGCCGGCACGGTGATCTCCGACTTCGAGCGCCGCGGCCTGTCCAAGCAGCACCCGCAGGGCCACGTGACCCGCCGCTACCGCTACAGCGACGCGGCGCCGGCCGACGTGGCGCACCTGGACGACAACGGCTTGAACGCGGCCGTGGCCATCCTCACCGACAACAAGCTGGTCCGTCCCGTGGCACGGCTGCGGCCGTTCGCCGTACTCAACTAGCCCATCCAGGAGGAAGCCGTATGCCCGATTGGGCCGCGCACGGCGAGCGGTGGCGACTGCTGCTACCGCCCGGCACGGAGCTGGTCCGCGTCGCGGACCACCCCGTGCTGCCGTCGGGCAAGCAGGTCGCGGTGCTGGGCGGGCGCCGGCAGGTCCGCGCGGCGCTGCGCCGCGCGGGGCTGCGTCCCGAGTCCGTCTACGTCGCGCTGCCCTCGTTCGCCGACCCGGTGCTGGTGGTGCCGCTCGGCTCGCCGTTGCTCGGCTGGGCGGCGCGGGGCGTGCTGACCGTGCCGCCCGACGTGACCTGGCCGCACCCGGTGTACTCGCTCGCCGTCCGGCTGGTCAGGCGGCTGCCGTGGCTGCTCGGGCTGCTGGCGGGCCAGCGGCTGGTGATCGCGTCATGAGGGAGCTGCTCGGCGGGGGGAGCGTCGCACTGCTCGCGGGCTCCAGGGACCCGAACGCCAAGGTCACCGCCGTCGTCATGGACGGTCCTGGACTGCGCGTGGTCAAGGTGGCCACCACCGAGGAGGCCGCCAGGGTCGTGCTGGCCGAGGGGAGGCTGCTCGAGGAGCTGACCACCCGCGCGCCCGAGGCGGTGCGGCGGACGCTGCCCGAGGTGCTCGGGTACGGCGAGGTGGACGGGCTGCCCGCGCTGATCACCCGCGGCATACCGGGAACGCCGATGCTGGCCGACTACCACCTGTGGCGGCACGTGGCCAGGCGCCGCCGGGTGGCGGCCGACTTCGCCGCCGCCGCGACCTGGCTGGGGCTGCTGCAGTCCGCGCCCACGGGTCCCACGCGGCCCGTCACCATGGCCGCCGAGGCCGTCGACCGCGTCGCTGCGAAATACCGGGCGCCCGACCGGCTTGCCGCCAAGCTGGAGGAGTTGGCGGCCGTCGAGCTACCGGGCACGGTCTCGCACGGCGACTACTGGCTGGGCAACATCCTGGTGACCCGCGGCCGCGTGACCGGCGTCGTCGACTGGGAGGCGGGTGAGGTCGACGGCGACCCGCTGCGCGACGTCGCCCGCTTCGCCCTGTCCTACGCGCTCTACCTGCACCGCCACACCCCACCCGGCCGCCGGGTGGCCGGACATCCGGGGCTGCGGGCCGACGGGTTCGGGCCCGGCATCAGCCACGCGCTGCTCGGCGCCGGCTGGTTCCCCGCCCTGGTCGAGCGGTTCGTCGCCGGGGCGCTCGAGCGGCTCGGCGCGCCCCGGCGGCTGTGGCGGGCGGTGCTGCTCGCGGGGCTGGCCGACGTGGTGGCCACGGCCGACGACCCGCGCTTCGCACAGGACCACCTCGACCTGCTCGACCGGCTCTGCGAGGTGACCCCGTGACCGGCACGGCGATCGACGCCTCAGCGGTCATCGCCCGGCTGGAGAACCCGCCGCCGCGCCGGGCCCGGTCGCTGGCGGCCTTCGCGATCGCCGCCGCGGTGTTCTCGCTGCCGCTGCTGCGGCCGCTCGGCCCGAGCAACACCGGCATCCCCGACGCCGGGCTCGTCCTCCTGGTGATCATCACGGTCCAGTGGGCGAGCGGCAGAGCGTACAGCCTGCGCACGCCGTACATCGTGGCGATGGGGCTGATCGTGCTGGGCGGCGCGATCCCCGCGACGATCACCGGCGAGGGCGGCCTGACGCTGGCGCAGGACGTGTTCGTCTACTTCTGGGCGATCGCGCTGGCCAGCCTCGGGCGGGACCCGCAGCTGTTCGCCATCGCGGTGCGCACCTGGGTGGTCACCGCGGTGCTCGGCGCGGCGCTCATGCTGGTGGGCATCTTCGCCGGAATCCCGTACCTGTCGGGGCAGAACATCGCCGAGGGCGTGCGGGCCGGCTACACCTTCGGCGAGCCGAACTACGCCTCGAACTTCTTCCTGACCGGGCTGTTCCTGCTGCGTGCCGCCCGGTATCCGCGGCGTCCTGTCTGGCGCTGGCTGTGCGTCGGCGTGCTGCTCGTTGCGCTGACCTACAACGGCTCCAACGGCGCGTTCCTCGGGCTGGCCATCGGCACGATCGCGGGCGCGTTCTTCACCCGGGTCAAGCGGCGCCAGATCACCGCGGCGATCCTGCTGGCGGGCAGCTGCCTGCTGGTGGCGGGCGCGGGCAAGCTGCTGATCGACACCGACGCGATCCTCGCCCAGGTCTCGAAGATCTCGCCGGTGGCCAAGGACTCGATCGGGCGCCTGACCTCCAGCGAGGGCAGCAGGGGCGAGGTCACCGCCCAGACGACCGGCATGTGGCTCAACGACGCTCCGTGGTACGGGATCGGGCCCGCGCGCACGCTCGGCGAGATGCGGCGCCTGCTCGAGCCGTATCCCAAGGAGGCCCACAACGACTACATCGCGGCGCTGCTCGAACGCGGGCCGCTGGGCGCGCTCGGCGTGCTCACGCTGATGGGGTCGCTGGCCGTGCGGGCCAGGCGGGTCTCGGCCAGGGACGCGCTGAAGCCCGAGTACGAGCGGATCATTCCGCGGCCCGAGCTGCTGGCCGCGATGACCGGCGTGATGGCCTTCTCAGGCCTGTTCTACGAGGTGCTGCACTACCGCCATTGCTGGGCGCTGTTCGGGGTGCTGGCCGCGCTGGAGATCTGGGGGCGCAAGCCGCGCCAGCCGGGAGTGCTGCCGGGGGTGCTGCCATGAGGCTGCTGTCGCTGCTGGCGGGCAACGCCGCGGCCCGGGTGGGCGCGATGGGCACGCTCGCGCTCGGCACCGTCATGGTCGCCCAGGCGGGCGGCTCGGTGCTGGTCGGCGAGTTCACGCTGTTCCGGGTGCTGCCGGGGATCGTGTGCGTGCTCGCGGTGTGCGGGCTGCCCGCGGCCTCGCCGTACTTCCTGGCCCGCGAGAGCGCGGAGCGGCAGGTACGGCCCGCGCTGTGCGTGATCCTGCTGGGCGGGGCCGCGCTGGGCGGGACGGTTTGGCTGGTGCTCAGCCCGCTGCTGCATCGGGTGTTCCTGTCGGAGCTGAGCCTGGGCATGGTGGCGGCGGCCGCGATCCCGACCTTCACGCAGACGTTCGTCGCGGTCGGCAAGTCGCAGCTGCAGGGCGGGCAGGACCAGCGCGGCGCGAACGTCGCGATCTTCGCCGAGGAGGCGGCCTTCCTGCCGCTGTACGGCGCGGTGCTGCTCGTCTCGCACGACGTGCGCGCCATGCTCGTCGGCCTGGTGCTCGCCGACGTCACGGTCGCCGCCGGCATCGCCGTACGGCTGGCGCGGACCGGCTACTTCCGCGGCTGGGAGCGCCCCCGTTGGCCGCTGATTCGTGAAATATGCGGATACGGGCTGCGCGGGCAGGTCGGCGGGCTGCTCCAGCTCGTCAACGACCGCTTCGACGTGGCGCTGCTGGCCGCCGTGGCCAGCCCGTCGGTGCTCGGCGTCTACGCGGTGGCCAGCAAGCTGGCCGACCTGCTGCGGATGCCGGGGCTGGCGCTGACCTACGTGCTCTACCCGAGCTTCGCCCGCGACCCCGAGGGCGCCGCCAAGCGGACCGCGGGCTTCATGGCCAGGGCCTTCGTGGCCAGCGCGATCGCGGCCGTGCCGCTGGTGCTGCTGTCGGGCCCGGTGCTGCCGCCGGTGTTCGGCGCCGAGTTCGCCGCGGCCGTGCTGCCCAGCCAGATCATGATCGGCGGCACCGTGGTGTGCAGC
The DNA here is from genome assembly GCF_044457685.1 of Nonomuraea sp. NPDC050536. Taxonomy (NCBI): domain Bacteria; kingdom Bacillati; phylum Actinomycetota; class Actinomycetes; order Streptosporangiales; family Streptosporangiaceae; genus Nonomuraea; species Nonomuraea sp. NPDC050536. The sequence goes on from NZ_JBITHD010000036.1 coordinate 32,100, forward strand.
GTGGCGGGGCTGGTGACCGCCTATCTGATGGGCATCGGTCGCCCGGGCGCCAACTCGATCTCGATCGTCGCGGGCGTGGTCATGACGGTGGGGCTAAACCTGCTTCTCGTCCCGCGCCTGGGCGCGGTCGGCGCCGCCATCGCGGCGGCCTCGGCCAACGTCGCGACCACGGCGACCCTGCTGGCCTTCTTCGTGGCAGTGCGCGGCAGGAAGCCCCTGCCCGCGGAGGTGATGACATGACCAGATGGAAGCTCGCCGCGGCCTCGGGAGCGCTCGCGCTGGCCGCCGGATGCGGCGGCAGCAGCGGGGCGACGCTGACCGGGCACACCCCGGCCGTCTCCGGCTCAGAGGATCCGGACGGCCAGGTCATCACGAGCGTCACCGAGCAGGGGGCGGGCCCCAAGGCGGCCAGCCCGTCTCCGCTGCCCTCGCCGACCGCCTCGCGCAAGCCGCAGCCGCGTGACCTGTCCGGGGGCGTCACCACGCCGCCGCAGAACAAGTACGAGGAGGCCGCCGACCAGGCGGTCGCCCGCGGGATGACGGTGTGGGTGGAAGCCGACCTGAGGAAGCAGTGGCAGGCCGGTCCCGCCGCGTTCGAGGCGGCCATCGCCAAGATCAAGGGGATCGCCCAGCGCAAGGGCGTCGCCGGGGTCAAGATCGCCGACGAGCTCGGCTACAACGACGGGATGGACTCGCCGGCCCAGATCAAGGCGTTCCTGGCCGACAGCGCGCGGGCCCTGCGCAAGGCCGTCCCCGACACCCAGATCATGGTCGACTTCTACGTGCCGACGCTCGGCTGCCAGCCCGGCTCGGTGCACCCTAAGGCCGTGTCCTGCGCCGAGGCTGCCAACTGGAAGTATCCGCAGATCTCGCTCGGCAACGTGGACTACTACCTGGCCGGCGGCAACATCGACGTGCTCAACCTGAGCACCGCCATCCAGACCGACGACGTCTATCGCGCCTGGGGCACCACCAGGGCGATCACCCAGCGGGCCGCCTGGACCGAGGTCTCCGCGCGCCGCTGGGCCTACTACGTGACCATCTTCGCCCGCCGCGGGCTGGCACACCCCGGCGCCTTCGACGGAGACAGGGCCAGGGCGGAAGACCTGGGCTCGGTGTTCATCGACATCCCCAAGTCGTTCGGGGTGGGCGCCACCGACGTCTGGACCTGGCGCCAGGCCTACAAGAACGACACCTACCGGCTGATGGACCCGGGCATGAAGTCCAACCCGCTCTGGGATGCCCTGCTGGCCCGCCGCAAGGCGGGCGACCGCCTGATGACGCACTTCACTCCGAGCTCGGTGGAGCGAAGCGTCCCCGAGGACCTGTCGGTCCTCTCGACCGTGTTCACCGATGTACTGATCGCCGCAGGAACCGGGTGATTCGTCATGACCAGTCACGTCTACTCGCTCCCCACGGGAGAAGCGCCCATTGTCTCGGGGCCGGGCATCGCACCCTTGGTGTCCCGGCGCCTGCTCGACATCGCCGTCACCGGGATCGCCCTGCTGCTCCTGGCCGTGCCGATGCTGGTGATCTACCTGATCGTCCGCTGGTCCAGCCGCGGGCCCGGCTTCTTCGCCCAGCTGCGGGTCGGGCAGGGCGGCCGGCCGTTCTCCATGTACAAGTTCCGCACCATGCGGGTCGGGGTGGCGGGACCGCTGGTCACCGCCTCCGCCGATCCGCGGCTCACGCGCGTCGGCGCGTTCCTGCGCCGCTACTCCCTCGACGAGCTGCCCCAGCTGTGGAACGTTTTACGTGGCCACATGACGCTGGTCGGCGTCCGCCCCGAGTCGTACGGCATGGCGGTGCTCTACCCGGTCGAGCGGCGCTGGATCTTCGAGCACCGGCCGGGGCTGACGGGCCCCGCCCAGATCAGGTTCCGCGACTTCGACATCCTGGGTCCCGGCGAGGTGGACCTCAGGATGTACATCGAGAAGGTGGTCCCGGCCAGGGAGCGGGTCGACGCGTGGTTCCTGCGCAGGCCGACCTTCCGCGCCACGCTCCAGGTGCTTGCCGACACCGTCCGTTACTTCCTGGGGATGCGGTTGGGGCCTGAGCGTCAACTGTGAGTGGGTATCCTCGCGCGCGTGTCCTTCTTTCGTGATCGCGCGGTGCTGGTCTGCGGCGGCGCCGGGTTCATCGGCTCGCGCTTCGCCGCCGACCTGGTGGCCGAGGGTGCCCGGGTGACCGTGCTCGACCGCCTGTCCTACGCCGGCGGGCGCGACAACGTGCCCCGGGAGGCGGCCTTCGTGCGCGGCGACGTGTGCGACGCGAACCTGCTGGCCGACGTGGTGCCCGGGCACGAGATCGTGGTCAACTTCGCCGCCGAGTCGCACGTCGACCGATCGATCGAGGCGCCGGAGGTGTTCACCAGGACCAACGTGCTCGGCGCCCAGACGCTGTTCGACGCCTGCCTGCTGGGCCGCGTCGGGCGGGTCGTGCAGGTCTCGACCGACGAGGTGTACGGCTCGATCGCCGAGGGGTCGTGGGCGGAGGACGCCCCGGTCATGCCCAGCTCGCCGTACTCGGCCTCGAAGGCGGCGGCGGACCTGATGGCGCTGGCCTACGCGCGCACCTACGGGCTGCCGGTGAGCATCACCCGCTCGGCCAACACCTATGGGCCGCGCCAGCACCCGGAGAAGCTGATCCCGCGCTTCGTGACGAACCTGCTGACCGGGCTGAAGCTGCCGCTCTACGGCGACGGCCGCAACGTGCGCGAGTGGCTGCACGTGGCCGACCACAGCAGGGCGGTGCGGCTGGTGGCCGAGCGCGGCGAACCCGCCGCCGTCTACCACGTGCCCGGCGCCGCGGAGCTGACCAACCGGGAGGTGACCGAGCGCGTCCTGGCCGAGATGCACGCCGACTGGTCGGCCGTCGAGCACGTCGCCGACCGCAAGGGCCACGACCTGCGCTACTCGCTGGCCGACAACCGGCTGGCCGCGCTGGGATACCGGCCGGGCGTGGACTTCGAGCGTGGCCTGGCCGAGACCGTGCGCTGGTACCGCGACAACGAGGCCTGGTGGAAGCGGCGGCTCTAGCCGTGCATCTGGCCGCCGCCCGCGCACAGCGAGCAGGAGTGCCGGCGCCGCCGGTGCACGGCGCGCAGCCCGGGCGGGCACGCCGTCGACAGCGCGGCCGACAATGAGGAGTCGCTGGTCAGTATCGCCACCTCGAGCCTGCGCAGGTCCGGCGACGGCTCCAGGCCCAGTTCCTCGGCCAGGGTGCGCCGCCCGTCGCGGTAGACCTCCAGCGCCTCGGCCTGCCGGCCGGCGCGGTAGAGCGCGATCATCAACTGCCCGCGGAACGTTTCACGCAGCGGATGCTCCTTCACCAGGACGGTGAGTTCGCCGATCACCTCGGCATGACGCCTGAGCCGCAGGTCGGCGTCGATCCTGTCGGCCAGCGCCGCCAGCCGGTCCTCTTCCAGCCTGGTGCTCTGCCGGTGCAGGAACGGGATGTCGTCCAGCCCGGACAGCGCGGGCCCGCGCCACAGGCTCAGCGCGGTGCGCAGCAGCTCGCCGCCCTTGGCCACGTTTCCCGAGGCGAGCGCCTGCTGACCTCTGTGCACGAGGCGCTCGAACCGCCACGCGTCGACCGCGTCCGGCGCCGCGCGCAGGGTGTATCCGGTGGATTCGTGGGCGATCACTCCCGCGCCGCCCAGGGCCCGTCTGAGCCGGTGCAACTGCAGGCGTAACCGGCCCGCGCCCGCATCGCCCGCCTCGGCTCCCCACAGCGCGTCGATCAGGTGGTCCGCCACTGCCACGGTGCCGGGGTGGCACAGCAGCATGGCGAGCAGGCTGCGCTGCTTACTTGACCGCAGGGATAAACGCCGTTCCCCGACTACCACTTCAAGCGCGCCCAGAATTCCGAATCTCAGATCATTTCCCGACACAGACAGAGGGTAGGTCGCCATTCCGCCGAATGGGGAAACTTTACTGAAACTCAAGGGAAACCCGCTGATCTCACACTCGACCTCGCCACACGTTCCAGGTGGGGGGATAAAGGTGAAAGTAATTCAACGAACATTATTCGGTGGTGTCCTGATTTTTGGGTTTATATCGGGACCAAATATCGCCATTCCGGGTCACGACGGCCCGATGCGGGCGCAAGTACAGCGTCCGAAGGCCGTCAGGCCAGGTCCCCTGCCCTCCAAGAAGGGCACCGTCACGGTCAAGAGCGCGGCCGCCGCGATCGCCTCGGTCAACGACAAGGTGAACCTGCGGCCGCTGGTCGTCGCCGACGGCGCCGGCGACTGGGGCCTGGCGACCTGGCGGGCGGCGCTCGACCGCGTCGGCACGCCGTACGACGTGCTGCTCACCGACAGCCAGCAGCTCAACGCGGCCGATCTGGTCCAGCCGGACGGGACGGGCAAGTACAACGCGATCCTGCTGACCAACGGCTACCTCGGCGCCCTGGACGCCGGCGAATGGAACGCTCTATGGGCCTATGAGCGGGACTTCGGCGTACGGCAGGCCTCGCTCTACTCAGCCTACGGCACCTACCCCGAGGACCAGTGCCTGCGCCCCGGCAGTGAGGGCGGCGTGGGCGACACGCCCATCAACGCGACACTGACGAGCGCGGGCGCGGGCGTGCTCGACTACCTCAAGACCGGCGTGAACGTGCCGATCTCGCTGTCGTACGTCTACCGCTCCACGATCGCGCCCGGCTGCGCGGCCGAGCCGCTGATCACCAGCGGCTCCGACGTGCTCGGCGTGCGCAGCACCTCCAGCGACGGGCGCGAGCGGATCGCGCTGACGTTCACCTCCAACCAGTACCTGCCGCAGGCCGACCTGCTCACCTTCGGGCTGCTGCGCTGGGCGACCAGGGGCCTGTACCTGGGCGAACAGCGCCACTACCTCGGCGCGGACGTCGACGACTGGTTCAACCACACCGACCACCTGCGCAGCGACGGGACCGTGGACGCCAACCCCGGCTTCCGGATGAGCTGGAACGACGCCGCCAACGCCTACAGCCAGCAGAACAGCTTCCGCTCGGCCAACCCGCTCGCCTCCGGCTTCACGCTGAACGTCGCCTACAACGGTGAGGACGCCAACCCGTCCGCGTACTCCTCCTGCCTGCCCATCCTGCTCAGCCCCGACCCGCTGACCAGCTACTCGCGCTGCCGGGCCACCTCGTTCAGGTGGATCAACCACACGTTCACGCACCCCAAGCTCAACTTCACCGACTACCCGACCACCTACGCCGAGATCCACGACAACCTGACCAGGGCCGCCCAGATCGGGCTGAGCGTGCCGCCCGCGGTACTGAAGACCGGCGAGTACTCGGGGCTGGGCGTCTACAACCCCGACCCGAACAACGACATCGACCCGCCCACCGACTACGGGCTGAACGCCTCCAACCCCAACCTGCTCCAGGCGGCCAAGGACCTGGGCGTGAAGTACCTGCACGGCAACATGTCCTTCGCCAGCCACCGGCCCTCGTGCTTCAACTGCGGCATCTACCACCCGATGGAGCCGTCGGAGATGATCGTGCCCGACTGGCCGACCAACATCGCCTACCACACCACGACGGCCGCGGAGGAGACCTACTTCTACAACTCCTACTACGGGCCCAGCGGCAAGTTCCCCTACTGGCCGGTCAACCAGACCTACGCGCAGATCCTGGACCACGAGAGTGAAGTGGCGATGCAGCACGTCATGTCCGGATCGGTGTACGTGCACACCTTCCACCAGGGCAACCTGCGCAATTACGGCTCGGGCAAGACGCTGGTCTTCGACTGGCTCAAGGCCGTGCTGGCCAAGTACAACGGCTACTACAAGGTCCCGGTGCTGACCCCCGACTGGAGCACGCTGGCCCAGTACGTGGAGAACAGGACCAAGCACTTCGCGAGCCTGCCCTCGGTGAACGCCGTCTACGACAGGTCCGCCGGCACGGTCACCTTCACCTCCACCGCCAACGCGTCCGTCTTCGCCACCAACGCCGCGCTGCCCGGCGCGACGGCCTACGGCACGGACACCACCGCCCTGGTCACGCTGACCGCGGGCACCCCTGTCACCGTCGCGGCGAGCGTGCGGCCGTGAAGGTGACGCTCGTGTCCGAAGGCACGTACCCCTTCGCCATGGGCGGGGTGAGCGTCTGGATGGACCAGCTCATCCGCGGCATGCCCGACTACACCTGGGACGTCGTCACGATGACCGTGGACGGCGCCGAACGGCCCGTCTGGGACCTGCCGCCCAATCTGGACCAGGTCATCGCCATCCCGCTGTGGAAGCCCGCTCCGGCCGCCAAGGCGCCCGGGGCGGGGTTCCGCACGCCGTACGGGCTGTTCCTGGAGATGGTGCTGACGCCGGCGGTCATGGGGGAGGGCAGCGCCGAGTTCCTGCGCGTGCTGGAGGCGCTGTTCAGGTTCGCCCGCGACGGCGGCGACCTGGTGGGCGCGCTGACCGCCAACGAGTCGCTGGCGCAGCTCATGGACGCCTGGGAGGGCTACCGCAGCGAGGGGCTCAACCTGGCCGAAGCGATCACCGCCGGGCACCTGATGGGGCACATGCTGCGCCCGCTGGCCGAGCCGCCGATCCGCACCGACCTGACGCACGTCGCGATGAACGGCCTGAGCACGCTGGTCGCGATGGCCGCCAAATGGGAGTACGGCACGCCGAGCGTGCTGTCGGAGCACGGTCTCTACCTGCGGGAACGCTACCTGCAGTACGTCCACGAGCCCGTCTCCCACGCGGTCAGGGTGCTCCTGCTCAGCTTCTTCAGGCGCCTGACCGGCGCGGCCTACGTCGCGGCGGACCGGATCGCGCCGCACTCCTCCTACAACCGCCGCTGGCAGGTGCGCACGGGCGCCGACCCGGACCGGATCCGGGTCATGTACAACGGCGTCGACCCGTCGGAATTCCCCGTCGCCGAGTCGGAGCCCGACGAACCGACGATCGTCTTCATGGGCCGGATCGACCCGCTGAAGGACCTGCACATGCTGTTACGGGCCTTCGCGCTGGTCCGCGAGACGATCCCGGAGGCCAGGCTGCGCGTCTTCGGCGGCGTCCCCACGGGCAACGAGAGCTACCACGACAGCTGTATGGCGCTCATCGACGAGCTCGACCTGGAGGGCGCCGCCATCTTCGAGGGCCGCGTCTCCGCGCCGGCCGACGCCTACCACGCGGGGCAGGTGGTGGCGCTCACCAGCATCTCCGAGGGCTTCCCCTACACCGTGGTCGAGGCCATGGCCTGCGGCAGGCCGGTGGTCTGCACGAACGTGGGCGGGGTCGCCGAGGCGGTCGACGACGCCGGGTTCATCGTGCCGCCGCGCGACCACGTGGCCGCCGCCGAGGCGATGACCCGGCTGCTGAAGGACCCGGCGCTGCGGCGTCGGCTGGGCGTGGTGGCCCGGCGCCGGGTGATGGAACGTTTTACGCTCCGCCGGTCGCTCGACGACTACCGCGCCATCTACCAGGAGCTCCTGGGATGACGCCACGGTCGATCGACGATCTCATCGAACCGATCTCCCGCGCCGTCGAACCCCTGCAGGCCGCCGCCATCCTCGAGTCCGCGGGGCTGGACGACCGGATCGCCAGGGAACGCTACGGGCATCCCGACGTGTTCGCGCTGGCCGAGGCGGTCTACTCGCGGATCGTCCCGATGATCCAGGCCTCCGGCGGGCCGCCACGCAGGGCGCGCCCGATCGCCCAGATGGCCCACGGGCTGCTGTACGCGATGCCCGCCGCGCTGCTGCCCGCGGCCGGCGGGCTGGTGGGCAGGCAGTGGCTGATGCCCGGGCTGGTGCTCACCACGGGCATCGGCTGGGTACTCGGCAGCGCGGCCGCCCAGCTGGCCTACTCCTACCTCGGCCGGGACGCGCCCGGCGCGGCCGGGCGGGTGCTGCGCACCGGGCTGGTGATCGGGGTCGCGGTGGCGGCCGTGACCGTGAGCGCGCTCGGCCCCGTGACGCTGGTGGCGCTGTGCGTCACACAGATGGCCTTCCAGCTCTCCTCCGGGATCCTGCTGTTCTACCGGCGGGAGGGGCTGCTGGCGGCGCTCATGCTGCCTGCCGTGCTGGCCGGCGCCGGGTACATCGCCATCGGCAACCGCGGGGCCGCGCTGCTGGCCGTCTGCCTGGGCGTCGTCTGCGTGGCCGCCGTGTCGGGCGCGGCGATCCTGCTCACCCTCGGCCGGGTCGAGACCTCCGGGGTCCCGCTGCGGACGCTGGCGCCGTCCATCGTCTACAGCGTGCTCACCGCCGCGTTCCTGCTGCAGGCCGAGGGCCGTTACGTGCTGGACAGGGCGGACCTCGCGGTCGCGGGGGCGGGGCTGGTGCTGGGCATGGGGGTGCTGGAGTACCGGGCGCACACCTTCGAGGACGAGGCGCGCAGGGTGATCAGGGAGGTGCGCTACCCGCGGGAGTTCACCAGGCGCACCCGGCTGCTGCTCGGCAAGGGGCTGCTGATCTGCCTGGGCGTGCTGTCGGCGCTGTCCGCCGTGCCGCTCACGTTCCTGTATCTGGCCGGGTCGCTGACGCGGGACAGCGTGCTCATGGCGGCGGCGCACGTGGTCGTGGGCGCCGCCTATTTCCTGGCCTTCCTTCTGGGCAACCAGGGCAAGATCCGGCTCCTGTGCGCGGCGCAGGCGCTGGTGCTCGCCGTACATCCGGGGGCTCGAGCCCTCTGGCCCGACGTGCCGCTGTTTCTGGCCGCCGGGCTGCTGTTCCTCGTGATTCTGCTCATTCTGGCCCTGCACAGTCTCAGGGACGTCCGGCAGTACCGATAAACGGGAGGAAATCGATCATGCACGTCGTCATCCTCGCGGGTGGCAAGGGCGTGAGGTTACGCCCCTACACCTCCGCGCTGCCCAAGCCGCTGGTCCCGATCGGCGAGGAGTACGCCATCCTCGACATCATCCTGCAGCAGCTGACCAGCCAGGGCTTCACCCGGGCCACGCTGGCCGTGGGGCACCTCAGCCCGCTGATCCGCGCCTTCGTCGGCGACGGCTCGCGCTGGGGGCTGGACGTGGACTACACCGAGGAGGTCACTCCGCTGTCCACGATCGGGCCGCTGTTCGCCATCCGCGACCAGCTGCCGGAGCGCTTCCTGGTCATGAACGGCGACGTCCTCACCACGCTCAACTACGCCGACCTGCTGGCCAGGCACGCCGAATCGGACGCGCCGCTCACCGTGGCCACCGCCCCGCGGGTGGTGAAGATCGACTTCGGCGTGCTGGAGGCCAACGGCGGCCGCATCGTCGGCTTCAGGGAGAAGCCGCTGCTCAGCTACCAGGTGAGCATGGGCGTCTACGCGCTGTCGCGCAAGACGATCGCGCCCTACCCGGACGGCATGCCGTTCGGCTTCGACGAGCTGGTGCTGGACCTGCTCGCCCAGGACACGCCGCCCGGCGTGTACGAGTTCGACGGTTACTGGCTCGACATCGGACGGCCCGACGACTACGACGAGGCCAACGCCCGCTTCGACGAGATCAGGCCGCTGCTGCTGCCCTCCAGGGAGGCCGTACGGTGACCAGAATCCTGCTCTTCGGCGCCACCGGATTCATCGGCATCCACGTCAGGGAGCGGCTGGCGGCCGAGGCCGAGCTGGTGTGCCCGGGCAGGGCGGACCTGGACCTGCACCGGGCGGTGCCCGGCGAGGTGGCCGGCCTGCTGCGCGAGGTCCGGCCGTCGATCGTGCTCAACTGCGTGGGCACGCTCGCCGGGCGCGCCGACGAGTTCGTCCGCGGCAACGCCGGCGTCACCGCGACGCTGCTCGAGGCGATCGCCATGGCCGCGCCACAGGCCAGATTCGTCCGGCTGGGCTCCGCGGCCGAGTACGGGCCCACCGCCTTCGGCCACTCGGTCAAGGAGAGCGACCCCACCAGGCCCACCAGCGCCTACGGCATCAGCCATCTGGCAGGCACACTGCTGACCGCGGCCACCGGCATCTCCCTGCGGATCTTCAACCCCGTGGGGCCGGGCATCTCCGCGGCCAGCGTGCTGGGCAAGGCCAGGGACCTGATGCGGGAGGCGGAGGACCACGTCGACCTCGGCCCGCTGGACGCCTACCGAGACTTCGTGGACGTCCGGGACGTGGCCGAGGCGGTGGCCTGCGCCGCGTTCGGGCCCGCCCCGGCGGGGATCTTCAACGTCGGCAGCGGCAAGGCGGTCACGGTCCGCGAAGCCGTGCGGTTGCTGGCCGAGGAGACGGGCTTCACCGGCGAGATCAGGGAGGGCGACCAGCAGTCGGCCAGGTCCGCGGCGGTCAGCTGGAGCAGGGCCGACGTCGGCCGGGCCAGGGAGGTCCTGGGCTGGAAGCCGCGCCACACCCTGGACGAGTCGATCAAGGCGATGGTGTGATGCGGACCCTGCTCTCCTTCGCCCTGTTCACCTACGTGCTGCAGGGCTACCCGCACGGGCGGCTGGACGCGGTCGAACACGCACCGCACCAGCTCGCGATCGTCGACCTGTCCAGGGACGGCACCGAGCGCGGCTACTTCACCGCCGAGGAGATCGCGCGCGTGCGGGCCTCGGGCAAGACGGTGCTGGCCTACTTCGAGATCGGCTCGATCGAGGAGTTCAGGACCGAGTACCGGCCCTCCCGCGACCTGGCCGTCAACGTCTGGAAGGACTGGCCCGACGAGCACTTCGTGCGCTACTGGGAACCCCGGTGGTGGCACAGGGTCGTCAAACCCAGGGTCGACCAGGCACTGCGCGCCGGCTTCGACGGCGTCTACCTGGACACGCCGCTGGCCTACGAGGAGATCGACCTGGCCAAGCTGCCCGGCGAGACCCGGCACTCGCTGGGCAGGAAGATGGCCGACCTGATCATCAGGATCAGCGACTACGCCAAGAAGATCAGGCCGGGGTTCTTCATCGTGCCGCAGAACTCTCCCGAGCTGCGGCACTACTCCGGCTACACCAGGGCCATCGACGGCATCGGCATGGAGGAGCTCTTCTACCGGGCCACCGACGTGCCGTGCACGAAGTCCTGGTGCAAGGAGAATCTGGACGACGCCCTGGCCCTGCGCCGGCAGGGCAAGGCGGTCTTCGCCACCGACTACGCGGTGTCCCCGGCGCACATCGCCCGCGCCTGCGCCCTGTACCGCCGTTACGGATTCGCCGGAAACGTGACCCGGGTTGATCTCGATCGAGTCAGTCCCCCGTGTCACTGAAAGGAGTGTGAAATGCCGAAAACTGTCGGCGTCGTGGGCATGGGGTACGTCGGCCTCACCCTGACCGCCGCCCTGGCCGACCGCGGCTACGTCGTCCACGGGGTCGACGCCAGCCCGCGCGTGGTCGAGGCCCTGTCCAAGGGGCGCGTGCACGTCTACGAGCCCGGGGTAGAGGAGGTCTTCGAGCGCTATCTGGGCAAGACCATCTTCATCTCCGACAGCCTGCCCGACCAGCGGCTGGACGCGGCGATCCTGTCGGTGTCCACGCCGGTCGCCGCCGGCGGCACGCCCGACCTGACCAATCTCGCCGCCGCGGCCAGGCACATCGCCGAGCGCTGCGACCCCGACACGCTGGTGGTCGTCCGCAGCACGGTCCCGATCGGCACCAGCCGCGAGGTCGTGCTCCCGCTGCTGACCCAGCGTCACCTGGTCATGGCCCCCGAGCGGACCATCCAGGGCCAGGCCCTGCGCGAGCTGGTCGAGCTGCCCCAGGTGATCGGCGGGCTGGACGAGCCCTCCCTGCGTGCGGGCATCGAGCTGTTCGCGGGCCTGGCCGACCAGATCGTGCCCGTCTCCAGCCTGGAGGCGGCCGAGATGGTCAAGCTGTCCAACAACTGCCACACCGACCTGATCTACGCCTTCGGCAACGAACTCGCCCTGATCGCCGAGCAGAACGGGCTCGACCCGCTGGAGGTCATCAGGGCCGCCAACCTCGACTACCCCCGCCCCGACCTGGCCAAGCCCGGCTACGTGGGCGGCGGCTGCCTGTCCAAGGACCCCTACCTCATGCTCGCGAGCACCGGCGCCCACCGCCCCTACCTGGTCGGCATGGCCAGGGGCCTCAACGAGCGCCTCCCCGCGCACGTGGCCGAGCGCCTGGTCGCCCAGATCCAGGACGTCTTCGGCCGCACCCACGGCATCCGGCTGTCGGTCCTCGGCTGGGCCTACAAGGGCTGGCCTCCCACCGACGACATGCGCGGGACCCCGATCGCGGACATGATGCCGGTCTTCACCGCCGCCGGCCTGACCGTCCTCGGCCACGACCCGCTGGTCAAGGAGGCGGTCATCCGCGAGTACGGCGGGCTCCCGGTGAGCCTGGACAAGGCCTTCGCCGAGGCCGACGCCATGCTCATCGTCAACGACCACCCCGACTACCGCGGGATCGAGGTGGAGGCCAGGCTGGCCACCTCGGACCTGCGGCTGCTGTTCGACTCCTGGCGCATCCTCGACCAGGCCGAGGTCACCAGGCACGGCGTCCGCTACTCGGGGATCGGATACGCGCCATGAGGGCCCTGCTGCTCGGCGGAGCCGGATTCATCGGCCTGCACCTGGCCAACCGGCTGCTGGCCGACGGGCACGAGGTCACCGTGGTCGACGACTTCTCCCGCGGCCGCCGCGACCCCGCCGTCGAACGCCTGACCGGCGTGGTCTCCGCCGATCTCACCGATCCCGCCTCGTACGCGGCCCTCGAGCCGGGCTGGGACCAGATCTACATGCTCGCCGCCGTGGTCGGGGTCCGCAACGTGGAATCCGACCCGGCCAGGGTCATCAGGGTCAACACGCTCGCGCTGATGCACCTGCTGGACTGGATCCGGCCGGGCGACCGGCTGTTCTTCGCCTCCACCAGCGAGGCCTACGCCGGCGGCGTCAGCGCGGGCGTGGTCCCCGTGCCCACGCCGGAGACCGTGCCGCTGATGATCGAGGACGTGGGCTCACCCCGCTTCACCTACGCCATCAGCAAGATGCTCGGCGAGGCGGCCGTGCTGCACACCGCCAGGGCCAAGGGCTTCACCGCGGTCATCGGGCGCTTCCACAACATCTACGGGCCCCGGATGGGAGCCGACCACGTCATCCCCGAGCTCGCGCTGCGGGCCGTACGGGGAGAGGATCCGTTCGCGCTGTACGGGTCCGACCAGAGCAGGGCGTTCTGCTACGTCGACGACGCGGTCGAGGCGATGGTCCGGCTGATGGAGACGCCCGCCGCGGCGGGGCAGATCGTGCACATCGGCAACGACTCCGAGGAGACCAACATCGGCGACCTGGCCAAGCTCGTGCTCCGGGTGGCCGGGGTGAGCCCGGAGATCCAGCGGCTGCCCGCGCCCTCCGGTTCCGTGGCGCGGCGCTGCCCCGATCTGACGCGGCTGCGCGAGCTGACCGGCTACGAGCCGCGGGTCGGGCTGGAGGAAGGGGTCCGCAGGACGTTCGAGTGGTACAGGGAGTCGTGGTGACCCAGCCGATCTGCTTCTACTACGGCGCGGGCTCGATCGACCGGCTGGCGCACTTCGACAAGGTGGTGCTGCAGGCGGACTTCTACACCCCCGGCGAGCTGGCCGTGCTGTGCCGCCGGGGCGTCCAGACGCTCGGCTACCTCTCGCTGTCGGAGGACGTGGGCCCGCCCGCCCCCTGGCACCGCGCGGAACGCAACCCCGACTGGGGTGGCGCGTTCGTGCACGTGGACCATCCCGGCTGGGTGGCGCACGTGGTGGGGCAGGCCGAGCGGGCGATCGAGGCCGGGTTCAGCGGACTGTTCCTGGACACGCTCAACCTGGAGCAGACCTACCCGGAGGACCTGCCGCACCTGCTCACGCTCATCGCGGCGATCAGGGAGGAGGCGCGGCCCGCCTACCTGCTGGCCAACCGCGGGTTCGGGCTGCTGCCCGAGCTGGTGGGGCTGGTGGACGGCGTGCTGTTCGAGTCGTTCTCGGCCCGCTGGGTGGACACCGAGCGGTACGCGCCCTGGCCCGACGACGTGCTGGAGGTGCACGCCGGGGTGGCCGAGCGGTTGCTCGGCTACGACCTGGACCTGTTCGCGCTGGACTACGCCGACAGCGACGAGCTGACGGCCTTCGCGATCCGGCGGGCGCGGGAGTTCGGGATGCCCTGCTTCGTCAGCGACCGGGTGCTGTCGCGGATATGAAACCGCCACCCCGCTTCCTCGGGGTGGCGGTCATTTCGCGCTATGTCAGCTGATACGCCAGGTGTCGCCGCCCATGAGCAGCTCGCCCAGGTCCCCCTCGCCCTGGCGGCTCCTGGCCTCCTTGAGCTGCTCGGCCATGAGCACGTCGTAGGCCGGCCGGTCGATCTGGCGGAAGATGCCGATCGGCACGTGCTCGAAGGCCGGCTCGTCGAGCCTGCTGAGCGCGAAGGCCACCGACGGGTCCGGGTGGTGCGCGTCGTGGATGAGGATCTGGTCCTCGGCCACGCTCGCCCTGTCGACCACCTCGATGCCGCCACCGGCGCCCCTGACGACGGCCTTGGTGTTGCTCACGATCGGCTGGTCGTGCTCCAGTCGCAGCGTGATGTCGTCGCGGACCTCGGGGTCCTTGAGCGGCTCGAAGGCGTTGTCGTTGAAGATGTTGCAGTTCTGGTAGATCTCCACCAGCGAGGTGCCGCGGTGCGCCGTGGCCTCGCGCAGCACCGACTGCAGGTGCTTGCGGTCGGAGTCGATCGTGCGCGCCACGAACGACGCCTCGGCGCCCAGCGCCAGCGAGATCGGGTTGAACGGCTTGTCCAGCGACCCCATCGGCGTCGACTTGGTGATCTTGCCGACCTCGGAGGTGGGCGAGTACTGGCCCTTGGTCAGCCCGTAGATCCGGTTGTTGAACAGCAGGATGTTCAGGTTGACGTTACGGCGCAGCGCGTGGATCAGGTGGTTGCCGCCGATCGACAGCGCGTCGCCGTCACCCGTGACCACCCACACGGACAGGTCGGGCCTGCTGGCCGCGAGCCCGGTCGCGATGGCCGGGGCCCGGCCGTGGATGGAGTGGAAGCCGTAGGTGTTCAGGTAGTACGGGAACCGGCTCGAGCAGCCGATGCCGGAGACGAACACGATGTTCTCGCGCTTGAGCCCCAGCTCGGGCAGGAAGCTCTGGACGGCGGCGAGGATGGCGTAGTCACCGCAGCCCGGGCACCAGCGGACCTCCTGGTCGGACTTGAAGTCCTTGAGCGTCTGCTTGACGTCGGTCTTGGGGACCAGCGTCAGACCCTTGCCGTTGACGAGTTCAGTCACTGTCGATCACGTCCTGGATGACTCCGGCCAGCTCCTCGGCCTTGAACGGCAGGCCGCGTACCCGGTTGTAGCTGATGATGTCGACGAGGAACTTCGCCCGCAGGAGCAGGGCGAGCTGGCCGAGGTTGATCTCCGGCAGCAGCACCTTGTCGTACTTTTTCAGGATCTCGCCGGTGTTGGCGGGCAGCGGGTTCAGATGCCTCAGGTGCACCTGCGCCACCTTGCCGCCGGACTTCCTGATCCGGCGTACGGCTGCCGCGATCGGACCGTAGGTCGAGCCCCAGCCCACGACCAGGACCTTGGCCCTGTCGCCATCGGGGCCCTCGGGGTCGTCGACCTCCAGGTCCGGCACGTCGATCCCGGCGATCTTGGCGGCCCGCAGGCGCACCATCAGATCGTGGTTGTTCGGGTCGTAGGAGATGTTGCCCGAGCCGTCGGCCTTCTCGATGCCGCCGATGCGGTGCTCCAGGCCCGCCGTACCGGGAATGGCCCAGGGGCGGGCCAGGGTCTCGGGGTCGCGCTTGTAGGGCAGGAACTCCTCGCCCTCGCTCTCGCCTTCGCCGGGCTGCGCGAACTCGGTGGAGATGTCCGGCAGGTCGGCGATCTCGGGCAGGCGCCAGGGCTCGGAGCCGTTGGCCAGGTAGCCGTCGGACAGCAGGTAGACCGGCGTGCGGTACTTGACGGCGATGCGCGCGGCCTCGATGGCCGCGTCGAAGCAGTCGCTCGGCGTCGACGGCGCGATGATCGGCACCGGCGACTCGCCGTTGCGGCCGAACATGGCCATCAGCAGGTCGGTCTGCTCGGTCTTGGTCGGCATGCCGGTGCTCGGGCCCGCCCGCTGCACGTCCACCAGGATCAGTGGCAGCTCGGTCATCACCGCCAGGCCGATCGTCTCGCCCTTCAGCACCACACCGGGGCCGGAGGTCGTGGTCACGCCCAGGGCGCCGCCGAAGGCCGCGCCCAGCGCCGCGCCGACGCCCGCGATCTCGTCCTCCGCCTGGAAGGTGCGGATGCCGAAGCGCTTGTGCTTGGACAGCTCGTGCAGGATGTCGCTGGCCGGGGTGATCGGGTACGAGCCGAGGAACAGCGGCAGCTCGGACTGGACGCTCGCGGCGATGAGGCCGTAGGCCAGTGCCTGGTTGCCGGAGATGTTGCGATAGAGACCCGGCGCCAGCTTGGCCGGCTTCACCTCGTAGGACACCGAGAAGGACTCGGTGGTCTCGCCGTAGTTCCAGCCGGCCTGGAAGGCCGCGATGTTGGCCTTGGCGATCTCCGGCTTCTTGGCGAACTTCGCCTCGAGGAACTTGATCGTGTGCTCGGTCGGGCGATGGTAGAGCCAGCTCAGCAGCCCGAGCGCGAACATGTTCTTGGAGCGCTCCGCGTCCTTCTTGGACAGGTCGAAGCCCTCGAGTGCCCTGACCGTCAGCGAGGTCAGCGGCACCGCGTGCACCCGCCACTCCGCCAGCGCGTCGTCCTCGACGGGGTTGGTGTCGTAACCGACCTTCTGCAGGTTGCGCTTGGTGAACTCGTCGGTGTTGACGATGATGTCCGCGCCCCGGGGAAGGTCGCCCAGATTGGCCTTGAGCGCGGCGGGGTTCATCGCGACGAGCACGTTGGGAGCGTCACCCGGCGTCAGGATGTCGTGGTCGGCGAAATGCAGCTGGAAACTCGAAACGCCGGGCAGCGTGCCTGCGGGGGCGCGGATCTCGGCGGGGAAGTTGGGCAGCGTCGACAGGTCGTTGCCGAATTCGGCGGTGCCCGCAGTGAAGCGGTCGCCGGTCAGCTGCATGCCGTCGCCGGAGTCGCCGGCGAATCTTATGATCACGCGATCGAGTTGCTGGACTCGCTTGGTCACAGCTCAGTCCTCCTCGAAGCGCCTGGGCGCGGTCGCGTCAGGCGCGTTCTCTGTTTCCATGCTAGATCCTCGGCAGGTCACGCGTTTCCAAAGGCCGCAAAGCGGGTAAACGCGGTCGGAGTCAGGGTGAGGCGAGAGAACGGAAAAGGTGACACAGACCACTCGCGAGCCTGCAGAGGTCAACATGCAGGCGGGCGAAGAGGACGGTTCGGGTCACGATCGCCAACTATACGTCCCCCCGTCACATGCGCCGCGTCAGGGGGCGCTTACGGCCCCTGACGTGTAGACGTATCCGGGCCGCATCCCGGCGGCCCCGTACAACTCTGGAACGGTCACGAACGCGTAACCCTTCCCCCTGAGTTTGTTGAGGATGTCCGGAACCGCGTCAACGGTCGTCCGCTGGATGTCGTGCAGCAGGATGATCGCGCCCCTGTGCGCGCCGTGGACCGCCCGCCTCGCGATGACCTCCGGGTCCCTGTCGCGCCAGTCCAGCGTGTCGACGTCCCAGTTGACCAGGGCCACGCCCAACCGGCGGGCCGTCGTGCGGACGTCGGCGTTCACCCCGCCGTAGGGCGGGCGCACCAGCGTGGGGGTCTGGCCGATCGCGCTGGTGATGGTGTCCCGGGTGCGGCCGAGCGTATCGGCGATCTTGCTGGAGGACAGCTTGGTCAGGTCCCTGTGCGCCCAGCTGTGGTTGGCGACCAGGTGCCCCTCCCTGCTCATGCGCCGCAGGATCGCCGGGTCGGTGGAGGCGTTGGCGCCCAATGTGAAGAACGTGGCCCTGGCGTCGAACTCCTGGAGGATGTCGAGCAGCCGCGCGGTGTAGGGGCCCGGGCCGTCGTCGAAGGTCAGCGCCACGCACTTACGAGCCTTGCAGTCGACCGAGCCGGCGTCCTGGCTGGCCGCGTCCGGGTTGCGCGTCACCGACACCCTGGGCGTGACCAGCGGCGCGACCAAAGCCGTCTCGCGTACCAGGTGCTGCGCGCGCCGCCCGGCCGGAGACAGCAGCGGCTCGACCCGCCGCGCCGGTACGGCTACCGCCACCCTGCCCAGCGAGCACGGCCCCACCTGGCAGTCGTCGAACTCGACCACGAGGTCGCCCGCGCGGTTGAAGGCCAGCGAGTTGAACAGGTCCCTGGAGGCCGTCACCTCGTTCTGGTCCACCTCGGGGCCGCGCTTGATCAGCTGCTCCCTGACCAGCTCGGCCACGCCGTGCAGGCCCTTGTCGCCGTCGAGCAGGCCGGTCGAGGTGAACGCCTCGTCGCTCCGCTTGTCGTACCAGAACGTGATGGTGGAGTTGCCCCAGTTCGCGCCCAGGAACTCGCCCGTTCGCAGCCGCACCCCGATGAGGTCGTCGGTGGCGGCGTCGAGCGCCCATTCCATGTTCAGCTCGGGGCGCGGCTTGAGGCCGCCGGTGCTGGTGGAGCGCTTGAAGTCGCGCAGCTGGCGCTCGGCCTCCTTGCCGACCACCTCGTTGAGCTTGGGGGCCGCCTTGAACTCGGGGTAGGCGACATGCACCTGCCGGCCACCCGACTCGCCTTCGGTCAGGCTCCTGGTGACCAGGCCGCCGACCTTCGCGGGGTCGACAAAGTCGATCATCGTGGGGTCTGCGGGGACGGTGACATCTCGCTCGGGGGAGGCGGTGGCCACGCCGCAGGCGGCGAGGGTTAGGGCCAACGTCGCGATTCCTCCGAAGAATCGCCGTTTGCACATGAATGCCACACTATGTTGGCGATCTTGCACTTTGCCCCATCATGGGGTTATCTGGCCGACCTTTGACCCGGTTTCCGATCTTCGGCTGGGTTACCATCACCACATGGACGGCTACTTCGGGTCCTACCTGCTCGTCGCCGCGCTCCTCGCGATCGGCGTCGCGATCGTGGCCGGGGCCCTGCTCGCGAACCGCCTCCTGCGGCCGACCAGGCCCACCGCCGACAAGCTGACCACCTACGAGTGCGGTGTCGACCCCGTCGGGGAGGGGTGGGCGCAGTCGCAGGTCCGCTACTACGTCTTCACCTACCTGTACGTGGTGTTCGCGGTCGACGCCGTCTTCCTCTTCCCCTGGGCCACGGTCTTCGCCGCGCCAGGGTTCGGGATGACCACGCTGGTGGAGATGTTCGTCTTCCTGGGCTTCATCGCGCTCGGCATCCTGTACGCCTGGCGCAAACGCGTCCTGACGTGGACATGATCCGCCGCTAACCTGGCGGGCCATGTCCGCCTTATGCCCGGAGTGCTCGGCTCCCCTCGACGCAGACCCGCGCTTCGTCGCCTGGTGCGCGTCCTGCGACTGGAATCTCCTACCACCGCCCGCCCCACCGCAGCGGCTGATCCTGCCGCGCCTGCAGGAGCGGCTCGTCCGAGGCCTGCACGAAAGCGGCATCGACCGCTTCAGCCTGGCTCGCCTGGCCTCCTACGCGCTCGCCCTGCTCGTCCATCTGCTGACCCTGGGCTTCCTGGTCACCGGGATCTGGCTACTGTTCGTCTTCACCTTCGCCAGCGTCTGCGTCGGGGTGGTGCTGGTCGGGCTCTCGTGGCTGATGCGCCCCCGGTTCGGCCGGCTGCCTGGCGACGCCGAGGTGCTGACCCGGCAGGACGCGCCGCGGCTCTACCAGCTCCTGGACGAGATCGGGGCGCGAGCAGGGGCGCCCAGGACCGACGTGGTAGTGCTCACCGGTGACATGAACGCCGGCTACGGGACCTACGGCCTGCGCCGCCGCCGGATGCTGACGCTCGGCTACCCCATGTGGCTGGTGTTCACGCCGCAGGAGCGGATCGCGCTGCTCGGCCACGAGCTGGCGCACTCGAGCAACGGAGACAACCGGCAAGGGATCGTGGTGGGAACCGCCTTCCGGGCGCTGGCCGAGCTCCGCTCCGCCGCCAGGTCGGACAGGGAGGCGGTGCCGGAGCACGGGCTGCTCGTGCTGGTGGGCAACTGGGTCTCGCAGGTCGTCCTGTGGCTGCTGCGGGTGGCCGTCGGCGGCTTCGACACCGTGCTGCAGCTGGTGAACCTGCGATCGTCGCAGCGTGCCGAGTACCGGGCGGACGCGATGTCGGTGGAGATCGCCGGGACCGTGGCCGCCGCCTCCTCGCTGGACGCTCATGACACTCGGTGTGGTGTCGCCTCGTCGTTCCTGGAGACACGGACCATGGCCATCCCCCGCGATGAGAGCCTGTGGGAGGCGATGCAGGCGTACATGGCGAGCATTCCGGAATCGGAGTTCGAGCGGCGGCGGCGTGGGGCGCGGCTTGTCTCGTTGCGGGTGGACGCGACGCATCCGCCCTCCTACCTGCGCCACGAGTACGTCCTGGGCCTGCCGTACCGGGAGCCGGCGGTGACCGCGGCAGGGATGGGGGAGATCGATCGGGAACTTGAGGTGCGGAGCGGGCGGGTGGAGCGGGAGCTGCGGGACGACATCCGCGCCACGCTCTATCAATGAGCCGGCCCTCTACACGTGGGGGCGATCAGGCGTGAGAATGGAGGTATGGCAGCAACGGATCTCCCGATGCCCACGGTGGGGCCGGTCTCCCGGTTGGCGCCCAAACCCATGCGGTTCGTGCTCAACTGGGGGCGGCGCTACTCGCTGTGGGTGTTCAACTTCGGGCTGGCGTGCTGCGCGATCGAGTTCATCGCCACGTCGATGAGCAGGCATGACTTCATCCGCTTCGGCGTGATCCCGTTCGCCAACGGTCCGCGGCAGGCCGACCTGATGATCGTCTCCGGCACCGTGACCGACAAGATGGCGCCCGCGGTCAAACGGCTCTACGAGCAGATGCCCGACCCGAAGTACGTGATCTCGTTCGGCGCCTGCTCCAACTCCGGCGGGCCGTACTGGGACTCCTACTGCGTGACCAACGGCGTCGACCAGATCATCCCCGTCGACATCTACGTCCCCGGCTGCCCACCCAGGCCCGAGGCGCTGCTGTACGGGATCATGAAGCTGCAGGAGAAGATCGCGGGAGAGACGCTCAGCGATCGGTACGTCTGGTCGCGCTCGCACGGGGAGGACGCGTGAGCTTCGACCTCGGTGAATCCTCCGACTTCCTCGGGGAGACCACCGTCGACGTGCTGCCGGGCGACTGGATCGAGGCGCTGACCCGCGCCCGCGACTCCGGATACGCCTTCTTCGACTGGCTGACCGCCGTCGACGACATGCCCGACGGGTTCTTCGTCGTGGTCCACCTGTACGACCCGACGGCCTGCGCCCGCGTCCTGATCCGCACCCACATCCCGGCCGGCGACCCGCGGCTGCCCTCGGCCGTGGGCGTCTTCCGCGGGGCGAACTGGCACGAGCGCGAGACCTTCGAGATGTTCGGCATCACCTTCGACGGGCATCCCTACCTGGTGCCGCTACTGCTGCCCGACGGGTTCGAGGGTCACCCACTGCGTAAGGACTTCGTGCTGGCCGCGCGCGTGGCCAAGCCCTGGCCGGGCGCCAAGGAGCCCGGCGAGTCGCACGCCGCGCCGAGCCGCCGCAAGACCCTCCCGCCCGGAGTGCCGGCCGACTGGGGCACCGAGACCGAGGACGACTGATCCGCCTGGAGGTGGCCGGATGCTGGACGTGGTGCTGCGGTTCGTCGTCATCCTCGCGGTGTTCCTGCTGCTGCCGCTGATCATCGGGCAGACCGAGCACAAGGTCATGGCGCACATGCAGTCGCGCCTCGGCCCCATGTACGCGGGCGGCTTCCACGGCTGGGCGCAGCTGATCGCCGACGGCGTGAAGTTCGCCCAGAAGGAGGACGTCATCCCGGCCGCCGCCGACCGCCGCATCTTCATGATCGCGCCCGGCGTGGCTCTCGTCCCGTACCTCGTCGTGATGATCGCCATCCCCATCGACCGCGGCCAGGTGGGCGTCGACCTCGACCTGGGGCTGTTCTTCGTGCTGGCCGTGATGGGCGTCGGCGTGCTCGGCTCGATCATCGCCGGGTGGGCCTCGGCCAACAAGTACTCGGTCCTGGGCGGCATGCGCGCCGCCGCCCAGCTCATGTCGTACGAGCTGCCGCTCGTGCTGGCCGCCTCCTCGGTCGCGATGGCCGCCGGCACGCTGTCGATCCCCGGGATCCTGGAGGAGTGGCAGTGGTGGTGGCTGCCCTGGCAGGCCATCGGTGGCGTCGTCTTCTTCATGGCCGGGCTCGCCGAGCTGCGCCGCCCGCCGTTCGACATGCCGATCGCCGAGTCAGAGATCATCATGGGCCCGATGACCGAGTACACCGGCATGCGCTTCGCCCTGTTCATGCTCGCCGAGTACGTGGGCATCGTCGTGCTCTCCTTCCTGACCACGGTGCTGTTCCTCGGCGGCTGGCACGGGCCCTTCCTGCCGGGCTGGATCTGGACCCTGATCAAGGTGTTCGCGCTCGCCTTCGTCGTCATCTGGCTGCGGGTCAGCTATCCCCGGCTGCGTGAGGACCAG
This sequence comes from Nonomuraea sp. NPDC050536, assembly GCF_044457685.1. Taxonomy (NCBI): domain Bacteria; kingdom Bacillati; phylum Actinomycetota; class Actinomycetes; order Streptosporangiales; family Streptosporangiaceae; genus Nonomuraea; species Nonomuraea sp. NPDC050536. The sequence continues at coordinate 54,487 of NZ_JBITHD010000036.1, forward strand.
TTGCAGCGCCTGGCCTGGATCGCCCTCGTCCCCCTGGCCCTGCTCCAGCTCGCACTAACGGGTGTGATCAAGGTCCTGCTGTGAGCTTCCCGCAGGCCCGGCTGGCTCCGCACGGTGGCGCCACGATCGGCTCGGTCGCCCCTGCCACCGCCCTGACCTGGGACGGACGCACCCTCACCGCCGCCGACCTCGCAACCGAGGAGTCTGTACGGCTGGCGCCCGTGCGCCTGTACCACTACGGCTACGAACGCCGGCTCTACGAGGCCAACGGCAAGGAGCGGATCGAACCCGTCTGGGGGCTGGCCGCGCTCGACGAGGACGGGCTCGTCCTGGCGGACATCCCGGGTAACTGGCACGACGCCGACCTCGACCTCTTCGCCCGGCAGGCCGGGCTGCCGATCATCGACGGCCGCCGGCAGCCGACCGCCGTCGTCCGCGCGATGCTCGCGGGCCGCGCACCGGGCTGGCGGCGCATCCGCGGGGAGCCGCCGCGACGGGCCGCCCGCTGGCGCAAGCCGGTCGGGATCGGTGCCGGGGTGGTGGGCGGCGGGATCATGGTCTACCTCGTGGCCAATGGCATGGGATCGGCTTGGCGGGGTCTGTCGATGTTCGGGCGGCTCATCGCGGACTTCGCGGAGGTCAAGTGGCTGCTGCTGGCCTCCAGCCCGCTGGCGCTGGTGCTGCGCCCGCTCACCGGACGGCTTCACCGCCGCCGTGTCAGGAGCGGGGTCGTGCTCGGCTCGCCGGGCGGGACGCAGCTCGTCGTCAAGAACCGCAGCCTGTGGGGGATCCGGGGGAAGGAGGCCATGCTCCCGATCGTCATCGGGCGTAGCCACGGCTTGGCCGCCCGGTTGCAGCTCTACAGCTATGACGATTTATCAGGAATTTTCGTGCTGGATGCCTCTGGGTGTCCCCTGCTGCATTTGCCGGGGTTGTGGTCGCCTGAGTACGCGCACCGGTTCGCGGAGCGGTACGGGCTTGAGCTGGCCGTGCATCGGCTCTCCAAGCAGGAGTATCTCGGGCTGGTCAGAGGGGTTCGTCAGGCGATGCCCTGAACCGTGGGCGCGTTTGGATGGCTCGGTGGGTGGTGCCGTGACCTTGCGGGTGGGTTTGGACGCGCCGTTATGGCGGCGCGCTGTCTTCGCTGGAGTGGCGTTGAAGTGACAGGGGCCGGCCATGGTCGGTGGGGAGTGGGTGGGGCGGCTTGCCGTACGGGAGCGTTCTTCTGCGGCCCTACGCGGTCTTCTGCGGCGAGGCGTTGGTCGTTGAGCTGTTCGTGCGGCGGAGTGCTGGTGCGGCTCAGTGGACGATGGCGAGCATGACGTCGGAGGCCGCGGGGCGGTTTTCGGGGCGTTTGTTGAGGCAGGCGCCGACGATGCCGCGCATGCCGGGCGGCATGGGGGATAAGTCGGGGTGGAAGGTGAGCACCCTGTTGAAGACGGCGGGGACCGTGTCCTCGCCGAACGCGGGGCGGCCGGTGGCGGCGAACATCATCGTGACCGCCCAGCTGAAGACGTCGGAAGGCGGCCCGACCGGCTCGCCGGAGAGCTGCTCCGGTGACATGTACGGCGGTGTGCCGACCATCTTGCCGCTGGTCATCGTGACCTGGTCGAGCGCGCGGGCGATGCCGAAGTCGATGACGCGTGGCCCGTCGGGACCGATCAGGACGTTGCTGGGTTTGAAGTCGCGATGGACCACGCCCGCCTTGTGGATGGCGGCCAGCGCGCCGGCTGTGGACAACGCCAGGCGTGTCAGGCCGTCCTCGTCGCGCGGCCCGTGGTTGCGCACCAGCTGCTCGAGCGACGGGCCGGCCACGTATTCGCTGACGATGTAGGCCAGCTGGCCGGTGATATTGACGTCGAGCAGCCTGGCCGTGGAGAACGTCGCCACCCGGCGCGCCGCGTCGACCTCCCTGGCGAACCTGGCGCGCGCGACGTCGTCGACCAGGTCGTTGAGCACTTTGACCGCCACCCGCGCGCCGTCAGGGGCGACCGCCAGGTAGACCGAGCCCTGCCCGCCGCGCCCGAGCGACTCGAGCACGCGGTAGTGGCCGATCCATTCGGGCTCTCCCGCGCGCCGCATCGCGGTCGGCGCGGTCGTCCGCTGGTGGACGTTGGGCGGCGGCGGCGTGTAAGGCGGGCGCCGCTGCTGACCCGCCGGCCTGGGCCTGGCCATGGCGGGCAGCAGGAAGAGCGAGTGGATGAGGCCGCCCACCCAGCTGACGACCAGCGCGATCGAGATCAGTGTGGACAGCGGCTCGGGGATGTCCTCGAAGGTGTCGAAGTACATCACGGGGATGAGGAACGAGACCAGGCACAGCGTGTAGACCGCGGCGGCGGCCGCCTGCCAGATGCTGGCCAGCCGGTAGGCCGCGAACCCGATGGAGAACGGCGTCGCGAACCCGCACGTCACGAGCGGCAGGAGCGCCCACCCGACGGCGGCGGCCCACCTCCCGCTGCTGGGACGGTTCGGCTGGCTGTGCAACATGGCACGAAGACTATCCATCGCGTACGGGACATTTTGCTTGTGCAGCAATGTTGTGGATAACCCGGCGCCGAGCTGTGGATGGCTGTGGAAAACATGGGGACAACTGGCCCCGCATCATTCACCTACGGGGCCAAGTGCGACATGATGTTGAATCATGGCAGGGATACCGGGAGTAGGACTCGCAAAGGGGCTTTCCATCACCCTTCGCCACATGCTGCGCAGATCCGTCACGCAGCAGTATCCCGAGGTCAAGCCCGCCCTCCCGCCCCGCAGCCGCGGCGTCATCGCCCTGGTTGAGGAGAACTGCACCTCTTGCATGCTGTGCGCCCGGGAATGCCCCGACTGGTGCATCTACATCGACTCGCACAAGGAGACGATCCCGGCCCCCGAGGGCGGTCGTGCCCGCCAGCGCAACGTTCTCGACAGGTTCGCGATCGATTTCTCGCTGTGCATGTACTGCGGCATCTGCATAGAGGTGTGCCCGTTCGACGCGCTCTTCTGGTCTCCCGAGTTCGAGTACGCCGAAGGCGACATCAGCAACCTCCTGCACGAGAAGGACCAGCTCGCGGCCTGGGTGCCGACCGTGCCGCCGCCGCCCGCGCACGATCCGGGCGCCGAGCCGCCCAAGGAGCGCGCCGCCGGCTCCGCTCCCGATCGGCCGCGCAGGGACGTCCGGGGGATCCGGCCCCCGGGAACGCTTCCTTCATCCACAGGCGAGGCCGAGGCCGGAGAGTTGTCCACAGGTTCGGGCGCGCCGCCACCAGCGGGCGAGGCGCAGGAGCAAGCTTCTGGCGCGAGCACGCGCAGGCGCAAGATGGCCGACCCCCGGTCCATCCGGCCGCCTGGGCGGCTCGGTCCTGACGAGCCGAGGGAGTCTGAGGAGGAGTCGTGACCGAGGCGGTGCCCTCCTACCTGTCACCCACCGGGCAAGAGGTCGTGTTCTTGCTGCTGGGTGCGGTGGCGGTCGGGTCGGCGCTGCTCGTCGTCACGACCAGGCAACTGGTCCACGCCGCGCTGTGGCTGGTGGTCTCGTTCGGCGCGCTCGCGGGCGGCTATCTGGTGCTGACCGCCGAGTTCGTCGCCTGGGTGCAGGTCCTCATCTACGTGGGCGCCGTCGTCGTGCTGCTGCTGTTCGGCATCATGCTCACCCGCGCGCCGATCGGCCGCTCACCCGACCTCGACAGCGGCAACCGGGTGGTCGCGCTGGTCGTCGCGGTCGCCACGGCGGCAGTCCTCGTCACCGTCGTCATCGAAGGGTTCCGCACCGCCTACACCCCGCTGAGACCCGGGCCCGGCTCGGCCAAGCAGCTGGGCGCGAGCGTGTTCAGCACCTGGGTGCTGCCGTTCGAGGCGCTGTCGGTCCTGCTGCTGGCCGCGCTGATCGGCGCCATCGTCCTGTCCAGGACGGACATCCCTGGGGGCAAGCCACCCGAGCCAGAAGAGACCGGGGGTAAGTAGTGCACATCGTCTACCCGGTGGTTGTATCCGCGCTGCTGTTCTCCATCGGCGTCTACGGCGTGCTGGCCCGCCGTAACACGATCCTGGTGCTGATGTCGGTCGAGCTGATGCTCAACGCGGTCAACCTCAACCTGGTCGCGTTCGACGTCTGGCTCGGCGACCGGCTCCACAGCGGACAGGTGCTCACGCTGTTCGTCATCGTGATCGCCGCGGCCGAGGTGGGCCTGGGCCTGGCCATCGTGCTCGCGCTCTTCCGCAACCGCCGCACCGTCGACCTCGACACCCTGCGCGACCTGGCCGAGCCCGCGCCGGGCGAGGGCGGCGGCGCCGGGCCGTCGGGCGGGGTCGAGTCCGGCGACACGGGCAACGGCGGGCCCGTCCCCGGCGAGGCCGCCGGCCTCCGCGCGCCGATCCGGCGAGGAGGCAAGCGATGAACTCCTTCCCGCTGGCGGCCGTGCTGCTGCCCTTCCTCGCGGCGTTCGCGGGGCTGCTGCTGTCGCGCTGGCCGCACCGGCGTCCCGCCCACGACCTGGCGCAGGGCTCCGGCGAGGCGCCCGCCGACCGTTCCGCGGACCTGGCGGCCAACCGGCGGGCGGCCTGGATCGCAGTCCTGCCGACCGCGGCCTCCTCCGTGCTGGCGCTCTGGATGGCGTGGAGCCAGGGGTTCGCGTTCTTCGACCGGCTCGAGGGCCCGGCGCCATCCGGCGCGATCGGGCAGACCTACGGATCCATCGGCACCGGATCGATCCCGATCTCGCTGACACTCCAGGCCGACGACCTGTCCGCTATCGTCGGCGTGCTCGTGACGCTGGTGGCGCTGGCCGTACAGGTCTACTCGGTCGGCTACCTCAAGGGCGACCCGCGCTATCCCTCCTACAGCGCCTTCATCAGCCTGTTCACCAGCGCGATGTTGCTGGTCGTCTACGCGGGCGACCTCCTGGTCCTCTACGTGGGCTGGGAGATCATGGGTCTGTGCTCCTACCTGCTGATCGGGCACTGGTGGGAAGACCGGGCCAACTCGCGGGCCGCGGTCAAGGCGTTCCTCGTCACCCGGCTGGGCGACGTCGGGTTCCTGTTCGGCATCTTCGTGCTGGGGATGTCGGCGGGCAGCTTCCAGATCTCCACGGTGCTGGCCAAGGTGCCCCAGCTGCCCGCGGGCACGCTGGTGGCGGCCACGATGCTGCTGCTGGCCGGGGTGGCGGGCAAGAGCGCCCAGGTCCCGCTGCACACCTGGCTGCCGGACGCGATGGCGGGCCCGACGCCGATCAGCGCGCTGATCCACGCCGCCACCATGGTCGCCGCCGGGATCTTCATCGTGGCCAGGCTCTACCCCGCCTTCCTGGGCGCGCGTCCCACGCTCGACGTGCTGGCCGTGATCGCCGCGCTCGGCATGCTGGGCGCCGCGCTGGCCGCCCTGGCGCAGGACGACCTCAAACGGGTCCTGGCCTACTCCACGGTCAGCCAGCTCGCCTACATGGCGGGCGCGCTCGCGGCCGGGTCCGACACGGCCGCCATCTTCCACCTGCTCACCCACGGGGCGTTCAAGGCGCTGCTGTTCCTATGCGCCGGCGCGGTGATCCACCACGTGGGCTCCAACCTGATGGGCCAGATGGGCGGGCTGCGCAGGGCGCTTCCCGTCACGTTCGTGACGATGACGATCGGGTTCGCCGCGCTCATGGGCCTGCCGCCCACCAGCGGCTTCTTCAGCAAGGACGCCGTGCTCACCGCCATGGACCGCGCCTTGTCCGGCAGCCTCACTGACGCTGCCGCGCTCCTGCTGTACGGCTGCGCGCTGGCGACCGTGGCCGTCACCGGGGCCTACGCGACGCGGGCGTGGCTGCGCACGTTCTTCGGCGAGACGCGGGTCGTGGCGCTTCCCGAGCCCGAGCCGGGCACGGCGCACGTGGTCGACACCCGCGAGGCGCCGCCGACCATGCTCGTTCCCATCGTGCTGCTGTCGGTGCCCGCGCTGCTGCTCGGGTTCGCCGGCGGGGCCCACGTCGACTGGTCGGTGGCGGCGATCAGCGTGGTCCTCGCGCTGCTGGGGGCCGGGGTGGTCTACGCGTTCTGGCGCAGCGACCCCGTGGCCGATCCCGCGCGGCTGCTCGGGCCGTTCCGCGTGCCGTGCGAGCGGGCGTTCTACGTGGACACCGTCTACTCCGTGCTGTTCGTCCGGCCGGTCCTCGTGCTGTCCAGGCTCGTCGTCCAGACGGATGACGTGGTCGTCGACGGGGCCGTGCGCGGGTCGGGCCGTTCGGCGCGCGGCCTGTCGGCGGTGCTGCGGCTCGCCCAGAACGGCAACGTCCAGCTCTACGTGAGCGGCGTGCTGGCCGGTGTCCTCTTGATCGTGGTGGGGGCGGTGGTGTTCACATGATGGGCTGGGTCTCCGTCGCGCTGCTGGCGGTGCCGCTGCTGGGCGCGCTCGGCCTGCTCGCCGCCCCGCGCGCGCTCCGGCCTGCGCTGCACGTGTACGGGCTGGTGGTGTCCGGCGTCACGCTGCTGCTGGCCGTACTGATGCTGGTGAGGTTCGACTACGCCGACTCCCGGCGGGCGCAGTTCGTCGTCGACCGGCAGTGGATCAGCGGGCTCGACCTGCGCTTCCACCTGGGGGTCGACGGGATCTCACTGCCGCTGGTCGCGCTGACCGCGCTGCTGACGTTCCTGTGCTTCGTCTACCTCGGCGTGGGCGGCGGGCGCGGGCCCGGGCAGCTCATGCGGCCCAGGAGCGGCGGCGGGCGGCCACGGGCGATGGTGTTCACGCTGCTCGTGCTCGAGGTCGGCATGATCGGCACGTTCCTGGCCCTGGACCTGCTGCTGTTCTTCGTGTTCTTCGAGGTCGTGCTGGTCCCGATGTACTTCCTGATCGCGATCTGGGGCGGCGCCGGCAGGCGCGCCGCGGCGGTCAAGTTCATCCTCTACACGGTGCTCGGCTCGGTCGTGATGCTGCTCGGCCTGCTGCTCGTCTGGGCGCAGACCGGCACGCTCGACGTCCTGGCCCTGGAGGCCGCGCACGGGCGCGGGATGAGCGCGGGCGTGCAGACGCTGGCGTTCGTCGCGATCGGGCTCGGGCTCGCGGTCAAGACGCCGATGTGGCCGCTGCACACCTGGCTGCCCGACGCGCACACCGAAGCCCCCACGGTCGGCTCCGTGCTGCTGGCCGGGGTGCTGCTGAAGATGGGCACGTACGGCTTCGCCAGGATCGCGATCCCCGTTCTTCCACACGGCGCCTCCGCCGTGGCGCCGTGGCTCGGCGCGTTCGCCGTGGTCGGCATCGTCTATGGAGCCCTGGCCTGCCTGGCCCAGCGCGATCTCAAACGCATGATCGCCTACTCCTCCATCGGCCACATGGGCTTCGTGCTGCTCGGCTTCGCCACGCTCACCACCGTCGGCATCAACGGCGCGCTGTTCGCCAACATCGCCCACGGGCTGATCACCGGCCTGCTGTTCTTCCTCGCCGGGGCGATCAAGGAGCGGTACGGCACGGCCGACATACCCTCGCTCGGCGGCGGGATGCTGGCCACGATGCCGCGCCTGGGATCCGTGCTCACCTTCGCCGCCATCGCCTCCCTGGGGCTGCCGGGGCTCGCCGGGTTCTGGGGGGAGATGCTGGCCCTGTTCGGCGCCTACCAACCGGCGAGCGGACTGCCTCGCGGGCTGTTCCTGACGTTCATGGTGATCGGTGGGCTGGGGGCGGTGCTCACGGCCGCCTACTTCCTGGTCATGCTGTCCCGGGTCACGCACGGGCCGCCCACCGCGCCCGTCTCCGTCGTCCGGCTGGCTCCCGCCGGGGTGGCCGCGCTGGGGCGGACGGGAAACTCGCAGGGCGCCGACGGCGGGTCGGCTCCGCCGCGGCAGGCCCGCTTCAGACCGCGTGACCTGCGGGGATACGAGCTGGCCTCCTGGGTTCCGCTGATCGTGCTGATCCTGCTGTTCGGGCTGTGGCCGAAGCTGTTGCTGTCCTTGACCACACCCGCCGTACAACTGCTGCTGGGGGTGTCATCGTGATCCAGCAGATCGACTACGCCGCGATCGCCGCGCCGCTGCTTCTCGCCGTGGTGGCGGGGCTGGTGCTGCTGCTCGACGCTTTCCTGCCGCGGGCGGGGGCCGTGCCGGGGCTGGTGACGCTGGCCGGGGTTCTCGGCGCGCTCGCGATCGTGGGATGGCAGGCGGTGAGCGGTGGGCCGCCCCGCTCCACGTTCTGCGCGCCCGGGGCCGGAGAGCTGTGCTCGTTCGTGGTCGACCGGTTCACCCTGGTGTTCGCCGGGGTGGTGCTGGTCGCGGGCGTGGTGGTCGTGCTGCTGTCGATGACCGAGCTGGCGAGCGGCGGGATCCCGGTGGGCGAGTGGTACTTCCTGCTGCTCTGCACGCTGGTGGGTGCGGTGACGCTGCCCGCCTCGCGCGATCTGATCATGCTGGTGGTGGCGCTCGAGCTGGTCTCGCTGCCGGTCTTCGCGCTGACGGCGCTGCGGCGCTACGACGGGCGGGGCTCCGAAGCCGCGGTCAAGCTGTTCCTGGTGTCGGTGGTGTCGACGGCCGTGATGCTGTTCGGGGTGTCCCTGCTGTACGGCGTGGGCGGGTCGGTCTACCTGTCCCGGCTGGCCGGGGTGTTCAGCGGGGCCGTGCCCGCGCCGGGGCTCCCCGGTGCGTCGGGGCCGGAGATGCCGGCGGTGGTCACGGTCGGGGTGGTGCTGGTCGTGGCCGGGTTCGGGTTCAAGATCGCGGCCGTGCCGTTCCACGCCTGGGCGGCCGACGTCTACCAGGGGGCGCCGATTCCGGTGGCGGCGCTGCTTTCGGTGATCTCCAAGGCCGCCGGGTTCGCCGGGCTGATCCTCATCCTGGTGACCGCGCTCGGCGGGCAGGCCTTCACCTGGTCCCCCGTGATCGCGATCGTGTCCGCGCTCACCATGAGCGTGGGCAACCTGCTGGCCATGCGGCAACGCTCCGCCGTACGGCTGCTCGCGTGGTCTTCCGTGGCCCAGTCGGGATACATCCTGGCGCCGCTGGCACTCGGCGGGCGTGCCGTGGGTGCCTCGGTGACGTATCTGGTGATCTACGCGGCGATGAATCTCGGGGCCTTCGCGGTGGTCATGCTGGTGTCCCGGGCGGTGCCACGGAACGAGCTCGACGACTACCGCGGGCTCGCCTTCCGCAGTCCGGTTCAGGGGCTGGCGCTGGCGTTCTGCCTGGTGTGCTTGGCCGGGCTGCCACCCGGGCTGGCCGGCCTCTTCGCCAAGGTGGTCGTGTTCCGCGCCCTGGTCGAGGGCGGGCTCGGCTGGCTGGCCGTCGTCATGGCGATCAACACCGTCATCGGCCTGTACTACTACGCCACCTGGACCGCCCGCCTCTTCGCCCCGGCCGTCGCCGAAACCCCGCGCCGCCGCTTCCCGGCCGCCACCCTCGCCATGGCCGTATCCCTGGCAGCAGCGATCCTCTTCTCCGCCGCCCCCCAACTAGCCCTGACGATGGCCGGCCTATCCAGCTGACCGCGCCCCCTGTGCCGCGCGGTTGCCCTCCCGAGCTCTCCGGCCGCTTGCCAGTGACTTCGGCGCGGTATCCCAAGCGTGCTCTTCGCCATGATCCTGGCGTACGCGGTACCGGTCGTTGTCGTGCTGGCGTCGCTGCTTGTTACGTCTCCCTTCGCGGCCATGCGTCTTCGTCGCGGTGCGGGCGATCATCGCTGAGGCATGGATTCTGGGTCTTCTTCGTGCTTCCAGCTACGATCATCACGGGGGTCGTCGCACTCGTTGCGCGGAATGATCGAGCGCTCTGCACCAGGTGGGCGGGCGGCACAGCCGACGCAGGCTCTCTTCGGCAGAGGGGGCCAGGTGGGAGCATGGGGATCGTGTCAATCGAAGATGGGTTCTTCGACGCAGCCGAGGCCGTCGCATCACGTGAGGATCTTGCTCGGTTCGTTGAAGCGCTACACAGTGACTTGAGCAACGGTGCCGAATGGGAGAACGATCGGCTGGATCTGTTTCTCGAAGCGTTGTCCGCCTGGATCCGGGACTCTCCTGGGTACTACAAGAACATCGGGCATCCCGCGACTGAGGATGCGACCTGGTCCTTCTTCGCCCAGGCGCTGGGAGCGGCGACCGTCTACGAGTGAGTAGTGGCGATGCCCCTTCATGCACACCCCAAGTGCGGTGACGTGTCGGCGTCTCAATCCTGACCGTGAAGCAGCCACAGCATGTAGGCGGCGACAGTGGACGAGTCGGTGATCGAACCCTCAGTGATCATCTGCTCGAACTCGGGACGGCTCACCCAGCGCTGCCGCATGTCCTGCTCAGTGTGCTCCCGATCGGCTGACCCTGCTGCGAGCCCAGTAGCCAGGTACACGTGGACGCCCTGATTTGTCATCCCGTGGGCGTTGTCCAGACGGCCCAGATGCTGCAGGCGTGCGGCCCGGAGCCCCGTCTCCTCGGCCAGTTCCCTCCTGGCCTCGTCCTCATGGGAGTCGGCCTCAGCGCTGCCCTGAGGGAAGCTCCACGAGCGACGGCCGATCGGGTAGCGGTACTCCTCCACTATGTGGAAACCGCCATCCTGCACCGGGACGACCAGCACGAAGTCGGGCTTGACCACATACCCGTACAGGCCTGGCGAGCCGTCAGGATGTTCGATCGCGTCCTCGCGCACGGTCATCCAGGAGTTGCGATAGACCTCCCGCGAGGAGACCTGCCGGACCACGGGCTGCGCGTTGACCATGACATCGCATCGTATCCAGCCGTCAACGGACGATCTCGACATGACAGCACGTCAGAGATAGATCTTCTGCAACGCCAGGTGATCTCCGGCTAACTGACGCCGTCGAACTCCTCGAATGGGCAGACACAGACCTGGCGCACGGGATCGTCTTCTCGGCTAACGATCTATAACGCCCTGGACGAGAACGGCATGCAATTCGGGCCCTGGCTGCGAACACAGACGCCACAGACTCGGGCACCCGCCCCGTGGCAGGATGACACTATGTCGATCTCCCGAAAGGCCCATGGCGCGTAGATCACCCGCGCAGGTCCGCGCTGACACACCCCGCCGTCATCCGGCCACCGGTCAACCCGTTCGACTGATCCCTGGCTTGTCCCCACAGGGTCGCGCCGCGATCGCCCGTCTGGAGCGAACGCGCCTGTGGCCCAGCGCCGCCCCCGATGCCTTGCAGGCGTGGTCGCTGTTTCTGCGGGATCCCGCGCACCGCTTGTTCGATCCGAGATGGGGGTGCGAAGAGATGATGTGTTGCCCTGATCCGGTGGAACTGCGCGCCACCTTGGACGCGGTCCTAGGCGTCTTGCCACCCAAGGACGCTCGCAGGCTGCGCCGCCGTATCGATGAGCTCGACGAACTGTGGTAGCCGGCCACCGTACATGACGAGTTGGACGGACCCCAGCGGCGGCGCATCGCGGGGACCGATGGCGAACTTCGTACTCGCGCTGGAAAGATCGCGAGAGCTGCGGAGATGCGTAGTACGCATATGCTTCCACCTGCCTGATCGTCCTACCCGGCAGGGAAGCCGGACGTTGGGGTGATCTCGGCGGCGTTCGAGGCCTTGCTGATCAGGGTGAAGGACGGCTGCATCCGTAGGACCGTGGGAGATTCTCCTGGGTCGACGGTACGGGCGTACGGGGGCGCCGCTTCGCGAGGAGGGTGTCCGTCTACAGCGGACGATGAAGGGAAAGGGGAGTGCCCGCTCCTTTCCACTCTCAACGTATAGCGCACCGGGGGGCTTGCGGCAAGACCCGGGTCGTGCCGCAGAATCGTCGGCCGAGGCCAGAACCTGCGGAAACGGGGGATACAAAGTGCGGGTGTTGTTGTCGACGTATGGGTCGCGCGGGGATGTCGAGCCGATCGCGGGACTCGCGGTGCGGTTGCGGGAACTCGGCGCGGAGGTGAGGGTGTGCGCGCCGCCGGACGAGGACTTCGCGCAGCGGCTGGCCGGTGTCGGCGTGCCGATGGTGCCCGTCGGCCCGTCGGCGCGCGCGCTGACGACTTCGGCGCGGCCGCCGTCGTCGGCGAACCTGCCCCAGCGTGCGGCCGAGTTGATCGCCGGCCAGTTCGACGCGGTCACCGCGGCGGCCGAGGGATGTGACGTGCTGGTGGCGACCGGCATGATGCCCGCCGCGGCCGGAGCGCGGTCGGTGGCCGAGAAACTGGGCATCCGCTCCGTGTCCGTGACCTTCCAGCAGGTCACCCTGCCGTCGCCGCACCACCTGCCGCTGGCGTATCCGGGCCGGCCGTTCCCGCCGGAGGTGACTGACAACCGGGTGCTCTGGGATCTGGACGCGCAGAGCATCAATGCGCTGTTCGGTGAGGCGCTCAACACCAACCGGGCGTCGATCGGCCTGCCCCCGGTGGACAACGTTCGCGATTACGTCATCGGCGACCGGCCGTGGCTGGCGACGGACCCGATCCTGGATCCGTGGCAGGAGCCGGCGTACCTCGACGTCGTGCAGACCGGCGCGTGGATCCTGCCGGACGAACGCCCGCTGCCGGCCGACCTGGTGGCGTTCCTGGACGGCGGCACACCACCGGTGTACGTGGGCTTCGGCAGCATGCCCATGCGCGGGTCGACGGACGCCTCCCAGGTGGTCATCGAGGCGATCCGAGCGCAGGGCCGCCGCGTACTCGTCTCCCGCGGCTGGGCCGACCTGGCCCTGATCGACGACAGGGACGACTGCTTCGTTGTCGGCGAGGTCAACCAGCAGGCGCTGTTCGGCCGGGTGGCCGCCGTCGTGCACCACGGCGGCGCGGGCACCACGACGACGGCCGCCCGGGCCGGCGCGCCTCAGGTGGTGGTACCGCAGGCGGCGGACCAGCCCTACTGGGCCGGCCGGGTGGCAGACCTGGGCATCGGCGCGGCACACGACGGCCCGACTCCGACCTTCGAGTCCCTGTCTGCCGCGCTCAAGACCGCCCTGACCCTCGAGACCCGTGTACGAGCGACCGCCGTGGCCGGCGCGATCCGGACCGACGGGGCGATGGTGGCCGCGAAGCTGCTGCTCGAGGCGGTCAGCTGAGAAAAGGCCGTCCGTGCCCGCGATGAACCCACAGCCTGACGCGGTCAGGCCCCTGTGTTCGCGTGAACCACGTGGGATTGTCGCGCCAGGACCCAGAACACGAAAACCTACAAACCCTGACGACCTGAACCGCCACGGCCACGGGAGCGTTGCTCTTCGTGGCCACCAGGTTCGTCATGCGCTTGCCGTACGTAATGGTCGTAAGCGACCTCAGATGGAGCTGATCACGTGAACCCGCTGACCACCAGCGCGTTTGACCTTCCCGACCACCTCGCCCCCAAGGCCGACCCGACGCTGATCGCCGTCGACGAGCAGCACTTCGCGGCCATCGCGGAGAGCCTCGAGCAGTCGATCGCCGAGCTGTCCGACCGCCTTGATGCCGAGCGCAAGGCGCCCGGTGGCGCAGGCCGGCAGGCGATGGACCGGGACTTGGAGATCCACCGGCTGACCGCTCGCCTGCGCACACTGCGTCGCTTCGGTTTGGACCTGTGCCTCGGACACATGGTGAGCGCGGACAACTCCGAGCCTGTGTACATCGGACGGCTTGGCCTTACGGACAGCGCGGGTCGTCGGCTGCTGCTCGACTGGCGCTCACCCGCGGCTGAGCCGTTCTTCGGTGCGACCCACGCCAACCCGATGGGGCTGGCAAGCCGCCGCAGGTATCGCTGGACCCGCGGCCGGATCAGCGACTACTGGGACGAAGTGTTCACCTCGGACGGGTTCGAAGGGCATGCCGCGCTCGACGATCAGTCCGCCTTCATCGCCAGCTTGGGCGGCGATCGGTCGCCCCGGATGCGAGACGTGCTCGGCACCATCCAGGCCGACCAGGACGCCATCATCCGCGCGGGATCCAGCGGCGCTCTCGTCGTCGACGGCGGTCCGGGTACGGGGAAGACCGTCGTCGCTCTGCACCGCTCCGCCTACCTCCTCTACTCCGACCCTCGCCTCGGTCACCACAGGGGTGGCGTGCTGTTCGTCGGTCCGCACCAGCCGTACCTGGCGTACGTCGCCGACGTACTCCCCAGCCTCGGAGAGGAGGGCGTGCAGACCTGCACCCTGCGGGACCTCGTCGCCGAGGGTGCCGCGGCAACAGCCGAGACCGACCCGGACGTGGCCCATCTGAAGTCGTCCGCGAACCTGGTCAACGCGATCGAGCCGGCCGTCAGGTTCTACGAGAACCTGCCCACCAAGGGGACGACGGTCACAACTCCCTGGTCCGACATCTGGCTGAGCACCGACGACTGGGCAGAGGCGTTCGAAGCACCAGATCCCGGTACTCCGCACAACGAGGCGCGCGACCAGATCTGGGAGGAGCTGCTCACGATCCTGGTGGACAAGCACGACGGCGACGCCTCGGCTGACCTGGTCCGCAGGTCGCTGCTGCGGGACAGGGAGCTGCTCACGATCTTCAACCGCGCGTGGCCGCTGATCGAAGCGGCCGACCTCGTCGGAGACCTGTGGTCGGTGCCTGCTTACCTGCGGATGTGCGCTCCCTGGCTCAGTCCCGACGACGTTCGGAAGCTGCAGCGCGAGGACGCCCAGGCCTGGACGGTGTCCGACCTGCCACTCCTGGACGCGGCCCGGCAGCGGCTCGGTGACCCGGAGGCGTCACGACGCAAGCGCCGGCAGGAAGCCGCTCTCGCCGTCCAGCGCGAGCGCATGGCCCAGGTCGTCGACAACCTGATCGAGGCCGACGACGACGGCGAAGGCCTCGTGACGCAGCTGCGCCGAGCAGACCTCCAGCGAAATCTGGTCGACGAGTCCGAACTGCCCACCCTCGAACCGGACCTGCTCGCCGGCCCGTTCGCGCACGTCGTCGTGGACGAGGCTCAGGAACTCACCGACGCGGAGTGGCAGATGCTGCTGCTCCGCTGCCCGTCCCGGAGCTTCACCATCGTCGGGGACCGTGCCCAGGCCAGGCACGGGTTCACCGAATCGTGGCAGGAACGGCTCGAGCGGATCGGGCTCGACCGGGTCAACCTGGCCTCCCTGAGCATCAACTACCGGACGCCGGAAGAAATCATGGCGGAGGCCGAGCCGGTCATCCGGGCCGAGCTCCCGGACGCCAACGTTCCTACCTCCATCCGCAGCGGCGGGCTTCCCGTCGTCCACGGCTCCGCCTCGGACCTGGACTCGATCCTCGACACCTGGCTCGCCGCGCATGCCGACGGGATCGCCTGTGTCATCGGTGATCCCACGTTCGAGGAGACGTCCCGCGTCCGGTCGCTGACCCCGGAGCTGTCGAAGGGGCTCGAGTTCGACCTGGTCGTCCTCATCGACCCAGAGAAGTTCGGCAACGGCATCGAAGGAGCGGTCGACCGTTATGTCGCGATGACCCGAGCGACCCAGCAACTCGTCATCCTCACGAGCTCCTGACGTCGGCCGAGTTGCAGGCCGGCCCATTGGCAGGGCTTTTTGCTGCTGGGGTTTACCGCCACGGCCTTGGCGTAGGCTTCCATGCTCGATTCGGAGATCGTGAAGCGAATCCAGAACGGCGCGTCAGTGACGAGAGCGAGCATGACACCGCCCGCGATGAAAAAGGGCATAACCCAGCGGTACTTCAAAGTGTCTGTCGCGGTTCCTTTGTGGTCAGCCCACACCATGCGTATTGCCCAGTAGGTGAGTAGGAGCAAGCCAACGAGGATCGTGATGAGGAACATCTCGAACTTATCCCAGTACGGGTAGCTAGCCCGTATGAGGAGAACGGCGGCCACGCCCGAAAAGATGATCAGAAACGGTAATCCGGCTGGTTTGCTGATCATGGCGTCACCTTAGCGGCATCCCGTGATGCTCGGCAGCCTGCGCGGCTGACCCTGGGCGGCGGCGCGGCGCTTGGACGTCGAGGTTCGGTGGGCGCGGCCCGGTAGTGCTACGGCGACGCCCCGCGCGGCGCGCCGCGCGAGAACGGCCCCCGGGCCGCACGCGCAGCGCGCGGCCCGCAAGCTCGGACCGCTCGGCGGCGCGCCGCCCGCCTGCCCTCCGGGCGTGCGGCGTGGGCGCCGGTCCCGGACGGCGCGGGGCTTCGGGCCGCCGCCGTACCACGCGCCCGCCGTAGCCATTCGACCCGCCGTACCAGGCCGCACCGCCGCCGGTCGCCTTGCCAAACTCCGGTCACCCACGCGGGGCGTACATGATGACCAACACGCCAATGATGCAGATGGCCGCTCCGATGATGTCCCATCGGTCGGGCTGGAACTTGTCCACCACCACACCCCAGATCAGCGAACCCGCGACGAACACGCCTCCGTAAGCGGCGAGGATCCGACCAAAGTGGGGATCCGACTGGAACGTGGCGACGAATCCGTACAAGCCGAGAGCGATCACACCGGCCCCGACCCACAACAACCCACGGTTCTCCCTCACCCCCTGCCAGACCAGCCAGGCTCCGCCGATCTCAGCGAGCGCGGCGACCACGAACAGCAGTAGGGAACGCGCGACAGTCACGGTTGTGACTGTAGGGGACCCGCCAGATCGGAGAACGGCAACGGACAGCACGGGCTCGCGGCGCACGCCACCAGATCGTCACACCCGGCATCCACCGCCTGGACCAGCGTCTCCCGTATCGCCTGGAGATCCGCGATCTTCTGCTCCACCTCGGCGAGCTTCGCCGTCGCCCGCGCTTGCAGACCGTGGGCCGGCCCGCCATGGCGATGACCAGCCAGCTCAACCACGTCTGCAACTTCGTCCAGGGTAAAGCCCAGCCGTTGCGCCGCCTTTATCACTCGAAGCGTTACCACGGTCTCCGGCGGATACAGCCGATGACCACCATGAGTACGCTGCGGCTCTCGTAGCAAACCCCGCCGATGGTAGTAACGCAGCGTCTCAGCGTTGACCCCCGCAGCCTCGGCAACCTCTCCAGTCCGCAACCATTGCCGGCTCATGACGCCACCTGTGGAGCGGCTTCCACTGCGCGAGCCTGGAGACCGTCGAGCACTCGGGCATGCGCGGAAGGTACTTCCACGTCTACTACCAGCCGCGTATCGCTGGGAGTCAGGGAGAAAGCGAAGAACGAGCAGCAACTCGTCTCCCGGGCGGCCAGGTCTCGTGCGGTCTCCTCCACCTGCGACCCGCCATCCAACGTGAGCCGCAGATGAGTCGGTGCCACGCGCTCCAGCCCACGAAGCGCCGTCGCGAACAGTTCGTCGAACTCCGCCACTCGCAGCGGCCGTTCCTCGGTCGGCAGTGTGCATTCAGCCGGTGCCCATTCCATGATCCCTCCCAGCGTCTGAGGGCAGCCCGTCTTCTGCACGAACGTTTGCCCATGGCTCGACGGTAACCCTGGACCTGGGTACAGGATGCAACCCTCAATTCCTGCCTCCGGCGGGGGCCTCAGGCTCCGAGATGATCGCGGCAAACATCAGGCAGTGAGTGGCTGAGGAGGGCCGGCTCTTCCCGTCACCGTCGCCCAGGACAAGCCGAGCGGGCCAAGGGCCGGAGGCGAAGGTCGTTCTTCCAGCGGGGAGCTCCACCTTCACCTCCGGACCTTGGCCCGCTCCGCTGACGGGTGGGACGACGGCGACGGGAAGATCCGGCGGGAGGGCGCATGCGTCCGCGCAAGGGACCTCTGACCTGCGGCGCCAGCCTGTCCGGCCACCACAGCCAGCAAGATCATTTGCATCCATATTGAACGAGCCCACGGCCCCTCCGTGACATCTCCGTGCGGCTTTCGCTGAGCTTCCATCCACAATGGACCAATGCGAGGAGCGTGGGCGCATGCTGGCCGACTCTGGACGAACGGCGATCCGTTTCTCGCTGTCGACGCCTCACTGCGAGGCGCGTGGCATGGGTTCAGCGACAACCAATACGACGACATCGTGGATCTTGGCCCGGAGGACACCAGTATCCCGGTCGGAGCCGGCCGGGCAGTCCTCGTCGGCGCGGACGGAGTCGTCCGCGATGACAGCTGGATGGAGGTCTTCCAGAGAGAGGATGGCGGCATCGCCGTCGTGCAGGCATCCGGTCCTGACTACCCGCGTGTGCTCACCGAGGCCCTCCGCTACCCGGACACCGACGATGAAGATGGTGCCCCGCTCATCGTGCACAGCGGCGAGATTGCCTTGTTCAGCGCCGCGTTCGACGGCGCCGGACCACACTCGCAACCACTGGTGCCTGCCCGACCAGGACCGGTGCCGCCGATGCACGGACGACCATCGCACGAGGACGATCCAGGCCTTCTGATTACGACGACGTGCACAACGTTCGCGTTCAAGGTGCGCTGGTACACCCGGCTAGAGGAAGAGAGCTGTTTCGCGCGGTGGCTGCTGACCCCTGCATGAGCCTTGTGATCAGTAGGCGCCCAAGCGATCGCCACCAGCGTCGCCGAGACAGCGCCGTCGGCTACAGAAGGGACACCAGATGATCGCTTTCGACGGGACCTTCTATCGCATCACGGATCCGGAGTTCGAAATGACGATCCCGGCATGGGAGGGATACGAGCCGGACACCGCCAACGAGGCGGACGCGACGATCACTTTCCGCGACGGCTCACGCCGATATGCGACCTTCATGACCCTGGATGTGGTCCAGCGCAATATGCACAAGAATGCGCGCACCGGCGAGTGTCTCGGTGGCAGGTACTTCTGGTGCTCAAACGTGCCTCAGTACTGATCACGTCGGTCCTGGCGCGCTTGGTGACGGCTACGGTAACCCGCATGACCGAACCCCCCTACCTGGCAGCCATTCGCGAGTCCTACGACACCGTCGCCGTCGACTATGCAGAGCTCGTCGGAGACGCACTCGGGTCAATGCCGCTGACCCGCGCAATGTTGGCCGCGTTCGCCGAACTCGTACAAGCCGCCGGGCGGGGGCCGGTCGCCGATATCGGGTGCGGACCCGGCCATGTGGCGGCGCACCTGAACGCACTGGGAGTGCCGGTGTTCGGCATTGACCTGTCGCCCAAGATGGTCGAGGTGGCCCGGCTGAGATACTCGGGTCTACGGTTCGAGGTGGGTTCGATGACCGCGTTGGATCTCAAGGATGGTGAGCTGGGCGGTGTCATCGCCTGGTACTCGACCCATCACATCGCGACGGAGCAGTTGCCGACGGTGTTCGCCGAGTTCCATCGAACGCTTGCACCAGGCGGCCACCTGTTGCTGGGAACCCACGTCGGCGATGAGCATCGGCATCTCCAGCACGCATACGGCCACCCGGTGTCGATCGGTTCCTATCTACGGCCGCCCGACCGCATCACCGAGCTGCTCGCCGAGGCCGGGCTGGTCGTCACCGCCCGACTACTCGAGGAGCCCGGCGAGGGGCAGAAGCGGCAACATGTCTGTCTACTGGCTCGCAAGGATGGACCGTCGTAATCGGCAAATCCGATCACCAGGGTCCGTTGGAAGCCGGTAAGGGCACGCCGAAGCAGCATGTCCCATCATGGTTGTTGTGACCGAGGAGCCTCTCACTGGCGGAAACAATGCGTTGGAGGTCGTACGCGTTGGCGACACGGTGCGCCGTGCTCGCGATGCGGGCGCTGTGTTCGCCTCCCGGGTGCTTACCTACCTGGAGTCCGTCGGCTACCCGCACGCACCGCGTTACCTCGGTATCGACGAACACGGCCGGGACATCCTGAGTTTCATCCCGGGCAACACCACCGACCATCCCACGCAGCGAGCACCCGGCGCATACGCCCTCGGTGGCCGAATGCTCCGCGACCTGCACGAGGCAACCGCGGGACACGCCCTGGCAGCCGCCACCGAATGCGTCATCCATGGCGATCCCGGCCCGTTCAACACCATCTTTCAAAGGGGTCTGCCGGTGGCTCTCATCGACTGGTCATCGTGCCGCCCCGGCACCCGGCTCGACGATCTGGGCTACATGGCGTGGACCTGGTGCATCCAGTCCCAAGGCCGAGTGCCAATCAGTCAACAGGCCCAGCATCTCCGCGAACTACGCGACGGTTACGGCGACGTCGATCCCGAACACCTCCTGGACGCGATGGTGCGCAGACAGACCAACATCGTTGACACGGAGGCAGCAAACCTCAGCAATCCCAAGCTCACCGCCACCCGTCGCCGCCACGCCCAAGCCGCTATCGCCTGGGCCACAGCTGACCGCGAACTTGTCTACCAGCACAAGGCGCTCCTGCTATCTGTACTGGAGTGAAGCGCAGGCGCGCAGCGAAGGCACTCGGCGCGCGACCTTATGGCAGCGCGCTTCTCGTCTGCCGTCTCTGACACCGACCCGCGCCGGGGTGTGACGTACTTCCAACCCCGCCCGTCGCACAACACACATGATCCGTTCCCGGCCATGAGGCTCCACTCTTGACGTCGAAGCTGATAGCCAGCACCTCTACTCGCCTAGAGGAGTTGCCTTGAAAGTATTTTTGACTCCTCTAGAGGAGTGCGTCAAGCGCTATCTCGCAGGAAGCTCATACGAGAGCACATAGGCGTCACTGGACATCACCGTGTCGCACACCTCTACAGCGCGCCCGTCAACGGTGTAGGCGGTCCTGACCAGATGAAATACCGGAACTCCAGGCGCCAGCTTCAGCGCACGGATCTCGTCGCGAAGCGGCATCCGCGACTTCACTTCTTCGTTGAAATGATCAAGACGGTATCCAAGCTCCTCCAGCCGGGCGTAGATTCCGCCAGGGCCGCTGTTGGGCTCGGTGATCTGAGTACCCCGAGCAAGCTCAGCCGGGATGTACGAGATTGCGGTCTCAACCGGCTGCCCGTTGATCAGGTAACGCCGTGAACGTGCGATCACGTGATCATCTGCCGAGATCCCCAAGAGGTCAGCAATCTGAGCAGATGGAAGCTCTTCCGTGATCATGATTGAGTCCACGGACGGCTTCCCGCCGGCGCCCTCAGTCTCGGCGATGAACGCTGCCTTGCCCTCCTCGCGATGCCGACGCGCGAATCGGTCAGACGCCAGCCGGCGCACGGGTGGATGGGCTCGGACGAACACTCCACGTCCGTGCTCTGCCACAGTCAAGCCTTCGCTCTGAAGGACTTGCAGCGCATTGCGGATGGTCATCCGGGCGACGCCGTAATGTTGCATGAGTTGAGCTTCCGAGGGCACCTTGTCACCCTCGGCGAGCGCGCCTCGTTGGATAGCCTCGCGGAGGTGGTCAGCGATCTGGCGGAAGACAGCCCGATCGCTACCCGCGTCGAGGCCAGGCAGAGGTAGCTGGGGCACGACAAACTCCTCAACTCATACACACGTCTATATAGGCTGAGGATAGTGACCAGGAAGGTATTGATGAACCACCGCAACACGCACTCGGTCAGCGTGGCAGGGGTCATCATCGACGACCAGGGCCGAGCCCTGCTGACCCAGCGCAGAGACAACGGCCATTGGGAAGCACCCGGCGGCATCCTGGAACTCGACGAAGACATCACCACCGGCCTGGTTCGAGAGATCCGCGAGGAAACCGGGCTCGATGTCGAGCCTGTCGCGCTGACGGGCGTCTACAAGAACATGAGCCGCGGAATCGTCGCCCTGGTCTTCCGGTGCAAGGTCATCGACGGCGAACTGATGGAGACCGACGAAGCCCGCGCCTTCCGCTGGGTGACCGCAAGCCAGGCCACCGCGCTCGCTTCTGAGGCGTTCGGCATCCGCGTTGTGGACGCGATGCAGCATGACGCCGTGCCAGCAGTGCGCTTCCATGACGGGACCAACCTACTCGGCTGTGTCTGAACTCACTTGATGCTTGACGTTTTGGCCTCGGATGATGCTTGACACTCCTAGCCGATCTTTCGCTTCTTAGTATGCGCCTGGGACT
>NZ_JBITHD010000037.1:0-73573 GCF_044457685.1 Nonomuraea sp. NPDC050536
ATCCAACCCCGAGACCCACTCCTGGAGATCATCGGGCGTTAACTCATCAGGCATGCGCCCACACCACAGATCACAAAACCTGGCTGTAGTACTAGAGCGTGTCTGACAATTGCCGTGTCTAGGCGAGGTCGGCGTTGCAGACGACAGCGGCTCGGTCGACGATGGCGACATTGTTTGATGTCGTCGGGTTCACGGATTGGGCTTGACCCTCACGTTGCGTGAGGGGGGACGGTAGACCGCATGGGTGATTTCTTCAACGCATTCGAGATGGGTCCCGTATCCGAGCGTGGACCGAAGGCGGTTGCGCCAGAGGTGTTCCGCGGCATCTACGCGATGCCGGTGTTCGTGACGGTTCCGACGTCGGACTTGGCGGCGTCGACAGATTTCTGGGTACGGGGGTT
Source organism: Nonomuraea sp. NPDC050536 (assembly GCF_044457685.1). Classification (NCBI taxonomy): domain Bacteria; kingdom Bacillati; phylum Actinomycetota; class Actinomycetes; order Streptosporangiales; family Streptosporangiaceae; genus Nonomuraea; species Nonomuraea sp. NPDC050536. The sequence goes on from NZ_JBITHD010000037.1 coordinate 402, forward strand.
CGGCTTCATCGAACTGTTCAGCATCCCGGGGCAGGTGGTCCACCTGCGCCGGTGGGCGTTCCAGGATGTCCTGCTCGTTCCTGCGGCGGCCGGTGCCGAGGCGCCCGAAGTACCGGCGATGAGCGTGAGTTTCCTGTGCGTGCTGAGCGAGATCGATCCCCTCGTGAAGGCGTGTTCGGATCTCGCGCCGGGCAGCGTGAGCGGGCCGCGGGATACGCCGTGGCGTACTCGCGACGTCGAGGTGACCACCCCCGAGGGAGCGCGGGTCGTGTTCACCGCAGCGCAGGAGCTCGATTCTGACAGCCAAGAAGCGCGTGATCTCGCCTCGGTCGGAATCCTCGCCCCGGGATCGGCGGAGGAGGGTCACAATGGTGTCCATGGTTGAACACGAGCGCGACATCGGTGACGGTGTCACGGTGGGCGCGGCCGCTGAGCTGGTGGGGGTGACCGTCCGTACGCTTCATCACTGGGACGAGATCGGCTTGGCGTCGCCGTCCGTGCGCTCCAGCGCCGGCTATCGCCAGTACACCGACGCGAACCTGCAACGGCTGCATCGAATCGTCGCATACCGGGAGGCTGGTCTCGGGCTGGACGCGGTGCGTGAAGTTCTCGATGACGCGACAGCGGAGATCGGCGCCACCTTGCGTGAGCAGCGTGCCCAGCTCGCCGAGCGCATCCAGGAGCTGCAGCAGCTCGACGAGCGCCTGGGACGAATGAGCGAGGCTCACGAGCGGGGCATCCTCCTCGACGATGAAGCACAGTCGGAGATCTTCGGTGCGGACTGGGACGCCCAACGATCCCTGCAGGCCCGCACTGTGTGGGGGAATTCTGCGCAATGGGCGCAGTTCGCCGAGCGGTCCGCTTCTCGCACGCGGGAGCAATGGCAGTTGCTCTCCGCGGCGATGTCCACGTTGCAGCTCGATCTTGGCAACGCCCTCGATCGGGGTGTCATTCCGAGCAGCCCAGAAGCGAACGCGCTCGTCGAACGCCACCGCGAAGTGTTTTCCAACTTCTTCCCGCTCACGCGACAGATGCAGGTGTGTCTGGGAAGAATGTTCGAGTCCGACCCCGGCTTCTCCTCCCACTACGACGGAATCCGGGTCGGGCTGGCCTCCTGGTTTCGGCAAAGCATCGACGAGTGCGCTCGTACTCACGGGATCGACCCGGAGACAGCCACCTGGCAGTGACCCCGTAACACGGAAATGCTCGTAACCCACTGCACTCTCGTCTAACCGTCCACGGCAGACGTCTGATCATCCGACGCGCCGCACCAGCCCGCGCGCGATGCGTCATGCACCCCTAAGCAGCGTGCGCAAGTTCAGATGTCTGAACAACGCCCCGTTCCTCCCCGACGTACGGGCAGGAAGGAACGGGGCTCTTCTGTAACGCTCGGGGAGAAGCCGTTCTATCAGTACAGCCACTTGGCGTGGCCGCGGTGTCGGGTCGGTTCGGGCTCTTCACCCTTCAGCAGGCATCTTTCGCTCAGGGCTATGGCGGGACATTTCGTGACTTGCTGGAAATTCGGGTGTGATGTGGTGCGTTGATCGCTACGGTTGAGGTGGTTCGTGAGGCCTGGAAAGGCGCGGTGCCTGCCGCGTGTTTCTCGGCCCCGCGGACCGGTCAGGTCTGGTGTCGGCATGGGTCGAATCTCGTCGGTTATCGCTTCGAAAGCCGGTGGTCGCGGGTTCGAATCCCGTCACGGACTTCGGTTCGTGTAGCTCAGCGGTAGAGCGCCGTAAAACGGCCGGTGGGCGCGCGACATCCGTGCCGGCTCCAGACCTGATCGTTCGTCAGCCCTGCCAGCGGCACGGGTCGAATCTGATCGGTTATCGCTCTCAAATAGCGGAGACCCGGGTTCGAATCCCGGTGCCGCCCTCGGGCGGTGTGGTGTAGCGGCCAAGCACGTCAAAAGGCCGGTCAGTCAGCCACATCCGTGCCGCTGGCAGGGCTGACGAACAGGGGAGCGGGTCGAAGTCGATCGGTTATCGGGAACAGGTTGTCGCAGGTTCGAATCCTGCCCACCCCGACGGGTGGTAGCTCAGCCAGGAAGAGCGTCTGTCATAACACCGGTGGACACCACCACATCCGCTCCCTTTCGCATATCCGCCCTCGGGCGGGTCGAACGCAAGGAGAGCGCCATGGCACGTGACCCCCTCGCCGCGGTGTCGACGATCGCCACCCCGCAGACGCAGCCCATCCCCGGCCGGACCGACCAGGTGAAGAACGCCGCCGGCGGCTACGTCTTCGGCAAGGACCTGTGGACCAGGCTGGAGGACTTCCTCATCCTGGGGACCACGGGCGGCACCTGCTACGTGTCCGAGAACAAGCTGACCGCCGAGAACGCGGGCGTCGTGTTCCAGGCGATCTCCGAGGACGGCCCGCGCGTCGTCCAGATGCTGACCGACATTTCGACGGCACGCCCGCCGCGGGCTCCGAAGCAGCGGCCCGCCCTGTTCGCGCTGGCCGCCTGCTACGCCAGGGGCGACGCCGACACCCGCCAGGCGGCCAAGCTGGCGCTGGCGAAGGTGGCGCGTACCACCGACCATCTCGCCCAGTTCTTCGGCTACTACAAGAACCTGGGCGGCAAGCGGACCGCCCGCGGTGCCGCGCCGACCGTCGGCCGGTCGCTGCGCACCGCTCTCGGCTCATGGTTCCTGTACGGCGACGCCGATGCGGTGGCGTTCAAGGCGTGCAAGGCGGCCCAGCGCAGGACGCCGCAGGGCGAGGCGTTCTCGCTCAGGGACGTCCTTCGTATCGCGCACCCCGCTGCCGACACAGAGCAGCGCAAGACACTGTTCGGGTGGATCGCCGGGAACGTCGGCGACGACACGGCGCGCGAGGCCCTGCCTGCCGTGGACCGGTTCCTGACCGCGAAGGCCGTCACCACCGTTGACGAGGCGGTACGCGTGGTCGCCGAGGCCCGCGTGCCGTGGGAGTTCCTACCGGATGCGATGCTGCGCGAGCCGATGGTGTGGGACGCACTCGTGGACACGGTCGGCATGACCGCGCTCATCCGCAACCTGGCCCGCATGACCCGCATCGGCACCCTCAAGCCGATGGGCGAGGCGACAGGTCGAGCGGTCGCGCGGCTCACCGACCGGGACGCCCTGCTGAAGGCCCGCATCCACCCGATGGACGCGTGGCTCGCGATGCGCGTCTACGCCTCCGGCCAATCGCAGCCGAACCCGCACGCCGACGTCCAGACCTGGGCACCGGTTCCGGCGATCCTCGACGCGCTGGAGGAGACGTACGAGCTCTCCTTCGGCACGGTCGAGCCGTCTGGCAAGCGGCTGCTCGTCGCCGTGGACTCGTCCGGATCCATGAGCGGCGGCTACCGGGGCGGCAACGTCGTCGTGGGCGGGTCCGAGATCGGCACGCCGTACGAGGTGGCCAATGCCATGGCGGTCATGCTGGCCCGCATCGAGAAGGGCAACGTCCATGTCATCGACGTCGACACCGCCGTGCACGCCTCGAAGGTGACCCCACGCACCAACCTGCGCGAGATCGCCTCCTGGCAGCCGTCGGGCGGCGGCACCGACCTGTCGCTGCCGTTCACGTGGGCGACCAAGAAGCGGTTCGAAGCGGACGGTGTGGTCCTGTTCACCGACAACGAGACGTGGGCCGGCCGGACCCATCCTGTGCAGGAGCTCGCCACCTACCGCCGAGAGTGCAACCCCGACGCACGCGTGGTGATCGCCTCCATGACCGCGGTCGGGTACTCGGTGGCCGATCCGCAGCTCAGAGGCGTGCTCAACGTGGCAGGCCTGGACGCGTCCCTGCCGCTCATCATCAACGGATTCGTGCGCTGACCAAGGACGCGCCGTAGCCCTTCGAAAGCACCCCGCAGCCCGGCGGCAAAGCGGGGGCTTTCGACTCACCTGCCGTATGGCTACTATCGGGCCACCTATTTTGGCGATTTCGTCATGGGCGCACCGATCTGTAAGGAGAGTGTCCTGCACATGGCTGGCTTGGGCAGGGTCGGGCGACGACGAACCGGGACCGCGGGCAACGGGAGCGGGTTATCGGGGTCTACCAGTGGTGGGCCACGGCGACTGCCTTTGCGTACCGTGCTGATCATTGTGGTGTTCGTACCGAGCGTGACTTTTGCCCCGCTGCTAGGTTCGGGCATGTACCAGCTGGCCAGCCAGTGGCGGGCGGAGAAGGCCCAGATGGATCTGGCCACCAATACCGTCGGCAGCCCCGCGGCCAACCTGTTCCTCAACCTTGACCAGGAGCGACGGCTCACCGCGGAGCTTCAGGCCAACCCCCGGGAATCCTCCCGCGAGCAGCTTGCCAAGCAGCGTGCGGTGACCGATCAGACCGTGAGCGCCTTCCGTCCACTGGCCGCCCTGGACACCTCCGGCGGACAGGAGGGGCTCACCGACGCCATCGCCCGGACCGAACGCAGCCTCGGCCTCCTCGACCAGCAGCGCCGGGCGGTGGACGCCGGGCGGTCCAGCCAGCAGAAGGCGTTCGACTACTACAGCGGCGTCCTGGAGTCGGACCTCGGCGTGCTGACCGCGCTCAGCCACACCGAGCACGCTGAGGTGAACAGCCAGGCGCAGACATTGATCGACCTTTTCTGGGTCATCGACATGATCGGCCGCGAGGACGCCGTTCTGGCTCGTGGCTGGGAGACCGGGCACCTGACGAGGGAGGAGTACGGCCTCGTCGCCGACGCCGCCGGCACCAAGAAGCACCTTCTGCGCTCCCGGGTGATCCCCGGTCTCATCGGCAACGAGAGCCAGTACGAAACGCTGATGACCAGCAAGGCGTGGGAGACCATGACCGCGCTGGAGGGGCGGCTGCTCACCTCCGGGAGCAGCGCCGACAGCGATCAGGTGACACTCCGCGATGCCGCCCCCGCGTGGCGCTCCTCGGTGGAGACGGTCAACGCGCAACTGCTGCAACTCCTCAGCCTCCGGCTCGAGAACGTCAGCAAGATCGGCTACAGCCACGCCCAACAGCTCTTCGTGATCTTCATCAGTGTCACCGCCGTGAGCCTGCTCGCCTTTGCCCTGGTGATCGTCACCAGCTGGCGCCTCACCGCCATCCTTCGCCGGCGCATCCGTCACCTACGCATGGACGCCCAGCAACTTCAGGAACGGCTGCCCGACGTGGTCGCCAGGCTGGAGCGCGGCGAGGACGTCGACGTGGACGCGGAAGTACACGTGGTCGAACCCACCCCCGACGAGCTCGGCGAACTCGGGCAGGCCCTCAATCTGGCCAGCCGCAGCGCTGTCTCCACTGCCGTACGGCAAGCCGAACAACACCGTGGCTTCCAGCGCATGCTCCAGCGCATCGCCCGCCGTACCCAGATCCTCATCGGCCTTCAGCTGAAGAAGCTCGACGAGCTGGAACGCAAGCACGAGGACCCCGAGGTGCTGGAGGGCCTGTTCGACCTGGACCACCTCACCGCTCGGCTGCGCCGCTACGAGGAGAACCTGGTGATCCTCGGCGGCGGGCAGCCGCAGCGCCGCTGGCGCAAGCCCGTACGCCTGCTCGATGTACTGCGCGCCGGGCAGGGCGAGGTCCAGGACTACCGGCGGATCTCGATCGACGTCGAGGGCGACCCCTGGGTGACCGAGCGCGCGGTGGGACCGCTGGTCCACGTCCTGGCGGAACTCATGGAGAACGCCACCACCTTCTCCAAGCCGCAGACCCCCGTCGAGGTGCGGGCCGCAGCCGTCAGCCGGGGCGTCGCCGTGGAGATCGAGGACCGCGGTCTGGGCATGGAACCCGAGCAGTACGCCGCCGCCAACACCCTGATGAAGTCGCCACCGCAGCTCGACGTGATGACGCACGCCGACGACGTACGGCTCGGCCTGTACGTGGTCGCTCGGCTCTCCGCGAGCCTGGGCCTCCAGGTGGAAATGCGGTCGTCGGCCTTCGGCGGTACCCGCGTCATCGTGCTCCTCCCGGAACCGCTGATCGTGGACCGCCCCCGCGTGGAGGTCCCCTCGGCTCCGGATGCGACCGGTCCGCAGCCTCACCCGCAGGAAACTCCCGGCGAGGACGCGCAGTTGCCGACTCGCTCCAGGGGGCGCGCGATGGCATACGTGACGGCGCCCGCCGTATCACCGGATCGCGACGACGCACCCCCGTCGTCCGACCCCCGGCCGCTGCCCCAGCGGGTGCGCCAGGCCAGCCTGGTCACCGAGCTCAAGGTCCCGGCAAACAGGGGTGAACAGACCTGGCCCGTACGCGACCAGCCCAGCCGATCCGGTGCGACCATCGGCGCGTTCCAGAGGCAGTCTCGCAGGCGCCGGACCGGTGACGACGCCTTCCAGCTCCGGCCGGACGGATCCCCCGAGCCCGGTACCCCTTCGACGGAAGATCGATGATGACGCAGCGCACCACCGCCACCAACACGGACCTGGACTGGCTCCTGGACGGCCTGGTCGATCAGGTCGCGGGCACCCGGCATGCCATCGTCCTGTCCGACGACGGCCTGGTGATCAGCCAGTCCCGGACCATCGAACGCTCGGATGCCGAACGCCTCGCCGCGATCGCCACCGGCCAGCAGAGCCTGGCTCGCGGTGTCGGGCAGCTCTTCAGCGGCGGATCGGTTCAACAGGTCATCATCGAGATGGCCGAGCTGTGGCTGTTCATCACGACCGCGGGCCGCGGCACCCATCTGGCCGTGGTCGCGTCCCAGGAGGTCGACGCCGAACTGATGAGCGTCGCGATGCACACCCTGATCCAGCAGGTCGGCCAGAAGCTGGGAACCGACACGCGTACCCCGCAGGTCGATGACGGGGGGCGACACGGATGAAGCACTGGGCGGAGGGCTCGGACGACGATGACGCCGACGAGCCCCTTGTCCGTCCTTATACGATCACCGGCGGACGGACCACCACCGAACGGGACGACCTCACGCTGATCACGCTGGTGACGGCGCTTTCCGAGGGGCGCGGCCTCAGGGGAATGCAGCCGGAGCACCGCACCATCTTCGCCTTGTGCAAGCGGCCCCTGGCGGTGGCCGAAATCGCCTCCGCGCTGAACCTCCCGGTGTCAGTGACCAAGATCCTCATCGGCGATCTGCTCGAGGCCGGTCAGGTGCGGGCCCGGCCACCGCTGGCCTTCGCACAGGCAGGCGGCATTCCCGATATGGCAATCCTGGAGGCGGTGAGGGATGGACTACGCGAGCTCTGACCACGGGGACGCCGCTCCCCTGGCAGTGAAGATCCTTGTCGCCGGTGGCTTCGGCGTCGGGAAGACAACCCTGGTCGGCGCGGTGAGCGAAGTCGCCCCGCTCCGTACGGAGGAGTACCTGACCCATGCCAGCATCGGCGTCGACGATCTGGAAGGGGTCGGCGGCAAGTCCACCACCACCGTCGCGCTGGACTTCGGGCGCATCACCATCAGCGGCGAACTCGTGCTCTACCTGTTCGGCACGCCCGGCCAGGAACGCTTCTGGTTCATGTGGAACGACCTCGTCAACGGGGCGATGGGCGCGGTCGTCCTGGTCGACACCCGCCGGCTGGATGTGAGCTTCGCGTCGATCGACTTCTTCGAGAGCCGCGGTATCCCCTTCATCGTCGGCGTCAACTGCTTCCATGGCGTCAGGGAGCGGACACAGGAGGAGATCCGCAAGGCACTCGATCTCGATCCGCAGGTCCCGCTGGTGCTCTGCGACGTCCGCGACCGAACGGCGAGCCGCGATGTGCTGCTGGCGCTCATCGACCACCTGATGGCGGCTCAGTCCCGTAACTGATGGGGCCGTCCTCAGGCAGGCATGGGCCCGCCCGCGGCTTCCCCCCCGGCGGCGTGCTGAGCAGTCATGTGATCGGTAGGTCGATCTTGATCCAGTAACGCCGGGCCGGGCCGAGTTTGGTGTTCCGGATGCCTTCGAGGACGCCGCCGTGGCGCTCGATGGTCTTCACCGAGGCGAGGTTGTCGGCCGCGCAGACCAGCAGCACCTGGTCCATGCCGAGCACCCGTGCCTCGTCGAGCATCCGCCCCAGCGCCCAGGTGGCCACGCCGCGCCTGCGCGCGGACGGCCGGATGCCGTAGCCGATGTGGCCGGCCCACTGCACGAACTCGCCGGACCCGTGCCTCAGCGCGATCCCGCCGAGCACCCGCTCGCCTTCGACGATCCACCGGTACGTGCACGCCGCCCCGCCGGCCTTCGCTGCCTTCGCCGGATCCGACTCGTCACCCAGCCGCGCCACCCAAGCCGCGAACCCGGCCGCCGATTCGACCTCGTCGGCCGGGATCAACCCGAACCCGTCCTCATGGAAACCGGGCCCCCACTCGGCATGCGCCTCGAGCCATGCGGCATGCAGACGTACGGTAGGCGCGATCAGCTCGGGCATACCCCGACCCTACCGACCCAGGCCGCGTACCAGCACGTCATCACACATTCCGCCGCCCAGGCCCTACCTCCGGCGAGCTTCGAGCGCATCCAGAATCAGGTCCAGGCCGTAGCTGAACTCGCTCGTGTGGTCGTAGCCCGGCCGCAGGGCGTGGTCGACGATCATCTCCGTGAGGTACGGCAACTCGCCCGCCGGCAGCTGCTCGAGGATGCCGCCGGCCACTTCCTCGACATCGCCCGGCGTCGTCACCGGCAGGTTCGCCTCCTGGAGGACGAACCCGCCGATGTAGCTGTCGATGAGCGAGACAGCGTGCGCGGCCATCGGCAGCGTGAACCCCGCCTCCCGCAGGACACCGAGGACGGCGTCGAGGTGGCGTAGCGTCGCCGGCCCCGGGTTACGACGGGAGTCCATGAGGCCGAGAGCCCAGCTGTGCTGCGACAGGACCACACGTGCAGAGGACGCGCGCGCACGGATCGCGTCCCGCCAATCGTCGCACTCGACACTGGGCAGCTTGATCGCCGCGAACACCGCGTCGACGACGCCGTCGAGAATCGCGTCCTTGTTCGGTACGTGGTGGTAGAGCGACATCGCCTCCACGCCCAGTTCCTGCGCCACCCGTCGCATCGTGATCGCCTCCACGCCACCGCGATCCGCGACCCGGATCGCGGCCTCCAGCACGAGACCTCTGCTGAGCGGTTGTTGTGGTGACACGACGGCTCCGGGTTTGGGCGGTTGACAGCCTTACAAGCGTAAGCCAACCTTACACCCGTAAGCCCCCTTACCGATGTAAGTCTTCCCGGGTTGGCATCAGCTGAGGGCTCGGACCCACGAGGCGCCCACCGGGGCGAGAGAAGGAGATCCCCATGCCGATGCCGAGGTGGTGGGGTCACGTGAACAAGAGGGTGTTCAACCCTCGCGCGATCGCAGCCGGAACGTGGCCGGTGCTGATCCACGTCGGCCGCACTTCCGGCGCGACGTACCGCACGCCCCTCGACGCGCATCCTGTCGACGGCGGTTACCTGTTCGTCCTGGTGTACGGATCACGCTCGGACTGGGTGCAAAACGTCCTGGCAGCCGACGGCGCGCGCCTCCGAGTCGACGGGAGGGAAGTGGAACTCGCCGCCCCACGCCTAGTCGGGAAAGCCGAGGCGTTCCAGGCCCTCCCCAATGAGGTGGCACGCCCACCGAAGCTGCTCCGCATCACCGAGTTCCTCCGCATGGACTTGGCAGAAGGCTGACAACCAACGCCCAGCAGCGTGTCGCTGCCGACGCCTCCAGGATGCGAGCGGGCCGCCACCCACGCATTAGCGGTCGTCAAGTCACCCGCTGCGGATGAGGTCTGGCCGGGCATTGGTGAACGACCGTTGGATACGTCCGGCAACGAAGGGAATGTCATGGGTTGGTATCCGGCCGTCGAGGCCCACGGGCTGATCGGGGACCTGCAGACGTGCGCGCTGGTGTCCGACGACGGGAACATCGACTGGTTCTGCGCGCCGCGATTCGACTCGCCCAGCATCTTCGCGTCACTGCTCGACCAGGAGAAGGGCGGCACGTTCCATGTCCGCCCCGACACCGACACCTACGTCACCAAACAGCTCTACCTGCCCGGGACGGCGATCCTGGTCACCCGGTTCATGACCCCGGACGGCGTCGGCGAACTCACCGACTTCATGCCCATCGCCGGCGCCCAGGAGACCGACCGGCATCTGCTCATCCGGCTCCTGCGCGTCGTACGCGGGCAGATGAGCTTCATCGTCGAGTGCGAACCCCGATTCGACTACGGGCGCCAAAAGCACCAGACGCAGGCCGATCAGGACGCCGCCATCTTCCGCGCCGACGGGTTCCACGCCTCACTGTCAGCGATCCGCCCACCCGGCGCCCCGATCATCGCCGACTCGGCAATCACCGAGACCGGCGGCATCCGCGCCACGTTCCAGGCCGAGGTCGGCTGGTCGGCCGGCATGGTCTTCGAGGTCAACCCTGACGGCCCGCCCCGCGTCTGGTCGCCGGACGAGGCCGAGAAACTGCTGGAGACCACCCGCGACTACTGGCGCGGCTGGGTCGGCCGCTCCACGTACCGAGGCCGGTGGCGGGAAATGGTGGAACGCTCCGCCATCACCCTCAAACTCATGACGTACGCACCCAGCGGCGCCCTGGTCGCCGCCCCGACGGCGGGCCTGCCCGAGCTGGTCGGCGGGGAACGCAACTGGGACTACCGCTTCACCTGGGTACGCGACGCGTCATTCTCGGTGCACGCCCTGCTCGGCCTCGGTTTCCAGGAGGAGGCTGACGCCTATATGCGCTGGCTGGCCGCGCGGACCCACGACTCCCACGAAACGGGGCGGCCGCTGCAGATCATGTACCGCATCGACGGCTCCCCCGACCTGGAAGAAATGACGCTCAACCACTTCGAGGGGTACCGCGGCTCCAGTCCCGCCCGCATCGGCAACGGCGCGGCCACCCAGCTCCAGCTCGACGTGTACGGCGAGGCGATGGACTCGATCTACCTGGCGGACTTGCACGGCCTGCCGGTCGGCCATCAGGGCTGGCTGCACATCCGCGACATCATCACCTGGCTGTGCGACAACTGGGACCAGCCCGACGCCGGCCTGTGGGAGACCCGCGGCGGGGACAAGAACTTCACCTACGGCCGGCTGATGACCTGGGTGGCCTTCGATCGGGCCATCCGGGTGGCGGAACACCGCTCCCTCCCGGGCGACCTGGTGCGCTGGGGCAAAGCGCGCGACGCCGTCTACAACCAGATCATGGAACGCGGCTGGAACCCCGACCGCGGCGCGTTCGTGCAGCACTACGACAGCGACGTCCTGGACGCTTCCCTGCTGTACATGCCACTGGTGGGCTTCATCGCCCCCTCCGACCCGATGTGGCAGTCGACGCTGGCCGCCATGGACAAGGAACTCGTGTCCGACAGCCTCGTCTACCGCTACAACCCCGAAGCCTCGCCCGACGGCCTGCGAGGCTCGGAGGGCACGTTCTCGATGTGCACGTTCTGGTACGTCGAGGCGCTGGCCCGCTCCGGACGCCTGGAGGACGCCCGCCTCACCTTCGAGAAGATGCTCACCTACGCCAACCCGCTGGGCCTGTACGCCGAGGAGATCGGCCCCTCCGGCGAACAACTCGGCAACTTCCCACAGGCGTTCAGCCACCTCGCGCTGATCAAAGCCGCCGTGGACCTGGACCGCATGCTCGACGAGGCCGTCACTCCAGCCGCCTGAGCAGGACGCCGCCGGGCTCGTAATCTGTCGAAGGTCACGGGCCCGACGGGCTCTCGGGATTATCCGGTTTTCGCACTCTCCGGCACCTCCACCAGGAACGATTCGCCCGAATCGTATGCTTGATTCATGGTGATAGCACTCATCTGGGGAGGCGCGTCAGGTGAAGCTGCTCTCCGGTGAGACGCGCCAATTCCCCAATTGGGTCATTCAACGCCCGCGACTAATAAAACAAATCGAAAAAGGCGTGCGGGGACCCCTCACGGTAATCACGGGGCCGCCTGGATCGGGCAAAACAATGGCCGTGCGGTCCTGGGCGGCCGAGGGAGCGTTCCCGGGCCCGGTTCTGTGGATCTCGGTGGACGACCATGCCCTCTCCGCGGACGCGTTCCGGGCGGGGCTGGTCGAGAGGCTGAGCGAGCAGGGCATCGTCCCGCCGCCGGGAGCCGGGTTCGCCGAGATCGGCGCGTATGTGGGCGGCCTCGACCCGCCTGTCGTGCTCGTCCTCGATGACGTCGGGCCCGGTCCGGTGCCGGCCGATTGCGTCCTTCAACTGCTGGGCAATTCCGGGGCGGGACTGCGGGTGCTGGTGACCTCCCGGCAGGAGCGGCCGCTGCCCGTGCATCGCTATCTCGTGGCCGGTCAGCTCGTCGAGATCCACGCCGCCGACCTGTACCTGACCGGCGCGGAGATGGCGGCGGTCCTGCGTCGGCATGGCCTGACTCTGTCTGCTGCCGGTCTGCGCGGGCTCCTGGAGAGCACCGCCGGATGGCCTGCCGGGGTACGGCTCGCGGCGCTGGCGATGACGGAGGACGGCCACGAACCGGAGGAGGTCGCGGCGTCCTTCTCGGGCGGGCACCGGTCGGTGGTCGGCTATCTGACCGAAGAGGTACTGGACGCCCAGGCCGCCGGCACGCGCCGGCTGCTGCTCCTGCTGGCAGGTGTCGCCGACCGCTTCAACGCGGATCTCGCGGTCGAGCTCGCCGGAGAGGAAGGCGGCGCGGAGTTCGCCGAACTGGTCCGGCAGAACGCGTTCGTCGAGCGGCTGGACGACGGCTGGTTCCGGTACCAGCCGATGTTCGGGGCGGCGTTCCGGATGACCCAAGAGCACGAGTCGGCCGCCGAGGTGCGCGGTCTGCACCGTAAGGCGGCCGCGTGGTTCGCGCACTGCGGCCGCCTGGGCGACGCGGTCGGCCAGGCGGTCCTCGCGGAGGACTGGAACTATGCGAGCCGCCTGGTCGTCGACCGGTACGCGATCGGAGACGTCCTCGGCCTGATGCCGGGTAGCTCGCTCACGGCGCTGTTCCGTGACATGCCGGACTTCGCTGGATCCGAGCCGGAGCCCGCCGTCGTAGCGGCCGCCGTGGCCGTCGTGGACGGCGACGAAGACACCTACCGCAAGGCGATCGACCAGGCCGAGAACATGATCGACCAACTGCGGGGAGAGGACGGCGACGCCGCGCGGACGTGTGTCGCAGCGGTCCGGCTCGCCCACGGCTCCGCGCACCTCGAGGGGGTCCATAACCCGCTGAGCGGGGTGCCTCACCGAGTGAGGGACGAGCGTCCCGATCTGATCGCGATGTTCGTCTCCGCGCCTGCCGTCGCCGCACTGACGAGCGGCCGTCTCGGGGACGCCGCCGTCCAGTTCGAGGCGGCGGCCGCGGACGCGGCACGCGCAGGTGGCGGCCGGCAGATACGCAGCTGCCTCGGCTTCCGCGCTCTGACGGAGGCGCTGCGCGGCAACATCGCCCAGGCGGCCGCCGCCACCGCGCACCTGCCCGAGGAGCCGGCCGCCGGAAGGGTCGCGGTCGCCCACCTCGCCTGCGCCTGGGTGAGTGTGGCACGGCACGAGCTCACGACTGCCGACGACGAGCTCGCGAAGGCCGGGGCGGCCCTGGCCGAGCGCCCGGACCGGCTGCTGGAGGCGATCCACGGTCTGATTCGAGCGCGGGCGGAGATCGGTCATGACCAGCCGGTCGGCGCGGTGGAGACAGTGTCGCGGGTGCTCGCGCGAGCCGAACCGCCGCCCTGGCTCGAACGCCGTCTGCGCCTGGTCCTCGCGGAGGCGTACATCCTGAGCGACCGGCCCGACGACGGCCGCCTCGCCGCCGAGCAGGCCGGTGGTTCCGAGACCGCCGCCTCGGCCGTCGCGCTCGCCCGTGCCGAGCTGCACCGGGACGACGTGGCCGCCGCGGCCGACCTGCTGCGGCCCGCACTCGTCGATTCGGTGCAGGTTCCCGCCGACGTGCGCGTGGACGCCTGGCTGCTGGACGCGGACATGTCCTACCGGGCCGCGGACGCTTCCCGGGGACGCCGCTCACTGGCCAAGGCACTACGGCTGGCGCAGCGCGAACAGATCCGGTCACCGTTCGCGCTGGCACGGGCCTGGCTGGAACCGGTGCTCCAGCGGGATCCTGAGCTCTCGCAGCACTACGCCCGGTTCCTCGAACCGCTGCGCATGGCTCTCCCCTGCGCTCTGGGCGTCGACCTGCCGATGCCGAACGGTGTCGAACCGCTGAGCTCTCGCGAACTCGATGTGCTGCGCCTGCTGGCGCTCATGATGACCACCGAAGAGATCGCCGGAGAGCTCTCCGTCTCCGTCAACACGGTCAAGACGCACCTCAAGAGCATCTTCTGCAAGCTCGCCGTGACGCGCAGGGGCGAGGCCGTACAACGGGCCCGAGCCCACGCCCTCCTGGACTGATGGAACACCGAAAGCGCGGGAGATCTCCTGACGCCCGCGGTCATGGACGGGCACGTGCGCTGACCCTGCACCAGATCGCGCGCTGGATCCTGAGGGTGAGGACACCGACCAGGACCAGGACGACGATGTTGACCAGGAGCTGGATGAATGATCCCCGGACTTCGCTCCCATTGCCGAACGCGGCGGAGACGCCGATGTCGGCGGCCGCCGGGATGGTCGTGACCGAGATGAACACGCCGAGCAGGGCGCTCGTCTTGGCCTCGGTCAGCGAGACGATCCCGATGATCCCGGCCAGGCCCGCGACGGCGAAGGAGAAGAAGTTGGGGGTGTCGATCAGGTTGGACACCGGCCGCAGCCCCGCCTCGAAGGCCTTCGACTGGAAGCCGAACGCCCGGATCAGGAGGCTGAAGAGGAACGTGCTGACGATGGCCAGCGTGAAGCCGCTCACCAGCGCGAAAACCCCTTGCTTGATCCTCCCCCTGTGCCCGCGGTCGATGCCCAGGGCGATGCTAGCGATGGCGCCGTACTCGGGCCCGACGACCATGGCCGCGACGATGAGGATCTGGGAGTTGGTGACGATGCCCACCGCGCCGATGAGTCCCGCCACGACCAGGTAGAGGTAGAAGCTCGGCGCGTACGTTCCCTCCGCGCGGATGCGTGCTTCCACCAATTCCCAAACGGGCGGGTCGGCGAAGCGCCCGGTGTCGGACGTGCCTTCCGACAATGCCGTGTCGACCGGTTCGACGATGATGGAGCCGCGGCGGTCGAGGTGGATGTCGCGGAGCCCACGAAGCAGCCGGTTCGCCCCTGCTCTGTGGACGTCGCAGGTGATGGAGTCGCCGTCGGGGCTGCGGACGATCCCCGGTTGGACCACCAGGTTGACCACACAGGTGTCGCCTTCGAGGATCTCGACGACCTGGTCCGTCAGGTCCGGCGGACTCACCGCGCGCACATGGATCATGGACATTCCGGAACCCCCGCAGCTCCCGTACCTTGCCCCTGACCAGGGCGAGTACGCGCGACCCTACCGAGTGCGGACCGTACAGAGGGTGCACCGCGCGGAGCTCGCCCTCACCCGCCACGAGGGATGGCAGCCGCTGCGGGCCGCGGTCTGATGGGAGGACGCTGCGCTGATCGACGGAGGAGCTGAGATGGCAGCTGATGGAGCCGATGCTCTGGTGATCTTCGGGGCGACCGGCGACCTGGCCAAGATCGAGACGTTTCCGGCCCTGGTCGGCCTGGTCGAGCGGGGCGTCCTCGACGTGCCCGTGGTCGGGGTGGCCAAGAGCGGCTGGGGGCTGGAGCAGTTCCGCGCGTACGCGGAGGCGTCGCTGCGGCTCAACGACATCGATCCGGCGGGGGAGGCAGCCCGCAAAATGCTCGGACTGCTCCGCTACGTCGACGGCGACCTCGACGACAACGCCACCTACGAGGCGATGTCGGAGGCGGCCGGGGCGGGCGAGCACATCCTCTACTACCTGGAGGTCCCGCCGCCGCTGTTCGGGCGCATCGCGCGCGGGATCGCCGCCGCCGGCCGTAGCAAGGGCGCCCGGGTGATGGTCGAGAAGCCGTTCGGCACCGACCTGGCCAGCTCCCGGGCACTCAACGAGACCATGCGCACGTACTTCCCGGCAGAGGCGATCTTCCGGGTGGACCACTGGCTGGCCTTCGATCCCGTGGAGAACGTCCAGTTCACGCTCTTCGCCAACTCGATGTTCGAACCACTGCTCAACCGCACGCATGTCGAGCAGATCCAGATCACCATGGCCGAGGCCTTCGACGTCTCCGACCGCGGCCGGTTCTACGACCGGACGGGTGCGATCCGGGACGTGATCCAGAACCACATGCTCCAGGTGCTAGCGACCGTACTGGCCGACCCGCCGGGCGGAGCAGGTCTGGAGTCCTGGCCCGAGACCAAGTCGCGGGTGGTGTCCGCGCTCCGGCCGCTGCGCCCGGAAGACACGGTGCGAGGCCAGTACGAGGGGTATCACGACGTGGACGGCGTGGACCCGGGGTCCACGACGGAGTCCTATGTGGCGATACGGCTCGCCATGGACAACTGGAGATGGGCCGACGTCCCGATCCTGATCCGGGCAGGTAAGTGCATGCCGGTCACCGCCACCGAGATCGACATCCGCTTCCGGCGGCCGCCCTATGACGTGTTCGGCATCGGCTCGTCCCTCGCGTCCAATGCGCTGCGGTTCCGCATCTGGCCGGAGACCGCGGTCGGCCTCGGGCTGGTCGGGAAGAAGCCCGGCGGCGGCATGGAACCCCAGCAGGAGGAGCTGACCTTCGCGCAGGCTCCAGGATCCGACATGCGCCCCTACGACCGGCTCATCGGCGCGGCCCTGACCGGCGACAGCTGGCTGTTCGCCCGGCAGGAGACCGTCGAGGCGGCGTGGAAGGTCGTCGCTCCGATCCTCGGCGACGTCACGCCCGTGTATCCCTACGCCCGGGGAACGTGGGGCCCCAAGGAGGCCGACCTGCTGCTACCCGGTCAGAGCACCTGGCACGATCCCGCGGGCTGAGAGACCGGAGAACGCGATGACCGAGCAATCCGGGCAGCGCCGCGTGGTGATCGTGGGCGGCGGGTTCGCGGGTCTGTTCGCGGCGCGCGAGCTGAGGCGCGCCGACGTGGCGGTGACGCTGATCGACAGTTCCCAGCACCACGTGTTCCAGCCGCTGCTCTACCAGTGCGCGACCGGGATCTTGTCGGAGGGCAAGATCGCCACGCCGCTGCGAGGCCTGCTCAAGAAGCACGAGAACGTCGATTGTGTGCTGGCCGAGGTGGTCGATTTCGATCCCGCCGGCCGACGCGTCATCGCCAAGCGTGTCGGTGGTGACCGCCTGGAGTTCGGATACGACGACCTGATCGTGGCGGCCGGGGTACAGCAGTCGTACTTCGGGCATGAGGAGTTCGCCCGCTGGGCGCCCGGCATGAAGACGATCTCGGACGCGCTGTCCATCCGCCGCCGGCTCTTCGGTGCGTTCGAGATGGCGCAGACCGCGCAGACCGCGGAGGAGCGGCGCGCGTGGTTGACGTTCGTGCTCGTGGGAGCCGGCCCGACCGGAGTCGAGCTGGCGGGTCAGATACGCGAACTCGCCACCAAGACGCTCCGCTCGGAATTCCGGACCATCCGGCCGGAGGAGGCGCGCGTCCTGCTCTTCGACGGCGGCAAGGCGCCGCTGACCATGTTCGGGCCCGCCCTGTCGAAGAAGGCGTCCGACGCGTTGGACAAGCTGGGCGTCGATCAGCATATGGGCTCGATCGTCACCCACGTGGACGAGCAAGGAGTGCTCGTCAAGGATCACGCCGGGGAGACCACGCGGTACGACGCCAGGACGGTGCTGTGGACGGCCGGCGTGGAGGCGCCCCCCGTGGCGCGCGCGCTCGCCGCGGCCACAGGCGCGGAGACCGACAGGGCAGGCCGGATCGTCGTCGAGAAGGACCTGACGGTTCCCGGCCATCCCGAGATCTCCGTTATCGGCGACATGATGAGCCTGTACGGCCTGCCCGGTGTCGCGGAGGTGGCGATGCAGACCGGCCTGTACACCGGGCACCGCCTCAAGCAGCGTGCGGAGGGGAAGACGGTGGACAAGCCGTTCAAGTACCGCGACCTCGGCTCGGCGGCCTACATCGCCCACGGCAACGCGGTCGTGTCGGCGGGGCCGCTGAAGGCCGGAGGCTTCCCCGGCTGGTGCATCTGGCTGTTCATCCACCTCGGCTTCCTGACCGGCTACCGCAATCGCATCGCCGTGCTGTTCCCCTGGTGGCTCGCCTTCGTCCGCGGTGTCCGCCGTGAAAGGGCCTTCACCACCCAGCGGATCGAGACCCAGGGAGACGTGTTCGCGCCGCCCACGGTTACCGGTTCTCCGACGCAGCCTCCGAGAGGAACTCGTTCCTGCTGACCCGACGGCGGAAGACGTAGTAGGTCCATGCCTGATAGGCCAGCACGAGCGGCAGCATGACGACGCCGACGACCGTCAGGACCTTGAGCGAGTACGGCGGCGACGCCGTGTTGTACACCGTGAGGTTGTACATCGCGTTCGTGCTGGACACCATCACGTTGGGATACAGGTCGACGAAGATCGTGATGATGCTGGACGCGATGGTGACCGTGGTGGCGGCGAACGCCAGCCTTTCGCGACGCAGGTAGACGAACACGGTGGCGGCGACGACGGCCACGACGGTCAGCAGTTCGACCGGGTTGAGCGCGCGGCCCTTCTCCGTGCCGACGTGCGTCAGCACCACGAACGCGATGACGGCCACGACGGTGACCGGGCCGATGAAGCGGGCCAGGCGTCCCGCCCGTCCGCGCACGTCGCCCGTGGTCTTCAGCGCCAGGAACGTCGCGCCGTGCAGCATGCACATCATCATCACGGCGAACCCGGTGACCAGTGCGTAGGGCTGGAGCAGATCCCAGAACGACCCGGTGAACTCCTGCTGGGCGTCGATGGGCAGGCCGTACAGCAGGTCGCCGAGGGCCACGCCGATCAGGAACGGGGCCAGGAAGCTCGCCCCCGTGAGGAGGCCGTCCCAGCCGCGTTGCCAGCGGGCCGAAGAGTGCTTGCCCCGGTACTCGAAGGACACCCCGCGCAGGATCACGGCCGCCAGCAGCAGCGCCAGCGCGAGATAGAGGCCGGAGAACATGGTCGCGTACCACCCGGGGAACGCGGCGAACATCGCGGCCCCGGCCACGATCAGCCAGACCTCGTTGGCGTCCCAGAGTGGCCCGATGGTGTTGATGGCGGTCCTGCGGTCGGGTTCGTCGCGGGCCACGAACTCGTGCAGCATGCCGACGCCGAAGTCGAACCCCTCCAGAACGAAGAAGCCGCTCCACAGAAGGGTGATGACGATGAACCAGAATGTGACGAGATCCACTGACACCTCAATACTGGATGGCCGGTAGCGGGCCGTCCATGTCAGCCTCCGCGCGGGGCGGTGGGAGTTGCTCGCGGGCGTACCGCAACATCAGGAAGAGGAAGATTGTGCCGAGAATCCCGTAGAGCAGGACGAAGCCCGCCAGGGTGATCGCCGTCTCGGCCGTGCTGACGGACTGCGAAATGCCGTCCCTGGTCAGCATGATCCCCTGGACGACCCAGGGCTGCCGGCCGCTCTCGGTCAGCAGCCAGCCCGCGGTGTTCATGGCGAACGGGAGCACGGACGCCCACGTCGCCAGCCACAGGAACCTGGAGGACCGGGCCAGCTTCTTCTTGTGGCTCAGCCACAGGCCCCACAGGCCCAGCAGCAGGACCAGCCCTCCGGCGTAGGCCATCACCCGCATCGACCAGTACTGGATGAAGACGTTCGGGACGTAGTCGCCGGGCCCGTACTGCTGGGTGTACTGCTGCTGCAGCTCGTTCAGGCCCACCACCTTGCCGTTCCACTCGTTGGTGGCCAGCACGGACAGCATGTGCGGAACAGCGATGATCTTTATCGGGTTCTGGTCCTGTTTGCCGCCGCCGATCTGGAACAGCGAGAACGAGCACGGCTGGCACGTCTCCCACTGGGCCTCGGCGGCCGCGATCTTCATGGGCTGGTACTTGCCCTCGATCACCCCGAGCGCGTCGCCCACCACCATCGTGAGGAACATCGCCGGAACCAGCACGATGAGCGAGATCCGTGCGGAGCGGGCGAACACCTCAGGAGTCTTGCCGCGTCGCAACTGCCAGGCCGAGACCGCCAGCATGATGGTCGCGCCGGTGACGAGCGAGGCCAGCACGGCCTTCGCGTACCCCCACACGAACACCGGATTCGTCAGCAGCGCCCAGATGTCGTTCAGGTGCGGCATGCCGGTCGCGGCGTCGATCGTGTAGCCGACGGGATGCTGCATCCACGAGTTGGCGGCCATGATGAACAGCGCCGACAGCATGCCACCGAACGCCACCAGCCAGATCGACAGCAGGTGCAGCCTGGGCGACAGCCTGTCCCAGCCGAACAGCCACACGCCGAGGAACGTCGATTCCAAGAAGAACGCGGCGAGGCCCTCCATCGCGAGCGGCGCCCCGAAGACGTTGCCGACCAGGCGCGAGAAGGCCGACCAGTTCATCCCGAACTGGAACTCCTCGACGATGCCGCTGACGACACCGATCGCGATGTTGATGACCAGCAGGGTGCCGAAGAACCGGGTCAGGCGCAGGTAGTCCTCACGCTTGGTGCGAAACCACGCCGTCTGCAAAATCGCGGTGAGGAATCCCAGCCCGATCGAGATGGGAACGTACAAGAAATGGTTGATCGTGGTGAAGGCGAACTGCAACCGCGCGAGGTCAACGTTCATCTGCTCCCCCAACAGGGCGGCGGTGACCCGCGCGTCAGCGCTCTGTGGCCGTATTCGTGGACTTCTCCGTGCTGCAGGACATGACACCGTCCTCAAAGTGAGCTGATCTTGTGGCTGTGTCAGCCGTCTCAGCCGATCGCCCCGAGTTCCTTTTAAGGCAGGTCAAGCGGGCATCGTGCCGGTTCGAGAACTTCCTGCCCCGACCTGCAGCCGTTCAATCTCACGGAGCGTGGCGACCACCCGACGCGGGTGATGCGAACGCGGGGAGCCGATCCGAGAGTGGTTCCATGACCGACCACTACGACGTGATCATCGTGGGCAGCGGTGCCGGCGGCGGAACGCTCGCGCACGCGCTGGCGAAGTCCGGCAAACGCATCCTGCTGCTCGAGCGCGGCGACTTCCTGACGAGGGAGGTCGAGAACTGGGACCCTGGCCCCGTGTTCGTCGAGGGCCGGTACATCTCCCCCGACATCTGGTACGACTCCGCCGGAAAGCCCTTCCAGCCGCAGGCCCACTACTACGTCGGCGGCGCCACCAAACTGTACGGGGCGGCGCTGTACCGGCTCCGCCCCGAGGACTTCGGCCCACTACGGCACGCGGACGGATTGTCACCCGCCTGGCCGGTGGGCTACGACGAATTCGAGCCCTGGTACACCGAGGCCGAATGGTTGTACCAGGTGCACGGCGTCCACGGCGAGGACCCGACCGAAGGCCACTGCTCCAAGGACTACCCGTGGCCGCCGGTCTCCCACGAGCCGCGGATCCAGCAGATCTCAGAAGCGCTCAGCGCCGGCGGCTACCACCCGTTCCACGCCCCGTGCGGCATCCTTCTCGACGAGGCCAACCGCCCCGTGAGCACGTGCATCCGGTGCGCCACGTGCGACGGCTACCCGTGTCTCGTACACGCCAAGGCCGACGCCGACATCATCGCCGTACGGCCGCTGCTACGCCATCCGAACGTGACGCTCCTGGTGAACGCGGAGGTCGAACGTCTCGTCACGGACGCCTCCGGCCGGAACGTCAGATACGTGCAGGTCAACCGCCAAGGCGTCCAGGAGTTCTACGAAGGCGACATCGTCGTGGTCTCGGCCGGCGCCGCCAACAGCGCCAAGATCCTGCTCCGGTCGGCCTCCGACGAGCACCCGGCGGGCCTCGCGAACGGCTCCGGCCAGGTCGGCCGCAACTACATGTTCCACAACAGCAAGGCCATCGTCGCGCTGGACAAGGAGCGCAACGGCACGGTGTTCCAGAAGACGCTCGGCCTGAACGACTTCTACTTCCCGGGGGATGGCCGCGAATGGCCGCTGGGCAACATCCAGATGCTCGGCAAGTCCAACGCGATGGCGATGAAGGGTGAGGAGCCCAAGCTCACCAAGCTCGCGCCGCGCTGGAGCCTGGACGAGGTCGCCCGGCACGCGGTCGACTTCTGGCTGACGACCGAGGACGTCCCAAAGCCGGACAACCGCGTCACCGTCGACAGCGACGGCAATATCCACCTCGCCTACCGGCAGACGAACGACGCGGAGGCGGACGGGCTCTACCGCGAGTTGCGCACAGTGCTGAACCACATCGGGATGGCCGCCCACCACGTGCTCAGCAAGAACTTCTACATGAGCATGGACGTGCCCGTGGCCGCGGTGGCGCACCAGGCGGGCACCTGCCGGTTCGGCACCGACCCGGCCGACTCGGTGCTCGACGTCAACTGCAAGGCGCACGAGGTCGACAACCTCTACGTCGTGGACACCAGCTTCTTCCCGAGCATCGGAGCGGTCAATCCGGCGCTCACCGCGATGGCCAACGCCCTACGCGTCGCCGACCACCTGACGCACCGGATGGCCTGAGAGCCCGCCGCGTGGGGATCATCCGGCGGGGAACTCGAACCAGACGATCTTTCCCTCCGGCGTGCGCTCGCTGCCCCAGCAGCAGGCCATCAGCTCGAGCACGTTCATCCCGCGGCCGTTCTCGTCCTCGGCGCACGGGTGCCGGACGTGCGGCGGCGCGGCATACCCGTCTTCGACCTCACACCGCAGCAGGCCGTCAATGGCCCACAGGCTGAGCCGGTACGGTCCGTGCGCATGGCACAACGCGTTCGTGACCAGCTCGCTGACCAGCAGTTCGGCAACCTCACCCAGCCCGTCCAGCCCCCAGGCGGCCAGCTGGTCACGTGTGAGACGTCGAGCCAGTGGCACCGAGGACGTGGCGGGCGTGAGCGGCCAGGAGGCGAAATGATCGCTTGGCTCCTGGAACGAGCCGACCACCTGCTCCGGCGGTGAGTCGGTCTGCCAAGGCGTGCTCAAGTCCATGACGGCGGGCTGGTTCATGCGGCACATCCGTAGTGGTCGCGGTGGGCGGGAACGCTGCGCCCGTCGGGCAGGAGCTCACCGGTGTCCTCGAAGACCACCACGCCGTTGCAGAGCAGGCCCCATCCCTGCTCTGGATGGAAAGCCACCAGACAGGCGGCATCGTGGTCTGAGGCGTACGCGGATGGGCACTGAGGCTGGTGCTGGCACATGGTTCGTTCCTTAGGTTCCTCGCCTGGGTCATGACAGGTTTATTGATGTCACCAGCATGTGCATAAGGACCCCCAACCCGGGACGGGATACATCCCCGTATGGGTACCTATTCCTACGTACGTAGGTATGGAGACCGCGCAGCCGTACCAGGTGATCAGGCCGGGATATCGGCGGAGGACTGGGCCGTGTTGGCGGCTTCGCGGGGGCTACGGACGACGGACAGCAGGGTGCGGGCGGCGTCACGGGCCTGGTGGGCGGGTTCGGGGGTGCCGGAGATGGCGGCGGTGGTGATGGCGCCCTCGGCGAGGAGGGCGAGCTGGTCGGCGAGCGGGGCGGGCAACCCGGCGTCGGCCACCAGACCGGCGACGTAGCGCCGGAAGGCCTCCTTGTGGGCCCGGGCGGCCTCGACCACCGCCGGCGAGGTGGCGCCGAGTTCACCGAAGGAGTTGATGAACGCGCAGCCCCGGTAGGCGGGCTCGCTGAACCACGTGTACAGCCAGTCGAAGACCGCCAGCACCCGCTCCTCGGGCGGACCGTCCACCGTGTCGACGTGGTCGGCGAGCCTGCGCAGCAGGCGGGCGTCACGGCGCCGCAGATACGCCTCGACCAGGTCGCCCTTCGAGGGATAGAGCTGGTAGAGCCGCTTGAGCGACACACCCGAGGCGTTGCGGACCGCGTCCATTCCGACCGACTGCACGCCCATGCCGTAATAGAGCTCCTCGGCCGCGTCCAGCACCCGTTCCCTAGCCGTTTCCACGTCCACAGCCTGGCCACCCTTGCGTGAGAACCATCGTTCTCCTAGAGTACAGAGGAGAACGACCGTTCTCTCACTTGAAAGGAACATCGCCATGACCGCCCAACAGCGCCCACCACTGCCGCCCTTCACCGAGGAGACCGCCAGGCGCAAGGTCCAGCTCGCCGAGGACGCCTGGAACACCCGGGATCCCGAGAAGGTCGCGCTCGCCTACACGGAGGACTCCGAATGGCGCAACCGTGACCTCTTCATCAACGGCCGCCAGGAGATCGTCGAGTTCCTCACCGCCAAGTGGAAGCGAGAGCTGGGCTACCGGCTGCGCAAGGAACTGTGGGCCTGGACGGGCAACAGGATCGCGGTGCGGTTCGAGTACGAGTATCACGACGCCGACGGCCAGTGGTTCCGCGCGTACGGCAACGAGAACTGGGAGTTCGACGAGAACGGCCTGATGCGCAAGCGCTACGCCAGCATCAACGACCTCCCCATCACCCCCGAGGAGCGCAGAATCGCCACAGACTGAATCCGAGCGCCGGCGGGGTGCGAGTACGAATCAACCCGAGGACTTGACCACCGTCGGGAGGTGAGATGCGTAGGCGGTGGTCTGGCGACTGGTCCGGTAGCGGCCCGGGGTCGTTCCGATGATGTTGGTGAACGCTGCGATGAAGCTGCTGGGGTTGGCCCATCCGCAGGCGTAGGCGGTTTGGGTGGTGTCGTGGCCGTCGGCGAGCAGCACGAGCGCGCGGTGGATGCGTAGCTGCGTGCGCCACTCATAGAAGGTCATGCCGAGTTCGTTGCGGAACAGTCGGCTGAGGGTGCGGGTGCTGGCTCCGATCGTCTTCCCGAGTTCGGCCAGCGTGGCGTTGTCTGCCGGCGTCTCGTACAGCATCCGGGCGATGGCTTGCAGTCGGTCGTCCCGTGGCACCGGCAGATGCAGTGGCTGTTCGTGTGCTTCGCGGAGTTCGTCGACGAGGACTCGAAGGAGGCGAGAGCGCGCGGAGCGGCTGTAGTGGGGCGCGGCGTCGTCGTAGTTGCGGGGGCCGGTCAGGGCGAGCAGGACCTCGCGGGCGAGGTCGGAGGCCAGGAACACGGCGGGATGGTCTGGTATGAGCCGGGCGAGGGATGGCGCGAGAAAGACGATCCGCATATCGGTGTCGCCGTGAGCGCGGTGGTAGTGCGTGAACCCGGCGGGGGTCCAGGCGACCCGGTTGGCGGGAACGATCGACGTGCCGCGCCCGGTGTGAACTGCCAAGACGCCGCTGGCTGCGTACACCAGGTGTCCCCGTTCGTGCGACTGCACTGCGCTTGTTTCGCCGGATGGCCAGAGGTGGCGTCCGCCAGACGGCCACACATACGACGTCACACCGGCGATCGGGCGAGGTTGGCGGCGAACAGGCATCGGTTGGCATTCTATCGGTAGCAAGCCACACCTTGATCTGGTGAGACTGTCTCCATGCGGAGTGGTCTTCGGTCGCGCAGAGCGCCCGAGGCAGCGTGCCTCGATGCCGCGGCTTGAGAGAAGGAGAAACGCATGGCGACGTTCGTCCTCGTGCCCGGCGGTTGGCACGGCTCCTGGTCGTTTGAGGCGGTGGTTCCGCTGCTGGAGCGTGCCGGTCATGCCGTTCACGCCCTGACCCTGACCGGTCTGCGGCCAGACGACGACAACGCGACGGTCGCGAGCGCCAACCTCGACACGCACGCCGACGACGTATTGCGGCTCCTCGATCGCGCCCACATCACCAGCGCGACGCTGGTCGGCCACAGCTACGGCGGGATGGTGATCGACGCCGCCGCCGATCGCGCTGACGGCCGGATCTCACGACTGGTGCATCTCGACGCCTACGTACCGCGCGATGGCGAGTCGTGCTGGTCGTCAACGACCGAGCGCTACCGGGAAGCGTTCGCTGCCGGCGCCGCGACCACCGGCTACGCCGTCCGACCGCCGGACGGCGGCGATCCCCGCCGCCGTCCCCATCCCCTGGCCTCGTTCTTGCAAACGATCCGGCTCACAGGCGCGCTCGCCCAGGTCCCCCGTCGGGAGTTCATCTACTGCTCGGGATGGGAAGACCGGACGCCGTTCGCTGAACTCCGCACCCGACTCCAAGCCGATCCCGAGTGGCAGGTCCATGACCTCCCAACCGGCCACGACGCAATGCACGAGGCCCCGGAGGCGGTCGCCGCACTACTGCTCGGCGAATGCATCGCGCTTGGCGGACCAGCCGCGCCTTAGCTCATCGAGCAGGCCCTGCTTGCCCCCGAAACAGTAGGCGATCAACTGCTGGTCGACCCCGGCGCGGGCAGCACTGCCCGCGGTGCGCGCTCCTGAGTAAGCCCTTGGCGTCGAACTCGGCGTTCAAGGTGCTTGGTCGCGCTGAGGCGACGGCGAGAGTCCTTCGTCACTACCTTGATCGGCACCCTTCCAGTACATCATGTAATCAGTTGATTGACGAATGTCATCTGTTTGATTGATACTCCGTCTAGCCGTGTTGAGCACTTCAAGGAGGACGAGAGATATGGCGAGAGTCGTGGTGTTCACCGAGTACGGTGCCCCGGAGGTACTGCACGTCGTTGACGTCGACGATCCGTGGCCCGTCGACACCCAGATCCGGGTCCGGGTGAGAGCGGCCGGCGTTCAGCCCTTCGACGCGGGATACCGGAGTGGCGCATTCGCCCAGTACAAGCAGGCCACTTTCCCTGCACAGCTGGGCAACGAGGTGGCCGGTGTCGTGGACGCGGTCGGAGCCGCCGTCACCGGGTTCGCCGTCGGGGACGAGGTCATCGCGTTCGTCGACGCCATCGGCTATGCCGACACCGTCGTGGTAGCGGCGACGAACGCCGTACAAAAGCCCGCGTTGATGCCCTGGCCGGAAGCCGGAGTACTGTCCGCCAGCGGGCAGACCGCCGACACCGCCCTCGACGCCCTCGAAGTCACCGCTGGTGACCGGCTTCTGATTCACGCAGCCGCCGGCGGTGTCGGCTCATTCGCGACGCAGCTTGCGGTCGCACGCGGCGCCACAGTGATCGGTACGGCGAGCGAGCGGAATCACGCGTACCTCACCGACCTCGGCGCGCAGCCGGTCACCTACGGGCCGGGACTCGCCGACCGAGTCAAAGAACTCGTGCCCGACGGCATAACCGCGGCGCTCGACTGCGTCGGCGGCGAGGCCAACGACGTTTCCGTGCGGCTGCTCGGCACACCAGACCGTGCCGTCACCCTGGTCGACTGGCAGGCCGAGCAACGCCTCGGAGTACGCAGGGTAGGTACTGACCGCTCCGCCGCACGGCTCGCGGGCCTGGTCTCCCTGTACGAGAAGGGCCTCGTGGTACCGATCTGGAAGCGGTTCACCCTCGACGAGGCCCCCTCAGCGCATCGGGAGATCGAGACCGGCCACGTACGAGGCAAAATCGTGCTGGTGACGACGTGAGGTCGAACGAGGCGACCGTGTTCACCGACGGCGAGGCCCGCTACATCACGACGCAGAAACTCGGCCGACTGGCCACGGTCGCGCCAGACCGTAGCCCTCAGGTCAACCCCGTGTCCTGCTACTTCAACCCCACTACCAACACAATCGACATCGGCGGCCACAACATGGCCGCCAGCCGTAAGTACCGCAACGTCCAGGCCAATCCACACGTCGCCGTCGTCTTCGACGACATGCCTGGCGGCATGGACCGCATCCGCTGCTTAGAGGTCCGCGGCGTCGCCGAGGCCATCGATGCGCCATCCGACAGCGCAGCCCGCCTGCCCGGCGCGATCATCCGCATCCACCCGCGACGCGTCATCAGCTGGGGCATCGACCCACCGACCCAGGCCCGCGGCACCCGAACCGTCCCACCTACCTGAGCCGGCTGGATCCTTATGACGGCCTGCCCCAGTGTGGCTGGCAGCGATCTGGCAGCGGTTTGCCAGGCCGTTCGCTCAGCGTGGAGTGCATGTCCGTCAAGGAACGTATCTTCGCCCATCCACCCGCGCCCGGCCCGGTCCAGTTCGATGAGCGGTTCGAGGCGTGGGTGGTCTCACGGCACGCTGATGTCCGCAGGATCCTCAGCGACCACGGTGCCTTCTCCTCCGATGAACTGACCCACGGCGCACATCCGGCACCTCACCACGACAATCCCGTCTTGCGCAGCCTGCCGTCGTTGGATCCGCCCCGCCATCACGAGTTACGCCGCCTGGTGGCCAGGGTTTTCACTCCCCGCGCTGTGTCGGCCCTGGAGCCCTCCATCGCCGAGACCTCCAGGAAGCTGCTGGCCGAGGGTCCCGGTGAGGTGGTGGACGGGTTCGCTTCACCGCTGACGGTCGCCACGCTCGCCGGGCTGCTCGGCATCTCACCAGAACGCAGGGCTGACTTCGTCCGCTGGACGATCACGATCTCCGAGTTCGCCGGCGCCTTCGCCGAGGACCCCGTACGGCAGGCGCGCTTCTACCAGGACCTGGCCGAACTGCGTACCTGCATCCGCGAGGTGGTCGCCAAGCCGAGAGGCGGCATGATCCCGGCCCTGGCGGCGGCGCTCGACGAGAGCGAACTGCTCGATCTGGTCACCACGCTCATCGTCATGGGCCACGAGACGACGACCAGGCTGATCTACCTCGCGGTCCTGTGCCTGGAACGCTTCCCCGCGGCGCCGACGCCCGGCCTGGTGGAGGAGGTGCTGCGCTACCTGCCGCCGGTGGGCGGCACGGAACGTTTCACCACCACCCAGGTGGACGTGGACGGCGTCACGCTTCCACCCGGGGCGCGGGTGGTGGCCTCGATCCGCCGCGCCAACCGGGATCCGCTGGTGTTCGCCGCCCCCGACGCGTTCGACGCCACGCGCGACCCCAACCCGCACCTTTCCTTCGGCACGGGCATCCACGTCTGCCTGGGCCTGCGACTCGCCACCAGCCAGGCGGTCGTCGCGATCCGGGTGCTGCGGGAGGCCTTCCCCGGCCGCTGGCGCGTGCCCGAGGACGGTCTGGAGGCCACGATCTCCCCCGCCGGGATCGACATCCAGCGGATGCGCCTGATCACTCAGTGAACCGCGTACGTCGTGCGGTCCGTCACTTCCGTACCTCGAAGAGAGGCTGGAGTTCGGTGCGCAGGTGGTCGAGTGCGCTGCGGTACAGCTGGGGCCCCACGGAGACCCGGGCCACACCGATTGCACGAAGCCCGTCCAATGACCCGCCTTTCAGCGGAAGACCACCGTTCACCGGCGCGCCGACCTCGGCGACGATGGCCCGGAGGTCGTCCCGCCCGGCTCCGGGAGGGAACACACAATCAGCGCCGGCCGACCAGTACGCCTCAGCCCTGCTGATCGCATCGGCACGCTTCTGATCCTCGGCCAGAGGCGAGGTGGGGAAGAAGGAGTCGATCCGGGCATTGATGACCAGCGGCACCTCGGTACGGTCGGCGGCTGCGCGCATCTGCGCGATGTAGGTGGCGCGGACATCGATGTCGATCAGGCCGCCGTTGGCGTGATCACTGTCCTCGATGTTACAGCCGACGACTCCGATCCTGATCAGCAGTTCGACCAGCTCCTCCGGCGCCATCCCGTAGCCGGCCTCGGCGTCGACGGTGACCGGCACGTCGACAGAGGCCGCGATGCGTTGGGCGACGAACATCATCTCCTCGCTCGGGGCACCCTCACCGTCGTCGTAGCCCAGAGCGGCGGCGATCGCGTTGCTCGCGGTCGCCACCACCGGGAAGCCTGCGTCGACGACGGCGCGGGCGCTGCCCACATCCCAGGCGTTCGGCAGCACCAGCGGAGCGCCCGGGATATGCAGGGAACGAAGCAGCTTGGCCTTGTCGGCCTGATCGGACATAGCGGTCTCAGTCGACAAGTGCGCCGGCGGACAGATTGGCGATTGCTCCGGTCATGGCTCCAGCTCGATCTGAAGCCAGGAACGCGGCCGTCTCTGCGATTTCAGAGAGCGTGGGCAGCCTCTTGAGAAGAGTCCCCTGCACCATCCCCCCGCCTTCGAGCATTTCCTGGACCGACTGCCCGGCCGCTGCCGCGGTTTGCTTGAAGAGGTCCTTGGTGTAGGAACCCGCCGCCGGCGCATCGACGACAGCGTGTGGACGGATGCCGATCACCCGGATGTTGCTGGGTGCCAGCTCCGCGGCCAGAACCCGCGAGAAGGCCTCCTTGCCGGCCGCGCTCACGCTGTGCCCCAAGATGCCGCCCACAGCCAGCTTGGAACCCGGCTCGGACAAAGTCAGGATGACGCCAGGACGCTCGCGACCCATGTGGGGTGCCACAGCCTTGCTGGTGATGAACAGCGTCCGCAGAAATCCATCAATCGGCCGCATGAACTCCTCCAGCGAGAGGTCCGCCAGCAAAGTCCCCTGGTCGTGCATGACACTCACGGCGTTGAGGGCGATGTCGATGCTGCCGGCCGTAGCCGCGACCGCATCGGCGTGCTTTTCGACCGCCTGCTGGTCGAGAACGTCAACTTGCGCGGTCTCGACTTTTCCGCCCGTGGCGGCGATATCACGCGCCACGACGTCGAGCTTCGCCTGCGTCCGCCCCGCGATGAAGACCCTCGCGCCTTCACGGGCGAATACCCGGGCGATTGCGCCGCCGATAGCGCCTCCGCCTCCATAGATCACAGCGTTCTTATCGCTAAGCAGCAATCCACTCATTTATGGTCCTCCAAAGGTGATTGATTCTTCCGAATGATTACGCGGGCTCGACGGTCACACCGTCGCCGCTGCGAGTTCTGTCGCGTCCGCAATTACCGGAGGCTTCAGGAAGCCGGCGGCCCAGGCGACCAGGATGGAGATCACCGCAGACGAGGCGGCGAAGGTGCCGATCGCCACGGCATACGAGGCGGCCTGTTGGTCAGTCGTGTTGCTGACGCTGGATCAGTTCTGCGATGCGCTTGATGCGGTTCAGTCGCGCATCCCAGGTCTTACCGACTTCATTCAGTTGCCGGACGGCGCGGGCGAGCTGCGCCTCGTCAACTTCGTAGCGCCGCTCGCGGCCCATCGGTGTCGCGTGTACGAGGCCTGCGCGATCGAGGACGCCCAGGTGCTTGGTGACCGCTTGGCGCGAGATCGGGAGACGATCGCTCAGGCTGGTCGGCGTACCGACTCCTTCCGCGAGCAGCAGGTCAAGCAGGCGGCGCCTGATCGGGTCACCGATCGCC
Organism: Nonomuraea sp. NPDC050536; assembly: GCF_044457685.1. Lineage (NCBI taxonomy): Bacteria > Bacillati > Actinomycetota > Actinomycetes > Streptosporangiales > Streptosporangiaceae > Nonomuraea > Nonomuraea sp. NPDC050536. Next base: position 31,328 of record NZ_JBITHD010000037.1, read on the forward strand.
GACCAGAGTTCGTCGTCGACGGCGACGGTCATCGCGCCACCATGGAAGAGGCGTAGATCTGCAGTCTGGGCAGGAACATGTCCCAGCCACGCTCGTGGTCGTGGAAGGCCTCCTCGAGCACAGCGGCTTCCCAGCCCTTCTCCCGCCAGCCGCTCTCAGTCAGGCGCAGAATCGTGCCGTCACCGGAGGGCTCGAGCTCGAAGGTGATCAGGAGGGAGTTGTCTGCATCGGGCAGCTGACCATCAGGAGCGACCCAGCGGATCGCGAACTTGCGGGGCGGATCCACGTCGACCACCGTGATCGGTTCAACTCCGGCGCGGTCGCCCCACACCAGTTCGCCGACCGCGCCTGGCTCAGACTCAAACGACGCGTCATCGGACCACCACACCTTGATGTGCTCGGGACGACTCACCACATCGAACACGATCTCCGGTGCCGCGTCGATGCGGATCGCGCGCTCCAACTTTCCGAACTCCACTACGGACCCCCAAATAAGCAACCATCGGTTGCGCATGACTCTAGCGGTCACGCCGGCGATCCGCAACCTTGTGTTGCGTAACGACCGCGAGGTCAACGCAGGGAAGCGCTTGACCCCTCGGGGCGGGGGCGAGGGTGGCCACTAGGTTGATTTCGTGCTTTCCGTATCGCTCGACACAGTCCGTGTCTTCCTGCACGTGCTGGCAGCCACCATCTGGGTGGGTGGGCAGTTCACCCTTGCGTTCCTGGTCCCCGCGCTGCGCCGGACCGCCGACGGTGTCACCAAGGTCGCCGCCAACGCCTTCAACCGGGTGGCCTGGCCCGCGTTCGCTGTCCTGCTCGCGACGGGCGTGTGGAACATGCTGGCCGACGGCAACGATGATCCGGCCTATAAGACGACCCTCAATGTGAAGTTGGTCATTGTGGCCCTCTCAGGAATCGCGGCGTACCTTCACACCCGAGCGAAGACCAAGGGCTCCATGGCTGCGCTGGGAGCTCTGAGCGGGCTGACCGCACTGGCCGCGCTCTTCTTCGGCGTCTTGCTCTCCGCCTGAGATCACCCTGTAAACCCACCTCTTACGTCGGCTGAGCTCGATCCCGACGAAAAGCACCCTGGAAGCTGACCGAACTCATGGAAGGTCGGACGCAGGCGTCGCACGGACACGACGCAGGGGCATGAGCTCGGCTCGATCCCGTGCCGTGGGTCACGATGGCGGGGTCGGTGCCGAGTGTCGCCGTGCACCATGTCGGCGCGCACGGTGCTGCGCGGCTCGTCCGGAGACCTCATCGCGCTCCGCGGCTGCATCACGGCGGACCCGCGGGCGGTCACGCTCGAGATCGAGAACCTCACCGGACACATCGTTCACGTGCGCATCGCCGGCGACCCACTCACCGTTCACCCGGACCGGCCCGAAACCGTCACGATCCGCTGCAAGGATGCGCACGGCTGGTAGGACGTGTCGATCACCTGCCCTGAGGACCCCCACTTCCTCCGCCGGCTCATGGGCCACATCGAGAACGGCGCTCCCAGCATCTCTGAATGAAGCACTCCAGGAAGGTATCCCCCATGTGCCGCAATGCCGCTCACTCCCATGAGCATGCCCACGACGTTCCCGAAGGCACGGCCGCGTTCGCGGACCTGTCAGTGGCGGAGAACGAGCTGTCGCCCGGCGACCTCAGCCGACGCCGCTTCCTGCTGAACAGCGGCCTGCTCGGCGCCGCCACCCTGGGGGTGACCGCCCTGGGCGGGCTCGCCGCCGCGCGCCCCGCCGCCGCCACCGGGGGCTCGCGCTACTACCACTGGCTCGCCGGCGACCACCACGTGCACACGCAGTACAGCTACGACGGCATGTACACCATCGAGCAGCAGGCCGCGGGCGCCATCAAGCATGGCCGCGTGGACTGGCTGGTCATCACCGACCACGGGCACGCCGCGCACGAGAAGTTCGCGGTCGAGTCCACCTACGCCGACATCGTCGCCTCCCGCGCCAGGCACCCGGAGCTGCTGCTGTGGCAGGGGCTGGAGTGGAACGTTCCCGGAGGCGAGCACGCCACGGTGTTCTTCGACGGCGCCCGCGACGAGATCCAGCTGCTGCGCGCATTCGAGCGGCTCTTCGACTCCAGGATCAACGGTACCGGCGCGAGCACCCCGGCCAACGAGGCCAAGGCCCTGGAGGCGCTCGGCTGGCTCGAGACCGCCCTGCAGACCGGCTCGGCCGACTCCGCCCTGTTCCTGATCAACCACGTGATGCGGCGCGGCCGGTTCTCGCCGCGCGACCTGCGGGCCTTCCGTGACGCGGCCCCGGACATCGCGGTAGGCATGGAGGGCGCGCCCGGCGCCCAGAACGAACCCAGGGCCCGCGGTGACTTCAACAACACGGCGGACGCGAACTCGTGGACCGGCTGGCGGCCCGAGCACTATCCCACCTACGGCGGCTTCGACTCGATGACCGGCATCCTGGGCGGCATGTGGGACTCGATGCTCGCCGAGGGCAAGGGCTGGTGGATCACCGCCAACTCCGACGGCCACTTCTACAACAACGACACGACCGTCGAGCCCCAGCGGCCCGGCGACTGGTACGACCAGCACGGGAAGTACCCGGACCCGATCGACGGAGGCGTCCCGATCAGGCACGCCGACTTCTGGCCCGGCCAGTTCAGCAGGACCGTCGTCGGCGCGGCCTCGCGCAGCCACGGCGCGGTCATGGAGGCACTCAAGGCCGGTCGCGTCTGGGTGTCGATGGGCGGACTGATCGACGGCCTGCACGTCGACGCGCACGCCCCCGGCAACGCCCCGGTCACCCTCGGCGGCCGGTTGTCGGTGCGCCGCGGCGACGACGTCACCGTCACCATCTCCGTCGACCTGGCGGGTCGCCCCAACGCCAACGACGACGTGCCCAGTTTGGCCAGACTGGACCTGATCCGGGGAGCCGTCACGGGTTCCGCCGCGGACCCCGACACCTTCACCGCCCCGGACGTGCGGATCGTCGAGTCGTTCACGCCGCGCGGCAGAGGCCGGGTCGCCGAGTTCCACTACAGGTTCCGCGACGTCCGTGAGCCGTTCTACTTCCGGCTGCGCGGCACCGACGGCAAGCGCAGCGCGGCCGGGGGCCTTGAGCCGGCCGCCGACACGGGTCCCAACGAGAACCCCTGGAACGACCTGTGGTTCTACGCCAACCCGGTCTTCGTGGACGTGCTGTGACCGCTCGACCGGTGCCCGCCTGGTTCACCGACGCCAAGTTCGGGATCTTCCTCCGGGGTGCCGGTAAGAACTGATCCACACGGCCCAAAGCGACCGCGCGTAACCAGGAGCTCCCGGGAGAGTTGACGTAGAAGCTGTTAGCGAGCAACCCGACCAGCCGCCCCCGGCAGGGACGATGTCGGCCGCCTTGCAACTGATGCCCCAGCGGGCCTGACCGCCCTGCGAGATCTCCCAGACGTAGCCGAGCATGCCGCGCGGGATCACATCCTGGCTCTGGATGATGCTCGGCTCGCTGGTGGTGTTGACCTTGACCAGTTCGAGGCGGCCAAGGGTGCCCTCGGCCATCAGGACGGTTTCGTAGATCGTGTTGCCGTCCTTGTCGGTCTTGATCTGCCGATGTTCTGGTTGACCAGGCGGGGGCGGGGTGCCTTCGCGCAGATGAAGCTCAGGCGAGCGGTGTCTACGGGGATCGGGATGGTTCTCAACGGCCAACTCCTCCACCGCGACAACACCAAAACGGCGGGCTCGGCGGCCTCGCTCCCACTTCTCGGGCTAGGCGTGAGCGCCCAAGCCCGCCAGGACGCCGACGACGGTTGGCACGAGAGCGGGCTCGTCTTCACCACCAAGCACGGCACCCCGATCGAACCACGCAACTTCAACCGGTCCTTCGAGATGCACTGCCGCAAGGCCGGCGTCCCGCGCATACGCGTCCACGACACCCGCCACACGTGCGCCTCGCTCCTGGCCACCCTCGACGTCCACCCTCGCGTGGCGATGCGCATCCTGCGCCACTCGCAGATCGCCGTGACCATGAACGTCTACACGCAGGTCCCATCCCCCGAGACCTGCAAGGCCCTCAAGCGCCTGAACAAGCGGCTGACTCGTAGCTGTATTTCGCTGCTGTACAAGATCGGAAAAGGCCCTCCCGGATCATCTGAGAGGGCCTTTCACCTGTGGAGCCGCCTTGGGGATTCGAACCCCAGACCCCTTCATTACGAGATTCCGCATGATCGTCCACAGCCGTCCACAATCCTCCGGCGCCCCAGCTCAGGCATCACTGTGGAGATCGGCCAATCCACGAGCGTCCATGGTCGTCCTTGGCTGTTGTCAGCACCCGCGTTAGCAAGATCACGACAGCTGGGCCCTGGTGAACCCACCGATCTTCACTCTCTGGGATCAGAGCTGCCTCTTGAGTGCAAGTTCTTCATTGCCAAGTACTTGCCGATATGCCAAGTACTTGGCACAGTGGTATACATGGAGACGAATGATCTGGATCCCGCGGCTGCCTTGGCACAGGCAGAGCGGCTCAAGACGATGATGAACAGGCACTCGCGCTGGGTGGTCTACTACCAACTGATGTATGGGGCGGCGTCGTTCGCGATGGTCCTCGCGCTCGGCCTGCTGGAGGTTCCACTGGGCGTCATCGTCAGCTCGGTGATCTGGATTCTCGCCATCGCCGCGCTGAGCATATTCGCCGCCCGGCAGCCGGTTTCCTACCGTGGGATGGCGAAGACGCACTATGTGATGATCGGTACCTGGACCATTTTGTATGGGATCGTGCTCTTCCTCGGGTTGTTCCTCTTCCCCGGCGACCTTGCCTGGTGGCTGCCGGGTGCGGCGCTGGTGGCGGCGCCCGGCCTCGTGACCGCCTACGTGACGTATCGAAGAGTGTGGGCATGAGTCATCCCCGCCATGCGCTTGACCAGGTCATTCACTCTCCGCTCCGATTCTCGATCATGGCGGCCCTGGCGGCGGCAGAAAAGGCGGAGTTCGCATTCGTGCGCGACGCTGTGGAAGTGAACGACCAGGCACTGTCCAGGCAGGCCGCCATCCTGGAGAAGGCCGGCTACGTGAAGATCACCAAGGGGTATGTCGGCAAACGCCCCCGGACCTGGCTGTCACTCACCGCCCAGGGCCGCAGCGCGTTCACCAAACATGTCGAGGCACTGCATGGGATCACCGAGCACGCCCTCAGCGCTGAGTCACCGGTTCCTAGGCTCGGTTGAGCGGCTTCATTCGTCCTAGTTCAGTACGGAACTCTCGCTCACTAACCTCGAATGGGGCGAATTCCTCAAGGTCCAGAGTCGCATACGTCATGAAGCCGAATTGATCCTCTTCGTGCTTGGCATCGTAGGCAATGACGTTGCCGTTGGCGTACACCTCGACCTGCTCATGGACATTGCCCGCCTCGTCGACCGCCAGGTAGTACATGGCGGTTCCCCAGCTTGCGTATTCGTCCCCGCGGTTGTCATCCCACGGTCGCCGGAAGTACCTCATCGCAACAAATCCGACCCGCTAGCTCTCGGCGTGGTCATTCCGCCTGGCCGTGACTGCTTCGGGCTGTCTCCGCATCCGCTCTCGCCGCGCCGAGGCCATGTCCGACTCGACTGGACCACCGAAGGGCCGGAGCACTATCGGGTTCATGCGTTCTCGTGCTCATGCCAGCCCGTCTGCTTCGAGCTGATCTCGCGCGGCGGCTTCTACCTCATCCACAAGGTCACCCAGCTCGACCGCCCGGAACACGCCTTCACCGGCAACTGGTTCCACAGCGAAGCTCAGCGCTGGTGGCTGTTGCTCATGTTCGGCGACGCGCGATAGCCGCCCGTGCGGTCCCGCACATCTCCCCTGCCCTGATCACCTCGTACGCTGTCGACCCGCCGCGGAGCGGCAGCGGGCCGGCGCCTGCCGCGTGGGGCGGCCCCATCTACCCCACCACTGTCACCAACCTGCCCAGGAAGCTGATCGAGCCTCACAACAAGGACGCTGACGAGAAGCTCCCGCTGATCCGCCTGCACGATCTCCGCCACCTGCACGCGACCATGCTGCTCCTGGCGGGCGTTCCCGTTCACGTCGTCGCGGCCCGACTCGGCCACGCTGATCCCGCAATCACTCTCCGCGTCTACGCCCACGTGATCCGCTCGGCGGAGACCGCTGCCGCCGACATCTTCGCCAAGGCCCTGGGAGGTGACTGTTAGCAAGAGTGTTAGCAAAAGGCCCCCTGTGATCATCACAGGGGGCCTTTGAGCTGGAGCCGCCTTCGGGATTCGAACCCGAGACCCCTTCATTACGAGTGAAGTGCTCTGGCCGACTGAGCTAAGGCGGCGCGCCGTACAGCGTGGAAAGTCTACAGGAGCCCGGGCACTTCTCGCTCCCGTCGATCAACCTATCCCTGGGCAGATCGTGCCGTCCGGTGGGGCGGTGGCGGTGAGGAGGTAGGTGTCTACCTGGGAGTCCACGCAGGGGGAGCCGTTGGTGTAGGCCGTGTGGCCGTCTCCGTCATATGTGAGGAGATGGGCGGATTCGAGTTCGTTGGCGAGGCTTTGGGACCAGCGGTAGGGGGTGGCGGGGTCTCGGGTGGTGCCGATGATCAGGATGGGGGCGACGCCGTGGGCCTTGGGGGGCTTGTTCGTCAGGGTTGGTGGGGTGGGCCAGTAGGCGCAGGGGAGGTAGCTCCAGATGAGCGACGGGCCGAAGCGAGGGGCCGCACGGGCGCCGGCGGTCGCGTAGGCCGCCGGGGTGCGGGGGTAGGGGGCGTCCGCGCAGGTGATGGCCATGTTGGCCTCGGTTTGGTTGGTGTAGGTGCCGTCGTCGCGTCTGCCGGCGAGGTTGTCGGCGTTGCGGAGGAGGAGGTCGCCGTTGCCAGCCAGAGCTTGGCGGAGGGTTTCGGTTAGCTCGGGCCAGGAGTTGCGGTCGTAGAGCGGGGTGAGCAGGCCGAGCGTGGCCAGCGCCTCCCCGGTCTTCCGCGCGTTGCCGCTTTCTGGACCTGCGCCTCGAGTGGGCTGGGGTAGGCCTGCCGTACTGGGCAAAGGGTGTGAGTCTGTACGGCGGAGCAGGGACGAGACCTCGGCGAGGGCACCAGCCAGATCGTGGGAGCGGAAGGGGCAGTCCTGTTCCGCCAGGCACGCCTGGATGTAGGTCCGTAGGGCCAGTTCGAAGCCGGCCGCCTGTTCGCCGGCGAGGCGGAGCCGGGGCACGGCGGGATCGATGGCGCCGTCGAGGACCATGGCCCGGACCCGGTTGGGGTACATGTCGGCGTAAGTCGCGCCCAGGAAGGTGCCGTAGGACTTGCCCAGGTACGTGAGCCGGGCATCCCCCAGCGCCTGCCGGAGCGACTCCAGGTCCCGAGCCGTGTCGGCGGTGCCCACGTGGGCCAGCAACCGTCCTGACCGGGCCCGGCAGCCGTCGGCGAACTCTTTCGACACCCGTTCCAGATGAGCCCGCTCAGACGCGGAATCCGGTGTCGGATCGGCCGAGAGGAAGGCGTCCAGCCGGGCATCGCTCAGGCACTTGACCGGCGAAGACTCCCCCACCCCGCGAGGATCGAATCCGACGATGTCGAACCGCTCCCGCACAGCCGAATCCACTGCCGAACGAGCGGCCCGCGCGTACTCGATGCCCGACACGCCAGGCCCACCCGGGTTCACCACCAGCGACCCGATCCGCCGGCCAGACGCGGGCAATCGAACCACCCCGAGCGACAGCCGCTCACCCTCAAGCGCGGAGTAGTCCAAGGGCACCCGAAGCCGGGCACACTCCAACCCATCCCCGCAATCCGTCCAAACCAGCCCACCAGCGGCAGGCGGAGCCGAGCATCCGGACGCCAACGCCACAAGCGCGAGAACCGGGAGCAGGGGTCTCATTCGCGCCTCACCCCCTATGGCCTCCCATCCACCTCGCGAAGCATGCCCGCAGCTGCTGGTGCCCACACGAGCCCAAGCGGTCGGCCCCCTCGGGTCTGACGCGCCCCGCGAGGAACCGCTACCACGCGACGCCCGCCCGGCTTGAGGCTGGCCCACGGTCACCTGGACGGGCTCGGGGCCGTCGTCGTGCTCGTCGTATGCGAAGCTCCGCCTGGTCGCGGCAATCACCCGCCTGAGGCCGTCGTCGTGCTCGCCATACGCGAAACTCCGCCTGATCGTGGCGACCACCCGCTTGGGGCCGTCGTCGTGCTCGCCGTACGCGAAGTTCTGCCTGCTCATGGCGACCACCCACCCCGAGATGCAACCGATGGTTGCACAATGGCGCCCTTCCGGGGTAGTCTGATGTGCAACCAAACGTTGCAGGAGAGTGGGCATGGAGTTCGGAACCATCGAGCGCGAGATCTACGTCGACGCGTCGCCCGAGATCGTCTTCGAGGTAGTGAGCAGTCCCGACCACTTCAAGGAGTGGTGGCCGGACGACGCCCGGTACGAACCGACACCGGGGTCGACGGGGGAGCTCGTCTTCGGTGACTGCGACGCCGGCGGGGTGGTGGTGCAGTTCACTGTCGTGGACGCGCAACCGCCGCGGATGTTCTCGTTCCGCTGGACGCACCCGGCCGACGAGGTAGCGGCGGAGGGCAACTCGCTGCTCGTCACCTTCGACCTGACCTCGTCGGGCGGCGGGACGCTGCTCAAGATGACCGAGTCCGGCTTCCGCGAGATGGGCTGGGAGGTCGCCGTCCTCGAGCAGCAGTACCAGGAGCACGTCACCGGCTGGGACTTCTACCTGCCGCGGCTGGCACCGTACGTCGCGAAGCTGGTGCAGCGGCCGTGAGCAACGCGGTGACCGAGCAGATCGACGACCACCTCTGGTCCGCGATCGGGGACCCAACACGTCGCCGAATGCTAGACCTGCTGCTCATCGACGGCGACGGCACCGCGACCACGCTGGGCCAGCAGCTGCCGGTCACCCGTCAGGCGGTGGCCAAGCACCTCGGCGTCCTCGAGCGGGTCGGCCTGGTCCGGGCGACGCCGGCGGGCCGGGAGAAGCGGTACCGGGTGGACGACGCCCAGCTCGCCCGCGCGGTGGCCCAGCTGTCGTCGGTCGGGGCGGCGTGGGACGCCCGCCTGCACCGGATCAAGCGGATCGCCGAGGCGATCCAGCGCACCCAACAGGACTGACAAGACCAAGGAGAGTCGAGATGGACATTCTGCACAGGGTCGGGGTCAAGACCGCGACTCCGGAGAAGGTGTACGACGCGCTGACGACCATCGACGGCCTGGCCGGCTGGTGGACCGACGACACGAAGGGCAACAGCGAGGTCGGCGGCGTCATCCAGTTCCGCTTCCCTCCGGTCGGCGGCTTCGACATGGAGGTCATCGAGGCACGGCCGTCCGAGCGCGTGGTGTGGCGGGTGGTCGAGGGCCCCGAGGAATGGGTCGGAACGACGGTCGACTGGGACCTCCGCCAGGAGGGCGACTGGACGATCGTGCTGTTCAAGCACCAGGGCTGGAAGGAACCGGTGGAGTTCATGCACCACTGCAGCACCAAGTGGGGCTCGTACCTGATGAGCCTGAAGTCCCTGGTGGAGACCGGCGAGGGCGCACCGGCGCCGCGGGACGTGCAGATCAGCGACTGGCACTGACCCGGCGAGGGGCGTCGCCATCGCCGACGGTTCCTGAGCCGTTCCCAGCGTTTGCCGGGTGAACAGCGAGGTCTCCGGTAGAGAGTTCATCCGGAGACCTCGCGGCCACTTAGCCGTGACGCCCGGTTCGACCCGACCGATGCGCAGTGGGCGCGGCTGGAGCCGCTGCCGCCCCTGCCCACGCGGCCGAGTCGACCGCCGGCGGATGCGAAGCAACCCTCCACATCGACGACTGGCCAGTCCTCCGTTGAGATAGCCCTTAATCCTCGTGAGGACACGGTGGACAATGTCGATCTTGGTCAGGCCGCAGCGGTCCTGAGAGCGCCCCGGAGGACTTGGTGATGGTGAGGCCGGAGCCGTTGGGAAGCGGGATGGCTTCGAAGGTGAGCACGAGGTCGCCGACAGCCGGAGATGGAAGCGTTTGGGCGCCATTGTGGTGCGAGCTCACTCAGCGCCTGGCGTGGATGTCCTTGGATGTGGTCGGCCGTCACCAGCTGGCGTCTTCGGGCCTGAGGCGTAGAACCCCTGTGGGGCTGTCGAAGATATCGGCGGTAAAACGGATACCGCTCTCCGCCTCGATAATCGCGAAACACGTGCCTTGAGCCAAGTAGTCGGCCTGCTCGTACGTTGGGTCGTCCAGGCCTTTCTCCTGCTCCTCGTAGACGTAGGCGAGTACTTGCTCGTATTGCCGGAGCGGCCCTAGCGCTTGTCTCCACTCGTCGTCATCGTCGTCTGTTGGAAAGTGGCAGACGCCTGACGCGCCGGGGTAGGTGACGGTGAGTTGCTTGTTGGCCTCGATGTCCCATCCGAAGGTCCACTGCCTGACGGACTCTTCCTTGAATGCGCTACGCAGCAGGAGCCAGGGCATCGGGATCCCGTAGTCGAAGGTTGCCACGCTGGCGCCCAGTTGCACGAGGAACAGGTCTCGGTCTTCCCTTGCCATGCGTCCGTGCTGAGGTCCAAGCTCCAGTGCAGAGGATGGATAGCCGAGGCGGTCTATCACCACATCAACGCTGAGTGTGCCTTCAAGCGGTGTGATAACCGTCCAGGAGAAGTAGTCGTTGAGCAACACCGTCTCGCCCAAACCCTGGTAGTACTCGACCAGCTGGGGGAAGTTCGGCGGCACTTCGTTCATGGCGACACTCCGATCGATCAGGGGGCTACCTCGACGTGGACTAGGTTCCGTGGTCTTCCTACTGCAGGCCTTCATTGGCTGAATCCGGCGCAGTCCCGTGCAACTTGTCGTGCTGAATGCAGGGCGAGCACACCGACGCTGAGGGTGACCAGTTGCCGGCGATGATGCCGGAGGTGCTTCGTGGCTGTTTTGAACTCGTGGTCGGCCCGGAGCGACATTACTGACGGTGATTGCTGCGTACCCGCGGAGCTGGCTTATCGGGGCGGGGGGCGTAGGCCGTCGAGGATGATTTGGGCGATGTGGGCTGAGCGTTCGCGGCTGATCTCTGCGTCGGCGTGGCGGATTGCTGCGAAGGCGCCGGCGACGAGTGCCATCACCTCGTCGACGGCGAGGTCGGGGCGCACGACGCCGGCGGAATGCGCTCGCTCGAGCAGGCCCGCGACCTGGCGCGTGAGGTCTGTCGCGACGTTCGGGGCGGCGCTGCGCAAGTCGAACTCGGCGGCCGTGAGCGCGCTCTTCACCGCTGCGTTCTCCGCGCCCGAAGCCATCATTCGGGACAGCAGCGTGAACAGGGCAGCCGGATCGTCGGTGTCGGCGAGCGCCTCCCCCTCCATCACCAACTGCCTGAGCTGATCGATCGCGACGGCAAGGTAGAGCGCTTCCTTGGTGGGGAAGTGCCGGTGGACGGTGCCGGGACCGACACCTGCACGGCGGGCGATCTCGTCGAGCGAGATGCCAAGGCCCTCCGTTGCGAACAGCTGCTGTGCGGTCCGTAGAACCCGCTCACGATTGCGGCGCGCATCGGCCCGCAACTCCCGGTCGCTTCCGGGAGCCGCCGGGGACTTCGCTGGAGCGCGCTCACTCGGTCGACTGGACATCTTGCCCCTAGCATAACCGGGGCGCTGCCCCGTATGCTGCCGATCGTAAGCGGGGCGACGCACCGGTTATCGGCTCGCGTCGTTCACCATGATCTGGCCACCAGCCACGAGGAGATCACGCCGATGACCACACGCGAGGATGCGAGCGCTCTGGTGTTGCGGCTGCAGGAGTGCTTCAACACCCGGCAGTTCGACCAGGCCGACGACCTGTTCACCCCCGGCTTCTTCAGCCACCCGCTCGGCACCACAGGATTTGAGGCGGGCAAGGATTCCTGGCGCAAGATCGTCGCCCGGTTTCCAGATATCCACGTCGTCGCGGACGACATTCTGGTTGACGGCGACAAGGTCGCCATCCGCTCATCCATCGTGGGGATCGCAGCCCCGGACAGCGACGCGCAGCCCATGCTGCTCGAGATCTTCCGCATCGACGACGGCCGGCTCGCGGAGATGTGGGGGATCACCGAGGGCCCTCGCGTCTCTGAGTTGAGTGACAGTCCTCGAACCTCGTGATCCACTCGGAGACGTTGCCGTGGAAGATCGAGCGGGAGCTTCGGGCGCGGCACGTCGCCATCCAGGGACTGCACTAGGGCTGCCCAGCCGCGGACTCGCCTTACCGAGAGTGTCCAACAGCCGCTCTCGGGCGGCGTTGAGATGTCCGCTGTAGTCCGGCATGGAGACCTCGGCCAGCGAGGTCTCCAGTCACCCGGCAATCAAATACAGCGGCGAGCAGACCGGACGGTCACGACCAACCAAGAACTCCGCAGTACCGATCACCCGTCAAGCCAGTCCGGGAGCACCCACGCCTGATCCCGCGCTCCCGTCGCCTGTTACAGATCAGGGGGGCGTTCGCTCTCCGTTCCGTACATCTTGTCGTGCTGCTGTCGTGGCGAGCAGACCGAGGCCGACGGGCAGGCGCAGCGCCGGCCGCCGTCGTCCAGACGGACCGTGACCGTGTCGGACGGGACGTTGTGCCCCACCACGGTTCCATCCCCCTGTGGGGTGGTCACACGGGCTCCGGTTCTGGGCATTCTGTAGCGCGTCTCGACGTAGAGCGGGTGCTCGTACTTCAGGCAGCACATCAGCCGCCCGCAGGCACCCGCGATCCGGAGGGGATTGACCGGCAGGTCCTGGTCCTTGGCCATCCGCACCGAGACGGGCTCGAAGTCCTTCAGGAACGTGGCGCAGCACAGGTCGCGCCCGCACGGTCCGATTCCACCCTGGAGCCGGGCCTCGTCCCTGGGGCCGATCTGGCGCAGCTCCACCCGGGCCCGTAGGTTCCTGGCCAGGTCGCGGACCAGGGCGCGGAAGTCCACCCGGTGCGGGGCCGAGAAGTACACCGTGTAGACGTTGTCCTTGTCGACGAAGTCGATCCCCACCACCTTCATCGGCAGCGAGTGACGCTTGATCAGCCGCTTGGACACGCTGCGCGCCTCGGCCCGGCGCCGTTTGTTGGCCTCGTCGCGTGAGAGGTGCTCCTCCCCCGCAATGCCCGCGCACACGGGCAGTCCATCTATGTCTTCGCTCGTATATTGCGGGGCCCACACGCACTCGGCGACCTCGGGACCTGAGTCGGTCGGCACCAACACCTTGTCCCCAACCTGGGGGCTGTGCTCACCGGGGTCGAGGTAGTAGAGCCTTCCATAGCGGGTGAAGCTCACGGCCATGATCATTCCCATGGGCTCGAGCTCGCCTCCTGACGGCCTTCGGGGGTAGTACGGCCTTCGCCTGCCACATTACGTGGGAGGCCTCGCCGAGTGTGAGGCCTCCCCGCGCACTTCTCCTAGCAGGCAGCGCGAGACTTGTTCACCGAGCCGACGGTGCAGCGCAGGTCGAAGACCTTTTGTACGCCGTACAGACCCTTCGCGATCTTGATCACCTTGGCCCGGTCGGCGCCGGATTTCAGCCAGAGCTCGATGGACGTGGGCCGGATCTTTCGATCGTCGACGGCGCTCTGCAGGTTGATCGCCTTGACTTCAGGCAGAGCGGCCAGCTTCTCCTGGATGGCCTTGACGTCCGTCGGCGACACGCCGTCCTTCAGCGTGACGCAGGACGCCGCAGGGGAAGTAGGCCCACAAAGGGTGACCGCGATATCGCCCATGCCCGTGGCTTTACCGGCTCGGCGATCGACGACTATCTGCGCCACACCCGGCTGGTCCATCGCCGCTCTGATGACTTGCTGAGGATCGGCACCCGTCTTCAGCCGCACCCGGAACGAGGTCGGCAGGTCCTGAACCTTGGTCGCCTTGACGAGGCCTGGGTTGTCCGCATTCTCCTCCTGGAAGTTCTTGTAAGCCGCGGCTTGATCCTCGTAGTACGTCTCCTCCACGCCGGGCGGGCTCTTCAGCACGGACTGCAGGCGCTGTATCTGGACCTCGGTGATGCCCTTTCCCTTGCAGTTGGGCATGGCCGAACCCTTGCCGCACAGGAACACCCTCACCTCAGTCCTCTCAGGGCCGACAGGCTTCACCGCCACCACACCCTGGCCACCCGGAGACGTGACCACCACCGTCGCGACCGCCCCCGCGAGCGCCACGCCGGCCGCAGCCGTGACCAGCCGGAAGTCCACCCGGAACCGCCGCCGCTCCGGCACGGCCAGCGGCCTGACCGATGCCAGGTCGACCGTGGCCCCGGCCTCGTCCAGCGCCTGCCGCAGGCGCTCCTCCACAGGGCTGTTCATGAGTCCTCCCCCAGCACCCGGCCGAGGGCCGCCAGCCCTCGCGCGATCGTGGACCGCGCGGTGCTCACGCTGATCCCCATGGTCTCGGCGATCTCCTGGTCGGTGAGATCGAGGTAGTACCGCAACGTCAACGCCTCCCGCTGTCTCCTCGGCAGCTCCCGCATGGCGAGCAGCACCGCGCGCCGCTCCTCCCCGATCAGCGCGGCGCTCTCGGCCGACCAGACGGGCGGCTCGTACGGCACCACCCGCCGGAACACCGTCGCGCGCCGGCGCAGCACCGACCGGCACCCGTTGAGCACCGCCGACCGCACGTAGGTCAGCGCCTTGCCGGGATCTCGCAGCCGCGCGCGGCCGGCATGCGTGCGCGCGAACGCGTCCTGCACGACGTCCTCCGCGGTCGCCTGATCGCCGACCATGAGCAACGCCAGCCGCACGAGCCCGACATGGTGCTCAGCGAAGATCGTCGCCACGTCGACGCGCTCAGACACCCGCGCCTCGCCTTGAGGGAGCAGTTCGACTTCCACATTCCAGAGACGCCCCACCACCACTCCTGCTGCTCGCGCGCCTCTAATTTCTTCGATCAAAAGCCTTCTCTCGTTGTGGGCCGAACTTCACAGCCTTCTCTCCTGTGCGGCAGATTTCTCGTGTACGGCGAGCCACCGCCACCGGCCGCCCGCCGTACTCCGGCTGAGGGCCTGTGACCGGCGCTACTGGCGAGTCGGAGACAGTTGCCCGCCGCCACGGCGCCCGGGATGCACCTCCCGCGGTCCCGGTTCTGATGTGACCAGCGCTGCCGTCGAGTCCGGGACAGTTGCCCGCCGCCACGGCGCCCGGGATGCACCTCCCGCGGTCGACGCGGCGCCGGCCGGTCAGCAGCGGCGATGGGCATTTCTAAGGAGCTCCACGGTCGGCAATTTGCCGGTAGATGATCGACGCCACCAGCCGAGCCCTCGGTGCCGTACAGGTCAGGGAAAGATTCGGCACGCGGTCCACAGCGCTTCCAGCTTTGGCCGATCTTCGCTCATCTGCGGAGTGGGAGGCGCGCCCCCTGGATAGATACCGCGTTGACCTGCGTAAACGCGCCGCTCAAGGGGGACAGATGACCACACCGATTCAGGAGCGCAAGCTCGCCAGACACTTCGAGCTCCTCGACTACGACCGCGACGGATACATCGAGCAGTCCGACATGAAAATGTTCGCCGAACGGATCTGTCAGGCCGCGGGAGTCGCGCCCACCGCGCCCAAGGGCCGGAAGGTCATGCAGCAGGCGGACATGCTGTGGGAGATGCTGCACCAGTCCATGGATCACGACCGCGACCACCAGGTCAGCCGCGAAGAGTTCGTCGACGCGGCGGACATGCCGAGCGTGATGACCGAGGCCATCAAGCTCGGCATCGCGGCGTTCGAGGTCATGGACCAGGACGGCGACGGCAAGATCAGCATGGCCGAGTGGACCAAGATGGACCAGCGCCTCGGTGTCGACCCGGCCGAGAGCCGGAAGGGATTCGGCCAGCTCGACAAGGACAACGACGGCCACCTGACCAAGGCCGAGTTCACCAAGGGCGTCGAGGAGTTCTACCGGAGCGACAACGCGTCCGCTCCGGGGAACTGGGCCTTCGGCAAGTTCTGAGGAAGTCCGATTGAGGCTCTGGTGATCGGGGCGCCGTGCCCTGCTCTCCCAGAGCCTCTTCGCGGCCGGAGGCCGTGACCAGATCTTGGGGGAAGCCGCATGCGGGTCGATGCCGGGTGCCGCGTACGGGAAGCGGTCGGGGAACTGGCGCCCGCCGGGCCGTTCAGCCCACGCCCTGAAAACCAGGGATTGATGAACCTGCGGTCCAACGAGAACCCTTTCGGCGGGCCGTACCGGCACTATCCGGACGATGACCTGGACGTCCTCGTCCGCCACTACATCGCGGCGCTGGACGCGATCGAGCCACCCGCGCCAGAGCAGGCAGCGCGCTGGACATGGTCGAGCGAGAACGTGCTGATCACCCGGGGTGCGGTGGACGCCCTCGACCTCGTCCTGCGGACCTTCTTCGAGCCGGGTACGGACCTGGTCGCCGTCACTCCGCCGAACTTCGCGTTCTTCGACCGGCTGGCGACGCTGCACGGTATCGGCACCTGCCGGGTGCCGCTGGGTGGTGCCCGGTTCGACCGCCTCGACGTCGAGCGGCTGGTCGCGACGCCGGTCAAGGGTGTCCTGCTGTGCGATCCCAACAATCCGTCGAGCACCCGCCTGAACCCTGAAGACCTCGAACGCCTGCTGGCGCGTTTCGCGGGCCTGGTGGTCATCGACGAGACGTACGTGGAGTTCGCCACGCGCGCGTCACACAGGCACCTGGTGAGCCGGCACCCGAACCTCGTCGTGCTGCGCTCGATGTCGAAGGGCTTCGCGATGGCGGGTTTGCGGCTCGGCGCCATCCTGGCCGATGACGCGGTCATCGCGGCCGTCCGTGCCGCCCGCCCGCCGTTCGCCGTCCCAGGCCCGGTGATCGAGCGGGCGGTGGACGAGCTGGCCGACCCGGCGATCCTGCGCCGCCGTATCGACGCCTTCGTCGAGGAGCGCGATCGGCTGGCCGCCGCGCTGTCGCGATGCCCGAAGGTGAGCCGGGTCTTCGCGGACGCCGGCTTCGTCACCATCGAGGCCGAAGACGTGGCCGACGTGGCGTCCGCGCTGCGGCGGGCGCGGATCGCCACCGTGGTCAACCCGGACGGCTGGCAGCGGCACGTCCGCATCTCCGTCGGATCCGCCGGCCAGAACGCCCGGCTCATCGCGGCGTTGCACGATTCCCATCAACGTGAAGAGGACTTGACATGACCGATCAGCTGCTCGACGGCGTGGTGACCGTCACCCGCGCTGACATTCGCGCCATCGCCACCGTCGAGGAAGGGGGCGAGACGCACTGGCTCGGGGAGCACCGCGACTTCCGGCGACACGACGCTCTCGCCCGGTTCCTGCCGGAGCATGGCCGCTTCTCGCTGGCCTGGGTACGGCTGCGCGACGGTGAACGACTCGACATCCACGAACACCCGACCAAGTCGATGATCCTCGTCTGCAGGGGCTCGGTGCGCCTGATCGGAGACCAGGACGAGCAGCTCGGCGAGGGCGATGTCGTCTGCGTGCCGCCTGGCGCCAAGCACGGTTTCGAGACCGTGTCCGGCCAGGAGTTCCACGGGCTGTCGGTGCAGTTCGAAGGGGCCGGGCTGTACGAGGACGACAGCGCGCCGCGGGTGCGCTTCACCGAGCAGGTGTCGGCCTCGCTCGCCGAGCTGGACTCGCTCAACGAGGCCAGGCTCACGCGCTTCTCCGGGCACCGGCTGTTCGAGTTCTTCGACAGCGGCAGGATGCATGCCGAGCCGTTGCTGCGCAAGCGCTTCCTGGCCGCGCTCTACGCCTGGTCGGTGTACTTCCAGCGGATGCTCTACGCCCGGCAGGCCGTATGCTCCGACCCCAGGTTGCAGGAGATCTACGCGGATCATCTTCGGGAGGAGTTCGGCCACGATCGGCTGCTTCGCGAGCGCCACAACGTCGTCTCGGGCAGCTACGACGCGATCCTGGAAGCCGCGGGCAGCTGGTTCGTCATGCAGATGCACGGGGCCTGCGAGGCCGCGAAGATCGTGATCGTGCACCTGGTGGTGGAGTCGAGCTGCCACGTGTTCGGCGAGAAGACCAAGGCGGCCTTCATGGACGGCGGGGCCGCCTCGTACTTCGACCTCCACGCCGAGGTGGACCAGGACCACCGGGACATCGGGCGTGACTACCTGCACCGGCTGTCGCCGTCGCAGTTCCCGCAGCTGATGCGGGTGTGCGAGGAGGCGTGGGACCAGCTCGAACTCGTCTTCGACCGGATGGCGGCGCTGGTCGAGGCGTGACCTCCGTGGATCATGACTCCAGGGCCGCGGTCATGGATCTCCTGCGCGGCGTCGTCGACGACTACCTCGACTGGCGCGAAGCGTGCGGGAGTACGGCGGGCCCGCCGCCCGACAGCGCTCGTCACCTGGTGCGGGAACTGTCGGGGCGGCTGGCGAGAGAGTCGACACCGTGGCCGTCGCCGCTGTATCTGGCCCACATGACCGCGGACACCCCCGTCGCGGTCACCCTCGCCTACCTGTGCGCCCTGCTCTACAACCCCAACAACGTCAGCTCCGAGGCGTCCCCCGTGACCACCCAGCTCGAGCACGACGTCGGCGACGACCTGTGCCGCCTGGTGGGATACCACCCGGCCAGAGGGTGGGCCCACCTGGCGTCCGGCGCGCATGCCGCGAACTACGAGGCCCTCTGGATCGCCAGGAACCTGCGCCGCCTTCCGCGGGCCGCCGCCGAGGATCCGCCGTCTCGCGATCTGGTCGCCGACATCCCGGACATCCGCTTGGCGAACCTGCCGGTGGGCCGAGTCCTGGACCTCGTGGACGAGCTGGCCCGCCGGGGAACGCTCGAGCGCGTCCGGCGTCTCGCCCAGCGAGGCAGGAGTTCGGGGAAACTGCTGTTCGCCCGCAATGCTCACTACGCCTGGCACAAGTGCGCCGACCTGCTCGGGTTCGGCTCCGAGGACGTCGAGAGCGTGGAGCTGGACCGCCACCACCGCATCGACCTGTCCGCCCTGCGCCGGAGGGTCGTCGAGCTGATCGAGCGCGGCCGTCCCATCGTGGCCGTCGTCGCGACGCTCGGCAGCACCGGAGAGGGCAGCGTCGATGATCTGGACGGCATCATGCGGCTGCGCGACTGGTGCGAACAGCGTCATGGAGCGTCCTTCTCCGTGCACGTCGACGCCGCGTTCGGCGGCTTCCACCGGGCCATCTGCCTCGACAGGGACGGCGCGATGCTGCCCCACGACGACCCCGCTCTCAGCGTCCGACTGAAGCCGCACGTCTACGCCGCCTTCCGTGCCCTGGCCCGCGCCGACTCCGTGACCGTGGATCCGCACAAATGCGGCTACGCCCCGTACCCCGCCGGCGGGCTGGCCCTGCGTGACCGGCGGGCGGCTGCCGTCGTCGCCAGCCGGTCGGTCTACTTCGCCGACGGCGACCGGCAACCGTACGCTCCGTACACCTTGGAGGGCGCGAGGCCGGGAGCGGCGGCCGCCGCGGTGTGGGCGGCGCATCGGCTGATCGGCCTGCACGCGGGCGGGTACGGGCGGCTGCTGGGCGGCTGCATGGCCAGTGCGCAGCGGCTGCACCAGCGCTTCTCGTCAACTGGGCAGGGGCTGGTCAGCTGTTACGAGCCGGACCTGAACATCGTCAACATCGCGGCGCGCGACGAGATCGATCCGCTGCTGGACAGGCTTCGCGCCGATGCCGCCGCGGCACCGATGACGAGCCTCTGGGTGTCCAGCAACGCCCTCGCGGACGAGGGTGAGCGGGTCCTGCGCCTGTGCGTCATGAAGGAGCTGCACCCCAGAGACCTCGACCAGGTGTGCCGGAAACTACGAGACGCCCGGGCCTCCAGCGCCGTTGCCCTGCGTGATCCGCAGGCCGCCTACACCGCGGGACGTGCATCCCGGACGCCGTGACGGCGGGCAACTGTCCCCGACTCGCCAGAAGCGCCGGTCACAGGGCCCTCAGCCGGAGTGCGGCGGGCGGCCGGTGGCGGCGGCTCGCCGTACAACAGGAGCCCATAAAACTAACCGGAGCGGAGGGCCAGCAGCATCGACTCCACCGCGATCTGTGGGTTGACGTTGGCGTCGAGGCGTTCGCGGCACTGCATGATGGCGTCGATCCGCCGCAGCGTCTCCTCCGGCGTGCTGGTCCGGGCCAACTGGTCGAGGTCGAACCGAAGGTCGTCGTTGGCCAGCTCGACCCGTGCCCCGAACTGCATCGCCAGCACATCCCGGTAGTACGACACGAGCTCGAGCAGCGCCCCGTCCAGCGAGTCGCGCTTGATGCGGGTGGCGCGGGACTTCTGCCGGTCCTCGAGCTCCTTCAGAGCCCCCGCCCCACCCCTGACGAGACCGCGGTTGAGGCCCTTGCCGGTGGAGCCCTCGCCGTACAGGCGGCGCAGGTCGGTGGTCTCCGACTCGTTGAGCGCGGTGGTGGCCGCGGCGGCCTCCTCCTCGGCGGTCTTGACGAGGCGTTCGGCGGCCGAGATGCACTCGCCCACCCCCGTCAGCGCGCGCGGGATGGACAGCACCGCCTCGCGCCGCTGCCGCACCCCCTCGTCGAGCGCGAGCGCCCGGGCGCGCGAGATGTGGCCCTGGGCGGCGCGGGCGGCGAAGTGGGCCGTCTCCCACGGCACGCTGTCGCGGGTGGCCAGCACGTGCGCGACGGCCTCGGTGGCGGGAGTGGCCAGCGTGATGACCCGGCAGCGCGACCTGATGGTGATCACCAGGTCGTCAGGCGCGGGCGAGCAGAGCAGCCACACGGTCCGCGGCGGCGGCTCCTCGATGGCCTTGAGCAGGGCGTTCGCGGCCGACTCTGTGGCACGGTCGGCGTCCTCGAACAGGATCACCCGCCAGCGGCCCTGGGTCGGCGCCCCGGCCGCGCGCAGGATGAGCTCGCGGGTCTGCTTGACGCTGTAGGACAGGCCTTGGGGCCGCACCGACTCCAGGTCGGGGTGGGAGCCGATCATCACCTGGTGGCACTGGTCGCAGTGGCCGCACCCGCCGTCAGGGCACAGCAGCGCCGCGGCGAAGGCCCGCGCCGCGGGCTCCCTGCCGGAGCCGGGCGGGCCGGTGAACAGCCAGGCGTGCGTCATGCCCGCGCCCCGGCCGCCCTCGACGACCTCGCGCGCCGCCGCGGCCGCCCGCGACAGTACGGCTACCGCCTGGTCCTGACCGATGAGGTCGTCGAATACAGCCACGAGGCAAGGCTAGTCGCGGATGGCGGGCATCGTGCCGGTGACGTCCTCCGACTCCTGCGGCACCGGGTCGGGCAGGATCTCGCGCACCCGGTCCTGGATCCGCCGGGTGATCTCCTCGGGCGGCAGCGTGCCGTCGACCACCAGGTAGCGGTCGGGTTCGGCGGCGGCCAGCGCCCTGAACTCCTTGCGCACCGCCTCGTGGAACTCCAGCGGCTCGGACTCGATGCGGTCGGCCGCGCCGCCCAGCCGGGTCAGCCCCACCTCGGGCGGCGTGTCGATCAGCACGGTCAGTTGCGGCACCAGCCCGCCGGTGGCCCAGGCGTTGACCTTGGCCACGTCGGCCGGGTCGAGCGCCCGCCCGGCGCCCTGGTAGGCCAGCGAGGAGTCGACGTAGCGGTCGGTGACCACGATCGAGCCGCGCACGAGCGCGGGCCTGATGACCTTCTCCACGTGCTCGGCCCGGTCGGCCGCGTACAGCAGGGCCTCGGCGCGGGGCGTCAGCCCGCGCTCGGCGGCGTCGAGCAGGATGGCCCGCAGCCGCATACCCACCTTGGTGGAGCCGGGCTCGCGGGTCTGGACGACGTCGTAGCCCTGGTCGCGCAGCCAGATGGCCAGCAGCCGCGACTGGGTGGTCTTGCCGGATCCCTCGCCGCCCTCGAAGGCCACGAACATCCCGGGCAGCTGCTCGTCCACCTCGGGCTTGTACTGCTCGCCGCGCAGCGCGGCGATGAGGTCGTCGGACAGCGAGACGCCGGGCCTGTCGTCCATGTGTCGCAGCGACAGGACGCCCACGACCGCCGCGAGCAGGCCGGCGATCAGCAGCACCAGGTTGGAGCCGTCGAAGTCGTAGGTGATCTCGCCGACCCGCACCACGCGCTGGTCGAACAGCGCCGCCAGCGGGTTGGCCACGGCCACCACGAGCAGCAGCACGACCCGGGCCGTGGACTGCAGGAAGGAGAAGGTGCGGCCGCGTAGCGCGTCCTCGACCTCCAGGCCGATCAGCGTGTAGCCGATGATCCAGGCGATGCCCGCGAACGCCCCGAGCAGGGCGGTCAGCATGACCACGATCACCAGGTTGTGCACGAGCGCGATCGCGGCGAGCACGACGCCGGCCGAGACGATCGACACGCCGAACATCCGCCGTCGTGACAGGCCGCTCAGCAGCCTCGGCCCGAAGAACATGCCGGCCGCCATGCCGACGAAGACCGCGCCGAACACCATGCCGTAGCCCGCGTCGCCGCCGTGCTGCGCCAGCACGTACACCTTGGCGACGCCGACGACCGCGCCGCCCGCGGCGAAGGCGCCGAGCATGCCGATGACCAGGCCGCGCACGAGCCGGTTGGCGCCGATGTAGCGCCAGCCGTCGATGATCTGCCGGAACACCGACGGGGTGGAGATCGAGCCGTCGCGCCGCGGGATGCCGCGCAGGGTGAAGATCAGCAGGGCCGACACCAGGTAGGCGAGGGCGTTGAGGCCCAGCGCCAGTGTGGTCGGCTCGAGCAGCGGCGCGGTGGTGTGCAGCAGGTCGCCTGCCACCGACAGCGCGGCGAACAGGGCGGCCGCGACCGGCGCGGTGCCGTAGGTGACCAGCAGGCCGGCCCGGTTGGCCGCCTCGAGCTGATTGTTGGGCACCAGGTTGGGGATGGTGGCGTCCTTGGCCGGCACCCAGAACAGGTTCACGCACTCGATGAGGAGCGTCGCGATGATGATCCACTGGTAGCGGCCGACGAACGGGATCGACACCACGATGGCGAAGCGGACCAGGTCGGCCACGACCATGGTCAGTCGCCGGTCGAACCGGTCGGCGAAGGCTCCGGCCAGCGGCCCGAGCAGCACCGCGGGCAGCATCTTGGCGACGAAGACGCCGCCTACCGCCAGGGACTGGTTGCGGAAGCCGCCCTCGGTCACGTTGGCGGCCAGCGCGGTGAGCGCGAGGATGTTCAGCCAGTCGCCCAGACTGCAGACCGACATGGCCGTCCACAGCCGGCGGAACGGCGCGTTAGCCAGCACGTTTGTGGGCCGGCGTCGGCCAGGGGCGCTCATAGTGTCAGCGTATCCAGGTGCTCGCGGGTGGGGGGAACACACGAGACTCGCCGGGACATACCGGTTCGCTCGTCGCCGAGAGTATTACGTCCGCGGTGCCGCGCGCATGGTACACCCCCGGAATAGGTCACGAAAAACTCGTCTCTTCCGTACGGCGGGCCGCTTCGACCACCGGCGTCCATGCCTGCCGAACGGGCCCCGGGAGGTCCAGTTCGTCCCAGCAGTCGACCAGCAGCGCCCCGTCGATCGATCCGAGCAGCTCATCCGGGGTGCCCGAGCGCAGCAGCTCGGCGTAGACCTCGCGCCGCCGCCCGCCGGGCACGGCCAGCGCCCTGCCGACCGGCAGCCGCCACAGCCGGTCGGGCACGTGGCAGCCGGACTGGTGGCGGGTGAAGTCCACCTTCTGCTCCAGCGCGAGCCGGAACCCGGCCGCGTCCAGGATCCGCCCCGCGGTCTCGAGGGTGGGCGACTTGCGCCCGTGCTCGTAGGCGGACAGCGTGGTGCGCGACGTGCCGCTGGCCGCGGCCAGGGCGGTCTGGTTGAGGCTGGCCGCATGCCTGGCCTGCTTGATCAGCATGCCGCCCGACTCGGCCCAGAACCGTACGTCGGGTACGGGGAGTGATCCCATCGTCACCTCCGGTGGTAGCCGATGGGATACTACTCCGATTCTTAGGGCTTCGCTGCCGGTTTCTTGGCAGGAGCCTTCTTGGCCGGCGCCTTGCGCGTGGTCGTCTTCTTGGGCGCCGGAGCACGCTCACGCCGCTCGGCCAGCAGCTCGCCCGCCCGCTCGATCGTGATGTCCTCGACCGTGTCGCCCTTGCGCAGCGAGGCGTTGGTCTCGCCGTCGGTCACGTACGGACCGAAACGGCCCTCCTTGACCACGACCGGCTTCTTGGAGTTGGGGTCGTCACCCAGCTCGCGCAGCGGCGCCGCGGCGGCCGCCCGGCCCCTGCCGCGCTGCTTGGGCTGCGCGAACAGCTCCTTGGCCTGTTCGATCGTGACCGAGAACAGGTCGTCCTCCGAGGCCAGCGAGCGCGAGTCGGTGCCCTTCTTCAGGTACGGACCGAACTTCCCGTTGTGCGCCATGACCTGCTCGCCCTCGAGATCGCCGACGACCCGCGGGATCGACAGCAGCTTGAGCGCGTCCTCCAGCGTGACCGTGTCCAGCGACATCGTCTTGAACAGCGAGCTCGTGCGCGGCTTGGGGGCATCCGCCTTCTTGGTCCGCGTCTTCTTCGCCGTCTCCTCCGGGGCCGGCAGGATCTCGGTGACGTACGGGCCGAAGCGGCCGTCCTTGGCCACGATCATGTTGCCCGTCACCGGGTCGTGCCCCAGCTCGCGGTCGCCGGTCGGGCGCGAGAACAGCTCTTCGGCCTTCTCGGCGGTCAGCTCGTCGGGCGTCATGTCCTCGGGCACGTTCACCCGGGCGCCGTCACGGTCCAGGTAGGGGCCGTAGCGCCCCACGCGCAGCACGATGTCGCTGCCCCTGACCGGGAAGGAGCTGATCTCCTTGGCGTCGATCTCGCCGAGATCGGTCACCATCTCCTTGAGACCCTCGTCGCCGTCGCCGCCGTAGTAGAAGCGCCGCAGCTCCGGCACGCGCTCCGCCCGGTCGTTGGCGATGTCGTCGAGCACCTTCTCCATCTCGGCCGTGAAGTCGTAGTCGACCAGGTTGCCGAAGTGCTGCTCCAGCAGGTTGACCACGGCGAAGGCCAGGAACGACGGCACCAGCGCCGTCCCCTTCTTGAAGACGTATCCCCTGTCGAGGATCGTGCCGATGATCGAGGCGTACGTCGAGGGCCGCCCGATCTCGCGCTCCTCCAGCTCCTTGACCAGCGACGCCTCGGTGTAGCGGGCGGGCGGCTTGGTCGCGTGCGCCGCCACGTCCAGCCGCGCCAGCTCCAGCGCCTGGCCCTCCTCCAGGGTGGGCAGCCGCTTCTCGGAGTCGTCGCGGTCGGTGCTGGAGTCGTCCACGCTTTCCACGTAGGCCTTGAGGAAGCCGTAGAAGGTGATCGTCCGGCCCGAGGCGTTGAACTCCACGTCCTCGCCGGCGTTCGAGCGTCCGGCCACCTTCACGGTGATCGACTCGCCCTGCGCGTCCTTCATCTGCGAGGCCACCGTGCGCTGCCAGATCAGCTCGTACAGGCGGAACATGTCCCCGGACAGCCCGGTCTCGCCGGGCGTGCGGAACTCCTCCCCTGACGGGCGGATCGCCTCGTGCGCCTCCTGCGCGCTCTTGACCTTGCTGGCGTACACGCGCGGCTTGTCGGGCACGTAGGCCGCGCCGTACAGCTTGATCGCCTGGGAACGGGCGGCCGCGACGGCCGTCTCCGACAGCGTGATGCTGTCGGTACGCATGTAGGTGATGAAGCCGTTCTCATACAGCCGCTGCGCCACCTGCATCGTGTACTTCGCCGAGAAGCTCAGCTTGCGGCTGGCCTCCTGCTGCAGGGTGGTCGTCCTGAAGGGCGCGTACGGCTTGCGCGTGTACGGCTTGCGCTCGACCGACTTGACCGCGTACGACGAGTCCGCCAGGCGGGCCGCCAGCTCACCGGCGGCGGCCTCCGACAGGTGGAGGACGTCGTTGTTCTTCAGCTGTCCCGTGCTGGCGAAGTCGCGGCCCTGCGCGACGCGCTTGCCGTCGACCGTGTTCAGCGTGGCGGTGAAGTCGCGCGGGCGCTCGTCGGGGTGGCCGGTGTCGAACAGCGCCTGCAGGTCCCAGTAGTTGGCGACCGTGAAGGCCATCCGCTCGCGCTCGCGCTCGACCACCAGCCTGGTCGCGACCGACTGCACGCGGCCGGCCGACAGGCGCGGCTTGACCTTCTTCCACAGGACCGGGCTGACCTCGTAGCCGTAGAGGCGGTCGAGGATGCGCCGGGTCTCCTGGGCGTCGACGAGACGCAGGTTCAGGTCGCGCGGGTTGGCCACGGCCTCCTGGATGGCGTGCGGGGTGATCTCGTGGAAGACCATGCGGTGGACCGGCACCTTGGGCTTGAGCACCTCGCGCAGGTGCCAGGCGATGGCCTCGCCCTCGCGGTCCTCGTCAGTGGCGAGGTAGAGCTCGTCGGCGTCCTTCAGGAGCTGCTTGAGCTTGTTGACCTGCGACTTCTTGTCGTTGTTGACGACGTACAGCGGCTCGAACGCGTGCTCCACGTTGACGCCGAGCCGTGCCCACGCCTCCCCCTTGTACCGCTCGGGGATGTCGTCGGCCTTCTCCGGCAGGTCACGGATGTGGCCGATACTGGATTCGACGATGTAGCCGCGCCCGAGGTACCCGGCGATCGTCTTCGCCTTGGCCGGCGACTCGACGATCACCAGGCGTGTTCCGCCGGCGCTGCCGTTCTTGGCTGGCACGCTGCTTCCTACCTCGCTGTTCGCTCGCAATTCCCCCTGCCGTGAGCAGGCACAGATCTGAAAGGTAACCCGACTCGCGGATTTTTCCTTCCCCCGGGGCTACCCACTACCTTCCGAGTCCACCCACAAGGACGCAGAATAAGGCCCACTGAGCAGCATCGCGCCCTGACTCACCCTGGAGACTAATCGTTGTGCTCGACTACTCCTACATGGATATCTACATTCCGCGCGACATCAGCCGTGAAGCCGCACGTCAACTGCTGACCGAACACGCAGAGTACGGCCAGTGGGAGCTCTCCCGAGTACGGAAGTACCCCGACGGGAGCCGCCAGGTACGACTGCGCCGGAAGATCCTACGTGTCCGAAGCACTCTCTAACAGCATGGCTTTGCCCGTCTCAGGCCGCGCCCCTGAGACGGGCAAAGCTCCTTGGCTTTGCCCGTCTCAGGGACCACGACTGTCCCTTCTGTAGACGGGCAAACCATCGTGCTTTCCCCAGCCGGGGCCGGGGCGAAGCACCGTGCTTCGCCAACGTTTCGGCGAAGCAACTGAGCTTCGCCCGCCCCCTGATGGGGAACGGGCGAAGCGGTCGACATGCCCGGCCGCTCACCGGATGTGAGCGGCCGGCCGTACCTGTACTACTTCCTGCCGGTGCGGAAGCGGCGGGCGGTCGCGAACAGCGTGGTCGAGGCGGCGAACATGGCGCCAAGGACCAGCGCGAACAGCGACGTCGAGTTCATCCCCGTGACACCGGACGGCTGAGCGGCGCTCATCAGGCCGAGGCCACCGACGGGCAGGGAGCCGGCGGCCGAGGTGACGGCACCGCCGACTGGGGTGGCGGCGACCAGCGAGGTCGCCGGGCCGAGCGCGGACAGCGGGCTGGACTTGTCGGTGCCCTTGCTGACGGCCTTGCCGGTCACCGCGGGAACCCTGCCGTGCTGGGCCGGGGTCGCGGGCTGGCCGGGCAGGCCAGGCAGCCCAGGCAGCGCGGGAAGCCCCAGCGAGCTGGGCAGGTCGCCTACCACGGGCAGCGAAGGCAGGCCGGAGCCGCGCATCTGCTGAGTGACGTTGCCCACGTCCTTGAGCGGGCTCAGAGCCGGGACCACGGGCAGCGCGGGCAGCACGCCCCCCGCGTTGTAGTGCGAGAGCTTGCCGCTGTCGCGGGTCCAGCGGTCGTAACCGTCGCTCCCTTCGTCGTCCGGCCTGCCGACGTGCGAGCCGCCCAGGCACCCGGCGGCGGCGTCACCTAGGACGGCCACCGCGTTGCCGCAGACGTTCACCGGCGCGGTGATCGGAGCCACCACCTGGTTGCCGGCCAGAACCCCTGACCGGCCCGAGGTACGGTTGCCGCCGCCGCCCACGCCGTCCTGCGGCGAGACGCTGGCGCCGCCCTTGCAGTGGGCCTCGGACAGGCCGAGCGCCGCCACCGCGTTGCCGCAGGCGTTGATCGGGGCCGTGATCGGCGCGACGACCTGGTTGCCCGAGCCGACGCCGCTCTGGCCGGAGGTGTGGTTGCCGCCGGCGCCGTGGCCGCCGTTCTTGACCGAGACGCCGCCACGGCACCCGGCGAAGGCCTTGCCGGCCACCGCGACCGCGTTGCCGCAGACGTTGATCGGAGCGGTGATCGGGGCGACCACCTGGTTGCCGCTCAGCACCCCGGACCTGCCGGAGGTGGTGTTGCCGCCGGCGCCGGAGCCGCCACCGCGGTTCTCGACGGAGCTGCCGCCCTTGCACCCGGCAGGCGCGTTGCCGGCGGCGTTGCCGCAGGCGGTGATCGGCAGGCTGATCGGGGCGACGACCTGGTTACCGCTGCCGGCGCCGAAGCGCCCGTCGGTGTCGTTGCCGCGCGAACCCATCCCGTGGCCGCTCTGGTAGCCGTGACCGGGGTGGCCGCCGCCACTGTTGGTGACCGAGGCGCCGCCCTTGCAGCCGGCGAAGGCCTCGCCGAAGACCGCGATCGCGTTGCCGCAGATGTTGATCGGGCCGCTGATCGGCGCGATCACCTGGTTGCCGCCCAGGACGGAGCTGCGGCCGCTGGTGGTGTTGCCGCCGGTGCCGACGCCGGTGTTCTTGACCGAGGCGCCGCCCTTGCAGCCCGCGGTCGCGTTGCCGAAGATCGCCAGCGCGTTGCCGCAGGCGTTGACCGGAGCGCTGATCGGCGCGGTGATCTGGTTGCCGCCCAGCAGGCTGTAGTCGCCGTTGGTGCGGTTGCCGCCCGCGCCGCCCTTGCCGGAGTTCTTGACCGTCGCGCCGCCCTTGCAGCCGGCGTCGGAGCTGCCGAACAGCGACACCGCGTTGCCACAGGCGTTGACCGGAGCGCTGATCGGGGCGTTGACCTGGTTGCCGCCGAGGACGCTGCTGTTGCCCGACGTCTTGCCGGGGATGCCGCCCTTCTGGGTGTTCACGACCGACGCGCCGCCCTGCGAGGAGGCGTGCGACTGGCCGGCCGCGGCGACGGCGTTGCCGCTGATGTCGATGGGAAGGGAGATCGGCAGGTTGACCTGGTTGCCGCCACCCACGGACGAGTTGCCCGAGGTGTCGGCGAAAGCGGTGCCGCTGCCGAAAGACATGACCGCCACGGCGAGCAGTGCTGCCGGGGCCGATGCCTTCGCCCACGTACGCATGATGATGCTCCTAGTGGTTCTTGGGGGGATACCTGACTGTTCGCGGGCAGCCGAGACCGAGCGAGGTCGCATCAAGACCGCGCACAGCGGTGACCTCGGATTCGCGAACCAGAGAAACTGACGTGCTCACCCGCCGGCGGAGGGGATCGAACCGCGCTCCGCCGCCCTGTAGGCAGGGTCCGTGCGGGGGTCAGTCAGGTGAGAAGGAAGGGTCGTCCGCCGCTGTGCGGACGACAGGGGGAAGCACGCACGCCAGCGGGGCGCACTGAGCCTCGAGCCGCGGGTCGAACAGGGACCTCGCGACATCCCCCATACCGGGCCCGAACGGGCCGCTGCCACCGCCGTTGGGCACCAGTCCATTGGTGCCCAAGGTCTTGCCCGCGGTGGAAGGAGTGGGCAGGGTCGGCTTCGACTGGCTGGTCAGCCCGTCGACCGTCATCCCCGCCATCGCCTCGGCGTTGTCCGGTGCCGAGGCCTTGCCGTCAGCCGTGGGGAAATCATCCATGATGGACCCGGCGACGACGTGAGACGCGTCCACAGTGGTTTCCGCGGACGCAGGAGACGCTGAGAGCATGCCGAAGAGAAATGCGAGCAGCCAACCGGCGGCCATCAGGACGCCTACCGCGACTGCCCGGGCGATGATCCGACGAGCCCCGGCCGCGAACCGCGCCATCCGGGCGGCCCGATCGGTCATCGCCTCGTCTCCCAGGACAGCCACGGGCACGCGCCGAGCGGCCGGGGACATCGTCCCCAGCTGCTGCCTCGGCGTGCGTGCCACGTGACCTCCCGAGCTCCAGAACCGACCTCATGTGCGAGGCCGGTCCATGGACTTACCCCTCAACGGTCCGTAACCGTAGCAGCACCCAACGTTGCCGCAAGAGCTTTTCAGCAGAGATCCAGGAACTGGTCAAGCACCCGTACCCCAAACCGGAGCGAATCGACCGGCACCCGCTCGTCCACCCCATGAAACATCCCAGAGAAGTCCAGTTCCGCAGGCAGCCGCAGCGGCGCGAACCCGAACCCCTTGATCCCCAGCCTGCTGAAGGACTTCAGGTCGGTCCCTCCCGACATCGTGTACGGCACGGCCGTACCTTCCGGGTCCTCGTTCCGCAGCGCCTGAACCATGGCGTCGACCAGCGGCCCCTCGAACCCGAACTCCAGCGCGATCTGGTGCTGCACGAACTCCCTGGTCACGTTGGGCCCCAGCAGCTCGTCCACCGTGGCGAAGAACTCCTCCTCGAACCCCGGCAGGAACCGCCCGTCGATCACCGCCTCGGCGGTCTGCGGGATGACGTTCGACTTGTAGCCCGCCCGCAGCATCGTCGGGTTCACCGTGTTCCGCAGCCCCGCCCCGATCATGCGCTGCAACGGCCCCAGGTCCATGCCCCCGGTCGCCTCCTGGAACCGGCGCATCGTCGGCGTCAGCCGTACAGGCCACTCATAACGCCCCACCCGCGCGACGGCCTCGGCGATCTCGGTCACGGCGTTGTCGGTGCTCAGCATCGAACCGTGGCCGGCCCGCCCCTTCGCGGTCACCCGCATCCAGGCCATGCCCTTCTCCGCCGCCTCGATCAGATACAGCCTTTTCCCGCCGTCGGTGGAAACGGAGAACCCGCCGACCTCCCCGATCGCCTCCGTCACGCCCTCGAACTGCTCCGGATGCTTCTCCACCAGGAACTTGGCCCCGTAGTCGCCCCCCGCCTCCTCGTCGGCCGTGAACATCAACACGACATCCCTGCCCGGCAGCCGGTTCTCGCGGAGTCGCTGACGGACGACCGCCAGGATCATCGCGTCCATGTCCTTCATGTCGACGGCCCCGCGCCCCCACACGCACCCGTCGGCGATCTCCCCGCTCAGCGGATGATGCGCCCAGTCGTTGGCGTCGAACGGCACGACATCCAGATGCCCGTGCAGCAGCAGCGCCGGCTTGCCGGGGTCGGTCCCCTGGATGCGCGCCACCACGTTGGCCCGCCTGTCGTCGCTCTCCAGGATCGTCGTCTCGAGCCCCACCTCGGCCAGCTTCCCTGCGACATACTCGGCCGCGGCGCGCTCACCGGGTCCCGCGTTGTCGCCCGCATTGGTCGAGTCGATCCTGATCAGATCCCGACACAGCTCGACGACTTCGTCCATTTCGGCTCCCTCACTCGGGGGTACGGCATGCTCCACCATCGTCTCCCCGGAAAGCTGGTATGACGCACCCCTCAGAGTTTGCTAACCTTGCTTCGCCGACGCGGGATGACGGTCCCGCGTGCAGGCACCAAGTCCGGGTGGCGGAATAGGCAGACGCGCTAGCTTGAGGTGCTAGTGCCCAGTGATGGGCATGGGGGTTCAAGTCCCCCCTCGGACACACTCGATTGGCCCATATGGTCCTGGTCAGACATAGAACTGACCAGGACTTTGTGTTTGCTGGGATGGTAGGTGAGCCGAAAGCCCAGCTCCGCGTACAGATTGGCCTTACGCGGCGGATCGGCCAGGCCCAGGAGCGCGACCATCGAGCCGAGCTCGTCGAGCCGGTTGGCGAGTTCCTCCCGACTCAGCTCCTTACGCCGAGCAGGCGTCTTCCGCAGGGCCGCCTCGGCACGGAGTTTCTTGCCCTGCTCCTCTTGAATCCACGCGGCCACGATCGCAGGATCCGCGCCGGCTTCCAGGGCCGCGCGGTGCTGGGCCAGCTTGCGGTCGCACTCGGCGATCTGGCGCCTGGCCGCCGACGTCTTGTCTGAAGGCTGCACGTCGAGACTCTGGGCCGAGATCATGGCGTCGAGCGTGGCATCGATGTTGTGCTGAGCGAACAGCCGATCGAGCCACCGGTCTAGCTTAGGAACGATGGCGTCCTCACGTACGTAGACGGTCCGGGGATGCTGCACACGGTTGGCAAGGGCGTACTCCTCGGGGAAGCGGCAGCGGTAGTAGGGCGCTTCGTTGGCCCAACTGCCCTGCATCCGGCGATCACATAGACCGCAGAAGAGCAGCCCACGCAGGAGGTACGGCTTGCTGGTCGGCTTGAGCTTCCGGCCGGTCTGGCGGCCTCCTCGGCCCGCCATGACTTCCTGTGCCGCGGCGAAGTCCTCTGGCGTGACGATGGGCGGGTGGACCACCTCGTCCGACCAAACCCACTGATCCTTTGTGTTCCATCGCAGCTTGCTCGCGTGGCCCAGCGCAACGTCATCGACATTGATCAGTACCTCGTCCTTGCGCTGGCGGTTCCAGACCTGGTGCCCGGTGTAGCGGGGGTTGATGAGGATCGCGCGGACCGCGCTCTTGGCCCAAGCGACGCCAGAACGATGCGGGTTCCGCTTGCGATCGTGCGCAGCCGGGCTGGGGATGCCGTCTGCCGTCAAACGCTCCGCGATCGCGTAGAGGCCGTGGCCCTCGATGTATTCGCGGAAGATCCGGGCGACCACCGGTGCTACCGCCTCGTCGAGCTCCAGGCGGTGAAGGCGTCTGCCGTCGGCTGCCTTGGCGGGGTTCGGGTGAGGGCCGGCGTCTCCCAGGCGATAGCCGTACGGCGGGCGTCCGCCTAGGAAGCGGCCTTCCATCTGGGCCTGAGCGGACATGGCCGTGCGGACGCGGATCTTGATGCGGTTGCGTTCCCCCTTGCTCATGCCGCCGAAGACGCTCATCACCAGGTCGTGAGCCTCGTTCGTCGGATCGATGGGACCGCCGACCTCGGGCACCCACAGCGGGACGCCGAAGTGCTCGAAGATCGGGAAGGTCAGACCGTACTGGTTGCCGTAGAACGCCCTGTGGGGCTCTCCGATGACCACGGCCTCGAAGCCGCGGTTCGGATCCCGCAGAGCGGCCAGCAGCGCCGCCGCGTGCGGTCGGCGCTGCCAGGGGATCGAGCGTGACTTGTCCACGTCGAAGAACTCGGCGACTACTACTCCCCCGCGCGGTTCGATCAGATTGCGGGAGCGGGTCAGCTGCCAGGCGCGGGAGGAGGCCGGATCCTGGTTGTCCTCAGTCGACACCCGACCGTAGAACCCAAATCTCATTGCTTATGTCCTTTCTTATGCGGCATCTGGTTGAGCAGGTGAGATCACCGGCTCCTGGCGGGCTTCCATCAGGAGTGCGAACAGTTCCTTGGCAGCTATGGAGTTCAGCCGCGGAGGTTCGTCCGGGATCACGACATCGAGGGGGAAGCGCTTCATCCGCCGCCTCCAGTGAGGTAGGCGGCGATGACTCGGTCAGCGAGGGACAGGCCCTTGCCGACGTACTCCCAGCGGGAGATGACCAGCACGGTGTCTTCGTCGAAGAGCGGGAGGCGGCCTGTGGTGATGGCGTCGGTGCGCATGTGGTCGGCGCGTTCGGCGCGCATGTCGCCGAGGGTGATCGAGTAGGCGCGGGATTTGGTGGAGAAGTGGCCGCGGAAGCCGAGCATGTGGGCCCACTGGGTGAGGCGAAGTTCGGCCAGGTCCTCCTGTTGGCCCAGGCGCATGCATGCGGCGATGAGGTGGCGTGCGTGGTCGCGGATGGGTAGCACCGCTAGGTCTTCCAGGGAGTTGATACGGCGATCGAGGGTGCCGACGCATTCGGCCGCCTTGGTCGCGTACTTCGCGACGTAGGAGGCGACAGCCTGGTCATTGAGATCGCCGGTAGTGGTGATGGGGCGGATGTCGAGTTGGTTTCCCCAACGGAACGGCTGGGCGATGGTCGGGAGGGTGACGGTCACGGCGCCGGCGGCGTGCCGTACCGCGTCGGTCAGTGCGTCGAGAGTGGCCCAAGACGGAGGAGGTGTGGTTGGGCCCCCTGGGCCGTCGAGGCGGATGACAGCGTGGAAGTGGACGACGCCGCGGCGTTGGTATTCGGCGACCTTGGCGAAGGAGATCCGGACATGCTCGCGGAGAGCTTTGAGGGTGAGTCCGGAGGTCTTGGCGAAGCGGCGGCGCAGGGCTTCGGTGAAACGGCGCCACAGCTCAGGTGACACGGCGTTGAACAGGACGGAGCTGTCGTAGTCGTAGCAGTTGGGGCAGAGGGGTTCGCCGAGGCGGGGGTCGTGGGTGCTGTGGCGGGCCGTGCAGGACGTCGAGCGTCCGTGCGGGCAGGTCGAGGCGTTGCGGCGGGGGCGGCAGGGCAGGAGTTTGCCGTGGCGTTCGCGGCGGGTGTGGACGGCGCCGAAGCTTGGTGCGGTGAGGGTGACGAACAGGGCCGGGTGTGTGGCGACCGACGATGGGACGCCTTTGCCACCCGCCAGGCCGGCACGGATGAGGTGGTAGGTGTCGGCGCGGTAGGTCTCGGCGCAGGAGGGGCAGCGGGAGGCGCGGCGGGTCTTGCAGGGGATGCGTAGGGTGCCGTCGGGTTCGGTGGCGGTGGTGTAGGTGTGCAGGCGTTTGCCGGTTGCGGGGTCGATGTGCAGGACGTGGCCGCGGAGGTGGATGGGCTGGCGGCAGCCGCCGGTGCGGCGGATCTGGGCGGCCCAGCGGGCGTAGTTGGGGTCGTGGAGCCGGGCGATGATGCCGGCTGCCACGGCGGGGGTTGTCATCATGGGGGTGTCCCTTTCGGACTGTGTGGTTCGGAGTGGGATGGCCCCCGACGTGACGGACGTCTTGGCGGATGTGTGGTCACGCCGGGGGCGCCGGCGGCTCAGCAGAAGCCTTGGCCGTGGCAGTGGGGGCAGGTGTCGCCGTAGGTGTCGACTCCGCTGCCGCCGCAGGTGCAGCACTGGTGGTGGGTGTCGGAGGGCTTGTTCATGCCGTCCACCTCGTCGGGGCGGGCTTGGGGGCGGTGTTGAGGAACACGCGCCAGGTACGTGCGCGGTGGTGCAGCGGGAGGTAGGGCGAGATCTGGCCGATGGTCAGGTGCTTGCGGAGCTGGGCGATCGCGTAGGCGATCTCGGCCTCGGTGCCCTCGATGCGGATGTTCATGGCGGTTCTCCTTCAGTTGGGGGTGATGCAGCCGTTGTAGGAGCTGTCGGCGGCGTGCCGGGCACGGGCCTGGGCGAGGATGGCGATGACCGAGTACTCGATGGGGCCGAAGGACAGGGAGGTCCGGTAGTGGCCGTAGCTGAACTCCGGCAGACAGGCCTTGGTGCCGAGGAGGGCGGCGATGTTGTCGACCTCGGCGCGCATCTCCTCGTCGGGCTTGTCCGGGGCGAAGTGATCGACCTTGACGTGGTAGGGGGCGGGAAGGGCGGGGTTGGCCTCCAGGAAGGCGGCCAGGTCGAGCAGGCCGTTGATGACGGCGGTGCGGTAGTCGGCGGGGGTCATGACGGGTCTCCTTTCGTCGTGGTGTCGCGCAGGGTCCGCAGGAGGGCGGAGGCGAGCTGGCTGGAGACCCCGAGGCGGGCGCGCAGGTTGTCTCGGGTGATGGGTCTGCCGTGCCGGGCGTGGTGCTCGTCGGCGATGCGGCGCGCGTAGTCGAGCAGCGCGCCTGCCGTACTGGTGTCGTTCTGGCCGTTCTCAGTGCCGTTCTCGTCCAGTACGGCCGGCTTCTGCAGTACCGGGTCGAGCTCGTCAGGTACGGCGAGTTCGTCCGGTACGGCGGGCCGTTCTGTCGAGCGGCGTTCCAGCATGGAGACGGCGGTCAGGAACGCGCCGGCGGGGGTGGCTGCGGTGATCCAGCCCCAGGCGCTGGGGTCGGCTTGGGCAAGGTTGGCGGACAGGGAGAGCGTGATGCCGCCGACCAGGACGAGGGTGGGCCAGGAGATCCAGCCGCGCCGTTCCCGTCCGTTCTTGCGGTCGCGCTGTCGTTCTCGTGCGGCCATGACGCAGGTCAGGTCGATACAGACGGCGACTGCCCAGGCCATCCAGCCGGCCTGGCCGTGTTCGGTGGCAGTGTCGCGGATGTGGGTGAAGCTGCCCGCTCCCGCGATCATCGCCAGAACCAGTACCGGTGCGGTGTCTGCCAGTCGGGTGATCATTTGGGTTCCTCCTCTCAGGCGGCGATCTCGGGAGGGGTGGTGTCAGTCAGTTCGTGGCCGAGGCCGCTCGCGGCGACCTGCGCCCAGGAGGGGGTTAGATCGGCGTACATGTACGCGGCTCGCTCGGCCGCGGCCATGGACACGTAGCCGGAGCGTGCGCGGTACCAGCGGCCATCGGCACCGGTGACCACGGCGACGCCGGGCTGGTCCGGAGCGATCGCGCGTGCGGCGAGCAGGGCCTCAGGGTCGAGGTCGCCGAGGGTCATCACGGCGGTTTCCGGGTCGTTGACGCGGTGGCAGACACGTCCGCCGATCTGGGCCCGCAGCGCGGTGACGCCGGGTCCGAGGTCGGAGCCGATGCGCTGGCCGGACACCACGAGGTAGATGCCGAACGCTCGGCCGAGCTGGGAGATGCGGAGCAGGGCGGTAGCCGTACGGGTGACTTGTTCTTTCTCGGACTTGTCGGCGGTGAGGAACAGTTCGGCCACCTCGTCGACGAGCACCACGACCGGGATAGGGCGCACGCTGTCAGGCAGGTCCCAGATATCACGGACGCCGTGGCGCCGGCATGACAGCATCCGGGCGCCCATCACGGCGACGAGGTCGGCCAGCAGGTCGATGCACTCACCGCGGGTGGTGGCCAGGGCGGTCAGCCGCCTTTCGTAGGCCGACAGCTCCACGCCGCCTTTGAGGTCGAAGCCGACCAGCGCCACCGGCTGTGGTGCCAGGCCGACCACGAGCGAGCTGATGAGGTTGGATTTGCCGGATTGGGTGGCGCCGGCGTTCATCCAGTGCGGGATGAGCCGGAAGTCCATCCGCCAGGGCGCGCCGTTCTCCAGCACGCCGACGACCGGGCGTAGCAGGTCTTCGGGTCGCGGCTGGTCTGGCGGTACGGCCGGCGCCACGTGGGTTAACGGGTCGCGGTTGATGCCCTGGAGCGTGACGCGTCCGGGGCGGGAGGCGATGACGCGGACCGCCTCGATGCGCCAGGCGTGGGCGAGGCGTTCGCACACCTTGGAGTAGTCGTCAGGGATCTGGCCGTCGAGGAGGTGGAAGGTGATGCGGAAGCCGTGCGGTCCCGGGATGGGCAGCCCCATCCAGGGCTTGGTGTCGACGGCGACCCGCTGGAAACGCCGCTTGACCTGGACGACGCCGGTCGAGGCGATCATGTTGGGGACGGCGGTGAACCACCACCGGTGCCGTTTCTTGGTCAGGCCGCAGCCGGAGGCGACGTGCCGCCAGGACCAGCGCAGCCAGGCAGCTTTGCGGGGGAAGGCGAACAGATACCAGTAGGAGACGGGTGCGTAGTGTCGCCAGAAGACCAGCAGGGTCAGCACGGCGATCACAGTGATGGTGATCTTGATGGGGAGCGGGAGGCCGATCATCGCTCGGCCCTCGCGGGGATGAAGCCCCGTGCCTGGTAGGAGATGCCCCAGCGTGGCTGGCCGTTCTGGGTGATCTCCCAGACGTAGCCGACCATGCCGACCGGGGTCACCTCCTCCCCCGCGGTGATCTGTGGCTCGGGGGTGGTGCTGACCTTGACGAGTTCCATGCGGCCGAGCTCGTCTTCGACGAGGAGGGTGACCTCGTACATCTCGTGGCCGTCCTTGTTGCGCTTGATCTCACCGGTCTCCTTGTTGACCAGGCGCGGGCGAGGTGCCTTGGCGACGCTGATCTGGAGCTTGGCGACGTCGACGGGGATGGGGATGGTCCTCATGATCAGTTCCTTCGTTAGGTTGACTTCCTAGAACACATGGAACGCTTGGAATTCTAGGTTGTCAAGGGGTTCTTCGACTGCTTGGTTGGCATCGCTGCGTTGGTGTGCTCCACTGGAGGGCGTGGTGGAGAAGACTGGCCGACCGGCCTACCTGCAGATCGTCGATGAGATCCGCGGTCAGATCCGCAGCGGATCACTCGCGCCGGGTACGGCCCTGCCCTCGATCGCCCAGCTCGGCGAGCGGTTCGACGTCTCCGCCAGCGTGGTCAAGGCCGCGATCAGCGTGCTCCGCACCGAGGGCTTGGTGGTCGGCCAGCAGGGCAAGGGAGTCTTCGTCCGCGATTCTGCGCCGGCGGCCGTCGATGACGCGTCCGGCGACGAGGTCCTGGCCCAACTCGCCCAGATGCGCGAGATCCTCAAGGGTCTGGGGGATCGTCTTGCCGCCCTGGAATCTGCGGTGTTTCGAGCGCCGAAGTGATCTGAGCGATACGGCACGCCAGTTCATCCAGCTCTGACAGGATTTCGGCCAGTTCGGCGACGACTCTGTGCCTGTCCTCATTCATGGCCACCTCCTTTGGGGTGGCTTAAGTTCACCGTGGCCAGGGAATTCGTGGTATCACGATCACCTAGCTAAACTTTTGCAACCTGGGTTACACCCCGATTTACACAGCGTTTTCACATGCACTACCGCACAACGCACCCCCGAGCGTGAGAGCGAAGTGATGCAATGAGGACGACCGAGCGCCAGGGCTGGATACCAGCCCGACTACGGGAACATCGGGAGGCACATGGCCTGACCTTGGAAGCCGCCGGCGAGAGCCTGCGCGAAGCCGCCGACAGGCACGGCCTGACAGTGCCCGCGGCCAACTTCCAGACCATCTGGGGACACGAGCAAGGAAGCGTCTACCCAGGCCCCCACTACCGCCGCGCGTATTGCGTGCTTTACAGGGCCAGCGAGCCCGAACTTGGCTTTCGCCCACCCTTGCCCGGTGAACCCCAAAAGGCGGAAATGATGATTTCCGATCTGCCCGCGCCAGCAGACCCCGCCGCCGATAACGAAGCCGCCGCCGTCATCGAAGCCGCCTTCACCAAGGTGTCCGTCGACGGCATCGAGCCCGGAAACTCCCCGCAAGCCCTGCTGCGAGGCCGAGTCGTCGACGCATGGCGCCGGCGTCACGGCGGAGGCAGCCCGAAGCCGATCCTCGTCCTGGTGGGCGGATACGCCGGATCCGGCAAGACGGAGTTCTCCCGCTTCCTGTCCGACATCACCGGCTGGGCGTTCCTGGACAAGGACTCCCTCACGCGCCCGATCGTCGAGCGGCTGCTCGTCACGCTCGGCGGCGACCCGCACGACCGGCACTCCGAGCTGTACCTGAAGGAGGTACGCCCATTTGAGTACCGGTGCCTGATGGAAACCGCGTGGGACAACCTTCACGTCGGCACCTCGGCCGTCCTGTCCGCCCCGTTCATCAGCGAACTCAAGGACGAGGCCTGGTTCACCCGCCTAGAGCACAAGTGCACCGCCAAGGGCATCGACGTCGCGGCCATCTGGGTCAGATGCGACGTCGACTCCATGCGCGAGTACATCGAGTTCCGCGGCGCCGCCCGCGACGCATGGAAGCTGGACAACTGGGAGGAGTACACCGCTGGCCTCGACACCGACACCAGCCCGCCTACGGCGCACCTCACGGTCGACAACCGGCTCGGCGCCGCGATCAGCCTCGCCGACCAGACGCGCGAGGTGCTCAAGCGGATCCTGTCGTGAGGCCGCACGGCATCGTGCTGTACGGCCCGCCCGCCAGCGGCAAGGACACCCTCACCGCCGCCCTCCACCGACTCGACCCCAGGTTCGTCCAACTCCCCAAGCTCAAGGTCGGCACCGGCCGCGCGCACGGGTACGAGTTCGTGTCCGCCGAGCACCTCGCCCGGCTGCGCGCCGAAGGCCGCATCCTCGTAGAGACCCACCGCTACGGCAACACCTACGCCATCGACCGCCAGGCCATCGAGGTACGGCAATCCGCCGGATGCGTATCCGTCACGCACATGGGCAACCTGACCGACCTGCGCCGACTCCCCCAGGCGTGGTTGCGCGTCCTGCTGTGGGTGCCGCGCGAGGTCACCGAACGACGATCCCAAGCCCGCGGCGACCCGGACACGGTTAGGCGGCTTGCGGCATGGGACGAGACCCTCGCCGACCTGATCGCCCACGCTGACGCAGGGTTCTTCCACCTGCGGCTCCGCACCGACCAGGTGGACGTCGACTCGGCCGCCGGGCAGATCGTCGACGCCTACCGCCGTGTGTGCGCCGGGATGCCTGCGCGCGTCGAGGCGCCCCGCTCGTGAATGGAAGGTGGTCTCGCGCCGCCCCAGCGCGAGACCACCACTGGCCGGATGCCGCATGGAGGTCCCAGCATCCGGCCAGGCTTTCTCTCTCGCCGTGCCCGTCATGAGCATCGCCGCCCTGCGGCCTTCTCACAGTCCGGACAGACGGGGTCACCGTTGCACCACGGGAAGAGTCCGCCCCAGTGGTTGGACACCATCACCGATCGGCCGCACAGGGATGTGGCAACCTGCGAGACCGTGGTGTCGTCCTGTCGTTCGACGAGGCAGTACGGCCCCACCCCGCCAAAGGCGAGCACGAACCGCGCCTTGACGTCGGGCGGGACAAACGCCATCACGCCACCCCAGCTTCGGCGACCAGCGACGCACGCCGGCGGATGGTCCTTTCGGGGATCACGCCGATACCACCGAGAAACTGGGTGCTGTCGGGCCGATGCGGCACCGGCTCGTCCTGCCGCCAGGTCGACACCTCCACCAATCCGGGCTTAACAAGCGCGCATCCGAGGTCGGCGAACAAGCTGGCGATCTGCGTCTCGGTGCGCAGATGGATCGGCGAGTTGATCGCCTTGTTGTAGGCCGTGACGGCAGCCGTGCGCGTGTCGGCTGGGAGATGATCCGCGCACGCGTGAGTGATCACCAGATGGCTTCCGGGGACCATCTCGCTACACAGCTCATACAGCACCGCGGCAGGGTCCTCAAGGAAGTGCAGAACGGCCACCAGGACCAGCCCCACCGGCTTGCTCCAGTCGATGAGCTCGACGACCTCCGGAGCCTTCACGATCTCCTCCGGCAGGCAGGCATCCGCGTCGACCATCGCAAGTCCGGGTTCGCGGGCCAGCAGCGCCCGCCCGTGGCTGACCACCACCGGATCGTGGTCGACGTACACCACTCGCGCCTCAGGCACGACGCGACGCGCGATCTCGTGGACGTTGTCTTGCGTCGGCAAGCCGGTGCCGATGTCGATGAACTGCTCGACGCCGTGCCCGGCGAGGTAGCGAACCGCCCGCCCGAGGAACGCCCGGTTCGCCCAGACCGCGTCCGCCAGATCCGGAAGCAGGGCGGTCAGCTCACGGACCAGCTTCCGATCAGCGGTGAAGTGGTCCTTGCCGCCCAGGATGCAGTCATAGACCCGCGCCGCATTCGGAACGGTCGGATCGAACGTCATGCTCACCCGCCACCTCCGGCATACCTGTCTGCCTCGTCGCAGCGAAGGCCGTCCGAAGAAGCTCAAGAGTCCACCTCGCCAGCCTCATGACCCGAAGGTTAACCCACCTGTACATCCCTGTCTATTCCATGAAGCTCCATGGAGTACCATGAGTCTACGAGAAGGGCCGTGAAGTGCCTTCCTAGGTTCACAGGGTGGCCACCTACATCGAGCGGACCCGCTCATGGGAGTTCGACGAGGACAGATCCCGCTGGGAACAGATCCTCGAAGTCCTGCTCGACCGCATCGACTCAGGCGAGTGGGGACCCAAGTTCAAGATCTCCGAGGTCAAGCTCATGCAGGAGTTCGGCGTAGCCCGCCCCACCATCCGCAAGGCCATGGAACGCCTCCGCGAACGCGGCAAGATCTACACCGTCCCCAACCTCGGCAGCTTCGTAGTCCCCGACCCAGAAGACCCCGAACACGGCTAGTGCTGTGATCGCATAGGTTCACCGGGTTGAGGTCGAGCCGCGCACTGACGCACGCGTGCCCCTGGAAGGATCTCCCGCATGTTCGAGGAGAAGCTCGACGCGCTGTCGCAGATGATGGCCGAGCACATGACCACGCCGTTCCCGCCAAGCTTCCGCGGCCTGGACATCGAAGGCCAGGAAATGGTGCTGCTCGACGCGGACGCCTACGGCTACGCCTCCGGCGTCCTCAAAGGGCCGCTCAATGAGCAGCGCCGCGCAGGCTTGATGAGGCTCACAGCGGCGTTGGAGAAGGTTCTCCCAGCGATCGACGACGAGTACGGGGCCAAGTACTACACGCACGTGCGCGACATGGCCGTGCTGGCTGCCGAGATCGAAACCTTGCGCGACAAGTAGACCTTTGCCTGGGGAGTTTCACCGGGTTGGGGGTTGGACATGTGGATCTCCCTAGTGCGTCGGAGACCCAGGTGTCAACGATCACCGTCAGTTCCAGACGCAGTGGCTCCAGCAGCCCAGCGCCGACTGAGAGCCGTATCAGATCCCCGACACTCGACGGTTGAACAGCCGGCCCCGACTCTGTGTCTGAACTCACTTGATGCTTGACGTTTTGGCCTCGGATGATGCTTGACACTCCTAGCCGATCTTTCGCTTCTTAGTATGCGCCTGGGACT
>NZ_JBITHD010000038.1:0-72518 GCF_044457685.1 Nonomuraea sp. NPDC050536
CGCCCGGCCCCCCCCCGGCGGCGCTCGGGCCGGCCCCCCCCCCCCCGGGGGGGGGCCCCCCCCCCGCCCCCCGGGGGGGGGGGGGGGGGCCCCCCCCCCCCCCCCCCCCACGCCGCCGCGCCATGAAGTCCGCTACGGACAACGCCAACGAGCTGATGAGGGTCCTCACCCAGGACATGAACCAGGCTCGCCAGGCCGAGATCACCCAGGAAATCAGCGAGATCGTCGGTGGCGCCAACGCGCTCGCTGACGCCGCAGCGGGGAAAGAGTGAAATGACTGCAGAAGCTGTTGAGACCGTGGAGAGCTCCGCGGCCGGAACTGGCCGGGTGGCTCGAGTCAACGGTCCCGTCGTCGACGTGGAGTTTCCCGTCGACGCGATGCCTGAAATCTACAACGCGCTGAACGTCGACGTCACCCTCAACGGTGACACCAAGACGCTGACCCTGGAGGTCGCGCAGCACCTGGGCGACAACCTGGTGCGCGCCATCTCCATGCAGCCCTCCGACGGTCTGGTTCGTGGCGCCCCGGTGTCCGACTCCGGCGGCCCCATCTCGGTGCCGGTCGGCGACGTCGTCAAGGGTCACGTGTGGAACGCGCTGGGCGAGACGCTCGACGTGCCCACCGCCTCCCTCAAGGTCGAGGAGCGCTGGGGCATCCACCGCCCGGCGCCCGCCTTCGACCAGCTCGAGGCGCGTACCGAGATCCTGGTCACCGGTATCAAGGTCATCGACCTGCTCACGCCGTACGTGCAGGGTGGGAAGATCGGTCTGTTCGGTGGTGCCGGCGTCGGCAAGACCGTTCTGATCCAGGAGATGATCCGCCGCGTCGCCCGTAACTTCGGCGGTACGTCGTGCTTCGCCGGTGTGGGCGAGCGTACCCGTGAGGGCAACGACCTCTGGCTGGAGATGGAGGAGGCGGACGTCCTCAAGGACACCGCGCTCGTCTTCGGCCAGATGGACGAGCCGCCGGGCACCCGTCTGCGCGTGGCGCTGTCGGCGCTGACGATGGCGGAGTACTTCCGCGATGTGCAGAAGCAGGACGTGCTGCTGTTCATCGACAACATCTTCCGCTTCACGCAGGCCGGTTCCGAGGTCTCCACGCTGCTGGGCCGCATGCCGTCGGCCGTGGGTTACCAGCCCACGCTGGCCGACGAGATGGGCGTGCTCCAGGAGCGCATCACCTCGACCCGTGGTCACTCGATCACCTCCATGCAGGCGATCTACGTGCCCGCTGACGACATCACCGACCCTGCGCCGCACAACGCGTTCGCCCACCTCGACGCTCAGACGGTTCTGTCCCGTCCGATCTCCGAGAAGGGCATCTACCCGGCGGTGGACCCGCTCGACTCCAGCTCCCGCATCCTCGACCCGCAGATCGTGGGCGAGGAGCACTACGCGGTGGCCCAGGAGACCAAGCGGATCCTGCAGAAGTACCGCGAGCTCCAGGACATCATCGCGATCCTCGGTATCGACGAGCTGTCCGAGGAGGACAAGGTCACGGTTCAGCGGGCCCGTCGCATCGAGCGGTTCCTGTCCCACCCGATGTACGCCGCCGAGGCGTTCACCGGCCAGCCGGGCGAGACCGTGCCGCTGGACGAGACCATCGCCTCCTTCAAGGGCCTGTGCGCCGGCGAGTACGACCACCTGCCCGAGCAGGCGTTCTTCATGGTCGGTGGCATCGAGCAGGCAGTGGCGAAGGCCAAGGAACTCGAGCGCTGATCATCGCCCGTGGCGGGGGCTCTGCCCCCGCCGGAAAGGAAGCTACGTGGCGAAGCTACGAGTTGGGGTTGTCTCGCCCGAGCGGGAGATCTGGTCGGGCGAAGCCGACATGGTGATTGCCAAGACCGTGGACGGCGAGATCGGTATTATGCCGCAACACGCACCTGTGCTCGGCGTCCTGGTCGAGGGCGGCGTGCTGCGGGTGAAGCGGGAGGGCGACGACGACCTTGTCGCGGCCGTGCACGGCGGTTTCATCTCCGTGGCGGACGACGAGGTGT
Organism: Nonomuraea sp. NPDC050536; assembly: GCF_044457685.1. Lineage (NCBI taxonomy): Bacteria > Bacillati > Actinomycetota > Actinomycetes > Streptosporangiales > Streptosporangiaceae > Nonomuraea > Nonomuraea sp. NPDC050536. The sequence continues at coordinate 1,998 of NZ_JBITHD010000038.1, forward strand.
CCGTCCTCGCCGAGGTGGCCGAGCTCGGTTCCGAGGTCAACGTCGCGGCTGCCCGTGATGCGCTCGAACGGGCGCAGGCCTCGATCGAGGCCGACCAGGAGGACGCCGACGCGGCGGTCGCGGCCAAGCGGGCCAAGGCCCGGCTGCGCGCGGCAGGCGAAGAGGTCTGACGTACACGAGCCAAGGGGGCGGCATGGTAGCGGGCATCGTCATCTGTTTGCTACTGATTGCCGCCCTGATAGGGGTACGTGCCCTCGTTCTGAGGGGCAACGTGCCGTGCCGGCTCAGGGTCGGCAACCACCGCTGGCGGAGCGGGGTAGCCCGCTACGCCGATGGGGAGCTCCACTGGATTCCCCTGCTGGGTCTGCGACTGAGGCCGCGCCACGCGATCGCGAGGCGCGGCCTCGTCGTTTCCTCCCGCCGTCCGCTCGACGGCGACCTGTTCGCGGTCGACTGCTCGGGCACCACGCGCGACATCTCGCTCGCGATGAGCGCCGACGCGCTCACCGGCTTCCTGGCCTGGCTGGAGTCGGCTCCCCCCAGCGCCTATCTCGACGTCGCCTGATCCGGTACGGCGAAGCCGCCCTTACCGGGTGCCACCCGGCTTCCAAAGGATCTCCGTGCCGTCGTGGGCGATCCTGCACAGGATGAACAGCAGGTCCGACAGCCGGTTCAGATACTTGGCGGTCAGCGGGTTCATGTCGTCGTGCTCGTGCAGCGCGGCCCACGCCGTCCGCTCGGCCCGCCGTACCGTGACCCTGGCGACGTGCAGTTGCGCGGTGGCCGGGTCGCCGCCGGGCAGGATGAAGCTGCGCAGCGGCTTGAGGCGCTCGTTGAAGGCGTCGCACTGCTCCTCGAGCCAGTCGATGTAGGACTGCTCGACCCGCAGCGCAGGGAAGGGCGGATCGGCGACCACCGGCGTGGCCAGGTCGGCGCCGAGGTCGAAGAGCTCGTTCTGGACGCGCCCGAGCACGGCGGTGATCTCGGGGGAGAGCGTGCCATAGGCCAGGGCCAGGCCGATGGCGGCGTTGGCCTCCTCGGCGTCGGCGTACGCGGCCAGGCGGGAGTCCGTCTTGGCGGCCCGGCTCATGTCGGCGAGCGTGGTCGTCCCGTCGTCCCCGGTGCGGGTGTAGATCTTGGAAAGGACGACGGGCTTGTCCTTGTCTGCTCGGGTCATGCTGTCCAGGATCCCACGCCGGCGGGTGCGGGCTGTTCGACGGCGAACGTCCCATTTGCCGTCTGAAGCCCGCGGGGAAGGCGGAGGTCCGGTTTATCCGGAATGCCGCGGGCGAGCCGCTACGGCGCGTGTGCGGCCCACAGGAGGCGCTTCTGGCGCGCCGGCGGATGACAAATGTCAAGTCGGGGCGGTGATTCCGGCGACTACCCGGCATGTCCCCCAGACGGGCAGCATGGGCGCATGCTGGAGATTCGGGAACTACGCAAGCTCTTCGGGAGCAAGCTGGCATTAGACGGGATCGGTTTCGCGGTCCGTCCGGGGGAGATGTTCGGGTTCGTCGGCGCCAACGGCGCGGGCAAGACCACGACCATGCGCATCGTGATGGGCGTGCTCGAGCCCGACTCCGGCTCGGTGCATTGGCAGGGCGAGCCGCTGGGCTTCGCCGACCGGCGGCGCTTCGGTTACATGCCGGAGGAGCGCGGGCTCTACCAGAAGATGCGGGTGGCGGAGCAGATCGAGTACTTCGGCCGCCTGCACGGCCTCGGGCCCGCCAAGGCCCGCAAGGCAGCGGACGAGCTGCTCGAGCGGCTGTCGCTGACCGAGCGCAGGGGTGACGCGGTCGAGGCCCTGTCGCTGGGCAACCAGCAGCGCGTGCAGCTGGCCGTGGCGCTGGTGCACGATCCCGAGGTGCTGATCCTGGACGAGCCGTTCTCCGGGCTGGACCCGATCGCGGTTGAGGCGCTGGCGGCGGTGCTGCAGGAGCGGTGCCGCGGCGGCGTTCCGGTGATCTTCTCCAGCCACCAGCTCGAGCTGGTCGAGCGGCTGTGCGACTCGGTGGGCATCGTCTCGGGCGGGCGGATGGTCGCCTCGGGGACGGTCGGCGACCTGCGCGCCGCCGAGGGCCGCACGCTCCGCGTGGTGGTGCGTGACCCGGCCCCGGGCTGGGCGGACGGGCTGTCCGGCTCGGTGACCGTCAACGGCGACCTGCAGGTGCTGCTCACCCGGGACGGCGACGACCAGGAGATCCTGCGCCGCGCGATCAAGGCGGGCCACGTCGAGCACTTCGGCCTCGAGCAGCCGACCCTCACCGAGATCTTCAAGGAGGCCGTGGCATGAGCGGCATGATGCTGGTCGCCCGTCGCGAGATCACCACCCGCATCCGGACCAGGGCCTTCGTCATCGGCCTGCTCGTCACGATCGTGCTGGTGGGCGCGGTGGCGTTCGCGCCCAAGGTGTTCGGCGGCCCCGACTCCTTCACGCTGGGCACGGTCAACTCCCAGAAGCTGCCCTTGCAGGACCCGGGCGCGAAGATCGAGTGGAAGAGCTTCCCCGACGAGGCCGCCGCGAAGAAGGCGGTGCTGGCGGGCGACGCCGACGCCGTCCTCGTCGACGGCACCAAGGTGATCTCTGACGGGGAACTCGATTCCAAGCTCGCCGTGCTCCTGCAGAGCGCCAACCGCGAGGTCAAGCTGGGCGCGGCGGGGGTGAAGATCCCGCCGCTCGCGCTGGAGTCCGTGGGCCAGGACACCCGATACCAGTCCGCTCGCACGGGCATCGCCGTGGTGCTGGTCGTCCTGCTCTTCATGCTGCTCATCGGACAGGCCATGATGGTCGCGATGGGCGTCGTGGAGGAGAAGGGCAGCCGCATCGTGGAGATCCTGCTCACCTCGGTCAGGCCGTGGCAGCTGCTCGGCGGCAAGATCATCGGACTGGGTGCGCTCGGGTTGATCAACCTGAGCGCGGTCCTCGTGGTGGGGCTGACCGCCTCGAAGATCTCGGGCACGGCCGTGGACTTCCCGCCGGGGATGTTCGGGATCGTGGCCGGCGTGCTGGCCTGGTTCGTGCTGGGATACGCCTTCTTCGCCACGCTCGCGGCCGCGCTGAGCTCGCTGGTCTCGCGCCAGGAAGAGGTCAGCAACGTGATGTCGCCTCTCACGATGCTGATCATGGCGTCCTACTTCGCCGCCTTCTACGCCACGTTCCAGCCGACCGGCACGCTCGCCCAGGTGCTGTCGTTCATCCCGCCGTTCTCCTCCATGGTGATGCCGGTGCGGATGGCCGCGGTGGACGTGCCGCTGTGGCAGGTGGGCGTCGCGGCGGTGCTCATGCTGGTCGCGGTGGCGGGGGTGCTATCGATCGGGGCCAGGATCTACCAGCGAGCCGTCCTGCGCACGGGGGCCAGGGTGAAGCTCAGCGACGTTCTGCGCGCCCGGTAGATGGAGGCGATCACGCGAGCCCGGCGGCTCACCAAGCTGATGCTCAACAGCATGCTGGTGGTGGCCTGGGTCATGGTGGCGGCGATGTCTGCGGCCTCGCTGGCCGAGCATGTGTCGACCTGGCCGCCGCTGGTCCTCGCCGGGCTCGCCGGGATCGCCTTCACCTGGCTCTTCCTGCGCATCACCGACGCGGCCATCGAGCACCGGTACGCCACCCGCGAGGTCGTGGCGGCCGGTGCTCTGGCCGTGGCGGCCGCGGCACTGGGCGGCGCCGACCCGATGAGCTGGGGTGTCCTGCCCGTGGCCTGGCTCTCCGTGGCCGTGCTCGGCGTCAGCAAGCGACGGGCCCAGCTCGTCGGCCTCGCCACGTTCGTGGTCTGCAGCGCGCTGAGCGCGCTCGGCATCCTCGCAGGACGCAGCATGTTCAGCGTGGACGGCGGCGGCACGGTCGCGTCGTCCATCGCCGTCTCCTGCCTGATCTACGCGATCTGGTGCCTGGCCATGCCCGGCTCCAACCGCATGTGGGCCTGGATCTGGCGCCTGGCCAACGAGGCGCACGAAGGCCGCGAGGCGCACGCCAGGCTGGCGGTGGCCGAGGAACGGCTGCGCTTCGCCAGGGACCTGCACGATCTGGTCGGCCACCAGCTGTCCGCGATCGCGGTCAAGGCCGAGCTTGCCGTACGGCTGGCCGAGGCGGGCCCGGCGAAGAACGAGATGACCGAGGTGAACGCGCTGACCCGGCAAGCCCTGCGGGAACTGCGCCAGGCGGTGCGCGGATACCGCGAGCTGGACCTGTCGGCCGAGCTGGGCAGCGTCCGCGGCGTGCTGGAGGCCGCGGGAGTGCGGTGCGAGCTCAACCTGCCCTACCGGGACCTGCCCGACGGTCTGGCGCCCGTGTTCGCCTACGCCGTCAGGGAGGCGGCCACCAACGTCCTCAAGCACAGTACGGCCACCTTCTGCGCCATCACGCTCCGCTTCACCCCGGACGAGGCGGAGCTCGTCGTCCGCAACGACGGGGTGGCCCGCCGCCAGGCCACCGACCTGGGCAGCGGGCTCACCGGGATGGGGGAGCGGCTGGCGGCGGTGGGCGGAAAGCTCACGGCCCGGCCCACGGCCGACGGGGAGTTCCTGCTGAAGGCGGTTGTTTCACTCCCGATTCGTGGGTAGGGGGTAGACCCGAAAGGGTGTGACCAGGGAGGGTGGCATGCGCGTCCACGGCGATCCCCGTGCCCAGGTGGTGCGGGTCGGTACTCGGCTCGACGCCGGGACCTCGGCCGGAGTACGCCCACGCCTGCACGACGCGGTCGACTCCGGCGCGGGCGACCTGATCCTCGACGTGTCCCGGCTGGAGATGATCGACGCCACCGGCCTCGGGGTGCTCGTGGGCACGCACCGGCGCGCGATGAGCGCGGAGCGACGCCTCGTCCTGCGCGGCGTTCCGCCACGGATCATGCGGATACTCGCGGTGACGCGGCTGAATCGGGTGCTGCACGTCGAGGTTACGCACGCCGCCGTGGCCTGAGACTCGTGCAAATGCAATTGCACGGAAATCCCGCGGGCTGTCGGAGTTCGAAAATGCCGTGAATAACGGCGGGAAATATCGCACCGCGTGATCAATCCCTCACGTAGCACCCAGCGAGCGGCCGAAGATGTGCCCGGCCACGCCGACCAGCTCTTCGATCTCGGGCTGTTCGTCGGCCAGCAGCCATTCGATGAGCAGCTCTTGCAGCGCTCCAATTACACCGAGTGCGAGCAGCCGCCGATTGAGCCCGGCCGGCTGCGGGAATTCCGCCGCGGTCTCCTCGATGAGGTGGGCGAAGGCGTCCACGGCGCGCTGCCTCGAGATCGAGAGCACATCGCCTGACCTGCGCACCTCCACGTGCATGATGCGGGCACGGCGCCAGTCGGCGGTGGCGAATTCGACGTAGGCGCGAATGCCGGCCTGCACTCTGCCGGCCAGCGTACTGGGCGCGTCCTGTAACGCTTTGGCCACGGCCGCGAGGGTTTCGTCGACGCACCGTTCGTGCAGCGCCTGAAGCAGTTCCTCGCGCCCGCCGAAACATTCGTAGAAGGCGCGGTTGGAGATCCGCGCCTCCGAGCACAGCCTTTCGATCGTCGTCGCCGCGAATCCAGGCTTGGCGTAGAGCGTGTACGCGGCGGTCATCAGCCGCTCGCGCCTGTCAGCCAGCCTTTGCTCAGCCGTCATTCCCCGGTAAGACCGGTTCACATTCCACCCGTCCAACATGATCGTGGCCCCCAGAGCACACAATTATGGACGGATGATCCCTTATAGGAAAGAGTGTGAACATTACCTCTTTCGTCGACCGTGCAAGAACGTGACAAGCCTGATCAGCCGGTCAAGCTCTTCCTGGCCGCGGGAGAACGAGGTCAGGTTCATGCCCGGCATGGCGAAGCGTTGCCGGGAAACGGCCTTCGGCCTGGCGAATTCGCGTAGCCCGTCGGCTCCGTGGATGCGCCCGAACCCCGAATCGCCCACCCCGCCGAACGGCAGCGCGGGCACCCCGGCGAAGGAGATGACCGAGTTGATCGCCGTCATCCCGGTCCGCATCGCCCTGGCCAGTTCCGTGGCCCGCCGGGCGTTGCGCGAGAAGATCGTGCCCGCCAGCCCATAGGCCGAGGCGTTGGCCAGCTCCAGCGCCTCCTGGGCGTCCCTGGTCCGCCTGACCGTGATCGTCGGGCCGAACGTCTCCTCCCGTACGGCAGGCGAGTCCTCGGGCACGTCCTCCACCACGACGGGATCGACATACGGCGCGCGGACGGACTCCGGCCCACCGGTCACGATTTTTCCGGACTTGGTGGCGTCGTCGATGTGGCGCCGGATGATGTCCAGCTGCCCCGGCATGGTGATCGGGCCGTAGTGCTCCCCTGCCTTGACCCTGGCCACCCGCTCGCCCAGCTCCCGCATGAACGGTTCGTAGACCGCGTCGACCACGTAGACGCGCTCGACGCCCACGCACGTCTGGCCGGCGTTCGACATCGCGCCCCACAGGCACGCCTCCGCCGCGGCCGGCAGGTCGGCGTCGGCGTCCACGATGAAGGCGTCCTTGCCGCCGCACTCGGCCACGATCGGCGTCAGGTTCTCCGCGCAGGCGGCCATGACCCGCTTGGCCGTCGCGGTCGAGCCGGTGAAGGCGATCTTCTTGACCCGCGGGTCCTTGGCCAGGAACGCGCCGGTCTCCCCGAGCCCCGTCACGGTCTGGAACACCGGCTGCTCGGGCACGGACTCGGCGAACAGCTCGGCCAGCCGTACACCCACCCCGGGGGTGAGCTCGCTGGGCTTGAAGACGACCGCGTTGCCCGCCGCCAGGGCGTAGGCGATCGAGCCCATCGGGGTGAAGACCGGGTAGTTCCACGGGCCGATCACGCCCACCACGCCCAGCGGCAGGTACTCCAGCGTGGCCGCCAGGTTCATGCCGATCATGCCGGTCGAGACGCGGCGGCGGCCGAGTACCCTCTGTGCGTGCTTGGCCGCCCAGTCGAGGTGCGTGATGGCCAGCACGATCTCCAGCGTGGCGTCGCCGACCGGCTTGCCCGTCTCCTCGTGGACGAGTCGCGCCAGCTTCCTGAGGTCGCGCGTGATGACGGCCTTGTAGTCCAGCAGGCGTCGCCGGCGCTCGGCGGGGCCGATCCCGGCCCACCAGGCCGCGGCCTCGTCGGCTCTGCCGACCGCCTCGTGCACGGCCTCGGCCGTCTGCTGGGGATGGCTGCCGACGACCTGCCCGGTCGCCGGATTCAGGGAGTCGAACGTCAGCGTCGTCATGGCCGCCACGATAACTCCGTAAGCTATCGCTTACTAGGTCTCCACATGCCCCACATCGGCGGACCGCCAGGTACGTCGAGGCGCTCGGTGACGGTGAAGCCGTAGTGCTCGTAGATCGGGATGTTCGACTCCTTGGTGCTCTCCAGGTAGGCGGGCAGCCCCTCGGCGTCGACGCGGGCCAGGCCCGCGCGCATCAGCTCGCCGCCGACACCGGAGCCCTGGGCCTCGGGCACCACGCCGATCTGGGCGAGATACCAGTGCGGCTCCTTCGGGCGGTGCGCGGCGAGCGCCTCGTCCAGCAGCATGCCGTAGGTCACGCGGTCGCCCATGGCCTCGACGAAGCCGGGGATGGCGCCCTCCATGTCACCCTCGTAGCCCGGCGGGTCCCACAGCGCCGCGCCGGCCGTCTTGTCGTCGCGGTGGGCCAGGTCCGCCAGCGCGTGCTGGTAGCGGGCCAGCGTGGTGAACATCAGCGCCGAACCCTTGCCCCCTGGCAGCATCCACAGGATCACCGGGTCGTCGTGGAAGGCCCTGGCCAGCACCTCGCCGAGCTCGCCGGTGTCCTTCTCCTTGTCCGCCGATCTGATCATCAGTCCTCCAGCCAGGTCCCGTGGAAGCCCGCGGGCACGCGCCGCGGCAGCCGTACCGACGCTACCCGCGAAAGATCCGCGGCGTGCAGGACCAGCAGCTCGGATGTGTCGCCGGTGGTCACGATCGACAGCAGCCAGCCGTCGTCCTCGCTGTCCGAGGCGGGCACGAAGACCGCCTCGCCGGTGTCGCCGCCGGTCTGCCGGGTGGCGGCCTCGCCGGTTCGCTGGTCGTACTTGACGATGGTGTCCTTGCCGACCGTGTAGAGGTAGCGGCTGGCGGTGCCGAGCAGGTCGTCCCTGAACGTCGGGAACTCGATCGTGCGGTCGTCCAGCGGCTCCTCGCTCACCGTGCCGGTGCGCGGGTCGAGCGTCCAGCGGTGCAGGGTGGCGCCGCCCTGCCTGGCCGCCTGCCTGGCCGGGTCGTTGCTCCCGCCGATGCGCCGCCACGCGCCCGCGAACGACTCGCCCGAGTAGCGGGCCGCGTTCAGCACGATGCGTCCCTGGTCGTCCTCCCAAGCGTTGCCCACGTGGAAGACGTAGCAGGGGTCCACCTCGAACCACCGCGTCGGGCCGCCCGCGCGCGGGGTCACGCCGATGCGCGCGCCATAGGACTCCTCCCAGTCGTACGGCATGCCCTCCCTGCCCAGGTCGAAGACCACCGGCAGGTCCAGCCACAGCAGGTGGTGCTCGGTGACGGCGAAGTCGTGCATCATCGTCGAGGCCGGGACCTCGATCTCCCTGCTCTCCACCAGCTCGCCCGCCTTCGACAGCCGGTGGTAGGTCAGGAACGGCGGCATGAAGCCGTAGCCGAAGAAGTGCAGCTCGCCGGTGACCGGGTCCTGCTTGGGGTGTGCGGTCATCGCCGTCGTCAGCCGCCCGCCGAAGTCGCACGGGCCCACCGTCGCCAGCTCCGGCGTCATCTCGTACGGCAGGCCGTTCTCGACCAGCGCGAAGATGCGCTCGGAGTGCCGGATGACGCTGGTGTTGGCTGTCACGGCGGACAGGTCGACCCCGTGGTCGCCGATGAAGTGGGCGCCGTCGGTGAACTTGCGGGTCCTCACCCAGCGGTTGCGGTACCACTCGGCCCTGCCGTCCCTGAGGCGGATGCCGTGCAGCATGCCGTCACCGACGAACCAGTGCCCGGGGTCGTCGCCCGGTTTCGGGTTGGGGCCGTTGCGGAAGTACCTGCCGGTCAGCTCGCCGGGCAGCTCGCCGTCGACGGGGAGGTCGTGGGCGTCGATCTCGTCGGGGACCGGGGCCAGGTTGCCGCTCAGGTAGCTGGGCATCATCATCGCAATACTCCAATCTTGATAGGTCAAACGTAGAAGCTTCATGTGTGACCTGTCAATGTTGGAATAATGTGCCGCGTTTCGGCTCTCCGCGTGGCAAGGGGCGCACAACAGGACCAGCCAGACGCATTCCGTGTGTCGTAACGGCGGTCAGCCGTCACCTCTTCAGGCGTGGCGTCTCCCTGGAGGCCCCCAGCCGAAGTGCGGTGACTGGCGGTGGGGTGGCTCGCCGTAACTCTTGTGTTTCTAGAAGAGCGTCGGATTCTCGGGCTCGATGCCGCGCAGGGCGGCGTAGTCGAGGGTGACGCAGCCGATGCCGCGGTCGGTGGCCAGGACGCGGGCCTGGGGCTTGATCTCCTGGGCGGCGAAGACGCCGCGGACGGGCGCGAGCAGCGGGTCGCGGTTGAGCAGTTCGAGATAGCGCGTGAGCTGCTCCACGCCGTCGATCTCGCCGCGGCGCTTGATCTCGACGGCCACCGTGGCGCCGGCGGAGTCGCGGCAGAGGATGTCGACCGGGCCGATCGCCGTCATGTACTCGCGGCGGATCAGCGAGTATCCCTCACCGAGCGTGGTGATGTGCTCGGCCAGCAGCTCCTGCAGGTGGGCCTCGACGCCGTCCTTGATCAGGCCGGGATCGACGCCGAGCTCGTGCGAGGAGTCGTGCAGGATCTCCTCCATCGTCAGGACGAGCTTCTCGCCCGTCTTGCCGTGCGTGACGGTCCAGGTCCCGTCGTCCTCCTTGAGCTTGCACGGCGGGTTCATCCAGTTGAGTGGCTTGAAGGCCCGGTCGTCAGCGTGGATGCTCACGCTGCCGTCGGCCTTGATGAGCACCAACCGAGGGGCCATCGGCAGGTGTGCCGTGAGCCGTCCGATGTAATCCACGCTGCATCGCGCGATGACCAGCCGCATGACCGTCAACCCTAGCGGCTCTGGAAAACTGGACGCATGGCGTTCGACAGGGTGGGAGTGGTCGGTCTCGGCACGATGGGGGCCGGGATCGCGGAGGTGTTCGCGCGGGCGGGGATCCGGGTGATCGGGGTCGAGGCGGACGCCGAGGCCCTGGCCAGGGGGCGGGGACACCTGGAGAGGTCCACCGGGCGGGCGGTCGACAAGGGCAAATTGACCGCCGCCGAGCGCGAGGAGATCCTCGGGCGTGTCACGCTCACCACCTCACGGGGCGACCTGCGTGAGGCGGATCTCGTGGTCGAGGCGATTCCCGAGGTGCTGGAGTACAAGCTCGCGCTGTTCGGGGAGCTCGACCGGATCTGCAAGCCGTCGGCCGTGCTGGCCACGAACACCTCCTCGCTGCCGGTCACCGCTCTGGCCGCTGCCACCGGGCGGGCCTCCCAGGTCGTGGGGCTGCACTTCTTCAATCCGGCTCCGGTGATGCGGCTGGTCGAGGTCGTGGGGACGGTGGTGACCTCGCCCTCCGTTTTGTCCGACATCTCGGATTTGTCGGGAAATTTGGGTAAGCGGGCGATCGTGGTGGGGGATCGGGCCGGGTTCGTGGTGAACCGGCTGCTGCTGCCCTATCTGAACCACGCCGCCCAGCTGCTCGAGCAGGGGACGGCTGACCGTGACGGGATCGACGCGGCCGTCAAGCTGGGCGCGGGGCTGCCGATGGGGCCGTTCACGCTGCTCGACCTGATCGGGCTGGACACGGCCTACGAGATCATGGGCGTGCTCTTCGACGAGACGCGCTCGTGGCGGCACGCTCCCGCGCCGCTGCTGCGGGAGCTGGTCGGCGCCGGGCTGCTCGGGCGCAAGAGCGGGCGCGGATTCTATGCCTCTGCCGAAGGCCCCGCTGCCCCTGCGGACACGTCGGGCGTCTCCACGTTCGCCGTGCAGGGCTCACCCTCGCTCGCGGTACGGCTGGCCGAGGCGGGTTTCAAGGAGTCCGACGACCCGGACGTCGTGCTGCACGTGGGGGATCGGCCGGTCGTGGAGCACGCCGTACGGCTGGCGCGGCCCGAGCGGCTGGTGGGGGTGCACCTGGCGGAGCCCGTCGCGGAGCTCGCCGCCACCGTGTTGACCTCTCCGGAGGCGGCGCTGGCGGCTCGCGATCTGATGACCGTGATCGGGCTGACGCCGGTCGCCTGCAGGGATCGGGCGGGGTTCGTGCTCGACGCCCTGATATTTCCGTACTTGAACGATGCCGTCCGGATGTACGAGTCCGGCTACGCCTCGATCGACGACATCGACACCGCCATGCGGCTGGGCTGCGGATACCCGCAGGGCCCCTTCGAGATGCTGGAGTCGCTGGGGCTGGCCCGCGTACGTGACGGCCTGCGCGCCCTCTACGCCGAGTACCGTGAGCCCGCCTTCGCGCCCGCGCCGCTGCTCGACCAGCTCGTCACCGCCGGGCTCAGCGCCTTCCCGCGCCCATGAGCCCACGCCGCGCCCGCCGCAAGGAGACCCCCGCGCCGCCGCTCTCGGCCCGGGGGGTCGACCGGGTCGAGGAGTGGCCTGATGGCGAGTGGAAGGTCAGGATGCTCAGGGGCTCGGGCAAGGCATACCGGTGCCCCGGCTGCGACCAGGAGATCCCCGCCGGGCAGCCGCACCTGGTCAGCTGGCCCAACTGGCCGGGCGGCGACGACGAACGCCGCCACTGGCACACCGCGTGCTGGCGCAAACGCCTCGACCGCGGCCCGGGCCGTTCCCGCTACTGACCCCCGCCGGCGTGGGCTCGCGGGCTTGCCCTTGTCCTGCCGGGCCGCCGCCGTGGGCCTTGCCGGTGGAGCACGGAACGTAGCCACTACCGTAGGGTCTCGGACCGCGGCCATTACCGAAGGGACGAACGTGGAGATTCGCGCGGCGACCGTGCTGCCCGCCAGGCGAGAGCCGATCGAGCTGCACACGGGCGACGGCCTGACGCTGGTAGGCGAGCTGGCCCAGCCGCTGGACAAGCCGCCGGTGGCCACGCTCGTCACGCTCCACCCGCTGCCCACCCACGGCGGCTTCATGGACAGCCACGTCTTCAAGAAGGCCGCCAACCGCCTGCCCGCCCTGGCGGACCTGGCGGTGCTCCGCTTCAACACCCGCGGCACGTCCTCGGAACGCGGCACCTCCCAGGGCACCTTCGACGGCGGCGAGGGCGAGCGCTTCGACGTCCTGGCGGCACTGGAGTACGCCGAGTTCCACGACCTCCCCCACGTGTGGGTGGTCGGCTGGTCCTTCGGCACCGAACTCGCCCTCAAGTGGGCCCACGACCCCCTGGTGGAAGGCGCCATCCTGCTGTCGCCTCCACTCCACCGCGCCACGGACGCCGACCTGGACGCCTGGACCGCCTTCGGCCGCCCCCTGGTGGTCCTGGTCCCCGAGTTCGACGACTACCTCCGTCCCGAGGAGGCCCGCCGCCGCTTCGCCAGGGTCCCCCAAGCAGAGGTGATCGCCGTGCCCGGCGCCAAACACCTCTGGGTCGGCGAACCCTACGTCCGCACAGCCCTCAACGAAATAGTCCGCCACACAAACCCCACAGCCCACCCCCTCCCCACCGACCTCTAACCCACCCCGCGCACGTAGGCCGCAACTCCACCCCACAGCCGCCAAGCCCAGACCCACCCCCCGCCCAGCGCCGGGCTTGGTCCCGCACGCCATCCCTCCAGGCGCCGATACGGCGAGACCCACGACCCCTTCCAGACGCCGGTAGTGCGAGTCGTGGGTTGGTGGTGATCGGCGCGCTCGTACGGCCGCCCGGCCCACCCCTGGCGCCCCGTGAGCGAACGTCACCGCCCATGGGGGATCCGCATTGGCCGGTTGGAGTGGTGGGATGGGGAGTGGGTTCGTAGAATCTCGTTCGGTCGGCTTAGGAGGCGGGATGGGCGCGTTCGGGTTGGATGGCAGGAAGGCCCTGGTGACCGGGGCGTCCAAGGGCATCGGGCGGGCGATCGCGCTCGCGTACGCCGAGGCGGGCGCCGACGTCGCGCTCGTGTCGCGGTCCGCCGAGGCGCTGTCCGAGGTGGCCAAGGAGGTCGAGGCGCTGGGACGGCAGGCCCTGGTGATCCCCGCCGACCTCACAGACCGCGAAGCCGCCGCCGCCTCCGTGCAGGCGGCCATCGAGGGCCTGGGCCACGTGGACATCGTGGTCAACAACGCCGGAGGATCGAACTTCCTGGTCGAGTTCAAGGACCTGCGCCTGTCCGGCTGGGACAAGCTGATGCGCCTCAACCTCGACTCCGCCATGACCGTCTGCCACGCGATCGCCCCCCACCTGCTGGAGCGCCGCACCGGCTCGGTCATCAACGTCGCGTCCGTCGCCGCCCTCGGCGCCCCGCTCCTGGCACCGTACGCGGCCGCCAAAGCGGGCCTGGTGGCGCTGACCAAGACCCTGGCCGTGGAATGGGCCGGCGCCGGCGTCCGGGTCAACGCCCTCTGCCCCGGCTGGACGGCCACCGACCTCAACAGAAACCTCTGGGAGGACGAGCCCACCAGCGCCTCCACGGTCGCCGGCGTTCCAATGCGCCGCTGGGGCACCCCCGAAGAGATGGCCCACCCGGCCGTCTTCCTCGCCAGCGACGCATCCGCCTACATGACCGGCCAAATCCTCTTCATCGACGGCGGCGCCACAGCCATCTGACCACCCCTCAGCATCGCCGCAGTACACCGCCTCACCGTCGTACGTCCCTCTACCGTTGTATGTCGCTCTGCTGTTGTGCGGCGCTGCGCTGTTGTAGTCGCTCTGTCCTTGTACGGTGGGCCGCCGTTGTGCGGTGCTCTGCCGTTGTACGACGTTCTGCCGTTGTACGGCGCTTTGCTGTTGTGCAGCGCTTTGCTGTTGTACGGCGGGCCGCCGCCCCCGGCCGCCCGCCGCACTTCGGCTGAGGGCCCGCGCCCGGCGCTCCCGGCGAGTTGAGGATCCTTGCTCGCCGCCACGGCGCTTCGTTCTCTGGGTACCACGGTCCCCTCCGCCCCGCCGCCACAGTCCTTCGTTCTCCGGGCACCATGGTCCCCTCCGCCCCGTCCGCCAGCGCCCTTCGTCATCCGGTCGGCTCAGTCCCTCTGCTCCGGCCACCATGGCTGCTTCCTTCCCCAGACACCACGGCCCCCCGGCCCGCCGTACAGGGCGCCGAGCTCGGCCGTACCCCGCCTCGCCGACCCGGCGCCTGGGCAGGGTCCCTTGGACGCGAGGAGGCGACCTAGGCGCTTCCCAGGGTTCACACCCTCCGGGCCGCCCCCGGGTCTACCGCGCACTCCCGGTCCCAGCACTTTCCAGGCGCCGGGTCGGCGGGGTGGTGGTCGGCGGAAGGCGGCGCCCTGTGCGGCGCGGAGCCGGGGGAGATGGATTCCGGTGGCGTTGTGGCGGGGACCGTCACCGACTCGCCGGAAGCGCCGGGCGCGGGTCCTCGGCCGGAGTGCGGTGGGCGGCCGGTGGCGGGGGCTTGCCGTACATCAAGAGGAAGAGGGCGTACATCAAGAGGAAGAGGGCGTCCAGCACGGGGAAGTGGGCGTGCATCAAGGGGGAGGGGCGGGCGGCAGGTGGGAGGGGGCGTGCGGCAGGAAGAGGCTGTTCAGGAGGGGGAGGTGCCGGGGGCGGAGGTGGGGAGGGGCGGGGCGGGGCTGGTAACGAGAAGGGAGAGGAGCTTGTCAGGGGGAGCGAGGGGGCTAACGTTTGGTCCGTGCAGCTCTACACGAGATCAGCCGGGACCGGGCTCCCGGTCGTACTGCTACACGCGTTCCCCGTGTCGTCGGCGATGTGGCTCGCGCAGCGGGAAGGGCTGGCGCCGGCGTGCCGGGTGGTCACGCCCGACCTGAGAGGGTTCGGGGGCTCACGGCTGGGGGCCGACGAGCCGTCGATCGACCTGATGGCCGACGACGTGGCGGCGCTGCTGGACGAGGAGGGCATCGACCGGGCGGTGGTCGGCGGGCTGTCGATGGGCGGCTACGTGACGATGGCGTTCTGCCGCAGGCATCCCGACCGGGTGATGGGCGTGATCCTGGCCGACACCAAGGCCTCGGCCGATCCGCCGCCGGCGCAGGAGAACCGCGAGCGCATCGCCAGGGCCGTGCTCGAGGACGGCAGCGAGGTGCTGGTCAGGGACGTCCTGCCCGCGCTGATCGGCAGGACGACCAGGGAGCGCAGGGCGATGGTCTTCGGCCGGGTCCGCGGGCTGGTCCAGTCGGCCCCGCCGCAGGCGGCGGCGTGGGCGCAGCGGGCGATGGCGCGCCGTCCCGCCTCCTTCGACACGCTGGCGGGGCTGAAGGTGCCCGTGCTGGTCGTGGTGGGCGAGGAGGACGAGCTGGCCCCGATCGCCGACGCCGAGGCGATGGCGAAGGCCGTGCCCGACGGGCGGCTGGAGGTCATCCCCAAGGCCGGCCACCTCAGCGCGGTCGAGCAGCCGGAGGCGTTCAACGCGGCGGTGCTCGGGTTCCTCAACTCTGAGCTTGGCGGGGAAGCACGATCTCGCGGATGACCAGCGAGATGGCGGCGGCCACCGGGATGGCGAGCAGCGCGCCCACGATCCCCAGCAGCGCGCCGCCGAACAGCGCCGCGATCACGGTCACGGCCGGGGTGACGTCCACCGAGCGCTTCATGACCCTCGGGTAGATCAGGTAGTTCTCGACCTGCTGGTAGACGATGAAGAAGATCGCGCAGGCGATGCCCGCGGGCACCGACTGCAGGAACGCCACCCCGGTCACCAACACCGCGCCGATCGTGGCGCCGACCAGCGGGATCAGGTCCGTCAACGCCACCACGAGGGCCAGCGCGAGCGCGTACTTCACGTCCGCGATCGACAGGAAGATCCACGTGAGCAGGCCCGCGATGACCGAGATGAGCACGTTGCCCGCCACGTATCCGCCGATGCCGTCCAGGACCTCCTCGGTGATGCGGCGCGTCCGGTCCCTGCGGGAGGCGGGCACGAGCTTGAGCAGGTAGTCCTTGATCGTGTGCAGCGAGCCGAGGAAGTAGAGCATCAGCACCAGCAGCGTCACACCGGTGAACACCCCGTTGAGCACCACCAGGCCCGCGCCCACCACGCCGCTGGCCAGCGCCGGCCCCAGCGTGCCCGTCACGAACGCGCGCAGCGTCGGCAGGATCTGGAAGTCGGTGTCCAGCTTGCGCAGCGTGGTGTTGCTGGTCAGCTCGTTGAAGTAGCCGGGCACGGCCGCGATGAACTCGGCCATCTGCCTGCTCACCGGCGGCACCACGGCGAACCCGAACAGCACGAACACCACGATCACGCCGGTGAACACGATCGAGATCGCGCCCCGCCTGGCCAGCCCGCGCCGCTGCAGCGCCTCCACCGCCGGGTTCAGCCCGACGGCCAGGAACATGGCGACCACGACCAGGATGATCACGCTGAGCGAGTGCATGATCATCTGCGCGATCGCGATCGCGGTCAGCACTCCGAGCCCGCCCACCAGCCCGAACAGGAACGGCCCTCGCCGCAGCGGCTTCCCCGGCAGCCCGTACGGCAGGGCCGCCTCGTAATCCGCCTCTCCGCCCACCGGGTCGGAGTCCTCGGCGTCCCGGGACGTGGTGGACCGGGTGGCGGGTTCGGGGGCGCGCGGCGCGGGGGTGGTGGCCTCCGGGGGCACGGGGGGCTCCTCGTGATAGGGGGCGAACCGCATCGAGGACGGCCAGGCCGTACTCGAAAGCAAAAAAGAGAGCCTAGCGACCATACCGGTCGCCAGGCTCCCTTCAGCCGTCAAGCAGCCCCCGTGCGGGCGGTTTTACTCCTGCCACCACTCAGCGTCGTCCTCCGACTTGGCCTCCGACTTGGCCGGAGCCGGAACAGGCGCGGCCGCCGCGGCGGGCTTGTCGTTGGCGGGCGACGCGGCGATCGCCGGCTTGGCCGGAGCGGCGGCCACGGGCTCGGGCTCCATCCCGGGCAGCGCGGCCCCGCCGAGCAGCTGGCGCAGCTGGGCGAGGTGGCTGGTGATGCTGTCGCGCTGGCGGGTGAGCTCGTCGACCTGGCGCTGCATCGAGGTGCGGGTGCGCTCGGCCTCGTTCTTGGCCTCGGTGACGATCGTCTCGGCGCTGCTCTTGGCCTCGGCCACGATCGTCTCGGAGCTCTTGCGGGCGTTGGCGACCAGCTGCTTGGCGTGCAGGTCCGCCTCGCGGCGGGTCTGGTCGGCCTGCTGGGTGGCCTTGGTGGCCCGCGACTCGGCGGTGGCGGCGCGCTGCTCGGCCTCGGCGACCAGCTTCTGCGTCGCGGCCTGCGCGGTGGCGTGGCGCTCTGCCTCCTGGCGCTCCGCCTCCTCGCGGCGTGCGGCCAGCTGGATCTCGAACTCCGCCTCGTCCTGCGCCCGCTTCGCCTCGGACTCCTCCAGGACCCGCTGAGCCTGCGCGCGCATCTCGTCGGCCTGGCGCTTGGCCGTGGTCAGCACCTCGTCGCGCTCGCGCTTGGTCGAGGCCCGCAGCTGGGCCACCTCGCGCTCGGTCGTGGTGCGAAGCTTGGCGATCTCACGCTCGGCGTCGGCGCGCTTCTCCGCCACCTCGTGGTCGGCGGTGGCGCGCAGCTTGGCGGCCTCGCGCTCGGTGGTGTTGGTCAGCTCGTCAGCCTCGCGGCGGGCGGTCGAGCGGATCTCCTCGGCCTCCCGCTCGGCGCTGGTGCGCATGTCGTCGGTCTCACGAGTGGCCTGGGCCCGCTTCTCGGCGGCCTCCGACTCGGCGGCGGCCCGCAGGTCCGCGGCCTCCACCTTGGCCGCGGCCTTGATCTCGTTGGCCTCGGACCTGGCGGCCTGCACGAGCTCGGTCGCCTGCTCCTCGGCAAGCCTGAGCAACTGCTCGATGCGGGCGCCAAGACCGGAGTAGGTGGGCCGCTCCTGCTCCTGGAGCTGGCGCTGGGAGTCGGACAGGTCACGCTGCAGGGCGCCGACCTGCTCGCGGGACTGGCGGAGCTCGTTGTCAATCTGCTTCAAATGGTCGTGTACCTGGTGCCGGTCATAACCGCGGAGCACGACGTCGAACTCGCGTGCGGGGGCATCCTCGAAGAAGTTGTTGAGCTGGGCGTCGATGTCGGACTGCATGGAGGCTCGATCCTGGGTTGTCGAGACGGCTACACGGGCCGGACGGGGGGTCGGGACATCCGAGCCAGGAGCCCATGCCTCACGGCAGGACCCATGTCCGGTGGAAGGCCAGCGTACTCCGCTGGTGCCGCCTTGGAGGCCCCGTCCAACTTTCTGCGTCACTAGTTACATACTGAACGTTTATCGCGGTTGCTAGGGTCTGGCGGCTTGGACCAGCTCCGTGAGCATTCCTCCCACGTCCTTGGGGTGCAAAAACGCGATCGAGGAGCCCATGGAACCGTGCCTGGGGCTCTCGTCCAGGAGCCTGACGCCCTTCGTCCCAATCTGCTCCATCGCCTCCGCTACGTCCGGCACGCCGAACGCGACATGGTGAACCCCTTCACCGCGCTTGGCCAGGTATTTCCCCACGGGTGAATCCGCGGAAAGGGGCTCAAGAAGCTGAATGTAGGAGCCCCCGCCCTCGCCGTCGGCGATGTGGAGCATCGCCTCCTTGACCCCCTGCTCCTCGTTCACCTCGCGGGCGACCACCTCCAGATCGAACAGCGAGGAGAAGAGCGCGATCTTCTCCTCGAGGTCGTGGCAGGCGATCCCGATGTGGTCGATGCGCATGAACATGTGTGGCCTACCTCCATGGCGGTGATCCGGCTGCTCGTGGGTATCGTGTCAAACGACCCCGCACGCGCACAGGAGGCCCCTGCCATGTCTGGTTCCGTCATCGTCGCCGGAGCTCGCACCCCGATCGGCAAACTGCTCGGGGCCCTGTCCGGCCAGCAGGCCGTCGACCTGGGCGGTATCGCGATCAAGGCCGCGCTGGAGCGCGCGGGCGTGTCGCCCGAGCAGGTGGAATATGTGATCATGGGTCAGGTGCTCCAGGCGGGCGCCGGCCAGATCCCCTCCCGCCAGGCCGCGGTCAAGGCCGGCATCTCGATGACCGTCCCGTCGATCACCATCAACAAGGTGTGCCTGTCGGGCCTGGACGCGATCGCGCTGGCCGACCAGCTGATCAGAGCCGGCGAGTTCGACATCGTGGTCGCGGGCGGCATGGAGTCGATGACCAACGCGCCCCACCTGATCCCCGACCTCCGCAAGGGCGTCAAGTACGGCAACGCCGGGATCGTCGACTCGATGGCGCACGACGGCCTGTTCTGCGCCTTCGACCAGTGCGCGATGGGCGAGTCGACCGAGCGCTACAACGCCCGCCTCGGCATCGGCCGCGAGGAGCAGGACGAGCTGTCGGCCCGCTCGCACCAGCTGGCCGCCGCCGCGATCAAGAACGGTGTCTTCGCCGAGGAGATCGTGCCCGTCGAGATCCCGCAGCGCCGCGGCGAGCCGATCCTGGTCAAGGACGACGAGGGCGTGCGCGGCGACACGACCGTGGAGACGCTGGCCCGCCTCAGGCCCGCCTTCGCCGCCGACGGCACGATCACCGCGGGCTCGGCCTCCCAGATCTCCGACGGCGCCTGCGCGGTGGTCGTCATGTCCAAGGCGAAGGCGGAGGAGCTCGGCCTGCCGTACCTCGCCGAGATCGGCCGCCACGGCAACGTCGCGGGCCCCGACGCCTCGCTGCAGTCGCAGCCGGCCAACGCCATCAAGCACGCCCTGGCCAAGCAGGGGCTCACGGTCGACGACCTGGACCTGGTGGAGATCAACGAGGCGTTCGCCAGCGTGGTGCTCCAGTCGGCCAAGGAACTGGGCGTGCCGCTCGACAAGGTCAACGTCAACGGCGGCGGCATCGCGCTCGGCCACCCGATCGGCGCCTCGGGCGCGCGCATCGTCCTCACGCTGGCCTACGAGCTCAAGCGCCGCGGCGGCGGCACCGGCGCCGCCGGCCTCTGCGGCGGCGGCGGCCAGGGAGATGCACTGATTCTGACGGTTCGCTGACTTTCGTGCGGCGCGCTTCTTCTCTTGTGCGGCGCGCATCTTCTCTTGTACGGCGGGCCGCCCCACCGGCCGCCCGCCGCACTTCGGCTGAGGGCCCGCGACCGGCGCGTGCGGCGAGTCGGTGCCACTGACCCGCCGCCACGGCGCACGGATCCCGCCCGGGTGGTCCCATGGAGGGCGGGGAACCCGGGCACGCGGGCATGCCGTGCACGGATCCCGCCTGGGTGGTCCCGAGCGTGCCCATGGAGAGCGGGAACCCGGGCACGCAGGCGTGCCGTACCCCGGACATGAGGAGAGGGCGAGAGATCTGGAAATCTCTCGCCCTCAGATGTGGGTGCGATATGTCTGCTCCCTAGCGAACTAGGGAGGGAGATTGGCCCGGCCGCGAGGGAGGTTGCGGCCGGGCCTTCTTGACGTCTTCATGAGGAGAGGAAACGGGCGAACAGCGAGCGGCGCCCGGACTTGCGGCCCTTGGCCTCCTGGATCGTGCGGTGCCTGGCGGCGGCCCTGCGCAGCTCCTCGGCGTGGTTCTTCATCACTACGTATTCGAGCTCGGCGTGCATCTCGGCTCCTCTGGAAGGTGCTCCTTGTTGGCACCTCTAACACTGCTCCTAAGGCCCCTCCCGTCACATCGGGCGGATGCCTTATCTCTGGTCGTAGTACCGCGTAGGGATACCTAGAGCCCGGTCTCAGCTCCTGATGAGCAGGTAAGGAGCCCTCTCGAGCGGCGGAGGTGCTGACATGAAGAAGGGCGCGAGCTCTGGTCTCGCGCCCTGTCGTCAAGGGGGAAGTTCGGCCCGGCCGCGAGGGAGGCTGCGGCCGGGCTTTTCTGACGTCTTCATGAGGAGAGGAAGCGGGCGAACGCGGAGCGGGTGCGGCGCTCGGACTTGTGCGCCTTCCGTGCCTCGCGTACCTGGCGGTGCTGCGCCGCGGCGGCCCGCAGCTCCTCGGCGTGGTTCTTCATGACTGCGTACTCGAGCTCGGCGTTCATCTCGCGTCTCCCGTGCTGTGCGGTGCTTTCTTGCTGGCACTCTCTACTCTGCGGCTAAGGCCCCTTCCGGCACATCGGACGTATGCCTTATCTCCCGGCGTGTACGAACACGCCCCATACCTAAGCCCCGCCTTAGGGGTACTTAGACGCGCCTGGCCTGCACTTATACGACCTGGCCACGCCCCACGCAGGACCACCCAGATGGCCTACGCAGGACCACCCAGACGGCCTACGCCGAGTCGATCCAGACGGCCTACGCCGAGCCGCCTCAGACGGCCCCCCCGAGCCGATCCAGACGGCCTGGAGCGGAGTCGTTGCGGCGGCCCGCCCCGCATCACCGGAGGAGCGTCTCCCTGGACAGACGCGGCCGAAGTGCGGCGACTGGCGGTGGGGCGGCCCGCCGTACAGCAGCGGATATCTAGAAGATCAGCAGACGGTCACGGCTCGTCGGAGAACTTGATGGTGGTTTTGGTGAAGCCGAGCGACTTCAGCAGGCCGGTCAGCATCGCCTTGGTGTTGGTGTCGGCGCGGGCCCGCAGGTCGCTTTCCCGGGCCGCCTGGCTGATCTTGTTCTCGGCCAGCACGTAGAGCTCCCGCTCGTCCGACGGCGAAGACGAAAGGAAGCCCTGCACCCGGTCCAGGAGGCCGCGCTGCTGGGCGAAGACGTAGGAGCGGCTGTTGTCCAGGTTGGCCTTCTCCAGCTCGGCGTGCGGCAGGCGGAGCGTGGCCTCCTTGCGGTCCTGCGACACCGTCACCATGCTCCCCGACAGTCCGGAGAGGTCGACGTAGGCGTCGACGCTGCCCGCGCCGACGAACAGCGTCCGGGTGCCCTTGATGGCGTCGGGCAGGAAGGGGGCGTCCTTCTCCAGGTCCACGACGACCTGGAAGCTGCCGGTGGCGGCCTCGAAGCGGCTCAGGTCCTTGATCGACTGGAGCAGCACGGGCTGGCTGCGGTCGATCGTGCGTTCGCCGAGCGGGTCGAGCCAGGACCAGGCCAGCCGTCCGCCCACGACCAGCAGGACGGCGAGCACGAGGAACCCGGCCAGATATCGCCACCGGCGGCGCCGCGCGGGAGCGGCGGTCGGAGGAGTAGTCATGAGCCCTTGACTACCCGCCCGTCGATCATCAGTGCCAGCTTTTTGGTGACATCTCCGATCCCCAGTCGGACGTGGGCTCCACGGCGGGGTCCGGGTAGACCGGGTAGACCTGCGTGGCGTCGGGCGAGGGCTGGACGGGCGCGGCCGCCCGCGTCGGGCCGCCACCGAAGTGGCTGCTCGACAGCTTGCACGCCTCGAAGTCGCGGTAGAACATGCGCAGCCACTCGCGCCGCTGGTGCTCGCTGAGCCCGGAGAACCAGGCCGCGGCGTACTGGTGCTCGGGCAGCGGCCCGCCAGGCAGCGGCTCCCCACGCAGCCAGGCCAGCACGATCTCCCGGTAGCCGGCGGCGGTCGTGTTGGTGCACTGGGGGGCCAGCGAGTCGACGTACTCGTAGGCCGCCTTGTCGGCGAACCCCGCCGACAGGTCCGGCAGGTGGATCTGCGCCAGCCCGGCGGTGTGCTCGAGCGTGTCCTCCAGCGGGCGCTGCTCGACCCGGGTGAAAGCCGCCGGGGTGCCCGCCAGGCGTGAGGCGATGCTGGTGAACGCCGCGCCCAGCTCGGTGAGCCCGGCTCGCATGCCGGGATGCACGCACACCGTGATCGGCCAGTCCTGGCAGGCGTAGGCGATCTCCTGCGCCGCGGCCGGCTTCGGCTCGGTCAGCAGCCGCGCCACCCCCGCGCCCGCGGCCAGCACGGCCAGCAGCGCGCAGGCCAGCGCCAGCGCCTGCCGGGTGACCATGGCCGCCCAGCCGAGCAGCAGCGCCCCCGCGATCCCGGCCAGCCACATCGTCTGGTCGGTGAACGTCGCCCCGCTCAGCCCCTGGAACAGGTCGTACGGCTCGCCGGTGCCGGGCGCCAGCTTGTCGGCCCACGTCTCCCGCCCGGCCAGCCAGGTGAACAGCCCGTAGCAGGCCAGCCCGGCCAGCGGCGGCGTGAGCACGCGCGGCATCAGCCACCCGGCCACCCACCCGATCACCGAGTAGAGCGCGAGACCCGCCATGCCCATCCCGAGCCCGGACAGGCTCAGCCGCCCAGACTGCTCGGTGATCACGGTCTTGACCGCCAGCACCAGCACCGTGGCGCCGAACGAGCCCACCACGACCACCACGATCGCCAGCGGGGCCTTCAGCGCCCGCCAGGTCGACATCGAACGGCCGCGCAGAGCCCTGCGCTTGCGGATGGCCACCCACGCGGCGAAGGCCGCCGCGACGGGCCCGGTCAGCCGGAGCGAGCCGAGCACCGCGGCCACGATGTTCTCCCAGGCGTCCACACCGGGGATGAGCACGCTCCAGGCCGCGACCAGGCCGAGGGCGAGCAGCACGGCGACCGTCACGGCCGCGCTCTGCTTCAGCTCCTCGCGTGTCACCCCCGCGTGCTCACGCACGCGTCACCCCGATGAAGTCCATCAAGCACCCCCCGTGCCCCGAAGGCGAGGCGGAAAACGATCAGTCCCCACTTGGTTTCCGCGTCACCATTTGATGCGAGAACCATAACTGAGCGTGACGATTGGCGTCTGGATTCTTGGTCAACCGGTGAATTCGATCGCTGAGAGTAACCAGACGAACCCGGACGAGCGGCGCGCTACGGTAGCGCTGTGTCGCTCAATTTGCCGTTCGATCCGATCGAGCGCGCCGCAGAGACCTGGCGTGTTCACTTCGGTCCCTCTTCCGCCATGGCCGCCGTCACTTCGATCATGAGAGCGCACCAGATCCTGCTGTCGCAACTTGACTCGCTCCTGAAGCCTTACGACTTGACCTTCGCCAGATACGAAGCGCTGGTGTTGTTGACCTTCAGCAGAACCGGCAGGCTTCCGCTGTGGAAGATCGGTGAGCGTCTCATGGTCCACCCGACCAGCGTCACCAACACGGTCGACCGGCTGGAGAAGTCCGGTTTCGTGCGCCGCATGCCCAACCCCGACGACGGCCGCGGCGTGCTGGCCGAGATCACCGACGCCGGGAGACAGGTCGTACGGCAGGCCACGGCGGACCTGATGGGCGCCGACTTCGGCCTGACGATGTACGGCGAGGACGAGCTGGCGAGCATGTTCCAGCTCCTGCGCACCCTGAGGGTGGCGGCAGGTGACTTCCCAGGAGCTGAGATGCGGCAAGATTGAGGGCATGGCCGACTTCAGTAGGCCCGGATCGCTCTACGGGGCTATCGATCTGGGCGCGCGTAAGCAGGCACTCGAGGCGCAGGCCCGGCGTGGGACCGCCGGACCACAGTCGTCGGCGTCCGTCGTCGAGGTGACCGAGGAAACGTTCACCGCCGACGTCATCGACCGTTCGATGAACGTGCCCGTGGTGCTCGACCTCTGGTCCCCGCGGGCGCCCGGCAGCGCCCAGCTGAGCCCGATCCTGGAGAAGGTGGTCGGCGGCCTCGCCGGCAAGGTCGTCCTGGCCAGGGTCAACGTGGACGCCAGCCCGCAGATCGCGCAGGCGCTGCGGGTCCAGGCGGTGCCCACGGTGCTGGCCATCTTCCAGGGCCAGGCCGTCACCGGCTTCCAGCAAGTGCTGCCCGAGCAGGAGGTCACCCGCTGGCTGGATGAGCTGATGGCCGCGGTCGAGCAGTTCTACCAGGCCAACCCCGACGTCCGCCCGCCTGACACCGGCGAGGCGGGGCCCGACGTGGAGGCCCAGCCGCCCGTCGACCCCGACCTGCTGGCCGCCGAGGAGGCCATCGACAAGGGCGACCTCGACGCGGCCGAGGCCGCCTACGAGCGGCTGCTGGCCCGCAGCCCCGGCGACGAGGACGCGCGCATGGGCCTGGCCGGCGTCGGCCTGATCAAGCGCACCAGCCAGGTCGACCCGGCCGACGTGCAGCGCCGCCTGCAGGACCCGTCAGACCTGGACGCCCAGCTGCTCGCCGCCGACCTGGAGATGCTCTCCGGCTCGGTGGACGAGGCGTTCGGGCGGCTGGTCGGCGTGGTCAAGCGCACCTCCGGCGACGACCGCGACAAGGTCAGGAAGCACCTGCTCGGACTGTTCGAGGCACTGCCCGCGGAAGACCCTTCGCTGGCGAAAGCACGTAGAGCTTTGTCGAGCGCTTTGTTCTAATCTGAGGGCATGCGCGTCGTCACGATCTCGGCGACCTACGGCACGGCCGGCAGCCACATCGGCCCGGCCGTCGCCGAACGGCTGGATGTTCCCTTCGTCGACCGCGCCATCCCCAGCGCGGTGGCCCAGGAGCTGGGCTGCACGCTGGAGGAGGCCCTGGTCCACGACGACCGTGCGGAGCACGGCCTCGGCAGGCTGCTGTCGGGCGCCATGCGCCTGCCGACCGTCACCTTCGGCGGCGTCGACATGTACTGCCCGGGAACGCTGCCGCTGGCGGCAGAGGAATTCGTCACACGTACCGAGCGCATGCTCAAGGAGATGGCCCTCACCCAGGGCGGGGTGTTCCTGGGCAGAGCGGGCGCCATCGTGCTGCGCGACCACCCCGGCGCGCTGCACGTCCGCCTCGACGGCCCGCTGGAGCGCCGGGTCCGCCAGACAGCCGAGTACAACGAGGTCAGCGAGCGCGAAGCACGCCGCGTCATCGAGGACAACGACCGCGCCCGCACCGCCTACGTGCGCCACTTCTACCGGTCCGACCCGTCCGAGCCGTGCCAGTATCACCTGGCGATCGACAGCACCACGATCCCCGTGCAGGCGTGTGTCGACCTGATCGTCATCGCGGCCGAGGCGCTGGACTGACCGCGGGCCCCCTACCATAGGGGTACTTCTTGGTCAGGCGCGAAGGAGCGAATGACGTGGCGACCGTCCCGAGTGTGTCGTACTCCATCACCGTGCGGCTTGAGGTGCCCGCAGGCGGCAAGGCCGTCAGCCAGCTCACCCACGCCGTAGAGTCGGCAGGCGGAGTGGTCACCGCCCTCGACGTCACCAACGCGGGCCACGAGAAGCTCCGCATCGACGTCACCTGCGCCGCCCGCGACACCGACCACGCGCAGCAGATCGTCGACCAGCTCGAGGCCGTCGACGGCGTGGTCATCCACAAGGTCTCCGACCGCACGTTCCTCATGCACCTCGGCGGCAAGATCGAGATGAAGTCGAAGGTGCCGCTGCGCAACCGCGACGAGCTGTCGATGGCCTACACGCCCGGCGTGGCCCGCGTCTCGATGGCCATCGCGCGCAACAAGGAGGACGCGCGCCGCCTGACCATCAAGCGCAACAGCGTCGCCGTGGTCACCGACGGCTCCGCCGTACTCGGCCTGGGCAACATCGGGCCCGAGGCCGCGCTGCCCGTCATGGAGGGCAAGGCGGCGCTGTTCAAACGCTTCGCCGGCATCGACGCCTGGCCGATCTGCCTCGACACGCAGGACGTGGACGAGATCGTGCGCACCGTCCAGATCATCGCGCCCGGGTTCGGCGGCATCAACCTGGAGGACATCGGGGCGCCGCGCTGCTTCGAGGTGGAGCGGCGGCTGCGCGAGCTGCTCGACATCCCCGTCTTCCACGACGACCAGCACGGCACGGCCATCTGCGTGCTGGCCGCCCTCACCAACGCGCTGCGGGTCGTCGGCAAGCCGATCGACTCCGTCAAGATCACCATGGCCGGTGCGGGCGCCGCCGGCAACGCGGTGCTGCGCCTGCTGCTGGCCGCCGGGGCGCGCAACGTCATCGTCTGCGACTACCTGGGCGCCGTCCACGGCGGCCGCGACGACCTGGACGAGTCGCTGCGGTGGATCGCCGAGCACACCAACGCCGAGGGATACTCCGGCGACCTGCGCGGCGCGGTCAAGGACGCCGACGTGTTCGTGGGCGTCTCGGCGCCCGGCATCCTCACCGGCGACGACATCGCCACCATGGCCAAGGACGCGGTCGTCTTCGCCCTGGCCAACCCCGAGCCCGAGGTCTCGCCCGATGACGCCCGCGAGCACGCCGCCGTCGTGGCCACCGGGCGTTCCGACTACCCCAACCAGATCAACAACGTGCTGGCCTTCCCCGGCGTCTTCCGCGGTCTGCTCGACGCGCAGGCCGACGGGGTTACGCAGGAGATGCTACTGGCCGCCGCACACGCCCTCGCCTCGGTCGTCACGCCGGAGGAGCTGGGGCCCAACTACATCGTCCCCAGCGTCTTCCACCCCGACGTCGCCGGCGCCGTCGCCGCCGCCGTCCGCGAATCCGCCGGCGGCCGCGCCCGCGGCTTCACCGAGGCGTGATCTCCTCTTCAAGGACAAGGGCCTTCATCTCGTACGGCAGGCCGCCCCACCGCCACCCGCCGCACGGGGCCGGGCTCTGTCCAGGGTGACGCTCCTCCGGTGATGCGGGGCCGGCCGCCGTTACGACGCACGTGACCGTGGCCCCCGGCCCCGCCTTCCCGCCACACAGGGCGCCCATGTGTGGTGCCCGGGTCCTACCTACGCCGGGGTCGGCGAGGAGCGGTCAGCCCTTCTTCATGAGCGTCCCGACCAGGGTCAGCGCCGCGTTCACCAGCACTGCGACGATCACCCCCTGCAGCACCGAGCCCATCGCCGCCGTGACGACCGCGCTCATCACGGGGATGCCCATCGTGATCCCCACCTGCTGCGTCATCGTGGCCAGCCCGGTGGCCAGGCCCTGCTCCGAGTCCGGCAGCCCGGACGTGGCGGTCACCATGAACCCGACGATCGCCACCATGTTGCCCACGCCGCCGACGAAGGTGGCCGCCAGCAGCAGCCAGATCCACCCGGGCGAGGTGCCCAGCAGCGCCAGCGACGCCGTGGCCAGAGCCTGGACGGCGAACCCGGCGACCAGCGCCCGGCGGTTCCCCAGCCGCGCGAGCACCCGCGCCGCCACGGTCCCGCCGAGAACGGTTCCGAGCCCCAGCACGCCGAAGGCCAGCCCGGTGGCCAGCGCCGAGTAGCCGAGCACCTTCTGCAGGTAGAGCGTCATCAGGAAGACCAGCGACGTCTCGGTCGCGAACGCGATCAGCCCGGCCAGGTTGCCCCACTTCACGCTGCGCCTGGCCAGGATCGCCACCGGCACCAGGGGCGCCTCGGCCCGCCGTTCCACGAACCAGAACACCACCAGCAGCACCGCACCCGCGGCCAGCCCGGCCAGCGAGGCCCTGGTCAGCCCGAACACCAGCGCGAGCAGCCCCGCGGTCACCGTCACGGCCCCCACTACGTCCATCCGCGGCCGGCTCTCGGGCCGGCTCTCCGCCAGCACCGAGGGAGCGGCGACAAGTACGGCCAGCGCCACGGGAACGTTGATGAAGAACGCCCACCGCCAGCTCAGCAGCTCGGTCAGCAGCCCGCCCAGGATCGCGCCCGAGGTGAACCCGGCCGACATCAGCGCCCCGTTCAACCCGAGCGCCCTGGCCCGCAGCGGCCCCTCGGGGAAGGCGGTGGTCAGCAGCGACAACCCGGCCGGTGTCACGATCGCCGTCGCGAGCCCCTGCGCCACGCGGGCCACCAGCAGGATCCCCGGTGCGGGGGCCAGCCCGCCCGCCAGGGAGGACAGCCCGAGCAGCGCCATCCCGGCCAGGAACAGCCTGCGCCGCCCGAACAGGTCGGCGATCCGCCCGAACAGCAGCGTGAACCCGGCGGCCGCGAGCGCGAACGCCGTGGCCACCCACTGCAGGTCGGCCAGCGCGAAGCCAAGCCCTGAGCCGATCACGGGCAGGGCCACGTTCAGTATCGAGAAGTCGACGGCCAGCATGAACTGCGAGCCGAGCAGCAGCACGAGCACCAGTCGTTGCCGTGCGGTCATCCGCGTCTGGGCGAATGCCATCGTGGTCATGGCGAACCTTCTTAATGGGTCACGAGTTCCGTTAAGATGCGAGATGACGGTAACACGGGAGGAGCATTAATGGAACAAGAGACCCGTTTGGCTGGCAGCGTGCGTCCCGGCGGCCGGACCGCCCGCGTCCGCGCGGCGGTGCTCGAGGCCACCCAGGACGAGCTGGTGGAGCACGGCTTCCACGGCCTGACCATGGACCAGGTGGCGGCCAGGGCGGGCGTGGGCAAGACCACCGTCTACCGGCGCTGGGGGAGTACGGCCGGCCTGGTCACCGACCTGATGAACGACCTGGCGGACCAGTCGGCGGCGCACGCCGACACCGGCTCGATCGAGGCCGACCTGCGGGCCAACGCGACCAACGTGCTGGGCGCCATCACCGACCTGCGGCTGGGCGCCACGCTGCAGGCGATCATCGCCGCCGCCACCTGCGACCAGCAGGCCGCGGACGCGCTCAACGCCTTCTACCTGCGCCGCATCACGGAGTGGGCGCGCGTGGTCGACCTGGCCGTCGAGCGTGGCGAGCTGCCTCCCGGCACCGACGGCCCCGAGGTGATCAGGGCGGTCTCGGCCCCGCTGTACTACCGGCTCGTCGTCACCAGGGAGCCGGTGAACGAGGCGCTCGCCGTACAGGCGGCGGATCGGGTGCTGGCCGCGGCGCGCGCGGGCGCGTTCAGATGTTGAGGCCGGGCCAGCGCCTGCGCGACCTGGTACGGCCGGCCGTGATGGTGCCGTCGTAGTTCTGGCGCGGCCAGATGGAGCCGTACCACCACGCGATGCCGCCGGTCAGCATGAGCCCGCCCGCGGTGGCCACCTTGCCCCACAGGTCGGCGGGCGGACCGGTGAACGGCAGGCGACGGCCGCCGCAGTTGCCGTTCCATCCGCCGCCCCCGTGGTCGCAGCCGTTGCCGCAGTTGTCGCCCCTGCCACCACCCCAGCCGCCCTGACCCCAGCCGCCCTGGCCCCAGCCGCCCTGGCCCCAGCCGCCCTGGCCCCGACCGCCCTGGCCCCAGCCGCCCTGGCCCCAGCCCCCGCCGCCCCAGCGGTTGCAGCCCCCGCGATTCCCGCCGCCGTTCCCGCCGCAGTGGATGCCGAGCTGCTTGAAGAAGATCTGCGAGTTGGTGAGCTCGGAGTACACCGAGATCTGCACCGGACCGCCGGGCGGCAGGTGCACCACCTCCCTGGCGGGGTCGTCGCCCGGGTCCAGTTGCTGGGTGTCGACCACCTGCTTGTCGGCCTTGAGGGTGAAGGTGTCGGACTTGGAGGGGCTGCCGGAGTTGGTGATGGTCACGAAGAGTCTGCCGCCGCCGCATTCGAAATTGCTGAGCTTGACGTTCAGTGGCGACTGGTTGTCGTGGTTGGGCCACTCCCAGGCGCGGGCGGTCGTGGGCAGCAGAAGCGCCGCACCCAGCGGCAAACCAAGAAGAGCAAGGCGGGTGGCGGACTTCATGCTGGTACTCCCGTGCTGCGCCTGATCGTGATCTTTGGTACCTACAGTGCCCAATTGACTACAGAAAGTAACATCGCGAACCCGGGGGAGCGGGATCCGGGGTTCACCCTTCATGATGGATGTATGGCGGAAGCGATCTACGTCGGCGGTCTTCTGGTGGCGACGCCGCTTCTCGACGACCCCAACTTCCGGCGTAGCGTCGTGCTGATCCTGGAGCACGACATCGACGGCGGCACCCTCGGCGTCGTACTGAACAGGCCGAGCGAGATCGCGGTGACGCAGGTGCTGCCGGTGTGGGACCCGCTGGTGACGGGCCCCCCGGTGCTGTTCGAGGGCGGGCCCGTGCAGACCGACAGCGCGCTGGCGCTGGCCGCGGTGCCGAGCGGGGAGGAGCCGCTGGGCTGGCGCCGGCTGCACGCGGGCACCCCCGCGGTGAGCAGGCTGGGCACGGTCGACCTGGACGCGCCGCCGGAGATCTTGCAGGGCGAGATCGCGCAGATGCGGATCTTCGCCGGCTACGCGGGCTGGACCTCGGGGCAACTGGAGAGCGAGATCGCCGAGGGTGCGTGGTACGTGGTCGAATCCGAGGTGGGTGATACTTTTCACACCGATCCCGGCTCGCTGTGGCGGCACGTGCTCCGCCGCCAGCCGGGCGAGCTGGCCTTCGTGGCCACCTGCCCGGACGACCCGACGATGAACTAGAGGTCCCAGCCCGGCTTCAGCGAGCGCTCGGCCAGCTCCAGCGTCTGCTCCATGCGCCCGACGATCTCGCTCAGGTTCTCCACCTCAGGGGGGCATTCGAAGCCCACCCGCATGGTGGCCATCGCGAACATGACGATCAGGTGCGTCTTCTGATCGGTGGCGTCGACCCCTCGCCGGGCGGCGATCTCCTCGGCGAGGTGGCGCTCGGTCTGCGCACCACGGGCGACGGACATCCCCACCAGGTGGGGATTCTTCTCCAGCAACTCCCGCAACTTCAGGAACCTTGCGGTGTCGTCGCTCGTTGACTCCTCCAGGTCGCGAAGCACGGCCCGCAGGGCGTGTGCCATCGACGTGAACGGGGGTTCGTCGGCGGGACGGCTGCGCAGCGTCTCCAGCATGACCTCCTCGCCGTGGTCGTGGAACCAGAAGACGAGTTGGTCCTTGACGGCGAAGTAGCGGAAGAACGTGCGCGGGGACACGTCGGCGGCCCCCGCTATCTGATCCACCGTCGTCGAGTCGTACCCTTGTTCGAGGAACAGGTCGAGCGCCGCGTCGAGCAAGGCGAGGCGCGTCTTCTCCTTCTTGCGTTCCCGCAGACCCACTGCAGTCACTCCCTCGAAACCTTCCTGTCACAGTCTGCCATAAGTCATTCTGCGCCGAACCAAACTCATTTGTCATCTGGCAGCGTCTGACATAAATTACCTGAGGCTTAAGTGAACTATGCCCCTGTATGGGGCGGCACGTACTGAGGGGGCAACTCATGGCTCACGCCAGGACGGTGGATGCACCGTTGTCAGCCGAAGGGGGAACCAAGAGCGGGGGCAACCCGTGGCTGACCCTGCTGGCCGTAAGTCTCGGCGTCATCATGGTGATGCTGGACGGCACCGTGGTCGGCATCGCCAACCCGGTCATCGGCAGGCAGCTCGGCGCCTCGCTGTCGGACCTGCAGTGGGTGACCAGCGGCTACCTGCTTGCACTCGCCGTCTTCTTGATCACCGCCGGCAAGCTGGGTGACCTCTTCGGGCACAAGCGGGTCTTCCTGATCGGCGTGGCCGGATTCGCGCTGTCGTCGGTGGGCATCGGCCTCAGCCAGCAGCTGGCCGACGTTTTCTCGTTCATCTCGCCGATCGGCGCCCTGATCGCCCTGCGCGTGCTGCAGGGTCTGTTCGGCGCGCTGCTCCAGCCCGCCGCGCTCGCGCTGCTGCGCGGGGCTTTCCCAGGTGAGAGGCTCAACCAGGCCATGGGCGCCTGGGGTGCGATCATCGGCCTGTCCAGCGCCGCGGGCCCGATCGTCGGCGGCCTGCTGGTGGAGAAGGTGAGCTGGGAGTCCGTCTTCTTCATCAACGCCCCCGTCGGCCTGGTCGCGCTGATCATGGGCATCGTCATCATCAAGGAGACCCGGGCCGCGACGCTGGCCAGGATCGACTGGCTGGGCGTGGTGCTGCTGTCCGGCGCGATGTTCGCCCTGGTCTGGACGATCATCAAGGCCCCCGAGTGGGGCTGGGGCGACACCAAGACCCTCGGCTTCGTGGCAGGCTTCGCCGTGCTGATCGCTCTGTTCATCGTCTGGCAGAGCAAGGCCAGCCAGCCGCTGGTGCCGCTGTCGCTGTTCCGTAACCCGTCGATCTCGATCGGCACCGTGCTGATGATGATGGTGGCGTTCGCGATGTTCGGCGCCATGTTCTTCCTGGGCTTCTTCTTCCAGGGCGTGCACGGGCTCTCCCCGCTCAACGCCGGCCTGCGCATGCTGCCGATGTCGGCGGGCATGATCGTGGCCTCGCCGCTGGCGGGCATGATGATCGGCAAGGTCGGAGCGAAGATCACGATGGCCGTCGGCCTGGTGATCACCGCGCTCTCGATGTTCCTGATGGCGCAGCTGACCATCGACGCCTCGTTCTTCGCCACCGGGCTGCCGTTCCTGCTGCTGGCCTTCGGCCTGTCGCCGGTGTTCGTGGGCGCCACGGAGATCATCGTGGGCAACGCGCCGGTCGAGCTCAGCGGCGTGGCCGGCGGTGTGCAGCAGTCGGCGATGCAGGTCGGTGGCGCGCTCGGCACCGCCATCCTGGGCGCGGTGATGGCCGGCGTCATCTCCGACAAGCTCCCCGGCTACCTCGGCCCCGCGGCCCAGGCCATCCCGGCGGACAAGATCACCCTGCTGGAGAAGGTCGCCGCGTTCGGCAAGGCGCCCGACGGGCTGCCCGCCCAGATCGCTCCGGTGATCTCCAAGGCGGTGCACAACTCGTTCATGGACGGCATGCACGTGGCCTTCCTGATCAGCACCGGCATCGCCCTGCTCACCGCGGTCCTGGCCCTGTTCGTCAAGGCCGGCCGCAAGTCCGAGGGTGTCCAGGTCCACGTGGGGTAGTGGTTGGTTCGTTCGGTGGTACGGCTCTCGCTGCGGCGGGAGCCGTACTGCTATGTGGGGGTGATCGTCAGGGTGACGATGCCCGAGGTCTTGGTCGTGACCGTCAGGATGCGGCGGGCGGGATCCCAGGTGGCGGTGCCGACGGAGGGCGTGCCGCCCTTCGGGAAGTCCCTGGCGGGCAGGTAGAACTCGGTGGGGCCCGTCTCGTTGGCGTCGAAGACGACGGTCAGCGCCTTGCCGGCGTAGGAGATCTTCTGGGGGATGCCGCCGACGGCCCGCGGGTAGGCGCGGTTGTAGACGTCGACCAGCGGGGTGGGCTTGCCCTTGTCATCGTAGGGACCCCAGACGCCGGGATCGCGGGACCAGTAGGACATGCTCAGCCCCAGTTCCTGCACCCGTCCGACCAGGTCGGCCGAGCCCGGCCGGGTCATGTCCAGGCCGAACTCTCCCAGGATCACCGGGCCGCCGATCCGCTTGGCCGTGCGGAGCGTGTTGTCGCGCCACCAGCCGATCGTGCGGTCCGTCCACTGCCTGGACCCGGCGGTGTAGTCGTCGCCCAGGTCGAGCGGAAGCGGGTAGAGGTGCGGCACGAAGCCGATCCTGGACGGGCCGGAGCGGGGGTCGTCGAAGTGGGGGAGCGCGGAGGGCAGGCCCCAGTTCGCGCCGACCGCCTGCGGCTCCAGGAAGACCCACGAGTCGGTGTCGACCGACCTGATCTGGGCGATGCACCGGCGGTAGAGCTCGGCCAGCGGGCCGGTCTCGAACGTGGCGCCCTGGACCGAGCCGCCCCACGGCTCGTTCATCAGGTCGTAGCCGAGCACCGCGGGCTCGTCCTTGAAGCGGGCCGCGACCGCCTTCCACGCCCCGGCGTAGTGGTCCATCAGCTCCGGATGGTCGCCCGTGGTGTTCCAGAAGTGGTCGAAGGCGCGGATGACGCCGGGCTCCAGGTAGAACATCTCCCAGGTGGGCTGCTTGGTGGCGACCGGCAGACCGTCCAGGTGGGTGGCCCAGCCGGGGGCCCCGTTGCCCGCCCCGCCCTCCGGGGTGATCCCCGAGCCCCACAGGTCCTGGTGCATGTCGAGCATCACGTGGTAGCCACGCTTGGCGTACCAGCGGACCCGCTCCGCCACCTTGTCCAGATATTTCGTGTCATAGGTGCCGGGGGAGGCCTCGACCGCGCGCCACTGGAGGAGGAAGCGGACGAAGTTGGTGCCCATGTCCCGGTACTCGCGGTCCAGGTCCGCCTCGGTGAACTCGGGCAGCCCGTCAGGCGTGCCCTTGGCGCTGCCCGCGGTGTTGAACCCGCGCAGGATCAGCGCCCTGCCCTGGTCGTCGGAGACGTAGGGCAGCCCGTCCTCGGGTGCGCTCCGAGTCCACGCGACGATCCCGGCAACTGTCAGAAAGGCGAGCACGAGGACGGCTGCGATGAACCGGGCGAGCTTCATGTGGTCTCCGGGCTTCAGAGGGGGTTCCCGAATCCGGGTCTTCCGCCAGAATCATGGTCGCCGCTAGCCTGCCGAACATGAGCCTTGTTCGCAATGGCCTTCCCGCGATCGTCACGTTGATGATGGTGCTGGCCTTCGGTCTGTTCGGCGCCACGCTCGTCACCCGGGTGGGCTACCTGGCCGTCCCCTCCTCCATCGGCCTGCCGTACGGCCTGCCTGGGCTGCGCGTGGTGCCGCTGGGCGAGACGACCTGGCTGACCATGCTCACCGAGAGCGTGGCGGCGCTGGTGCTGGTCGTCTTCGTGGCGGCGACCAGAGGCGGGTTCTGGCGGACCTGGGGCGCGTTCCTGCTCGGCACGCTGGTCGCGGACCTGCTGCGGGCGGCCGTGCTCTTCCAGGAGTCCAACGGCGCCGGGATCGGCACCTATGGCGCCTACCTGGCGGGCGGGCTGCTGGCCGGGCTGGTCTGGGGGCTCGGGCTCGGCTGGATCGCGGGGCTGGCCACGCTGGCCCGCCGTACCCGGGCGGGCGAGGACGCCGGCCGTACACCCGTGACGGCAAGCACGTCGAGCGGCGGATGAGGACGGCTGCCCGCGCGAATAGACTTGGCAGGGTGAGCACGAAGATCCTGCCAGAGCAGGAAACCATCCCGCAGGTTTCGCACGGCGACGGCGATCACGAGCGGTTCGCGCACTACGCGGACAAGCACAAGATCACCGAGAGCATGGTGACCGGCACGCCGATCCGCGCCCTGTGCGGCAAGGTCTGGGTGCCCAGCCGCGACCCGAAGAAGTACCCGGTTTGCCCGGAGTGCAAGGAGATCTACGAGGGTCTGCCCGAGAACAACGGCGACGACAGCCAGTGAGTGTTGATCACGGCTGATCGCCTCCGGTAGGGCTACGGTCGGTTACTGACCTGCTCATGCCGGATCGGGGGACCGCATGGCCCGGCGCGCGACCGCCGTCTTGTTGGTATGCCTGCTCGCAGCCTGGCCCTTCGCGCCGCCCCGGCCGGCGGCCGCCTCGGGCTGCGCCAGGGGAGCGGCGCGCAGTCCGCGCGGCGTCGAGCCCGGCTCGCCGGGCACCGATCAGGTGACCGGCGTGCTCACCGAACTGGCCAGGCGCCTGGTGGGCACCACGGTTCCCGACACGATCACCGTGCCCATCCGGGTCCACGTCATCACCGACGGCCAGCGCCGCGCCACCGACGCGTCGATCAAGACCCAGATCGACACCCTCAACGCCGCCTACAGCGGTCGCTACGGCGGCGCCGACACGGGGATCCGCTTCCGTCTGGACGGCACCGACGTCACCACGAACGCCGAGTGGTTCACCGACCCGGTGGCCAACGAGGCGGCCATGAAGACCAAGCTGCGCACCGGCGACGCCCAGACGCTCAACCTGTACATCGCCCAGCTCAGCCGGCTCATCCTGGGCTACTCCACCTACCCGTTCTGGTACGACGAAAGCCCGGACCTGGACGGTGTGGTGATCGACTGGCGCACGCTGCCGGGCGGCAGCATGCGCGACTTCAAACTCGGCTACACGGGCGTGCACGAGATCGGCCACTGGCTGGGCCTGTTCCACACCTTCGAGAACGGCTGCCAGCCACCCGGTGACGGCGTCGCCGACACCCCGCCCGAGGCGAACGCAACCCAGGGCTGCCCCGCGGACAAGGACACCTGCTCCGGCGACGGCTCCGATCCGTTCCACAACTTCATGGACTACTCCCACGACCGCTGCATGAGGGGCTTCACCGCCGGTCAGGGCACCCGGCTCCGGGAGATGTGGGTGGCGTACCGGACTAAAAACGATTTGTAACACCTACTACGATGTGTGAGTGACAGCACCGAAGACCATCGACGCTACATACGAACCGCCGCGCATCTTCGGGCCGGCCTACCGCACGGCCACCGTCGGCATCCTGCTCGTCGTCACGCTGATCGCCTTCGAGGGCATGTCGGTCAGCGTCGTGATGCCTGCCATCTCCCGCGAGCTGCACGCCGACAGCGTGTACGGGCTGAGCTTCTCGGCCTTCCTCATCGCGAGCCTGTTCGCCAACGTCGTGTCGGGGCTGTGGTCCGACCGGCGCGGGTACGGCCTGCCGTTCCTGCTCGGGGTGGTGCTGTTCGTCGTCGGCATGGGGCTGGCCGGAGCCTCGGTCAGCAAGGAGATGTTCCTGCTCGCCAGGACCGTGCAGGGGCTCGGCGCCGGGTTCACCGTCGTGGCGCTCTACGTCATGATCGCGCGGGTGTACCCGGCCGAGTCGCGGCCCAAGGTGTTCGCCGCGCTGTCGGCCGCCTGGGTGGTGCCCGCGATGGTGGGGCCGGCCGTCGCCGGGTTCGTCGCCATCGCTCTGGGCTGGCGCTGGGTGTTCTTCGGGATCATCCCGCTGGTGGTGCCCGCCCTGGTCATGCTGGTCCCCGCGCTGGGCAAGAAACCCGCCGAGGAGGCCACCCCCGGTGACGGGCCCCGCTCCCGGCCGCTGGCGATGACCGTGGCCGCCACCTCGGCCGCGTTCGGCGCCGCCATCCTGCTGTACGGCGTCGACCTGCTGCACACCAGGACCGCACTGGGCGTGGTCGAGGTCGTGGCCGGTCTGGCGCTGCTCGGGTACGGCCTGGCCAAGCTGCTCCCGCCGGGCGCGCTGCGGTTCGGTCGCGGGCTGCCGACCACGGTCATGATGCGGGGCGTGTTCTCGGCCGCGTTCTTCGGGGTGAA
This sequence comes from Nonomuraea sp. NPDC050536, assembly GCF_044457685.1. Lineage (NCBI taxonomy): Bacteria > Bacillati > Actinomycetota > Actinomycetes > Streptosporangiales > Streptosporangiaceae > Nonomuraea > Nonomuraea sp. NPDC050536. Next base: position 39,388 of record NZ_JBITHD010000038.1, read on the forward strand.
CATGTACATCCCGCTCGCGCTCCAGACGGTCAAGGGCTTCGACGCCAGAACCGCGGGCATCGCGCTGACCACCGGGGCGCTGGGCTGGTCGACCGGCTCGTACCTGCAGAGCAGGCGTACGGCGGAGCCGCACCGCCGCATCAGGCTCGGCATCGCCTGCGTGATGACCGGGATCCTGCTGTCCCTGCTTTCCGTGCTGCCCGGGGTCACCGGGTGGGTGGCGGTGCCCGCCTGGATCGTCGCCGGGTTCGGCATGGGGATCGGCATGACCACGGTCAACGTCACCGCGCTCAAGCAGTCGCCGGTCAACGAGCAGGGGGCCAACTCGGCCGCGCTGTCGGTGACGGACATGCTGGGCTCGGCCGTCGCCGTGGGAGTCGGCGGCGCGCTCATCAACGTCATCGGCCACGCGCCCGCGCAGATCGCCACCGGGTTCGTCGTCATCACCTGTCTCATGGCCGCCGTCGCGCTCGCCGGGACCGTGCTGGCGTCGCGTACGCGGTAGGGCTCGCCGTACAGGATGGCCTTTTCTTCCTCCTGAGCCACAGCGATCACGGATTCCCGGAAGCCCGCTCTCCGGAGTGATAGGACAGCGGGCAGGGAGGTGTCATGGTGGGTGATCATCGCGTCTGGCCTCCTGACGAACCGTGGAATCCGACGCTGAGGCGGACGGCCGAGCGGTCGTGGGAAGCGCTGCCTCCGTCGGCGCGGATCCACGGCGCCCCCGCCGACCCGGGGATCGCCCGGCGGATGGGCGGCCGCAGGTGGAAGCGCCGGATCGGGGCCGTGCTGGCGCTGGTCGTGGCCTCCGGGCTGGTCGCAGGGACGGTCGTGCTCGTGCTGCGGCTGGCCAGGCCGGCGCCCGTCAGCGGTCAGCTGGTCGACTCGCTGGCCGGGGTGACGATCGCGCTGCCGCCCGGCTGGCAGCGTGGCGCGGTGCCGCCCGTCACCGGGTTCACCTCGGTGGTCAGGTCCGGGTCCGCGCTGGTGATGGCCAGGCCGCTGGACCAGGTCGCCGACCTCAAGCAGGCGGTGTTCGACGACTCGGAGCTGTACTCCCGGCTGCTGCTCAAGGGCGACCGGGTGACGATCGTCGAGGACAAGCCCATCCCGCAGGGTCACACCCGGGCGCTGCGCGCCGAGTACCAGGACGTGGTGAACCGTCCCGCCTACCTGCGAGTGACAATTCTCACCCGGCGAACCGGCGGCGTGCTGCTGGTCGGGCTGCTGCAACCCGAGGATCCCGCGGCCAGACAGGCGCTGGACACCCTCATGATGAGCGTGCGATAAGCCACTTACCACCTGAGGATTACCTTGGCCAGGATCCCCGTTGCTCGGCACGTCTTGTCAGTGCCCCCGATTACTCTTGTGACACTGTGAGCACTCGAACCTCGAACGTGATGCCCGTGAGCGTGCGTAACGCACTGTGCTCACAGCCTGACGAGCGTAGCGAGGCTGGTCTGTGAGCACCTTCGCCGCATCCCATCTCTCGCCCTCATACCCCGACCGAGCAGCGTGGGGCACCGCGCCCAAGCTCCGGGCGTGGCAGCAGGAAGCGTTCGATCAGTACTTCAGGCGCGAGCCGCGCGACTTCCTCACCGTCGCGACCCCCGGCGCGGGCAAGACCACCTACGCGCTGCGCATCGCCAGCGAGCTGATGGCCAACGGCGTGATCAGGGCGATCACCATCGTGACGCCCACCGAGCACCTCAAGCGCCAGTGGGCCGACGCCGCGGCCCGCGTCGGCATCGGCATCGACCCCGAGTTCAAGAACAGCCAGGGCGCCACCTCGCGCGACTACATCGGCGTCGCCGTCACCTACGCCCAGGTCGCCATGCACCCCGCCCTCCACAGGGCGCGCACCGAGGCCCGTAAGACGCTGGTCATCTTCGACGAGATCCACCACGCGGGCGACGCCAGGTCCTGGGGCGACGGCGTGCGCGAGGCCTTCGAGCCCGCCACCAGGCGCGTGCAGCTCACCGGCACACCGTTCCGTTCCGACGACAACCCGATCCCCTTCGTCGGCTACGAGGAGGACGAGGAGGGCTTCAAGCGCAGCGTCTCCGACTTCTCCTACGGCTACGGCCCCGCCCTGTCCGACGGCGTCGTCCGCCCGGTCATCTTCCTGGCCTACTCCGGCGAGATGAAGTGGCGCACCCGCGCCGGCGACGAGATCGCCGCCACGCTCGGCACACCGCTGACCAAGGACCAGCTCTCCCAGGCCTGGCGCGCCGCGCTCGACCCCAAGGGCGACTGGATCCGCCAGGTCATGCAGGCCGCCGACCGGCGCCTGACCGAGGTACGGCGGGGCGTCCCCGACGCCGGCGGCCTGGTCATCGCCACCGACCACGAGGCGGCCCGCGCCTACGCCCGCCACCTGCGCAACATCACCGGCGAGGGCGCCACGGTCGTGCTCTCCGACGACCCGGGCGCGTCCAACAAGATCAAGCAGTTCGCCGCCTCGGAAGACCGCTGGCTGGTCGCGGTCCGCATGGTCTCAGAAGGCGTCGACATCCCCCGGCTGTGCGTCGGCGTCTACGCCACCTCGACCTCGACCCCGCTGTTCTTCGCCCAGGCCGTGGGCCGCTTCGTGCGGGCCCGCAAGCGCGGCGAGACCGCCTCGGTCTTCCTGCCCTCGGTGCCGACCCTGATGGGCCTGGCCAACGAGATGGAGGTCGAGCGCGACCACGTCCTCAACAAGCGCCCGCCGGAGGACGGCCTCGACGACAGCCTGCTCGAGCAGGCCAACAGGCAGCAGGACAACCCCGACGTCCTGGGCGACGAGCTGCCCTTCGAGACGATGGAGACCTCGGCCACCTTCGACCGCGTCCTGTTCGACGGTGGCGAGTTCGGCACCGGCGCCGAGGTTGGCTCGGCCGAGGAGGAGGACTTCCTCGGCCTGCCCGGCCTCCTGGAGCCCGACCAGGTGGCCACCCTGCTCCGCAAGCGCCAGTCCGACCAGCAGGCGGCCAAGCGCAAGGTCGCCGCCGCTGAGCCGCAGGAGCGCCTGGCGCCCCACGAGCAGATCGCCGAGCTCCGCCGCGAGCTCAACGGCCTCGTCGGCGCCTGGAACCACCGCACGGGCCAACCCCACGGCGTCATCCACTCGGAACTACGCCGCGCCTGCGGCGGCCCTCCCATCGCCCAGGCCACCGCCGACCAGATCCAGGACCGCATCAACAAAATCCGCACCTGGGCCACCTCCCGCCGCTAACCCCCTCCCCCGTCAGCGGCCGGCCGAGGATCGTGGCATCCGGGCTCGACGAGGCGCGGGTCTACAGCCCTCGGCTGGGCGCCGGGTCGGCCGGGTGACACCCGGAGTGGCAGAGGTCACGCGCAGGCCGCGCCCCCAGGCTGGGCGCCGGGTCGGCGGGACGTGGGTCGGCGCAGGTCGGCGCCTTGTACGGCGGGCTGCCGAGGAGCGTGGCATCGGGCTCCGGGGCGTGGTGGGGGTCTGCGCGGCTCTGGGCAGGTGTCACACGGGCGCGCAGTGCCCGGCTGGGCGCCGGGTCGGCGGGATGTGGGTCGGCGCCTTGTGCGGTGGGCTGCCGGGGAGCGTGGCATCCGGGTTCTGGACTTGGTGTGGGGCCGGGGTGCTCCGGGTTGGGGTGGCGTGACCGGGGGCAGCCGGGTGGTGCTGGAGGGGCGTCTTGCTGACGGGGCCGGCTGTGGGGCGGTGGGTGGTGGAGGGGTGGCTTGGCGTACGGGATCGAACGGCGTAAGCGGCCGCACGGGAGCGAACGGCGAGCGGCCGTATAGGACCGAACGGCGCGAGCGGCCGTACGGGACCGGAGGGCGCGAGCGGCCCTATAGGACTGAACGGTGGGAGTGGGTGTGTAGGGGTGGGTGGGGCGCGGCTGTTGGGGGGTGGGGGCTAGGAGCGGGGGATTCGGTGGCCGGAGCGGCCGTCGATGGGCTGGTAGTGGGTTTTGGGGTGTAGGTCGAGTGGCACGTGGAGGGTGGCCGAGCCGGAGGCGACGTGGACGGGAAGGGTCTGGACGCCGCTGTGGGTGCCCTGGAGGGGGCCCTCGTGGACCCAGACGCGCAGCCGGTGGCCGTTGTGGCGCAGCACGACCTTGGCCGTGTCGCATTCGTCGGGCGCCGCGGGCCAGGAGAGCGTGAGCCCGTTGCGGACGCTGGCCGTGGCCGGCACCGGCATGCGTTCCGCACAGGCACTGGGCGCCTGCGGGATGACGTCGTGGGCGACCACGGCGGGGCCCTGGTCGGTCTTGTGGGCGGCGTTGAGCATGACCGTGCCGCCCTCGAGGAGGGCGAGCGTGGCCAGCGCGCCGATCCTGGCGAGGTTACGACCGCGGACGAGGACCCAGAGGCTGAACGGGGCGAGCAGCAGCCAGGCAAGGCCGAGCGAGTAGGCGAGCATGAAGGACCTCATACGTGGGCTGAGACATGTAACTCTCCGTACTAGCTCCACTCCGAAGAGCTTTCGCTGTCTTGGATATCACATGAACTCAGCGTGACGCACTGTGTACGCTACTCGGCGGGTCGCACCACGGGCGCCCCCTTCAGGGTCGCCCCCGCGGAGGCGAGCTCCGCGATCGCGGCCTGCGTGGTCAGCCGCGACACCCCGGCCGTCAGGCCCAGCAGCACCCGTACGGCGAGGCCGTGCGTGACCGCGTCCAGCGCGGTGGCCCGCACGCAGTGGTCCGTGGCGATGCCCACGACGTCCACCTCGTGGACGTGGCGCTCGTTCAGCCATTGGGCGAGGGGCACCCCGTCGCCCGAGGTGCCCTCGAAGCCGCTGTAGGCGGCCTTGTCGTTGCCCTTGCTGAAGACCTCCTCCACCGCGGACACGTCGAAGGCCGGATGGAAGTCCGCCCCCGGCGTGCCGGCCACGCAGTGCGCCGGCCAGGTGGTGACGTAGTCGGGCGCGGTGGAGAAGTGGACACCCGGGTCGACGTGGTAGTCGCGGGTGGCGACCACGTGGTCGTAGCCGTGGTCGGCCACGTGCCGGGTGATCGCCGCCGCGACCTCCGAGCCGCCCGCCACCGGCAGGCTGCCGCCCTCGCAGAAGTCGTTCTGCACGTCAACGATGATCAGCGCGGTCCCCATACCAGCACGATACGTCAGGCGAACTCCGTCGGGATCGCCGCATACCCCCTGCCCAGGTGCAGCGCGTCGAGCGGCAGCTGGGTGACCAGCTGACGGTGTCGTTCCCTGGCCACGGCCAGCGACTCGGTGCCCACCACCGCGCCCTCGACGACCATCGGGTGCAGCAACGCCTCCCCGCCCTCGGGCTCCACCCCGGACGTGGTGATCAGCTCGGTGTCCCAGTGGCCGGTCTCGTCGAGCAGCCGGTAGGCCTGCTTGCGCCCGCCCCTGGAGGGCTTGCCGACCGATCGCTTGGCCACCGGCTCCAGCTTGCCGTTGGCCGACTCGCGGGCCACCAGCTTGTAGACCAGCGCCGCGGTCGGCACGCCCGATCCGGTGACCAGCGAGGTGCCCACGCCGTAGGCGTCCACGGGGGCGGCCGCCAGCGCGGCGATGGCGTACTCGTCCAGGTCGGAGGTGACCAGGATGCGGGTCTTGAAGGCGCCGAGCGAGTCGAGCTGCTCGCGTACCTCCTGGGCGGCGGCGGCCAGGTCGCCTGAGTCGATCCTGACCGCGCCGAGCGAGGGACCCACCAGCTCGACCGCCGTCCGTACGGCCTCAGGCACGTCGTAGGTGTCGACGAGCAGCGTCGTCTCCGGGCCGAGCGAGTCCACCTGGGCCTGGAAGGCGGCCCGCTCGGAGTCGTGCAGGAGGGTGAACGCGTGCGCCGCGGTGCCCGCTGTGGGCACGCCGTAGCGGTGCCCGGCCATCAGGTTCGAGGTGGAGGCGAACCCGGCGATGTAGGCGGCCCTGGCGGCGGCCACGGCGGCCCACTCGTGGGTACGCCGTGAGCCCATCTCGATCAGCGGGCGCTTGCCCGCCGCGTTCACCATCCGGGAGGCGGCCGAGGCGATGGCGCAGTCGTGGTTCAACGTGGACAGGATGAGGGTCTCCAGCAGCACGGCCTCGGCGAAGGTGCCCTCCACGACGATGATGGGGGAGGCGGGGAAGTAGAGATCGCCCTCGCGGTAGCCGTACACATTCCCGGAAAAGCGGTAATCGGCGAGAAACGCCAGGGTCGCCTCGTCGACCACCTGGTTCTCTCGCAGGAAGGTCAGCTCCTCGTCGCCGAAGCGGAAGCGTTGTATCTCCTCCAGGACACGTCCCGTCCCAGCGACAACCCCATAGCGGCGCCCGCCGGGGAGATGCCGGGCGAATACCTCGAAAACTGCTCGCCGGTGGGCCGCGCCACTGCGCAGCGCGGCCTGCAACATCGTCAGCTCATAGTGATCTGTGAGCAACGCAGTGCTCATGGGCATAGTCACGACTCGAAGACTACGGCCCAGATAGGGCAGACTCGGGGATGTGGGTAGCACCGCTCCAATCGCCGTCGAGCGTCCGTCATCGGACGTTCGGCCCGATCTGCCATGGGTGACCATCGTTTGGAATGACCCGGTCAACCTCATGTCGTATGTGACCTATGTCTTCCAAACGGTCTTCGGCTACACCAAAGAGAAGGCCGAGAAGCTCATGCTGGACGTCCACCGCAAGGGCAAGGCCGTCGTCTCATCAGGCACGCGTGAAGAAATGGAACGCGATGTGCAGATTCTTCACTCCTACGGCCTGTGGGCGACACTCCAGTCGGACTCGATCAAGTGAGGCGGCACCGGTGAGCTCCGGATTCTCCGCGAGCAGGGGCGGCGGCGTGGTGGCGGAGTTCGAGCCCGCCGAGGTCTCGATCCTGCGCTCCCTCGTCACCCAGGTGCTCGGCCTGATCGTGCCGGGCCAGACCAGCGAGGACCCGCTCGAGCGGGCGCTGGGCATCGGCGCGGCCGAGGTGCCGTCGGATCCGGTGCTCGCACGCCTGTTCCCCGCGGCCTACCAGGATGCCGACGAGGCGTCCGAGTTCCGCCGCTACACCGAGGCGACGCTGCGCGACGGCAAGCGGGCCGACGCTCAGACCATGCTCGACACCGCCAAGGCCGGCCGTAGCGAGCTGACGCCCGAGCAGGCCCAGGCCTGGCTGCGCTCCCTCAACGACGTACGGCTGGCGTTGGGGATCCGCCTGGAGGTGACCGAGGAGATCCACGACGAGATCGCCTCGATGTCGGAGGACGACCCGCGCTACCCGGCCTACGTCACCTACGACTGGCTCACCTACCTCCAAGACAGCCTCGTCAGAGCGCTCTGGTAGGCCGCTCGGCGGCCTACCAGAGCGCCCAGAGCGCTGTGTCTGATTCGAGAGTGGTAATTTCCGGGCATGCTGTCCATCTCGCAGGACCTGGCCGACAAGATCGTCGCTCATGCCAGGGCCGACCATCCCGACGAGGCGTGCGGCGTGATCGCGGGGCGCGACGGCGTCCCCGAGCGGTTCATCCCGATGGAGAACGCCGAGCGCTCGCCCACGTTCTACCGCTTCGACTCCCTCGAGCAGCTGCGCGTGTGGCGGGGGATGGACGACCGTGACGAGACCCCGGTCGTGATCTACCACTCCCACACGGCGACCGAGGCGTACCCGTCCCGCACGGACGTGAACTACGCCTCCGAGCCCGACGCCCACTACGTCCTCGTGTCCACCCGTGAGGAGGACAAGGCGGAGTTCCGCTCCTACCGGATCCTCGATGGGGTGATTACCGAGGAGGAGGTAAGGTTTCTCCCATGATGGTCCGGCCGGTGCAGAGTTACCTCTTCGCGCATACCCCGGCTGTCGTCGTCTACGACTGTCGCTGACCTGGAATCCGCATCCAGCCACCGGTGTTGCTCCGGTGGGACGACTTCATCCGAGGAGACTGAGCTCGATGGCCATCGAGGTTCGCATTCCGACCATTCTGCGCAACTACACCGACGGTGCGAAGGCCGTCAACGCCGAGGGCGCCACCCTCGACGATGTGATCAGCAACCTGGAGGCCCAGCACCCGGGCATCAAGGAGCGGCTGGTCGACCAGGGCAACCTGCGCAGGTTCGTCAACGTGTACCTGAACGACGAGGACGTGCGCTTCCTCGGCGGGCTGGGCACCCCCGTCGCCGACGGCGACACGGTGACCGTGCTCCCCGCTGTCGCCGGCGGGTGACATGCGCTTCGACTCGCTGATCGACTCGGTCGGGCGCACCCCGCTGGTCGGGCTGCCCAGGCTCTCGCCGTCGGAGGACGTGCGGATCTGGGCCAAGCTGGAGGACCGCAACCCGACCGGCTCGATCAAGGACCGCCCCGCGCTGTGGATGATCGAGCAGGCGGAGAAGGACGGCCTGCTCACCCCCGGCTGCACGATCCTGGAGCCCACCAGCGGCAACACCGGCATCTCGCTGGCCATGTCCGCCAAGCTCAAGGGCTACAAGCTGATCTGCGTGATGCCGGAGAACACCTCCGAGGAGCGCCGGCAGCTGCTGCGCATGTGGGGTGTGGAGATCATCTCCTCGCCCGCGGCGGGCGGCTCCAACGAGGCGGTCCGCGTCGCCAAGGGCCTGGCCGCCGAGAACCCGTCCTGGGTGATGCTCTACCAGTACGGCAACCCGGCCAACTGGCGCTCGCACTACGAGAGCACGGGCCCGGAGATCCTCGAGGACCTGCCGACGGTCACGCACTTCGTGGCCGGGCTCGGCACCACGGGCACGCTCATGGGCGTCGGGCGCTTCCTGCGCGAGCGGGTCCCCGGCGTGCAGATCGTCGCCGCCGAGCCGCGTTACGGCGAGCTGGTGTACGGCCTGCGGAACGTGGACGAGGGTTTCATCCCCGAGCTGTACGACGAGAGCGTGCTGACCACCCGCTTCTCGGTGGGCTCGGCTGAGGCGCTGCGCCGTACCCGGGAGCTGCTGACCTCGGAGGGCATCTTCGCCGGGGTCTCCACCGGCGCGGCCCTGCACGCCGCGCTGGGCGTGGCCGCCAAGGCGGTCAAGGCGGGCGCCCGGGCCGACGTGGTCTTCGTGGTCGCCGACGGCGGCTGGAAGTACCTGTCGACCGGCGCCTACGAGGGCACCCTCGAAGAAGCCGAGGAACGCCTCGAAGGCCAGCTCTGGGCATAGCAGAAGGGGCCGACCCGAAGGTCGGCCCCCTTTTTGTCGTGAGCGTCAGTTGAACAGGACGCGCAGGGAGAACGCCGCCCCCGTGTCGGTCTGCTTGCCGCTCAGGCCGACCGCGCGCAGCTTCTCCAGGTTGGCCTTGTCGTCGCCCTCCATGCCCTGCAGGTAGTACTTCTCCACCTTGTCCAGGTCCACGAAGAGCGCGAAGGTGTTGGAGCCCGCGTCGGGGATCGCCGTCTTGAAGGCATCACTGTCGCCCAGCGTGCCGTCCTCGGCCAGCTTCTTGGCGTACTCCTGCGTCGTGGCGAGCGTCAGCGTGCCGTCACCGGGGACCTTGGCCAGCTGCGGCGCGGGCTGCCCGCCCGAGCCCGAGGAGATGGCCTTCTCGACCTTGTCCACGACGGCCTGCGCCTTGGCGGGGTCGGTCGCGATCCGGACGCCGGCGTTGGGGGTCTCGCCGTCCAGGCCCTGGCCGTCCACGGCGACCGTCAGGTTCTTGCCGAGCACCGTGGCCAGGTCGTCGGGGAGCTGCAGGCCGTACTGCGACTTGGCCTGCTCGACGAACTGCTTGAACTGCTCGCCCGCCGGCGTCGCGGCCGCGGACTCCTCGATCTTGGCCCACTGCTTGGTGACGATCTGGTCCAGGCCGGAGATGGACAGCGCGCCCGCGGTGGAGGCCGGGAGCTTGGTCAGGTCGGCGTTCTCCAGGTCGCCCTGGACCAGGCCGTCGGCCCCGCGCAGCACGCCCGCCAACTCGGCGTAGGCGCTGTCGAAGCGCAGCGCGCCGGCGAAGCGGGCGTTCTTGAACTGCTCGAACGCCTTGACCTCCTCCGGCGTCATCGTGGCGCGGCCCAGCTGTGCGGCCTGCCCGATGTTGGACCAGAAGGACAGCACGCCCTGCTCGCCCACGGCGTCCATGTCGTCGCTGAAGTCCTTGTTGTCGGCCAGGCTGCCCTGGGCCTGCGCGTACTGGTCGGCCAGCGCCTGCGTGGAGGTGAGCAGGGCGTAGTCGTCGCGGAAGGACAGGCCGTACTTCTCATCGCCCATCAGCTTCTTGATCCCGGCGCGGGCCTGCTCCTGGTCCTTGACCTGGACGGCCACCGCGAAGCCTGGCTCCTCGGCGGACTTGCCCGGCACGACCGCCAGGCCGATCCTGCTGCCCAGCCACGGGTCGACGTCCTTGGCGAAGTCGAGCTTGGCCAGGTTGTCGTCGTCGCTCTTCACCGCGTTGAACAGCGCCTGGCGCGGGTCCTCGCCGGTGAAGGCGTCCTTGGTGACGGTGAACTTCCTGCCCAGCTGGAACAGCGCGAGCTTCTGGTTGGCCGCCGGGTCCAGGTCGAGGCGCATGTAGGCGAAGGCGTTGGGCGGCAGGACCTCCTGCGGCTGGGTGCCGCCACCGCCGATAGCACCCACCACGGCGTACGCGCCGCCGCCGAGCAGCAGTACGGCCACCGCGGCGGCGATCGCGATGATCCAGCCCTTGCGGCCCTTCTTCGGCGCGCCGGGCCCCTCGGGGGCCTGCTGCCAGGCCAGCTGCTCGGCCTGGCCGTACCCGGGCTGCTGGCCGTAGTGGACCTGCTGCTGCCCATAGCCCTGCTGGTCGTAACCCTGCTGGGCATAGCCTTGCTGGCCGTAATTCTGCTGGCCGTGGTCCTGCTGGCCGTAGGCGGACTGCTGTCCCGAGGATGCCTGCTGCCCGTAGTCCTGCTGACCGCCGTACTGCGGCGGGCCATACTGCTGCTGTTGCGGCGGCTGGTAAGGCTGCTGCTGCTGGTAGGGCTGCTGCGGCGGGTACGGCTGGCCGAGCGGCATCGTGGGAGGGTTCACGGGCTGCTGCTGGTCCTGGTTCCAGCGGTAGGCCGTCGTCCTCTCCGGATCCTGACCATTCGGGGGATTATTAGCAGACATCACTCAACTCACAATGTGGACTTATGACCACAGAGAAGGTAGCTGATGTTGCTATCAGGTCGCTTGCAAGGGACTGAAGTCCGATTTATACGCGGCTCAGTTCCTTTCTCGACGTCTTGAGGAACACCTCGCCCTCGCCGTAAGCGTCCACCGTGTCCCAGGGCACGAACGTGCACCCCACGTAGACGACCCTCGCCAGCCACTCCGACAGCCACCCGAAGCGCCCCTCGCGCCCCCTGGTCAGCCCCATGAACAGGGGCCCGCGCAGACCCGAGACGAGCAGCCCGTACACCGAGTGCTGGAGCTCGCCCTTGTGCCTGACCACGCGAACGTCGACGACGTGACCGACCCATATCCCCCGGCAGTCCCAGACGGACTGGCCCATGAGTTCGGAAACACCTGCCATGATCCAGACTCTCTCAGCCGAATCACGTTTTCGCAGGTAGGCGCGCTGATGTACCGATGCCGTAGAGTATGGAGCCTAATAGAATTATATTCGGGAGATGGCGCATGACGAAGTTCGACGAGGCCACCCAGGCGATCAGGGTCGATGAGCACACCTATGACGTCTGCCTCGATCCGGGCTACGGGATCGGCGGGCCGCTCAACGGCGGATACCTCATGGCGGTGATCCTGCGCGCGGCGGTGGACGCCTCGCCGTTCGAGCATCCGGTGAGCCAGACCGCGCAGTTCCTCAAGTCCCCGGTCGTGGGCCCGGCGCAGGTGCGGCTGCAGCAGTTGAAGGCGGGCAAGACCGTGGCGTTCACCAGGGCCACGCTCGTCCAGGATGGCGTGCCGCAGATCGAAGGTCTGATCACGACCGCGACCCTGCGGGAGACTGAACCGGTTTATAGCGATAAAGCGCCACAAATGCCGTCGATCGAGGACTGCGTGAAGCTCCCCGATCCCAAGCCCGAGTCGAACATGACGCTCAACGCCCAGATGGACCTCCGCTTCGACCCGCCCACGATCGGCTGGCTCAAGGGCGAGCCCACCGGCAGGCCCGAGTCGCGCGCCTATTTCCGCATGTCGGAACCCCAGGACCCCGACCCGTACGTCATGGCGCTGGCCGTCGACGCCCTCCCGCCCGTCGTCTTCTCCGCGGGCGCCCGCGGCTGGGCGCCGACCGTCGACCTCACTTGGCACCTGCGCGCCCTGCCCGCGCCCGGCTGGCTCACCCTGCACGGCACCGGCCGCCTCATCTCCGACGGCTGGTTCGACGAGGAGGTCGAGATCTGGGACTCGGCCGGCCGCCTGGTGGCCCAGGCACGGCAGCTGGCGCGAGTGGGACGCGGGTGACAGCGACACTGTGAGCATTCTTACGCAGTGAAGTCGTAGCAGGTCCCTTACCCTCGAAGTCGTGCCGGACGCGAGCATTGGGATCTTCGACAGCGGGGTGGGTGGCCTGACGGTCGCCAGAGCGATCATCGATCAGCTGCCTCACGAGTCCATCACCTACGTGGCCGACACGGCCCGCCAGCCGTACGGGCCCAAACGCATCGCCGAGGTCCGCAAGTATGCCCTGGAGGTGATGGACCATCTCGTCGAGCACGACGTGAAGATGCTTGTGATCGCCTGTAACAGCGCCAGCGCCGCCGTGCTGCGCGACGCCCGCGAGCGCTACGCCGTGCCCGTGATCGAGGTGATCCAGCCCGCCACCAGGAGGGCCGTGCGGGCCACGAAGAGTGGCAGGGTGGGCGTGATCGCCACCCGCGCCACGATCGAGTCGATGGCCTACCACGACGCCTTCGCCGCCGCACCCGACGTCAAGCTCACAGGAGTGGCCGCCCCGCTCCTGGTGGAGTACGTCGAGCGTGGCGAGACGATGAGCGAGGAGCTCATCGAGGTGGTGCGCGAGTATCTGGTGCCGGTCCAGGCCGCCGAGTGCGACACGCTCATCCTCGGCTGCACCCACTACCCGCTGCTCACCGGCGCCATCTCCTACGTCGCCGGAGACGGTGTCACGCTCGTCTCCAGCGCCGACGAGACGGCCAAGGACGTCTACCGCGTCCTGCACGACCGCGGCTTGGCCGCGGGGACCGACGCCACCCCCCGGCACCGGTTCCGCGCCACCGGCGACTCCCTGCTCTTCGCCCAGCTCGGGCGGCGCTTCCTGGGCCCGGAGATCGACACGGTCGAGATCGCACCGGTGATGGACCCGGGACGGGACGGGGACATCCATCACGGAGGATCGGTCGAGTGGAGCTCGACAACCAACCCTGGGGGTACCACCTCTAATGGGAGGCCCGCATGAAGGTGACGATCGTCGGCTGCTCGGGAAGCTTCCCCGGGCCCGACAGCCCCGCTTCCTGCTACCTGCTGGAGGCCGAGGGGTTCCGGTTGCTGCTCGACCTGGGCAGTGGGTCGCTGGGAGCGCTCCAGCGGCATATCGGGCTCTACGACGTGGACGCCATCTGCCTGTCGCACCTGCATGCCGACCACTGCCTCGACCTGTGCGGCTATCACGTCGCCCGCACCTACGGCCCCGCCGCGCCGTACCCGAAGATTCCCGTCTACGCGCCGGCCGACGCCCCGCGCAGGATGGCCGCCGCCTACGGCATGCCGGAGGAGCCCGGCATGGAGACGGCCTTCGACTTCGTACGGCTGGCGCCGGGCATCTTCGAGGTCGGCCCGTTCACCCTGGCCGCAGGCCTGGTCAACCACCCGGTCGAGGCGTACGGCTTCCGCGTCATGCACGGCGGGACCAGCGTGGCCTACTCAGGTGACACCGGCGAGTCCGCGGAACTGGTGAAGCTGGCCGAGGGGACCGATCTGCTGCTGTGCGAGGCGTCGTTCCTCGACAAGCCGGACCTGCCCACCGATCTGCACATGTCGGGCCGCCAGGCGGCCGAGCACGCGGCGAAGGCCGACGTGGGCAGGCTGGTGCTCACCCACCTGGTGCCCTGGAACGACCAGAACAGGGTGCTGGAGGATGCCACCCGCGGCGGGTACGGCGGCCCGATCGAGCTGGCGCGCAGCGGCGCGGTCTACGAGCTGGGCTGAGGCTAGGACACGAGCTAAGACTTGGCCCGCAGCTCGGAGAACTCGCGCACGTAGGGCAGCGGCGAGAACAGCAACGGCAGGAATCCGACCAGCCGGAAGCTCATCAGCAGCCACAGCGCGTCACGCACCCCCAGATGCTGGGCCAGCAGGCCACCGAGCAGTGCCCCGAGCGGCAGCGTGCCCCACACCACGAACCGCACGGTGGCGTTGACCCGTCCCAGCATGTGCTCGGGTGCGACGGTCTGGCGGTAGGTGATCTGGCCGACGTTGTAGAGCATCGCGCCCCACGACAACCCGATCGAGGTGATCGTGAAGAAGCACACCCGCCAGTCGGCGTGCGTCATCGGCAGCAGCAGGCCGAACGGCGAGCTGATCACCATGGCCAGGAACATCACCCTGGCGGTGCCGTACTTCTTGCACAGGTAGCCGCTGGTGAAGCCGCCGAGCAGCCCGCCGACGGCACCCGACATGAGCAGCACGCCGATCACGCCGGGCGGCAGCTTGACCACGTCGGCCAGGAACAGCACCGACAGCCCGAGCACGCCGTTGATGCACAGGTTCGTGTAGGCGGTGGTCATGACGATCACGCGCAGCAGCCGGTCGCGCCAGACGAACGCGAGCCCCTCGCCGATGTCCCGGGTCAGCCTGCCGCGCTCGGTGACGCGGGGCTCGCGGTCGGGCTCCTTGATCGTGCCCAGGAACAGCAGCGACCCGAGCGAGGCCAGCGCGGTGGCCGTCAGCGTCCTGGGCGCGCCGACCAGCTCCACCAGCAGGCCGCCGAGGCTGGGTCCGGCCAGCATGCCGCCGGAACGGACGGTCTCCAGCTTGGCGTTGCCGTCGGTCAGGTTCTCCTTGAGCACCAGGTCGGGCAGGTAGGTCTGGTCGGCCACGTCGTTGAAGACCTGCGCCGCCCCGGCGAGCAGCGCGACCACGAACATCATCTGGATCGACAGCAGCCCGAGCGCGTCCGCCAGCGGGATGCTGCCGAGCAGCAGGAACCTGACCAGGTCGGCGCCCATCATCACGGGCCGCTTGCGCATCCTGTCGACCCACACCCCCGCGGGTAAGCCGATGAGCAGGAACGCGGTGGTCTGTAACGCGGACAGCGCACCGACTTCCAGCGGGCTGGCGTGCAGGATCAGCACGGCGACCAGGGGGAGGGCCACCCGGGTGATGTTCGCCCCGAATTCGTTGGAAACGTGCGAGCTGAGGAACCGGAGGAAGTCAGGATTCCGCAACACCCCCGTTGTCATTGCGTAAGGATCGCTGTGTCGGACACATTCGGTCAAGGGTGTGTCGGGCCGGAGATAGGGTGATCTGCATGTCTCGACAGGATGGACGCACCCCCAGTCAACTCCGGCCGGTCACGATCACGCGCAACTGGATCAGCCATGCCGAGGGCTCCGTGCTGGTGGAATTCGGCGGCACCCGGGTGCTGGTCGCGGCCTCCGTTCAGGACAGCGTGCCGCGCTGGCGGCGCGGCAGTGGCCAGGGCTGGGTGACCGCCGAGTACGCGATGCTGCCCCGGGCCACCAACACCCGCAACGAGCGCGAGTCGGTGCGCGGCAAGATCGGCGGCCGGACCCACGAGATCTCCCGCCTCATCGGCCGCTCGCTGCGCGCCTGCGTCGACTACAAGGCGCTGGGCGAGAACTCGGTGCTGATCGACTGTGACGTGCTGCAGGCCGACGGCGGCACCAGGACCGCCGCGATCACCGGCGCCTACGTCGCGCTGGCCGACGCGATCGCCTGGATGCGCGAGCGCAAGATGTGCCCCGGCGACCCGCTGGTCGGCTCGGTCTCGGCCGTGTCGGTGGGCGTGGTCGGCGCGGTGCCGATGCTCGACCTGTGCTACACCGAGGACGTGTCCGCCGAGACCGACATGAACGTGGTCATGACCGGCGACGGCAGCTTCGTCGAGGTGCAGGGCACCGCCGAGGGCGTCCCCTTCGACCGCGGCGCGCTCGACCAGCTGCTCGACCTGGCGGTGATCGGCTGTGAGCAGCTGACGCTGATCCAGCGGGAGGCCCTGGCGTCGTGAAGATCGTCCTAGCCACCCGCAACCCCGGCAAGATCGCCGAGCTGCGGCGCATCCTGTCGGGCTTCGACATCGTGGGCCTGGAGGAGTTCCCCGCCATCGAGGACGTCGTGGAGAGCGGCATCACGTTCGAGGAGAACGCGCTGCTCAAGGCGCACGCCGTCGCGCAGGCCGCCGGCCTGCCCGCGGTGGCTGACGACTCGGGCCTGTGCGTCGACGTGCTGAACGGCATGCCGGGCGTGTTCTCCGCCCGCTGGGCCGGCCGTCACGGCGACGACCGGGCCAACCTGGAGCTGCTGCTCGCCCAGGTCTCCGACGTGCCGGAGCGGCATCTGGGCGCGCACTTCACCTGCTGCGCCGCGCTGGCCCTGCCCGGTGGCGGGCAGCGCACAGTGGAGGGCGTCCTGCCGGGCCGGCTCATCCGCGAGCCGCGCGGCGCCAACGGATTCGGCTACGACCCCATCTTCGTGCCCGAGGGCGACAGCCGTACGACCGCGGAGATGCCGGCCGAGGAGAAGGACGCCATCAGCCACCGCGGGCGGGCCTTCGGCGCGCTCGCGCCCATCGTGCGGGAGCTGCTCGGCTAGCCACGGCCTGGCACGGCGCCGAGCTGCGCCGTCCGCTGTAACCGGGGCGTAAGAACTCCCGGCCCCCAGCGGGCGTAGCGTCGGTGGGGTGAAAGTGGTTCCAGTTTGGGCGGGCGCGCTGGCCGGACTCGTCTCCGGCGCGGTGGCGCTCGGAGTGGCGCAGCTCGTGGCCGGGTTCATCAAGCCCGAGACGTCACCGGTGATCGCGGTCGGCGACTCCGCGATCGACCTGACGCCCGCGCCGGTCAAAGAGTTCGCGATCAACACGTTCGGCGCCTACGACAAGACCGCGCTGCTCGGCGGCATGCTCCTGGTGATCGCGCTGATCGCCGCCGGGATCGGCGTGCTCGCGCGGCAACGGGTCCTGTACGGCCAGCTGGGGCTGGCCGCGTTCGGGGTCGTGGGCGTGGTTGCCGTGCTGACCAGGCCCGGTGCCGCCCTGGTTGACGTCGTCCCGACGGTGGTGGGCGTGGCCGTGGGCATCTGGGCGCTCGGGTGGCTGATGAAGCGCGCCGTCGCCCTCCGGCCCGGCGCCGCCGTGGCGTCCGGTGCCGAGGACGTCCACGACCAGCAGACGCTGGAGGTGGAGCGGCCCGCGGTGATGCGGGCAGGGGACGACCTCTACGCCTTCGACCGGCGGCGGCTGCTGACCGGGGTGGCGACCGGGATCGTCGTGGCCGGCGCCGGGACCGTGGTGGGGCACGTGCTGGGCGGCCGCAAGGCCGTGGACCTGGCCAGGGGCAGCCTCGCGCTGCCTCGCTCGACGCCCAGGCCGCTTGCTGCGGGCACCGACTTCCACATCAACGGCCTGTCCTCATTCATCACGAAAAATCGGGACTTCTACCGGGTGGACACCGCCCTCATCGTTCCCCAGGTCAATCCGAAGGCGTGGAAGCTGCGCATCCACGGCATGGTCGACCGCCCGATCGAGCTCACCTTCGACGACCTGCTCAAGCGCCCGCTCACCGAGGCCGACGTCACGCTGACGTGCGTGTCCAACGAGGTCGGCGGCCAGTACGCGGGCAACGCCCGCTGGCTGGGCGTGCGGATGGCCGACGTGCTGCGCGAGGCGGGCCTGCAGTCCGGTGCCGACATGCTGCTGTCCACCTCCGACGACGGCTTCACCGCCGGTACGCCCGTCGACGTGGTCATGGACGGCAGGGACGCGCTGTTCGCCTTCTCGATGAACGGCGAGGTGCTGCCGACTGAGCACGGCTTCCCCGTGCGGCAGGTCGTGCCCGGGCTGTACGGGTACGTGTCGGCCACCAAGTGGGTGGTGGACATCAAGGTGACCAGGTTCGACAAGGACCAGGCCTACTGGACGCCGCGCGGGTGGTCGGCCAAGGGGCCGATCAAGACCGAGTCGCGGATCGACGTGCCCGCCTCGGGCGGGTCCGTCAAGGCCGGCCGTGCCGTCATCGCGGGCGTGGCGTGGGCGCAGCACACCGGGATCGCGGCGGTCGAGGTCCGGGTGGACCGGGGACCGTGGCAACAGGCCAGGCTGGCCCAGGTGCCGGGGCCCGACACCTGGCGGCAGTGGATGCTCGACTGGGACGCGACGCCGGGGCAGCACACGATCCAGGTGCGGGCCACCGACGCGGCAGGCCGTACGCAGACCGAACAGGAGGCGCCTCCCGCGCCTGACGGCGCGACCGGGTGGCACACGATCACGGTGAACGTGGCGTGAGACCGCCCGGTCCGCCTGCCTGACCGCGCGACTTTCCCCGATCCCGCCTCCTGAGCGTGACCGTCCGCATACGATCGGTGGTCGGTCGTGACAGGAGGCAGGACGTGGTCCCGGGCGGCGGGCAGTACAACCCGATGGTGGGCGATGGGTTGCGGTGGCTCGACTACGAGCGCGCGGCCGAGGACGGCCCGCCGCAGGACCGTGCCCCGAGCCCGGCCGTGCGGGACGGGCGCGACTGGTTCGACAGGGAAGGGCGGCCGCCACGGCTCGCCGACTGCCGGCCGTACGCCACGGCGGGCGGGCTCGCGTCCCCCGACCCGCAGGTCGAGCGGGACCTGGCGCGAGCGGTGCCGCCCGGCACCCGCTTCCCCGACC
This sequence comes from Nonomuraea sp. NPDC050536, assembly GCF_044457685.1. Lineage (NCBI taxonomy): Bacteria > Bacillati > Actinomycetota > Actinomycetes > Streptosporangiales > Streptosporangiaceae > Nonomuraea > Nonomuraea sp. NPDC050536. Next base: position 58,052 of record NZ_JBITHD010000038.1, read on the forward strand.
CGCGCGGCACCTGGGTGCGGCTGATCAACGGCGGCGGCCCGGCCGACGACCCGTTCCGCGCCTCCAACGCCGTCGACTGCGCGCTGGCCGTCATCTCGACCTGGCACGGCGAGCCCGCCGCCGCGGCGCCCAGGACTCCCGAATACGACAGGATCGGCAGGCCGCTGCTCTTCGGCGAGGCCGGCGGCACCGCCAGGATCGAGCGCTGGATCGGCCACCCGGTCCAGTGCGCAGGCCAGGGGCGGCACGCCTACCCCCTGCTCGCCCGGCGGCTCATCGAGGCCGGTCATGGAGCCGCCGCGGTGATCGTGGTGCGCTGGCCGTCGGGCGGCGCGCACGCCTGGAACGCGGTCAACCACCACGGCGAGGTCGTCTGGATCGACGCCCTGCGCGGCCACATGGCCGTCGAACCGCCCTACACCACCGTGACAGGCGTCTTCTGCGTCGTCGTCGATCGGGAGGGGCATTCCCGATGAACCTGGACCAGGCGCGGGCCCTCGCGGAGGAGTACATCAACGGTGTACGGCCGGCCGACGACCCCGTCACGGTCGGCGTCCACGGCTTCCCCGGCGGCTACGTGGCCTGGATCCGCGAGCCGGACCCCGACGACCCGACCACGCTGCCCGCCACGGCGGGCGGCGCCTGCATCGTCATCGACGCAGGCACCGGCGAGGTGGCGATCCGGCCACTGCTCGACCCGGAAACCGTGGCCGCCCAGTGGCCGGACCGCGCTCCCCGGTGAAGTGCGGGGCGGTGAGGAGTCGCAACCCGCCTGACCACCCCGCACTGGTCACGTTTCCCTTCCGGCAGGGAAGGCCGGTCGGGGTCTAGCCCGTCGCCAACGAGCCGACGATCGAGGCGCGGGCGGCCCGGCGGGCGGGCAGGACGGCGGCCAGGACGCCTGCCAGGCCCGAGAGCGCCACGAACAGGGCGATCTGGCCGACCGGGGCGGAGAAGCGGGCGCCGTCCACCATCGTGTGGATCGCGGCCCAGCCGAAGACCGTGCCGAGCACCACGCCCACCAGGGCGCCGATGAGGCCGAGGACCAGAGCCTCCACCGAGAGCATGCGGCGCAGCTGCGGGCGCGTCAGACCCAGGGCCCGCAGCAGGGCCGACTCCCTGGTCCGTTCGTGGACCGACAGCGACAGGGTGTTGGCGATGCCGAGCAGGGAGATGAGGATGGCCAGACCCAGCAGACCGGTGACGATCATGAGGACCATGTCGAGCAAGTCGTCGAACTGGCCGCGCACCTCCGTCGAACTGGTCACCTGGACCGTCGGATAGGCGGCCGCCGCGGCCTCGACGACCTTGCGGGCCTGCTCCGGCGCGACGCCGTCCTTGATGTTGATCATGACCCGCGAGTCGGGGACCTTGCCGAAGTAGTCCTCGAAGACCTGCTCCGCCACCGTGATCGCGGGCAACGGCGAGTCGCTTCCGTCCACGATCGCGACGACCTTGAGCGGGACCGTTCCCGCCTTGGGCGTGCGCACCGAGACCGTGCCGCCCAGCCGTACACCCAGGTGCTCTCCCGCCTTGGAGTCGACGGCCGCCTGGCCGGGGCCCATGCCCTGCAGGGTGCCGCTGACGAGGGCGGGCTTGAGCGGGCCGGAGAACGTGCCGACGGACGTGGGCTGCTTGCCGATCTTGGCGTCCTTCTCGCGGATCTCCACCACCGAGGTCAGCTCAGGCCTGGTGCGCAGCTCCTCCACGATGGTCCGCGGGACGGCCGCGTCACGCTGCTGTGTCGCCAGCAGGTAGTCGATGGGGAACTGGTCGTCCAGCTTGGCCGTCATCGTCACCCGGGTGGAGGCGGTGATCACCGAGATGAGCGTCATCAGCGTCACGCCGATCGTCAGCGCGACCGTGGTGGTCGCGGCCCGCTTCGGATTGCGGCCCGAGTTGTCGACCGCCAGCCTGCCCGGCACGCCGAACAGCCGCCGCGGGATCCATCCGACGACCGCGCTCAGCGGCCTGACCAGTACCGGCCCGAGGATGAGCACGGCCAGGAACGTCAGCGCCCCGCCGCCCATCACCACGAACAGCGGCAGCTGGCTGCCCGGATTCATCATCACCCCGGTGACCGTCACGCCGATCCCGGCCAGCAGGAACAGCCCGGCGAACACCATGCGCAGCACCCCGGTGCGGAACGACTGCTCCTCCACCTGTGTGCGCAGCGCCGCGATGGGCGCCACCCGGGTCGCCGCACGGGCGGGCAGCAGCGCCGCGCCCACGGTCACCGCCAGCCCGAGGACCAGCCCGATCGCGATCGTCTTGGGCGCCAGCGAGACGGCGGCCCCCGTCGGCAGCGGTGCGTCGAAGGCGCGCAGCAGTGTCATGGCCAGCGTGCCCAGCCCGTATCCGGCCAGCAGGCCGAGCACGGACGACAGCAGGCCCACGACGGCCGACTCCAGCAGCACCGAGCCGAACACCTGCCTGCGCGTCGCCCCGATGCAGCGCAGCAGCGCCATCTCCCTGGTCCGCTGGGCCACCAGGATGTTGAAGGTGTTGTAGATGACCAGCGCCGCCACCAGCATCGCCACCGCACCGAACAGCAGCAGCCCGGCGGTCATGAACTCGGTGCTGACCCCCGCACCTTTGGCCAGGGCGCCGGCCAGTTCCTGCCCGGTCATCACCGTGTAGCTCCTGCCGACGGTGGCCGTGACCGCCTGCTTGAGCGCGGCCGGATCGGACCCGGCGACGTCGATCTCGCGGAAACCCTTCGCCCCGGTCATCCGCTCGGCGGTGGCCTGCGTGAAGCCGAGCGCCCCCGTGAAGCCCAGCTCCTGGTCGACGCCCGTGTCGAACAGACCGACGACCTTGAACTCGTGCCTGCCCTGCTTCGGATCGAGCACACTGACCGTGTCCCCGACCTTGAAGCCCTGCGCCTTGGCCGTGTTCTTGTCCACGACCACCGCCGAGTCGTCGCTGCCTGGCCCGGTGCCGGAGACGATCGTGGTCCGGTTGAGCGAGCCGGGCACGATGGAGATCGCCGTGGTCGGCATGCTGCCCGCGACCTTGCCGTTCCTGCCCAGCAGCGGCGCACTCGCCCTGATCAGGCCCTGCGCGTCGGTCACCCCCGGGATACCGCGCACCTGCTCGAGCAGCTTCTTCGGCAGTACGGCCTCCGCGTCCTTGACGCCGATGGCCACGGCCACCTTGTCGGCCTCCGCCGTGACCCGCTGCGAGAAACCCGCCTGGATCGTGTCGGTGAGCACGAACGTGCCGGCGATGAAGCCGACGCCCAGCGTGATCGCCAGCGAGGTGAGCAGCAGCCTCAGCTTGTGGGCACGCAGTCCGGCCAGAGCCGTCTTGAACACCTACGCCTCCAGCTTCACGAGCGTGTCGAGCACCGACTGCGGCGTCGGCTGCAGCAGCTCGCTGACCAGCTCGCCGTCGCGCAGGAACACCACGCGGTCGGCGTAGGCGGCGGCCACCGGGTCGTGCGTCACCATCACGATGGTCTGGCCCAGCTCCCGCACGCTCGCCCGCAGGAACGACAGCACCTCGGCGCCGCTGCGGGAGTCGAGGTTGCCCGTCGGCTCGTCGGCGAAGATCACCTGCGGCTTGCTGATCAGCGCGCGTGCCACGGCCACGCGCTGCTGCTGACCGCCCGACAGCTCGGTCGGCCTGTGGCTCAGCCGGTCCTTCAGCCCGACCGTCTCGATCACCCGGTCGAACAGCAGCTGGTCGGGCTGGCGCCCGGCGATCTCCAGCGGCAGCCGGATGTTCTGCTCGGCCGTCAACGTCGGCAGCAGGTTGAACGCCTGGAAGATGAAACCGATCCGCTCCCGCCGCAGCAGCGTCAGCTGCTTGTCCGTCAGCCCGGTCAGCTCCACGTCCCCGATGCGGATGGTCCCGCTGGTGGCCGTGTCCAGCCCCGCCAGGCAGTGCATGAGCGTGGACTTGCCGGACCCCGACGGCCCCATGATCGCGGTGAACGCGCCCGTGTCGAAGGCCACGTCCACGCCGCGAAGGGCGTGCACCTGGGCGTCGCCCTGCCCGTACACCTTAGTCAGGCTCCGGGCCACGACGGCGAGTCGCGTCTCGGTGATGGTCACGTTCACTCCTTGGTCGGCTTCAGAACGCGAACCACGCTACGGGCGGAATGTTCAGGAAATATGGGCCCTGAGGAGGGACTTCGTGTAGGCCGTGAGATGACCCGAATCAGCCGTTCGGACGAGAGGGGATCACGAGTCCCGCCTCGTAGGCGTACACCACGACCTGAGCCCTGTCACGCAGCCCCAGCTTGGCCAGGCTCCTGCCCAGATGCGTCTTCACCGTGGCCTCGGCCACCTCGAGCGCGGCGGCGATCTCCAGGTTCGACAGGCCGCGCGCCACCATCAGCAGCACCTCCTGCTCGCGCGGCGTCAGGCCGCTCACCGGCGCCGGCTCCTTGGCCGGCGACTGGGCGGCGAACCGGTCGAACATCCGCCGCAGCGTGCTCGGCGCCATCACCGCGTCGCCGGCGTGGACCGCCCGGATCGCCGCCAGCAGGTCGCCCGGCGGCACGTCCTTCAGCAGGAACCCGGAGGCGCCCGCCTTGATCGCGGCATAGGCGTACTCGTCCAGGTCGAACGTGGTCAGGATCAGCACCTTGGGCCCGTCGATGCGGGCGGTGGCCTCCACGCCGTCCATGCGTGGCATGCGCACGTCCATCAGCACCACGTCCACCTCGGTGGTGGCCAGCTTCTCCAGCGCCTCGGCGCCGTCGCCCGCCTCGGCCACGACCTCCAGGTCGGGCTGGGCGCCCAGCACCATGCGGAACCCGGCCCGCAACAGCATCTGGTCGTCGACCAGCATCACCCGGATCATCTACGCCGCCTTCCACTCGGCCAGTGGCAGCCTGGCCAGGACCTCGAAGCCGCCGCCCTGTCTCGGCTCTGCCGACACGGCGCCGCCGTACATGCCTACCCGCTCGCGCATGCCGATCAGGCCATGACCGTCGGGGCTCCTGGGGGCCGCCGCGCCCCGGCCGTCATCGGTGATCTTGAGGGTCAGCTCGGCCGCGCCGTACCGCAGCTCGACCAGGCCGCTCACGCCGGGACCGCCGTGCTTGAGCGCGTTGGTCAGCGCCTCCTGCACGATGCGGTAGACCGCCAGCTGCTGGCCTTCGGGCAGGTCGCACGGCGCGCCCTCGATGCGCAGCTCGGCGGGCACGCCGGCCTGCCGTACCAGCTCCTCCAGCTGGGCCAGGCCCGGCTGCGGCAGGTAGTCGGTGCCGGACTCCTCGTCCTGGCGCAGCACGCCGACCAGCCTGCGCATCTCGGCCAGCGCCTCGCGGCCCGTCTTGGAGATGTTGCGTACGGCCAGCCGCGCCTGCTCCGGGTCGCTGTCGATGGCGTAACCCGCGCCGTCGGCCTGGACCACCATGACGCTGACGTTGTGCGCCACCACGTCGTGCAACTCCCTGGCGATGCGGGTGCGCTCGGCGGCGGCGGCGATCCTGGCCTGCTGGTCGCGCTCGCGCTCGGCGCGTTCCGCGCGCTCCTCCAGACTCTCCAGGTAGCGGCGGCGCGTGTTGGCGTACAGGCCGGTGATCCAGATCGTGACGACCAGGATCGAGCCGCTGAAGAACAGGCTGAGCGTCACCTGGTCCCAGTGCACCAGCGCCAGCCACACGCCCACCTCGGTGACCCCGCACGCTGCCAGCGCCCAGCGGAACGAGCAGCGGTAGGTCACCGACCAGAGCGCGACCAGGACCGCGAAGTTGGCTGGCAGCGGGTCGACGCCGGCCAGCCACTGGCCGAAGCTGGCCAGCGTGACGACGGCGAAGACGATCAGCGGATGCTGGCGCCGCCACAGCAGCGGCGCCAGCAGCAGCGCGGACAGGCCCAGATAGCCGGGCACCCCGATGTACGCGCCTGGGTCATGCGGCGTGATGGTGCTGTACGGGATCGTCATACCCAGGGACAGCGCGAAGAGAGGGGCCACCCGCAGGGCGTCCACCAGCATGCCGTGGCTCTTGGACCAGGCCCAAACCCTGCCGAACACACACTCACGATATGTAACCCCTGGCGCGGCTAGGTCCGTCTGGAGGGGGAAGTGGGTCTACGACCCAGGTCTTACACGGGTCTTACGAGGGTGACGGCACTCTTGGTTGTGGGAGCGCCCCTGCGGGGCGAGTAAAGGGAGATCGTGATGGCGGATCATGATCGCGAAGTCGGGCCGCGCGACGAAGAGGAAGCGTCGCGCGGCCCGGCCCCTTCGGGGGCCCAGAGCGCGGGCGCCGAGGAGAGTCACACGATGCCCGGCGCCGCGGGACGAACGGCTCCACCACCGCCCCCTCGGGGCGACGGGTTCCGCGACTTCATGCGGCAGAAGACGGCGCAGATCATCCTGGCAGGGCTGATCGGGCTCGTCGTCGGCGGGCTGCTCGGGGGCGGGGCCGTGGCGGTGATCAGCGGGTTCGTGCATCGTGGGGATCGCTACGTGTACGACTACTACCCGCGCTGGCAGCGCTTCCGCGACGACTGCGGGCCCGGCCCCTGCTCCTACCGGTATCCACCGCCGTACGTGCAGCGATGGCAGGCTCCACCTCCCCCCACGGTTACCCCCATCCCGAAGCCGACGCGTACTGGGTGACTGCGGGCCTTTTCGGGTTGCCCATCGCCCTGACCGCCCTCCCGTTGCCCCTTCGCCACGTCCCCTCCACGCGCGTTGACCCCAGGGTCGCGCTGGACATCCCGGCTCAAGCGGTGGCCCTCTTCGGCACTCCGCGCAGCGGCGGCGCACATGCCCACATCAGCCGACGGATAAAGGCGGCACAGCTCAGCACGGCGCATTTTTCGCGCCCATCGCGGACATCCCTGGGCGCGATCGACCGCGAGAGCCTGGCGTCGGCCGTGCGAGATGCCCGGAGCATGAGCGAGGTGCTCCGGCGTCTCCACCTGCCCGTGCGGAGTGCCACGCGCGACGAACTACGCCGCCGCCTACGCGCTCTCAGCCTGCCGGAGCCCGCCGGCTTCCGGCGGCTCAGCTTCGACAGGGAAGAGGTGTGCCGGGTCGTGGCGGCCTCGACCTCGGTGGCCGAGGTGATACGTCGGCTTGGCCTGCCGTACGGCGAGGCCAACCGGCGGCGGATCCTGCGCTTTGTGGCGGGTCACGGCATCGACACCGCCCACTTCCGGCGTGAACCCGCCGGTGCCGAGCTGCGCCGTGCTTGGAGAGACCCGGCCGCGATCCTCGTCCGGCGTCCGCCAGGGGCGGGGCGGAGTCCGGGTTCCGCGCTCCGGCGCGCGCTGGCCTGGCTGGGAGTCCCCAGCGTGTGTGCGCTATGCGGGACGGGTGACACCTGGCAGAGCGCGCCGTTGATCCTCGAGGTCGACCACATCAACGGGGATCCGCTCGACAATCGGCGCCACAATCTTCGGCTGCTGGTCACTCCCAGACCACGACGTTCGCCGGGCGGAACCGGGGGACAGATGTGCGGGCGGGGGGACTCGAACCCCCACAGTGTCTCCACCAACAGGACCTAAACCTGCCGCGTATGCCGATTTCGCCACGCCCGCGCACGGGTCCCACCGAATCGGGACCCGGCTCAGTCTAGCGTTCCGCTCCGAACGGTCGTACAGAGAAAGCCGGGCCCAGCGCGCGGTGTCAGGCGAGGTTGAGTTTCTTCTTGAGGGAGGCTACGTGGCCGGTGGCCTTCACGTTGTAGAGGGCCTGGTCGATCTTGCCGTCGGCGTCGATGACGAACGTGGACCTGATGACCCCGACCATCTCCTTGCCGTACAGCTTCTTCGGGCCGTAGGCGCCGTAGGCCTTGTGGACGTCCAGGCCTGGGTCCGAAAGCAGGGGGAAGGTCAGGGCGTCACGTTCGACGAACTTGGCCAGCTTTTCCGGCTTGTCCTTCGAGACGCCGAGCACCACGTACCCCTCGGACGTCAGCTGGCCCAGGTTGTCGCGGAAGTCGCACGCCTGCTTGGTGCACCCGGGTGTCATCGCGGCGGGGTAGAAATAGAGGATCACCCGCTTGCCGCGATAGTCGTCGAGCGAGACGGTGTTCCCGTCGGACGTCGGCAGCGTGAAGTCGGGTGCCGCGTCGCCCTGCGCGAGCTTGGTTTCGGTCATCAGGCCCTCCAGAGTTCTCCAGGCAAAACCTACCGGCCCGCCCGCTGTCCCGCGGGGCGCCGTGACCTGACAGACTGATCGCGACCACAGCGGAATGGGCGCGGTCGAGAGGAGAGCCATGGCTGACAGCGATCCCGACGAGTTGGAGCGGCGGATCGCGCGGACGCGCGCGGAGCTGGCGCAAACGGTCGACGCCATTGCCGACCGGGTGAGCCCGAAACGGGTCGCCGAGCGTACGGTGGCCGACGTCAAGTCGCGCGCCACCGGGTTCGTGGCGTCCGTGGGTGACGCGCTCGGACTCACAGCCCGTCCGGTCGAGCGCGCCGACGACCCCGACCGGCTGTGGGACGAGGAGCCTCCCAGCCTCGCGCCCATCCTCATCGGCGTGGGCGCGGTCCTGGTGGTGGGCGCCGCCATCGCCCTGTTCCGCCGCCGTCGCCGCTGACCGCTGCTCCCGTACGGCGAGCTTCCCCGAACCCCCAGATACGGTCTACAACCGACGAACCCGAGCTGGGTCAGGTCCCGCAGGACGAGGCCGGTCAGTTCGGCGTCGGTCATGGGCGGAAGCACGGCTGCGGGCGGCTCGCCGTATCGGGTGAGCCCGAAGGTGTGCAGCTCGCGGCGGGTGACGGGGCGGCGTATGAGCGCCTCGTGCGCCCAGGTGAGGTGCTCGCGCGGGAACGTCCGGCTACCAGGAGGCCGGGGAGCCGTGCACTCCTGACGGGTTACAGGAAGGTTTTGCGCTCGCCGCGGTAGGTCGGGACCGAGTCCACGATGGAGGATCCGTCGATCAGGTGGAGGGTGTCGAAGCGTTCGCAGAGCTCGCCCGCCTTGGCGTGGCGGAACCACACCCTGTCGCCCACCCGCAGGTCCTCGGCGGCCTGCCCGATCAGCGGAGTCTGCACCTCGCCGGCGCCCTCGTCGGGGGAGAAGCGCAGCCCGGCGGGCAGGTACGGCTGCGGGAGCCGGCTGGGCCCCGCGGCGCCGGAGGCCAGGTAGCCGCCACCCAGGACGGTGACCATGTTCAGCCCGGGCCTGCGCACGACGGGAAGGGCGAACAGCGCCGCGGGATGCCCGGTGAAGCCGCGGTAGAAGTCGAACAGCCGGGGATGGAAGAACCCGGACCCGGCGGCCACCTCGGTGATGGCCTTCTCGCGCACGGTGCGTTCCACCGAGCCGGTGCCGCCGCCGTTGACGAACTCCAGGTCGGCGACCTGGCGGACGGCGTTCACGATGCGTCCCCTGCGGATGATCAGTTCTCTGGCGGATCGTGCCTGCATGAGGCGGATGGCGCGGGCGAAGGCGGCGTTGCCGGGAGGGGCGTCGCCCACGCCGGCGATCTGGGCTTCGTAGGCCATCAGCCCGACGAGGCGGAACCCGGGCCGCTTGGACACGTCGGCGGCCAGGTCCGCGGCCTGCTCGGGTTCGCGGATCGTCGACCTCAGGGCTCCCGCCCGGAATTTGCCGCCGAGGGTCACAAATCCAGCGTCGATGTCCAGACATATCCGGATCTCGGCGCGGGCGGTCACCGGCTCGACCGCCGCCTCGATGAAGTCCAGGTGCTCGGGGGAGTCGATGGTGAGCGCGATCTCGGCGCACAAGCGGGGATCCGAGGCCAGGTCGGCCAGGGCCTCCCGGTCCGCCGTTGGGTAGGCAACCAGGATGTCGCGGTGGCCGCGGGAGGCCAGCCAGAGCGCCTCGGGCAGGGTGAAGGCCATGATCCCGCGGAAGCCGTCCATCGCCAGGATCCGCTCCAGCACGGGGCGTGACCGGATCGACTTGCTGGCCACCCTGATGGGCTTCCCGTTGGCCCGCCGTACGAGATCAGCGGCGTTGGCCCGCAGGGCCGCCAGGTCCAGGATCGCGAAGGGGGGCTCGAGGTCCGCGGTGGCGCGGTCGTAGCGCTGGCGGTCGTCCATACCGCCAGCGTAACGGCATGAGGGCCAAATGAATATGAGCTAGGTTCATATTTATCCGAAGTCGCGCCGGCGCAGCGCGAGCAGGCCGCCGGCCAGGAGCGCGGCAGACAGTGTGATCATGATGAGTGCGGGCACGGGGGTGAACGGCTCGCCCGCCACCGTGTCGGGGACGTAGTGGAACGGCTCGAACGGAGTGCCGCCCCAGAGCCCGTACAGCGGCCCGGCGACCCGCCCGAGCACCGCCACCGCGACCCAGACCAGCCACGAGACGGGTACGGCGGCGCGCGGCAGCAGGCCGTAGGCGAACAGGCAGACGGCGCCGACGAGCCAGGCGCCGGGCACGGTCTGCAGCGTCCCGGCCAGGATGCGGGTGATGTCGGAGGAGGGGTCGCCCACGAGGAGGGCGAACAGCGTGCCGAAGACGAGCCCGGCGATGGCCGACAGGGCGGCGGTGCCGAGCCCGGTGATCACCAGGTGGCCAAGCGCCCACCTGAGCCGGGTGACCGGGGTGGCCTGGACGGCCTCGGCCCTGCCCGAGGTCTCCTCGGCGCGCAGCCGCTGCACCATCAGCACCGGATACAGCGCGATGACGTGCGCGAAGATGAGGATGAGGGCCCAGATCCCGTAGTCGATCGCGTGCGCTCCCGGCCTGCCGCCGAAGCCCCGCAGCAGCTGGTCGCCCACTCCGCCGGGTGCGTTGGCGAGCTGGCCGGCGATCGTGCTGGCGCCGCCGGCGGCCGCGGCGAAGACGGCGATGCCCGCGCCCCACTTCAGCAGCAGGCCGCGGTTCAGCCGCCACGACAGGCTGATCGGTCCGCGCAGTGCGGGGGCGGTCTCCGGCCCCTGGCGTTCGGGGATGAGGCCCGCTCCCAGGTCCCTGCGCCCGAGCAGCCGGTACGCCAGGGCGACCAGGGCCGCGCCGGCAGCGACAGGGATGGCCAGGGCCCACCAGTGGTCGCCCCCGTACGGCACGACCAGGTGGCTCCAGCCGATCGGCGAGATGTCCTTCATCCAGGACATCCCTGTCGCGTCGCCCGCGTAGCGCAGGATGTAGGCGGCGCCGAGGACCGTCAGGCTGATGATCCTGGCCGTGCGGGCGGTGCTCGCGAGCTGGGCGGCGACGGCCGCGATCGCGCCGAACACCCAGCCCGCGGCGGCGATGGCCGCGCCGTAGGCCAGCGATCCTGCCGGGTCGAGGCCGATCGCGATCAGCAGGAGGGCGGGCACGGCTCCGCCGGCGAGGCTGACACCGCCCGCCACCAGCAGCGCGGCGGTCAGGGGCGCGAAGCGGCTGAGAGCGCCGGCGCGGATCAGCTCGGTGCGGCCGGTCTCCTCGTCGGCGCGGGTGTGCCGGATGACGGCCATCAGGGCGGCCAGGCCGTTCATCACGTACAGGAAGCCGCCGCTGCGCCAGGCCGCCATGAAGCCGAGGTCGGCGACGACGGATCCGCCGCCGAGTGCGCGGAAGAAGCTGTTGTGGTTGATCACCTCGACGTAGCCCGCCATCTTCTCGGGCGTGCCCATGTTCCGCCTGATGTAGGAGACCATCACGAGCGCCATGACGCCGAGCAGGATGATCCACCAGGGCGCGATGGCGCGTTCGCGGCGCAGCGCCAGCCGGACGAGCCTGCCGTTCATCGGGTCGCCTCGTAGTGGCGCAGGAACAGCTCCTCGAGCGTGGGAGGCCCGCTGACCAGGCCGCGCACGCCGAGCGAGTCGAGGGCGCACAGCACGGATCCGAGGGCGCCGGACTCGACGTCGAAGCGGACCGTGCCGTGGTCCATCCGCAGGTCGTGCACGCCGGGCAGCCGGGCGAGCCCGTCGGCGGGGCCGGACAGCTCCGCCCTGATGGAGGTACGGGTGAGGTGGCGCAGCTCGGCGAGGCTGCCCGAGTCGACCTGGCGGCCGTCGCGGATGATGGTGACGCGGTCGCACAGCGCCTCGACCTCGGCGAGGATGTGGCTGGACAGCAGCACGGTGCGGCCGCGGAGCTGCTGCTCCTCGCGGACGACGTCGCGGAAGACGACCTCCATGAGCGGGTCGAGGCCCGAGGTGGGTTCGTCGAGTATCAGCAGTTCGGCGTCGGAGGCCAGGGCGGCGATCAGCGCCACCTTCTGCCTGTTGCCCTTGGAGTAGGCGCGGATCTTGGTGCGCGGGTCGAGGTCGAAGCGTTCGACGAGCTCGTCGCGCCTGGCGCGGTCGGCGCTGCCGCGGAGCTGGAGCAGCAGGTCGATGACCTCGCCGCCGGACAGGCCCGGCCAGAGCGTGACGTCTCCCGGCACGTAGGCCAGGCGGCCGTGCAGGGTCGTGGCGTCGTCCCACGGGTCGCCGTCGAGCAGCCTGGCGGTGCCGGCGTCGGCGCGCAGCAGCCCGAGCAGGATGCGGATGGTGGTGCTCTTGCCCGCGCCGTTCGGTCCGAGGAAGCCGTGTACCTCGCCGGTGTGGACGGTCAGGTCGAGCCCGTCGAGGGCCGTGGTGCGGCCGAACCGTTTGACCAAACCGCGTATCGCAATCGGGTCAGTCATCGTGCGCCTTTCTCGATTCTGGGGCGGGGAGGTGCGCGAGGTACTCGGCGGCCTCCTCGGGGGTGAGATAGGGGTGGGAGTAGAGGTCGAGCATGACTCGGGCGAGCAGGTCGCCTCCCTCGGGAGAGGAGAGGTCGACGCCGAGCCCGCGGGAGACGTGCTCGTGGAGGACGGACACCGACAGCGCCATCGCGGCGCCCACGGTCGCGCGGGCCTCGCGGGAGACGGTGGGCGGGTCGGGGCGCTTGGCGTCGAGATCCGCCAGCCACTGCGCGCCCAGCTCGACGAGCTTGTCGAACAGCGGCGCCGCCCGGCCCTCGGTCAGTGCCCGGGCGACGTAGCGCTGGTACGGGCCGAAGGCCGCGCTCGCGACCGCCAGGTAGTTCACGTCGGGCGGGTTGGGGGCGGCCCTGACCTGGTCGTTGATCTGGACCAGGGCCTTGACCAGGTATTCGTCGCAGGCGTCGCGCAGCGCCTCCTTGGCGCCGAAGTGGTGGCGCACCAGGCCCGACGACACCCCCGCCGCCTCGGCGATCCCGCGGATCGTCGCGCGCTCGAAGCCGTGCTCGCCGAACTGCTGGAGGGCGGCCTCGCGGATCCGGGCGCGGGCGGTGAGGTCGTCAGGGTCTCGCTGGCTACACACACGTGTAGCGTACTACACACACGTGTAGTGATGCGAGCGTAATGATCCGGCAAATCGGCGGCGGGGGCGCGGTCCAGCGGTTACCGGGTCCGTGTACCTCTGGTCGATGTGATGACCACGCTTCAGCAGATATTGCCCGGTGCCGCGATCTCCCAGCAGGACACGCCCCTCCGCAGGGCGAACCGGGTGCTGAAACCCGCCAGGACGCCGGCGGGGGTCGTGGTGGCGCTCACGCTGACGGCCGGGCTGGGACTGACGGGCGCGGAGGTGGTCTCCGCGCTGTTCGGCAAGCCGCTGGGGCTGGTGCCGGTGGACGACGTGATCGACCTGGCCGGGCAGCACACCTGGTGGGACCTGGGGTACGCGGCGCTGATGGTGGCCATCGCGGGCGCCGGGTTGCTGCTGCTGGCCGTACTGCCTGGCCGGTCGCGGCTGGTGCCCGTGGAGACGCGCGACCCGCTGATCGTCATCGGCATCACGCGGGTGGGGCTGCGCCGTACGCTCCGCGCGGTGGCGCAGCAGGTGGACGGGGTCGAGCGGGCGACCGTACGGCTGCGCCGCCGCACCATCGAGGTCACGGTCATGACCGGGCCGGAGAGCTCGGGGGCGATGCTGCGCCAGGTCGGCACCGCGGTGGGCGACAGGCTGGCGGGCGTGGGCGCGCTGTGCGCGGGTGAGGTCGTGGTTCGCCTGCGCAGAAGGGGCCTGTGATGAGGATGCGCCAGTACTCGGGCAACCGGATCGGGCTGGCGGTCGTCGGAGGGGTGCTGCTGGCCGTGGGGACCTTCGGGTACCTGCGCGGTCTGGACCATCTGCCCGGCCTGTCACCCCGCGGCAAGATCCTCCCGGAGCGCACGGCGCAGCTCGCGGCCGACCACTCGTGGGTGCTGTGGGTGGGGGCGCTGGGCATGCTGCTGCTGTCGCTGGTGTGCCTGCGCTGGCTGCTGCTGTGTCTGGGCTGGGGCCGCCGCGGCACCCGCACGGGCACCGGTACGGCGCTGCTGTGCATCGGGCTGAAGGAGATCGAGGGCATCAACCGGGCCGGCGTCCGCGTCGTCGGCGAGGACGACCGCCTGCGGGTCGCCCTCACCTGCCCGGCCGCCGCCGACGTCGGGGCGGTGGTGGGCAAGCTGGAGGGCGACCTGGTCGGCCGTATCCGCCGCGAGGTGAGCAACGGCGAGCTGGGCGCCGTCGTCCGCGTCCACGTGCGCCGCTAGCACTCGATGACGTTGACGGCCAGGCCGCCGCGTGAGGTCTCCTTGTACTTGTCGAGCATGTCGCGGCCGGTGTCGCGCATGGTCTTGATGGCC
>NZ_JBITHD010000039.1:0-66930 GCF_044457685.1 Nonomuraea sp. NPDC050536
TGCCCTCCAGCATCGCCGGGCCGGGCGGGCAGAGGTTAGAGGCTTTGGTCCCTGGTTCGCAGCCGGGCGGCCAGCGCGGCGGCCTGGGTGCGGCGCTGCATGTTGAGTTTGGCCAGCAGGTTGGACACGTAGTTCTTGACCGTCTTTTCGGCCAGGAACATTTTCTCGCCGATCTGGCGGTTGGTCAGCCCTTCGCCGATCAGCTCCAGGATGTGCTTCTCCTGCTCGGACAGCGCTGCCAGGGGGTCCTTTCTGGTGGCCTGCTCGCGCAGCCGGGTCAGCATCGCGGCGGTGGTCTGCGGGTCGAGCAGCGACTGGCCGCAGGCCACCGTCCGGACGGCGCCGACCAGGTCCGAGCCGTGGATCTGCTTGAGCACATAGCCGGACGCCCCGGCCATCACGGCCTCGAACAGGGCATCGTCATCGGCGTACGAGGTCAGCATCAGGCAGGCCAGGCCCGGCAGCCGGGAGCGCACCTCCCGGCACACCTCCACGCCGCTGCCGTCCGGCAGCCGCACGTCCAGCACCGCGACGTCCGGCCTGAGCGCCGGAATGCGGCCGATCGCCGACTCCGCGGTGCCGGCCTCGCCGATCACCTCGATGTCGTCCTCGGCTTCCAGCAGCGCCGCGACGCCCCGCCGTACCACCTCATGATCGTCGACGAGGAAAACCCGAATCATGCCTCCGACGGTAGCCCCTTCCAGATCCGAAAGGTAGGGACCAAGGTCCCACGTGAGAGGCTCCTGACGGCCCTACAACCCGCCGCTGGTCCTGGTCCAGAGTGACAGGCATGGAGCGATCTGACATGAAACCGATCGTGGTCGGTTATGACGGCTCCGACTTCGCCATGCAGGCTCTCGACTGGGCCATGGACGAGGCCGAGCTGCGCAAGACTCCGCTGCTGCTCACCCACACCTGGCAGTGGCCGTACGGCGAGGCCGCCGAGGAGGCCAAGTCCCACCTGCGCACGGCGGCCGAGCACGTGCTCTGGCACGGCGCGGAATGCGCCCGCAACACCAGCGCGATCACCGACATCCACACCGACCTGTACGAGGGACATCCGGCCCAGCACCTCATCGATCTGTCCGCCGACGCCGCCATGATCGTGGTCGGCTCGCGCGGCCTCGGCCTGCTGCCCACCCGGGTGCTCGGCTCGGTGGCCGAACACGTGGCCGCCCAAGCCGCCTGCCCGGTCATCGTCGTACGCGGACCCGGCCCCATCCCCGCGAGCACCCGACCAGGCCCGATCAAGGTCGAGGACGACGGCGGCGCCGTGCTCGAGTTCGCCTTCCACGAAGCCGAGCTGCGCGGACTACAGGTGACCGGAGCGCCGCCCGCCCTCTGGGGTGAGCGCTACCCCGGCGTCGAACTCGTCGAACAGCCGGAGGCCGGCCCCAGCCTGCTCGTGGTCGGCCGCAAACACGCCCGCCACACCCTGCACCACGCCACCTGCCCGGTGGCGGTGGTTCCTTCCTGACGTCAAGACCTGTACAGGCACGGCGAGCCACTGAAGAACTACTCGTCGTGGTCGAGATCATGCAGGTATGACGGGGAAGACATCGGCGAAATTCGTCCTGCTGACCCTGGCCGCAGGGCAGTTCCTGATGGCGCTCGACACCTCCGTGATGAACGTGGCGATCGCGTCGGTGGCCGAGGACGTGGGCACCACGGTGGCCGGGGTGCAGGGCGCGATCGCGGCGTACACGCTGGTCATGGCGGTCCTCATGATCCCCGGCGGCAAGCTGGGGGCGATCATCGGACGTAAACGCGCGTTCATGATCGGGTGCGTGATCTACGGTTGCGGCTCGTTCACCACGTCGCTGGCCCCGAACCTGCCCGTCCTGCTGCTGGGCTGGTCGTTCCTGGAAGGTGTCGGTGCGGCGTTGATCCTGCCCGCGATCGTGGCGCTGGTCGCGGGCAACTTCGTCCAGCAGCAGCGGCCGGCCGCCTACGGGCTGGTGGCGGCGGCCGGGGCGATCGCGATCGCGGTCGGACCCCTCATCGGGGGGATCGCGACGACGTACTTCTCCTGGCGGTGGGTGTTCGCCGGCGAAGTCGTGATCGTGCTGGTCATCCTGCTGTTCGCCCGCCGGGTGGCCGACGCCCCGCCGGACGTCCGCCCGCGCATCGACGTCGTCGGGGCCCTCCTGTCGGCGCTGGGGCTCGGGACCTTCGTCTACGGCGTGCTGCAATCGGATGTGTGGGGCTGGTTCATCCCCAAGCCGAACGGTCCCTCCTGGTTCGGGATCTCGCCGGTCGTGTGGCTGATGCTGGCCGGCGTGTTCGTGGTGTGGCTGTTCCTGCAATGGGAAAGCCATCTCGCCAAGCGCGGCAAGGAACCTCTGGTGGACCCCGGGCTGCTGCGCAACAGGCAGCTCGTGGGCGGCCTGACGATGTTCTTCTTCCAGTACCTGACGCAGCTGGGTGTCTTCGTCATCGTCCCGCTCTATCTGTCGGTCGCGCTCGGGCTGTCCGCCCTGGCCACCGGCGCGCGCATCACGCCGCTCTCCCTGCCGCTGCTGGCCGCGGCGCTCGCCATCCCTCGCCTGCTTCCCGAGGCCTCTCCCCGGCGGCTGGTACGGCTGGGGATGCTGTCGGTGACCCTGGGCGCCGCCGTCCTGCTGGCCGCTCTGGAGGTCGGCGCCGGCCCCGAAATCGTCACCGTTCCGCTGCTGCTGATCGGCCTGGGCATGGGCACACTGGCCTCTCAGCTCGGCGCGGTCACCGTCTCGGCGGTGCCGGACGAGCGGAGCGCGGAGGTCGGCGGCGTCCAGAACACCGTCACGAACCTCGGCGCCTCCATCGGCACCGCGCTCGCCTCCTCGATCATGATCGGCGCGATGACGAGTGCGTTCCTCACCGCCGTGGAGCTCAACCCGGCGATCCCCGCACAGGTCAAGCAGCAAGCGCAGGTGCAACTCGTCGGCGGCGTGCCCTTCCTGTCGGACGCCCAGCTGGAGACCGCCCTCGGCAAGGCCGGCATGCCTCCCCAGGCGGCGCAGGCAACGCTGCAGGCCAACGCCGACGCCCGCATCGTCGGGCTCAAGGCCGCCCTCGCCATCCTCGTGCTCGCCGGACTCATCTCACTGTTCTTCGTCCACCTGATCCCCACCACCCAGCCCGGCTCAGCCCGCCAGGAGGACTCGCCCGAAAACGAGCCGCCACCCTCCTGAACTGGCCGGCACATCGCTCGGTCAGTGCTCGAAGCTCCGCGGAGAGCGGATGCCCGTGCAGACGTTGGGGATGTTGCACGGCCAAAACGAGGTTCCCGCCCCGGGAGCGAAGGTCGGCCTTTCCCCACCCGAGCAAGCACCCGCGACCCGGCTCGACCTGGAACCGCGAGTGCTGTTCGCCCTGCGCACCTGACCGGTGAGGCCAGTTCACTGCGGTGACGGTATATGGCCAGATTGTCCGCCCGCTGTTCTATGGTGGCGGCCATGGTCGACATCGAGGTGCGCAGCCGGATGCCTGGCATGTCCGGCGATGACGTGCCGGCGGTCCTGGTACAGCTGGCCGATGATCGCACGACAGTGCGGGAGCTGATCCGGCGCACGGTCGAGGAGCAGATCCGGGAGCTGCGCGCCGACGCCGCGCGCTGCCGGCGGATCCTCGACCGCCAGTACCTGTCAGACGACGATCTCCGGACGCAGGCGAGCACCGGTGCGATCAGGATGCCGCCGCAGGTGCCGGCGGACCCGGACGTGACTGCGGAAGTGGCCCGGGCGCACCGGGCCTTCGCCCGGGGCACGTTCGTGGTCTTCGTCGGCGGACGGCAGGTCGTCGACCTGGACGAGGAGGTCACGCTTCGGCTTGGTGAGCCGGTCGTGTTCCTGCGGCTGGTCGCGCTGGCGGGAGGCTGATTGCGGTGGAGCGTCCCGTACCAGAGATGTACATCGACGTCGTCCATGAACAGCGCGAGGCGCTGTGGCGGCTGGTGGACCAGGCGCGGGTCGCGGCGAAGGTCGGCGATCTGGCGGTCCTGCGGGACACCGCCGAGGAGGTTCGGCTTCGGATCAAGCAGGGCGACGACCAGACGATCGGCAACCTGGCACCGCACGTGGGCGACATCGTCGCGGAGCTTGACGAGCTCTACGACGCCGGCTTCCCGGTCGACCGGCCGGACGACATCACCGGCTTGCTGGCCGCGCCGTGGCCGACGGCTCGCCGGAAAGCCCTGCTCGCTGCGTTCCTCGGGTGCGACGTCCGCCACCGGCTGCTGCTGGACGAAGCGGCGGAGCGGGCCATCGCCGCCACCGACACCCATCTGCTGCGCCTGCTTGTCTTCACCCCGCTGGGTACCCTGCGCCGGGAGACCGTGGCGCAGATTCTCGACACGCTGCACCGGGCCGGCGGCCTGGACGCCACCGTGGTCGAACGGGCCTTCACCGACGACCCCTACCTCGGCTACGCCATCATCGGCCAGTCGCCGACTGGCGACGCGACCAGTCCGCCGCTGGCCTGCGCGGACGCCGTACGGAAACACGTGGACGCGCTGACCTGGCGGCTCGTCTCTGCACCAGCCCCGCCCGACTGGGACGAGCTGCCTAAGGTGCCGGTACCGCGCGGCCTGCGGTTCGTTCGGGCGGCGCTGAGCTGGCACAGTGACCAGCGGGTGGCCGACCATCTCGGCGTGGCGGAACTGACCGACGCGGACCGCGGCGCCCTGCTCGACCTGTTGCGGGATCGGCCGGTGGAGGAGCAGCGCCAGGCGTTCGGATGGCGGCTGCGCGCGGGTGACGCCGACGCGCTGCTACCGCTGTTCGGCCTGGCATGCGCCGCGCCGTTGCTGCGCCTGATCCGGGCGATGCCAGTCCACGAAGCCACCCGCCAGGACCGGGCCGTCCTCCTCGCCGCGATCGAGGATGCCGGCGCGGACGCCACCCGGCGCCTGCTGCAACTCGAACCGAACGAGCTGGTCTCCGCGGTCATGGGGTGGAACCGCGCCCAGGTACTGAAGCGCGTCAAGCACAACGCGCTGCAGGGCATCGCCGCATTCGGGATGCTGCCCCTCGCTCCGGACGAGACAGTCCTCGACCGCTACCTGGCGTTGCGCGACTCCGCGAAGAAGGGCGCCAAGCTCGGCCCCAACCGCAGACACAGCCACGCCGCCGCGATCGCGATCGCCCTCGACCACCTGGCGCAGGTGGCCGGCATTCCGGACGCGAGCCGCCTCGAATGGGACTGCGAGGCACGCATCGCCACCGAGACCCCCACGGAGGCCGACGTCGGTCACTACCGGATCGCGTTGCGGTTTGACGGCGCCGACCCGACGATGACGGTCAGCCGGGCGGACAAAGCGCTGAAATCGGTGCCGGCCGCCGTCCGCACCGACCCCGGCTACCAGGAGCTGCGCAAGCACCAGGAGCGACTGCGGGACCAGGCTCGGCGGATGCGGGTCGGGCTGGTGGAGCGGCTGGTCGCCACCGCCGGGACGTTGGCGCCGGACGAGCTGGCCCGGCTGTTGTCGCTGCCTGCAGGTGCGGCGATGCTGCCCGCGCTGCTTTGGCGGGACCAGGCGGGCGTGATCGGCCTGCTCGAGCAGGCCGACACCACCGGCCCGATCGCCGCCGTCCACCCCGTCGAACTGCACGAGCTGGGGGTGCTCGCCGACTGGCAGGCGGAGATCGTGCGGCGTCGTCTCCGGCAGCCGGTCAAGCAGGCGTTCCGGGAGTTGTATGTGCTCACTCCAGCGGAACGCGAGGCGGGCGACGTGTCGCGGCGGTTCGCCGGTCAGACGGTCAACGGCGAGGTGGCGGGCCAGTTGCTGTCCGGCCGGGGCTGGTTCACCCACGGCGGGTACGACGACCACCAGGCGACCCGCGCCATCGGAGACGGCCTCATCGCGGTGCTGCGCTGCGACTTCCGCGGCTACTTCGGGCTGGGGAACGTCCTTGTCGGCGAGATCCGCTTCCTGACCGGCGGCCACCGTGACCCGGGCCGCTACGGCACCCCAGCGCCCCTCGTCGACGTGCCGCCGGTGGTGTTCTCCGAGGTCATGCGAGACCTGGACCTGATGGTGTCGGTCGCCGGCACCGAGCCGGCGGCGTACCTCTCGCCGGCGCAGGCGGCGAGCCGGGCGCAGGTGCTCGCGGCGCTCATCGCCGACCTGGGGCTGGCCCGGGTCACCGTCGAGGGGAACTCGGCCGTGGTACGCGGCACCCGGGCGACCTACCGGGTGCATCTGACCAGCGGCAGCATCCACGTCGACCCGGGCGGCTACCTTTGTGTGGTGCCCGCCTCGTTCGGCGCCATGGCGCACCGGCGGCTGTTCCTGCCGTTCGCCGACGAGGATCAGATGACGAGCATCATCCTGAGCAAGGTGCTCCTGCTCGCCGAGGACCAGAAGATCAGCGACCCGTCGATCCTGACTCAGCTCGATTCCCTCACCGGTAAGGCCGCCACCTGACGTGGCCTAACAGGGAAGACCCCGTCTACTCGCAACAGACGGCGTTCATCCTCGGTGTCCGCGGCAGAGTTGCAATGGCCCGAAGCCCTTCAGCATTGAAGACCTCCCTGAAGGTGGAGGTGAAGAGCGGGTCCCGATCGTGAATCAGGAACCGCAGCCCGGCGATGCGGTCACCCAAGTCCATGACCAGGTTGCGGGCCTGCTGCACCGTCCACGCCCCGGTCGGGTACGGTCACGCCGGCCAGGAACTGCCACCAGCTCGTCTGTCGTCGGCAAGCGCCGTGGGCAGTTGCTCATCGAGCGGACAAGGCCGCCGACCGAGCCCGTGGCGAAGACGCCGCCGAGGGTGGCCGGCGACAGATGGAGGTCGCACGTGCCGTACAGCAGGCACAGAGACCATACGATGATCATGGAGAAGTTGCAGCAGAACCCGATGAGCGACAGCGCGCAGCACCGAGCGCGGTGCTCAGCCGAGCCGGCGGACGGAACGACCGGGCCGGGCACCGGTGGGCCGACCCTCTTCGATGACCCACGTGCCTGCCACCATGACGAAGGGAATACCGGAAGGCGGCTGCCGAGGGTCGTCGTACGTCGCCAAGTCGCCGACCGTCTCGGGGTCGAAGAGCACCAGGTCGGCACGGTATCCGGGCTTGACCAGACCTCGGGTGGCGAGTCCGAGGCGGCGGGCGGGCCGTGACGTCATCTTCGCGACGCATTCCTCCAGGGGCAGCAGGTTGAGTTCGCGGACGTAGCGGCCGAGGAGTCGGGGAAAGGTGCCCCAGGCACGAGGGTGCGGCTGGGTTCCGGCGAGCAGCCCGTCACTCCCTACCGTATGGGCCGGATGGCGCATGATGGCACGCACGTTCTCTTCGTGCCCCACGTGCTGGAGGCATGTGGTGCCGAGCCGGTCGCGGACGAGCAGGTCGAAGTACACGTCCGCGGCCGCTCGTCCTTCTCGTACAGCGAGATCGGCGAGCCTGGCGCCCACGTACGCCTGGTTGCCGGGATCACGGACACCGCTGATCTGTACGGTGCTCCAGTCGACCGGTACGCCGTGACAGCCGTCGGACCCGAGTTCTTCCAGTTCCCGTCGGAGCCGCGACCGGGTGGGGAGGTCTTTCAGCCGGTCGATCAACGCTTGCGGGCCTCCCTCCGCAGCCCAGCTCGGCAGCAACGCGGCGAGCGTGGTCGAACCCGCGGTGTAGGGATAGCTGTCCATGCTGATGTCGCAGCCGCCGGAAAGAGCGTCGTCGATCAGGCGGAGAAGGTCGGCGGCGCGTCCGGCGTTGTCAGGGAAGTTCATCACGGTGTGTGCGAGGTGCAGGGGACAGCCCGAACGCCGCGACACCTCGATCATCTCGGCGTAGGCGGCGAGGGCGTCCCGGCCGTAGCTGCGGTGGTGCGGGCTGTGGTAGCCGCCGTGGGCCGCCACCACGCGGCACAGCTCGACGAGTTCCTCCGTGTCCGCGTACATGCCGGGCGGATACGTCAGGCCGGACGACATGCCGACGGCTCCCTGCCGCATCCCCTCGGTGACGAGCTCGCGCATCCTGTCCAGTTCGTCGCTGGTCGGAGGCCGGTTCTCCCAGCCGAGGACGAGCGCGCGCACTGTTCCGTGCGGGACGAGGTAGGCGGCGTTGATCGCGATGCCTTCGTCCAGGCGGTCGAGGTAGCCGCCCACGGTACGCCAGTTCCAGTCGAGATCCTCGGGATCGCCGTTCCAGCCGGCGAGTTGGATCCGTAGCTGCCGGAGAGTCGTGTCGTCGACCGGTGCGTAGCCGAGTCCGTCCTGCCCGAGGACCTCCAGCGTCACACCCTGTGCGGCCTTCGCCACGTGATACGGGTCGGTGAGGAGGGCGAGGTCGGAGTGCGCGTGCATGTCGATGAATCCCGGCGCCAGGACGAGCCCCTCGGCGTCCACTACGCGTCCGGTGCCTGCCGGTGAACGCGCGGGTGCTGTGATCTCCGCGATCACGCCGGCCTCCGTGACGACGTCGGCGCGGTAGACAGGGCGGCCGCTGCCGTCCACGACCCAGGCTCCCCGGAAGGTGCAGCTCACGAGTCCTTCACCTCAAAACAGCGTGCGGATGTAGTCGACGACGATGCCGTCATCGACCATGGGGATCAGGGGCCACTTGTCGAAGACCGTGCAGGGGTGCGAGATCCCGCAGCCCACCCAGTCGCCGACCTCGAGATGCGTGTCTGCGTCCACGGCGAGATAGGCGTGTTGATCGTTGAGCGCCACGACCTCCAGCCCCTCGGCCGGCCCCGAGATCCGATCAGAGCGGCGGATCTGACGCGGGACCGGCAGTCCCGCGTCGAAGGAGGCGTCTCTCTTGCCGAAGTCCAGCAGCGCCAGGCCGGGCTCCGGGCGGGAGATCACCTGGCTCCACAACAACAGCGCGGGCCACAGCGCGGGCGCCGTCCCGCGTGAGTGCGGCGCGAGCGCGGCGTAGAAGCCGTCGTCATGGGTCACGTACGCGCCACTGCGCAGCAGGACGCGCGTCGGCTGGGACAACATCCACGGCCCGGCCAGTTCCTCGGCCACGATATCGAAGTACGCGGTCCCGCCCGCACTCACCACGATCTCGTCCGCCTGCTTGAAACGGCCTTCGATGTCGAACTGCCGGGTTAGACCGGCGATGGTTCGCAGGTAGTCCCTGACGCTGGGCGGGGCGGCCCGTGTGGCGTCGTGCGCCATGGTGCCTTCGTAGCCGGACATGCCGATGAGGCGCAGTGCCCTGCTGTCGGCGACCGCCTCCGCCACCTGTCTGGCTTCCTCGGGGGTACGGCAGCCGGCGCGGCCGCCCACGGTGCCGAGCTCCACGACGACGTCCACCGGTCGCGGCCACGGCCGCGCCTGCAGGGCCTCATCCATCAGGGCGACTCCGCGCACGGAATCGACACAGCAGACGAAGGTGAAGCCGGGATCGGCGGCGAGCTCCGTCGCGATCCAGGAAAGCGCGGCGGCGTTGACCAGCTCGTTCGCGAGGAAGATTCGTGAGACACCGAAGGCGCGATACGTCCGCACCTGGGTGATCGTGGCGGCGGTCATCCCCCATGCGCCGTGAGCGGCTTGGCGGGCGAACAACTGCGGTGCCATGGACGTCTTGCCGTGCGGGGCCAGATCGAGGCCATGCTCGGCGGCGAACCCGGCGAGCATGGCGATGTTGTGCTCGACGGCAGTCCGTGACAGGGTCAGCACCGGGGTCGTGAAACCAGCCTCGAACAGGTCGAGGCGCGCCTGGGCGAGCTCGCCCACGCTGCGCCCCTGCATCGCCGGCGGCAAGCCCTTGAAACGCCAGTCGACATGTTCCGCGTGCAGCATCGCAAGCGCACGTTCGTCCATGTGAAACACTTCGGTGACTCCCCGCGCCCGAACATCCGTTGGTAGTGGCAATGTTGATCAATGACGTCCGCCCTGAATGGCTCGTGTCCTTCCTCGCCATCGTCGATTCGGGAAGCTTCAGCGCAGCCGCAGCGACGACTCATCGTTCGCAGCCCCGCGTGAGCACCCACGTGGCAGCGCTGGAACGCACCGTGGGGCTTCAGCTCCTGGACCGCCGCCGGCGGCCGGTGGCGTTGACCGACGCCGGCAGGGCGTTCGCCGCGCACGCCCGGGAGGTGATCGCCGCCATCCGGCGATGCGAAGGCGAGATGGACAAGTTCCGCGAGGCCAGCCGCGGCCTCGTGACGCTCGGGTGCTATCCGAGCGCGAGCGCGCTCTTCCTGCCGGAGCTGCTGATCGGGTTCCAGCGCCGGCACCCGGGGGTCCAGGTGGTCCTCGTGGAGGAGTCCACCCTGGAACTTGGCGCCGATCTCCTGTCGGGGGTTGTCGACATCGCCGTTCGGCCGGTCATGCCGGTGCTGCCGGAGGGAAGCACCGAGCGCGTCCTGCTCTGGGAGGAGCCGCTCGTCGCGGTCATTCCGGAGCGGCACCCGCTGGCCGACCAACTTGGCGATCTGCCCCTGGAAGCCCTCACCCGCGAGCCATTGATCACCATCGGCAGATCAGACCTGCCCGAATCCGGGAACCTGGAGACCTACGCCGCCTTTTCCGAAGTCGGCCATGACATCGAGCCCGTTCTCATGACCAACCAGCCGCAAACCCTGATCGCCATGGTTCGTGGCGGGCTCGGGATCGGGGTGACGAACCTTCTCGCGGGCCGCTGTTCCGATACGAGCGGTGTCCGGCTCAGGCGACTCTCCGGAGCCTTGCCCCGTCAGGTCGCGGTCCATTGGCAAGCCGACCGGCCCCTTTCATCGGCCTGCCGGCTCATGCTGGACGCTCTGAGACGTGAGCCGCTGCCCGACGGCACGCACCCGCCGCGAATCTGAACCCTCAGAACTCGTCGCCGAGAATGTCGGCGGTCATCACGGCGTTGCCCGCCAGAAGACCGCCGTCGACCGTCAGCGCCGTGCCGGTGATCCAAGAGGCCGCGCTGGAGGCCAGGAACAGGGCTGCCTCCGCCACGTCATCCGGCTCACCGATGCGGCCGAGCGGATACCAGCGAGCCAGACGCTGGTGGACGCCGGGGTCCTTCGCCTGGCGGTCGTTCCAGAACGGTGTCCGGATCGTTCCAGGGGCGATGAGATTGACGCGTACACCGCGCGGCCCATAACGCACCGCCAGAGCCCTGGTGAGGCTGAGCAGTCCGGCCTTGGCGGCGCTGTAGAGATCGTTGCCGAAGTACGAGAAGCCGTTCACCGAGCCGATGTTGAGAATCACCCCACTCCCACGCCGCAGCATGCCGGGAAGCACGGCCTGCGAGCAGAGGAAGGGCCCCTTGAGGGTGACGCCCACATCGAGATCCCACTCGTGCTCGGACAACTCCAGGAACGGCAGATCCAACGTGGATGCCGCGTTGTTGATCAGGATGTCGACCCCGTCGAAGGTGGATTCGACCTCCGCGGCCAGATTGTGCACGGAAACCGTGTCGGCGACGTCCACGGTGTACGCCCGGGCCCGATGGCCCGATGCGGTGATAGCCTCCGCGACCTCTCTCGCGGCATCACCGTTGATGTCGGCCACCGCCACGGTGGCCCCCTCGGCGGCGAAACGCTCTGCCAGGTTCCTGCCGATGCCGGAACCGCTGCCGGTGATCAGGACGACCCGGTCGGAATAGCGATTCATCGTCATGTTCTCTTCCTGTCCTTGTGTGCCTTCAGCGACCCAGCCATCCGCCGTCCACGACGAGGAGATGGCCGTTGACGTAGTCGGAGGCCTTCGATGCGAGGAAGACCGCGGCCCCGGCGATGTCGTCCGGCCTGCCCCAGCGGCCTGCCGGGATGCGATCCAGGATCTGCTGAGATCGCACGCCGTCATCCTGGAGGTCCTTGGTGGTGTCCGTGATGATGTATCCGGGCGCGATCGCATTCGACTGCACGTTGTACTCGCCCCATTCATTCGCGAGCACCTTCGTGAGGCCGGCCAGCCCGTGCTTGCTGGCGGCGTAGGACGCGACGTTGAGGCCTCCCTGAAACGCGAGCAGCGACGCGATATTGATGATCTTTCCCTGCCCGCGGCGAAGCATCCTGGGACCGATCAGGCGGCAGATCCGAAAGGCCGCGCTGAGATTCACCTCCAGCACGTCCTGCCAGTCGCCGTCGGAGAACCGCTCCGCCGGAGCCCGTCTGATGATCCCCGCATTGTTGACCAGGATGTCGACGTCTTCGGCGAGCCCGCCCACCACGTTCTGCGTCTGCCGAGCGTCGGCGACGTCGAACACCGCGGTACGAACCGTGCGGCCCAGTTTCTCGGCGTGCTCGCAGATGTCGTCGAGGTTCTCCCTGTCCGAGGCGGTGATCAGGTCCGCGCCCGCCTCGGCCAGGGCCAGCGCGATGGAGTACCCGATCCCGCTCCCCGCTCCGGTGACCATCGCCGTCTGCCCATGCAACGAGAACAGATTGTCGTCGTTTCTCATCGAACCGCCTAGAAGGTTATGGGAGCAAGCTCGACGCCGAACTGCTCGCAATGCCGTATGTAGCGGTCCAGCTTGCTGTGGGCCGTTTCGGTGCCGATGACATTGTCCTGGTCGTCCAGATACTCGAACGGTCCATGAATGGAGAACAGGGTAATCATTTCTTCGTTTCCGACGACTTCCAACGTGTGGATGTCGTCGTCAGCCTCGAACACGAAGTCCCCGGCCTTCGCGACCCAGTCTCGTTCGAGGTAACGCCAGGATCCCGCGAGCACGTAGGCTTCGACCGGCCCGAGGTGCCGGTGCCGGTTGACCCGCCCCGCACGTTGGACCTTGAGCAGGTTGATCCAGGTTCCGGCTTTCCGATTGATGCGCAGGGGTTTGAAATAGATGCCGTCCCCTTGCGGGACCCATGGGACTTTGCTCGCGGCCAGATACAGCTCTTCTTGCGCTGCTGAATGCATGAACAAATCCTTACGCCGAAACTCCGATGTTTCGAGCCAGATTAACGGGTAAGACTCCTGACCGGAATCGCGCGTTTCAGATAGTAACTATCCGCCTCGCGTATGAGAGCCGGGATCTCGCGGGCCGGCCTCCCGTTGAGCGAACCGCTCATTGAGCACGGCGCGGACGCGCTCGCGTTCGGCCTGCGACAACGCGGCCGGATGCGGCTTGCACGCCTTGGCCGGGCGGACCGGAGCCGGGCTTTGGCGGTTCTTGCGGTACCAGGTGGCTTGGGCTACCCCGGCGGCCTGGCACCGTCCATCTCCCAGCTCGAAGCGCTGTCGAGGGTGCTGTCCACCCAGCGGACCCTGCTCGTGCTCGACAACTGTGAGCACCTGCTGCATGCTTGCGCGTCACTCGCCGACCGCCTTGCCGTACGGCTGTTCCCCGGCGCCAGACCCTGCACGCGCTGATCGATCTGATGCACCTGGCCGGTCCCGACGAACGGCGTGCGCTCCAGCGCCGCCATCGCGACTGGGTCCGCGGCCTGGTCGATCGCGCCGCAGCGGAATGGTTCGGGTCGGAGCAGGCGGCCTGGTGTGCGCGGCTGAAGCTGGAGCACGCGCACCTGCGTGCCGCCCTCGAGTTCGTCTGAGCCGGCCCGGCGAGGCCGAGACTGCACTCCCTTCCTGTTCAAACGGTTCATGGACTTCCACGAGCGCTACGCCGTCACCTTGACCGGCGAGCTGGGCGAAAAGGCCTTCATGGAGGCGATGGCTCGTGGCCGCGCGTTGACGGTACGTCAGGCGACCAGCTGGACGCTCGGAGTGCCCGCAGGGGGTTAGCTCAGGACCTCGCGCGCTGGAACTCGGGAGGGCGCTTCTCCTTCAGCGCTGCGATGCCTTCCTGCGCCTCCTGACCGGCGAAACCGAGGAACTCGAGTGCGAGTGCGGCGTCGAAGTGCGGAGTGGCGGCTCTAAGCCAGGAATTGAGTGCTTGCTTGGTCCAGCGCAGGGCGTTGGGCGCGCCGGAGGCGAGCCGGGCGGCGATGTCCTCGGCTCGGTCGAGCACGTCACCCTCGTCGACCGCGAGGGACACCAGGCCGATGCGCTCCGCTTCGGCCCCGTCCAGCGGATCGCAGGTGAGCAGGTGGTACTTGGCCTTGGCCAGCCCGCACAGCAGCGGCCAGACCAGGGGCGCGTGGTCCCCGGCGGCGACGCCGAGTTTGGTGTGGCCGTCGATCAGCCGGGCGTTCTTCGCGACCACGGAGACGTCGGCGAGCAGCGCCACGACGAGCCCCGCTCCCACCGCCGCCCCGCGTACCGCCGACACGACCGGTTTGGTGAATTCGATCAGGTTGATCACCAGTTCCCTGGCCTCGCGCAGACCCGCGATCCGGGCTCTCGGGTCATCGGCCAGGCTCTGCACCCAGTCGAGGTCGCCGCCTGCGCTGAAGGTCCTGCCTGCTCCGGTGATCAGGACGGCGCGCACCCGATCGTCGGCCTCGGCGTCGCGCCAGATGCGGGTGATCTCCGCGTGTCCCGTCGCGTCCAGCGCATTGGCGCGGCCGGGGTTGTGGATGGTCACCTTCAGTACACCGTCTGCCGCCCAGCTCAGCCTCAGTCGCTGGTAGCCCGCGTAGCGATCCATGATCCTCCTTGACTTCTAGTATCGATCGATCGATACAATAACCTCATGCTACTTGATCCTGAAATCCCGGCCGAGGTAGTACTTCGCCATCGCGGCCAGGTGTCTGTGGTGACACTCCGTCGGCCGGAGGTGCGCAACGCGTTGTCGCGGCGGATGCTGGGCGATCTGGTGGACGCGCTGGTCGAGGCGGACCGGTGTGAACAGACCGGTGCCATCGTGCTGACGGGAGAGGGATCGGCGTTCTGCTCAGGGGACGATCTGGGCGAGGCCGCCGCGACCGACGCGGAGGCGTTCGACGGGGCCGTCGCGTTGCTCCAGCAGGTCACCGCGGTACTGCTCGAGGCGGACAAGCCGATCGTCGCCGCGATCAACGGCGCGGCAGTGGGAGGCGGGCTGGAGTTGACGCTGGCCTGCGATCTGCGGGTAGCCGCCCAGTGCGCCGTTTTCGCATGTCCCGAGGTGGCGTGGGGCCTGGTGGGTACGAACGGATCGTCGCTACTGTTGCCCGCTGTCGTCGGACACGGGCGTGCGCGGGACATGCTGCTGACCGGGTGGACCTATGACGCGACCTGGGCCCTGGCTGCCGGACTGATCAGCGAGGTGCTGCCCGACGACCAGGTTCTGGATCGGGCCATGACACTCGCCGAGGAACTGGTGAGCCGGTCGCAGGCCGTCCACCTGACACGACGGTTGCTGAGCGAGGCGATCCGAGAGGACGTCGCGCACGCGCTGGAGCGCGAGGCGGTGGCCGTGGGGGAGGCGCGACGCAGCAGTGCGGCCGAGGCGAGTCTGCGCGAGTTCGCGGCTCGCCGGGTGAACGGAGGGACACGGCGATGATTCTCAGCGACCTGATCGAGGCGCACGCGCGGCAACGAGCGGATCACCCGGCCTTGCGGATCGAGGACGAGACCCTCACCTACGGCGAACTGGCCGAGCAGGTCAGGGCAGTGGCCGCGGGCCTGGCCGCGAGCGGCGTTCGTGCCGGGCAGACCGTGGCGTTCGTCCTGCCCAACTGCGTCGAATTCGTCGTCGCCTGGTTGGCGCTGAGCCGGATAGGAGCAGTGGCGGCGCCGGTCAACACGGCGCTGCTCGGCGACGGGCTCGCTGCCGTGGTGAGGATGTCCGGCGCCGAGATCGCGATCGTCGACGAGCAGTTCCTGCCGGCGATCGAGGAGGCGCGCGGAATCCTGCGCACGGTCTTCGTCCGTGGCCGTGTCGGGGCGATGAACGAAGCGGTTCCCGTCCGAGCGTGGGCCGATCTGACGGCGCATTCCGGCCCCGCACCGCGCCACGAGACTCGTCCAGGAGACCCGAGCATCCTGCTGTTCACGTCCGGCAGCACAGGCCGGTCGAAGGCCTGTGTGCTCCCACATCGATACGTGTTGCGGCAGGCCGAGATCTTCACCGAGCAACTCGGCCTGACGGCGTCCGACGTGCTGTTCTGTCCTTTCCCGCTGTTCCACGCCGATGCCGCCATCTTCACCGTCGCTCCCGCGTTCCTGCTGGGCGCGACCGCGGCGCTGGTGGCGCGTTTTTCCGTGCGATCCTTCTGGCAGCAGGTCCGCCGCTATCACGCGACCGTTTTCGACTTCATGGGCGCCACCCTGACCATGCTGTACAAGCAGGAGCCCGCACCCGGCGACGCCGACAACCCGGCTCGGCTCGGCTGGGGCGTTCCGCTGCCGGAGTGGGCGGAGGACTTCGAGCGCAGGTTCGGGGTGGAGCTAGTCGAGGTGTACGGGCTCAGCGACACCGGCATCGTGCTGTACAACCGTCCCGGAGAGCCGCGCCGCCCGGGTTCGTGCGGTCGTCCCGTGCACCCCTTCGAGGTCAAGGTCCTGGGCCCAGACGGATTCGAGTTGCCGAGCGGCGAGGTGGGGGAGATCTGCATCCGCCCGCTCGAACCGCATGTGATCTTGAATGAGTACCTCGGCATGCCGGAGACCACCGCCCAGGCCTGGCGCGACCTCTGGTTCCATACCGGCGATCTCGCTCATCGGGACGAGGACGGCTACTTCTACTTCGCTGGGCGCGGGGCGGAGGTGATCCGCCGACGCGGGGAGAACATCTCCGCCCTGGAGATCGAAACCGTGGTCGGCCGGCACCCGGCCGTGCTCGAGGTGGCCGCGTTCGGCGTGCCCAGCGAGCTCACAGAGGAAGACGTGATGGTCGTGGTGACGCTCCGGCCGGGCCAGGAGCTAGAGGCGCGCGATCTGCTGACCTACTGCCAGGAGCACCTGCCTCGCCCCATGGTGCCGCGCTACGTCGAGTTTGCCGGTCCCCTGCCCAAGACACCCACTGAAAAGATCGACAAACGCGTGCTGAAGGAACGCGGTGTCGGCCACTCCACATTCGACGAGGAAAGGGCCTCTCCATGAGTGACAACTCCCGCACCGCGATCGTGACCGGCGGCGCCAAGGGCATCGGCGCCGCGATCGTCCGCAAATTGTCCGCATCCGGCACCTCCGTCGCGATCATCGATCTGGACGAGGAGGCGGCGCGGACGCTCGCGGACCAGGTGCCCGGCGCCTTCGCGCTGATCGCCGACGTCGGTGATCACAAGGCACTCGGCGAAGCCATCGAGGCCGCCTGCGCGCAGCTGAACGGCCTGGACGTGCTGATCAACAACGCTGGTTGGGACCACGTGCAGCGCTTCACGGACACCGAACCATCCCTGTGGGACAAGCTCATCCACATCAATCTGAAGGGCGTGTTCAACGCCACACATCTGGCCATACCTCAGCTCATCGCACGCGGCGGCGGCCGCATCGTCAATGTGGCCAGCGACGCCGGACGCGTCGGCTCCTCCGGGGAAGCGGTGTACGCCGCCTGCAAGGGCGGCACGATCGCCTTCACCAAGTCCATCGCCAGAGAGACCGCCCGCCACGGCATCACCGTCAACTGCGTGTGTCCCGGCCCCACCGACACCCCTCTACTCGACGAGATCAAGCGGGACGAGCGCGCCAAGGCCACGATGGACGCGATCGTTCGCGCCACTCCCAACAGGCGCCTGGCCCAGCCGGAGGAGATCGCCGAGGCGGTCGCCTTCTTCGCCGCCGCTCCGGCCCACGTCACCGGTCAGGTGCTCTCGGTCAGCGGCGGCCTGACCATGGCAGGGTGATCTGACAGTGGTGATCGCGGTCCGGTAGGTTCGACTGATACGAGAAGGCCTGGTGACAAGGTAGGAGCTGCGATGCCGCGCGTGCGCGCCTCCGAGGCGGCGGAAACGCCCCGTCGCATCCGTGAGGCGGCCATCAGCCTGTTCGCCGAGCGCGGTTTCCACGGCACGGGCATCCGCGACATCGCCACGCAGGCCGGGGTCACCCTGTCCTCGCTCTACCACCACTTCGGGAGCAAGGACGATCTGCTGGTGGACATCATGTTCTCCAGCACCGAGCCGCTCAGGCGCGCCGCCGAGCGTGCCGGCCAGGCGCTGGAGACGCCCTCCGAGCGCCTGGCCATGCTGATCGAGCAGCACGTCTGGGAGCACGTCACCGACCGCCTGGCCAAGATCGTCAGCGACACGGAGGTCAGGGCTCTGTCGGGGGAGCGTCGTGACCGCGTGGTCGGCCTCCGCGACGCCTACGAGAACGTGTGGCGGACCACCGTGGAAGAGGGTGCCGCCGCCGGGGAGTTCACCGTTTCACATCCGAAAGCGCTGACGATCGGCTTGCTGGAGATGTGTACCGCGGTGTCCCACTGGTTCCAGCCCAGCGGCGATCTCGCGCTGCGCGAGCTATGCCGTACGTACGCCGACGGCGGGCTGGGACTGATGCGGGCCATGAGGGGCGGGCGCCCGGTGCGACGCGCGGACCTCGACATCGGCGAGCCCACGCGTTTCCTTCTGCACTGATCGACACCTCTACGTCACCTCCTCTCCGTGACCAGAGCGTTATTGTATCGATCGATCGAATCAATTAGGCTGCGGCGCAAACGCCGAGGCGGCCGATGCCACACAGGTGAGCCGTTCGAGCGGCGCGTTTCGAATCCGCGTCCAGCCGACCACCGTGCTGGGCGTACTCGGAGGAGGCAGCCATGCCAGACCACATTGATTCGACTTCCCCAAGAAGGCTGAGGCGGGCACTGCGGCCTCGTCACCTGTCCATGATGGCTCTGGGCGGCATCATCGGAGCCGGCCTGTTCGTCGGCTCCGGGGCGGTCATCCACACGGCCGGAGCGCTGGCGCCGGTCGCCTACGCGGTAGGCGGGCTGATCCTGCTGCTCGTGATGCGCATGCTCGCCGAGATGGCCGCCGCGCGGCCGTCGGTGGGATCGTTCTCGGACTACGCCCGGCTCGCCCTGGGCAACGGAGCGGGGTTCATCATCGGATGGACCTACTGGTACTTCTGGGTGGTCGTGGTGGCCTTCGAGGCCATCGCCGGAGCCAAGATCATCGGAGGATTCCTCTCGGGCATCCCGCTCTGGGTCATCTCCGCCGCCGTCATGGGAGTGATGAGCGCGCTCAACCTGCTGTCCGTGCGCGGCTTCGGCGAAGCCGAGTTCTGGTTCGCGGCCGTCAAGGTCGTGGCGATCGTGGTCTTCCTGGCGATCGCGCTCGCCGGGTTGTTCGGCGTCCTGCCGGGGCAGCGGGTTCATGAGCTGGCCATCGGCGTCGGCGCGCTCACACCGGCAGGGGCCGCCGGAGTCCTGAGCGCCATCACCGTCGTCGTCTTCTCCTACTTCGGCGCGGAAATCGTCACCGTCGCCGCGGCCGAGGCCACCGACCCCGTCGCGGCTGTTACCCGGGCCGCCGGCACGGTGGTCTGGCGCGTCGTCATCTTCTACGTCGGCTCGATCAGCCTGATCGTGCTGCTGGTCCCCTATGGGGCGATCAAGGCGGGCGAAAGCCCGTTCGTCACGCTTCTGGATCGTCTCGGCATTCCGGGCGCGGCTCTGGCCATGCAGGCGGTCGTGCTGACAGCCGTCCTGTCCGTACTCAACGCCGGTATCTACACCGCCTCCCGCATGCTCTTCGCTCTCACCGCACGGGGCGAGGCACCCCGGGTTCTGGCCAGGACGACGACCAGGGGCACGCCCATCGGCGCGATCTTGCTGAGTACGGTGGCCGGCTGGGTGGCCGTCGCCGTCGCCTACCTCGCACCCGAAGCCGTCTTCGCCTTCCTGCTCAACGCCGCGGGCAGCGTGGCGCTGGTGATCTACGCCGCGATCGTGGTCTCCCAACTGCGGCTGCGTCGGCACATCGAACAGGAAGGCGGGGCCATGCCGGTCAAGATGTGGGGCCACCCGTACCTGAGCTGGTTCACCCTCGTGCTCCTGGTGGCGATCGCCGTCGGCATGCTGATCCTTCCGGATGCGCGTGAGCAGCTCGGGCTCGGGCTGATCGCGCCCGTGGGTATCGCGCTGATCTATCTCGTCCGGCGGCTGTTCGGGCTCCGGACCGCTCCGCGGAGCGCGCCCCAGCAGGCCACCGTGACCAGCGTGGAGGGATGATGACCGAGCATCCGCGGCACGTGACCGTCATCGGCGCAGGCACCATGGGGTGCGGCATCGCCGGCCTCATGGCCGCCGCCGGCAGCGCGGTCACCCTCATCGAGGTGGACCAGGCCGCGGCCGGCCGCGCCGCGGAACGCGTTCGCCGGGAGTGGCCGGAGCACGCCGACGCGCTGGAGATGGCTTGCGACATACGGCGCATTCCTGCTGAGACGGACCTCGTCGTCGAGGCCGTGGCCGAGCAGGCCGAGCTGAAGGTGGAAGTGCTCGCCGCCGCGGGCCGGGCGGCGCCGCACGCGGTTCTCGCCACGAACACCAGCTCCATCGCGATCAGCCGCCTGGCCAGGGCCGTCGGCGACCCCGGCAGATTCCTCGGGCTGCACTTCTTCAACCCGGTGGCCAAGTCGGCGCTGGTCGAGATCGTCACCGGCGAGCACACCGCGCCGGAGACCGTAGGACTGGCGAAGGGCTGGTGCGAAGCGTGGCAGCGTACGGCCATCGTCGTGCGGGATAGTCCTGGGTTCGCCACCAGCCGCCTCGGGGTGCTCCTCGGCCTGGAGGCGATCCGCATGGTGGAGGAGGGGGTGGCGGAGCCGTACGACATCGACGCCGCCATGGTCCTGGGCTACCGCCACCCCATCGGGCCGCTGCGCCTCACCGACCTGGTCGGGCTCGACGTCAGGCTCGCCATCGCCGAATACCTCAGCGGTGAACTCGGTGACCGGTTCTCGCCGCCACGGCTGCTGCGGGAGATGGTCGGCGACGGTCTGCTCGGCCGCAAGACAGGCCAGGGCTTCTACCCCTGGACCCGGCACTGACGGACAGAACGGAAACCCCATGAGCAGCGAAGTGATCACCGAGTTCGCCGACGGCGTCGCCGTCATCACGATCAACCGGCCCGAGGCGCGGAACGCGATCAACCGCGCTGTCGCGGAAGGCATCGCGGCCGCGATGGACGAGCTCGACAACCGGCAGGACCTCAAGGTCGGGATCATCACGGGAGCTAGCGACGTCTTCTGCGCGGGCATGGACCTCAAGGCGTTCCTGCGGGATGAGCGCCCGTTCGTGCCAGGCCGCGGGTTCGCGGGGCTGGTCGAGGCTCCTCCGCGTAAGCCGCTGATCGCCGCCGTCGAAGGGTACGCCGTGGCGGGCGGGTTCGAGGTGGTGCTCGCCGGTGACCTGGTGGTGGCCGCCGAGGACGCCCGGTTCGGTTTGCCAGAGGTACGGCGAGGCCTGGTCGCGGCCGGTGGTGGTCTGTTGCGGCTACCGCGTCGCATGCCGTACCACGTCGCCATGGAGCTCGCGCTGACCGGCGAGTTCCTGACCGCGGAGCGGGCGTACGCGCTCGGACTGGTCAACCGGCTCGTGCCCCCGGGAGGAGCGCTGGCCGAGGCGCGGCGGCTCGCCGAGACGATAGCGGGGAACGGGCCCCTGGCGGTTCACGTCACCAAGAAGGTGATCGTCGAGTCGCGGGATTGGCCGGCCGACGTGGCCTTCGAACGGCAGCGGGAGCTGACCGCGGCGGTCTTCGCCTCCCGTGATGCGACGGAGGGAGCCCGCGCCTTCGCCGAGAAGCGCCCGCCCGTGTGGACGGGGGAGTGAGGCACAGCCTTACTCGCTCTTCACCCTCCGATAGCGCAGCTCGAGCCCATCCAGGAGAGCCTCGAGACCGGCCGTGAACGCGCTCTCGTTGATCTCTTGCTGGCGCTCGGCGAGCAGGTGCGCCTGGTCGAGGTGCGCGTAACTGCCCTCGTACACCGTCGCGTCGTCGGGGAACCCGCCGGCGAAGGAGCCGAGCGCGGAACCGGTGATGAAATACCGCATCAGCGCCCCGATCCGGGTGGCCTCACGGCGAGGCCACCCGGCGGCGACCAGACCTCCGAAGACGGCGTCGGCGATGCGCAGAGCGTTGGGGCGCCGGCCGGGCCCCCGGGCGACGACGGGAACGATGTTGGGATGCGCGGCCAGCGTGGCACGGTAGGAGGCCGCCCACCCGGTCAGGGCCGAGCGCCAGTCACCGTCGTCGGCCCCCAACCGGGCGAACATCGAGGTGTCCACCTCGCCCAGGACACAGTCCACGAGCAGGTCGATCAGCTGCTCCTTGGTCGCCACGTGGTTGTAGAGCGACGGCCCGCTCACCCCGAGCTCGGTGGCCAAGCGCCGCGTGGAGACGGCGTCGAGCCCCTCGGTGTCGAGCAGGACCATGGCCGCGTCCACGATCAGGTCCCTGCTCAGCAACGGTCGGCGTGGTCGCGCCACGGGCCACCTCCCTCTCTAAAACTTGCGCCGCTAGTTTATCTGGACTAGCATCCCGGCCAAAACTTGCACCGCTAGTTTTAGGAGCAGGCATGGACCTGGCCTTGTCAGACGAGCAGATCGCGGTACGGCAACTCGCCGCCGACTTCGTCGACCGTGACATCGCTCCGCACGCCGCGGACTGGGACCGCGCGGAAAGCGTCGATCGGACGATCGTCGGCCGGCTCGGTGAGCTCGGGTTCCTCGGCCTGACGATCCCGGAGCAGTACGGCGGATCCGAGGGCGACCACCTCGCGTACGCCTTGGTGCTGGAGGAGCTCGGGCGCGGCGACTCGGCGGTGCGCGGCATCGTGTCGGTCTCGCTGGGCCTGGTCGCCAAGTCGATCAACACGTACGGCAGTGAGGAACAGAAGCTGCGCTGGCTGCCCGCCCTCACCAGCGGCCGCGCGCTGGGATGCTTCGCGCTCACCGAGCCCGGCAGCGGATCGGACGCGGCCGCGCTCACCACCAGGGCGGAGCGCGACGGCGGCGACTGGGTGATCAGCGGTTCCAAGATGTTCATCACCAACGGCACCTGGGCGGATGTCGCCCTGGTCTTCGCCCGCACTGGGGAGCCCGGTCACCGGGGGATCACGGCCTTTCTCGTGCCGTCTGACACCCCCGGCCTGGAGCGGCGGGAACTTCACGGCAAGCTCGGGCTGCGCGGTCAGGCGACGGCTGAGCTCGTGTTCGATGCCGTGCGCGTCCCGCCGGACGCCGTCCTGGGCACCGAGGGCAAGGGATTCTCCGTCGCCATGGCGGCGCTGGCCAAGGGCCGCATGTCGGTCGCCGCCGGATGCGTGGGCCTGGCCCGGGCGTGCCTGGAGGCGGCGGTCGCCTATGCCGGGCAGCGTGAGCAGTTCGGCAAGCCGATCGCCTCACACCAACTGGTCCAAGACCTGCTCGCGAACATCGCTGTGGACGTCGACACCGCTCGGCTGCTGGTATGGCGGGTCGCCGACCACATCGACCGCGGGCTGCCGTTCGCCACCGAGTCGTCGATGGCGAAGCTGTACGCCAGCGAGGCGGCCGTGCGCTCCGCCGACAACGCCATCCAGGTCTTCGGCGGCTACGGCTACATCGACGAATACCCGGTCGCCAAGTACCTCCGGGACGCCCGCGTCATGACCCTCTATGAAGGAACCAGCCAGATCCACAAGCTGCTCATCGGCCGAGCCCTGACGGGCGTCGCCGCCTTCACCTGAGCCCGTCCCCGCCGACCGGAAGGCACCTGTCATGCGTCCCGTCTACTTCGCCGCCGCCCGCCGAACTCCCATCGGCAAGCTGTGTGGCTCCCTTTCGACCGTACGTCCCGACGATCTGGCCGCCACCACCCTTCGAGGCCTGATCGCGGACATGCAGACCCTCGACCCCGCTCGGATCGACGACGTGTACTGGGGCGCCGCCAATCAGGCAGGCGAGGACAACCGCAACATCGCGCGCATGAGCGTCCTGCTCGCGGGCCTGCCGCATGACATTCCCGGTGCCACCGTCAACCGACTGTGCGCCTCGGGAATGGAGGCGGTCACGAGCGCCGCGCGCGCCATAGCCGCCGGCGAGGCGGACGTCGTCGTCGCCGGTGGCTCCGAATCCATGAGCCGCGCGCCGTTCGTGCTGGCCCGTCCCGAGGATTCCTTCCCCCGCACTCTCCAGACGCACGACACCCGGCTCGGCTGGCGGCTGGTCAATCCGGGCATGGCTGATCTGCACGGTGTCCTTTCCATGGGCGAGACCGCTGAAGAGGTTGCCAAGCGCTACCGCATCACCCGCGAGCAGCAGGACGCCTTCGCCCTGCGCAGCCACCAGCGGGCCGCCGACGCCCAGCGCAATGGCGACTTCGACCTCGAGATCCTGCCGGTCGAGCGCCCCGACGGCGTGACGGTCACGGCCGACGAATGCGTCCGCACCGACACCTCCGCCGAGCGGCTGGCCGCGCTGAAACCCGCCTTCCGCCCCGATGGCACCGTCACCGCTGGTAACGCGTCTCCGATGAACGACGGCGCCGCCGCGCTTCTGCTGGTGAGCGAGGAGGCCCTGGCGGATCTGGGGGTCGAGCCGCTCGGCCGCTACGTCGCCGGGGCGGCGGCCGGCGTGCATCCCGACGTGATGGGCCTCGGGCCGATCCCGGCCAGCCGCAAGGCTCTCGCGCGTGCCCGCTGGCGTGTCGGCGACATCGACACGGCCGAGATCAACGAGGCGTTCGCGGCCCAGGTCCTGGCGTGTGTGCGCGACATCGAGATCGATCCCGATCGGGCCAACACCGATGGCGGGGCCATCGCGCTTGGCCATCCGCTCGGGTGCTCGGGCGCGCGCATCCTCACGACCTTGCTCCACCGCATGGCGCGCACGGGTGCCAGGAACGGATTGGCGACCATGTGTGTGGGCGTGGGACAGGGCGTCGCCGTCCTCGTCCAGCGCGGCTGACATGACCCCCGAGGCCGGGCACCAGATCCGTTTCCTCACCGCGGCGCTGCGGAGGATCACTCCCCGCGGCTCCCGCGTCGCCCTCCTGTGCCCGCCCAAGGCCGTACATCACGCCGTCCTCGCCGCGGGAGCGACGCCTGTCCCGGTGAGCCAGCGGATGACGGCTGACGAGATCATGCGGATCCTCGTCGACGGCTGCGCCGTCCTGCTGTTGTGCCACAGCGACCGCGTGGCCGAGGGGGCCGAGGCGGCGCGGATGGCGGGGATCAGAATGTTCACCACGGGCCCGCCGTCCCGGGCTCCAGGCTCTGAAGGGCGGCTGGAAGACCTGGCACGGCCAGGCCACTCTGACGATGTCGTCTACACCGCCTCACCGATCAGGGAACGACCACGCCATGCACAGGGCAACCCGCGCAGGCGCTCCATCACTGCACCTGCCGGCTGCACAAGTTGCTGCCTGGACGGAATTTCGGCAGGCGCAAGGCCGGCAATTCGATGTCCCTCCGCCGGGGCCGCTGCAAGACTGATCACATGAGTGAGAAGGTCCCCCGCCTCACGAAGCTCTCCGCCGAGCATTGCGCGATGCTGTCGGAGGTGCGGGAGAAGTGGCTGCACGTCTCGGACGCCACCGGCCCGGCCGACCGGGAGCAGGCGGAAGCAGGCGTCGCCGACGCCTACCGGCTCGCTGGGCTGCCGGAACCCGACCGGATCGAATGGGCTGACTCCCCGATGGCCGCCACCATCGCCATGACACGCCATCAGGAGGACAGGGTCAGCCGCGAGATCCAGGCCGTGGGCGGCTGGCCGGAGTGGGGCGACCTCTGGGAGACGACATGGTGGCGGATCTCCGAGCTGGTCAAGACGCCGCTGCGGACGGGGGAGCGGATCGGTGAGGTGGTCAAGGACGAGGTGTACGAGCTGCTCACCACGAGCCGCTGGAAGGACCTCGGTCTGCCCGAGAAGGCGCACCCGCCCTCGGAAGTGGGGATGCTGCAGGACGGGGCCATCTTGGGCCAGCACGACGTGGAGCGGCTGGCCATGCAGGAGGCGTTCCGCGGCCTCGGGTTGATCGACGCGCCGCCGGCCGACGGGCTGGCGCGGGTGGCCCGCAGCGCGGGGTGGTGGTGGGCGCTGCGCGGCGCCGCCGTACTGACGGAACGGCCTGTCGAGCTGCACCTCGACGCGGACGGCCGGCCGCACAGTGCACACGGGGCCGCGGTGGTCTATCCGGACGGGTTCGGTGTGCACGTGTGGAAGGGTGCGCGGGTGCCCGAGCGCGTCATCACCGGCCAGGTCACGGGCGCCCAATGGCTGGCGGAGCCGCGTGGCCAGGTACGGCTGATCATCGCCGAGCGCATGGGCTATCAGTGGGTGCTGGACCAGGTGCCGAAGATCAGGATGGCGCGCGGCTGTGGTGCGTCACGGACCCCGGCAGCAGCGGCTACGGCGTGAGCAGGTCGTGGGTGATGCCCGAGGACATCTGGCTGCTGGAGACAGAGGACGGGCCGCGCCGCGTCCCACCCGACGTCAAGAACGCCAAGGCCGCCGCCGCATGGCTGAGCAGGTCAGTCGAGGACTACCGCCCGCCGACCCCGAGTTACTGAGAACGTGACCACGTCCCCTTCCCGGCGCTGACCAGCCGCCAGGGAGGACCGGCGATCCGGTGCCTGGCACACCGTCGGCGAACGCCGCGTTCATGGGCCAGGGCTGACCAGTCCCGTTTGGTAAGCGATGACGACCAGCTGCGCACGGTCGCGCGCACCCAGTTTCGCCATGGCGCGGCTGACATGGGTACGCGCGGTGGCTGGGCTGAGAAACAACTCGTTACCGATCTCGTGGTTGCTCAGTCCCTGTCCTACCAGGGCCAGCACCTCACGCTCGCGCTCGGTCAGCACCGCGAGCCGCTTCTCCGCGGCCCGGTCGACCTGGCGTCGCGCAGCGAACTGACGAATGAGGCGCCGGGTGATCCGCGGCGCGAGCAGCGCGTCTCCGGCGGCGACCACCCGGACGGCGTGCAGGAGCTCCGACGGCCCGGCGTCTTTGAGCAGGAAGCCGCTGGCACCGGCCTGCAATGCGTCGAAGACGTAGTCGTCCGTGTCGTAGGTGGTGAGGATGAGGACTCGGACCTGCTCCAGTCCGCGCGTCTCGGTGATCTGGGCGGTGGCTTGAATCCCATCCAGCTTGGGCATGCGGATGTCCATGAGGACTACGTCGGGGCGGGCGGCGCGGGTCCGCTCGACGGCTTCGTGGCCGTTGGAGGCCTCTCCCACCACCGTGATGTCCTCCTCCAGGTCGAGCAGGACCTTGAACCCAGAACGCACGAGAGCCTCATCGTCGGCGACCAGCACCTTGATCGGAGCGTTCACCGACGGGGACCCGGCCGCGGCGTTCATAGGCGCGACCCGGTCGGCACGAGGGGTAGTCGTGCCTTGACTTCGAACCCGCCGCCCGGAAGTGGGCTGGCGTCGAGTTCTCCGCCCAGCAGTTGACAGCGCTCGCGCATGCCGAGGATCCCGCGGCCAAGCTTGGCCGGTAGGTGCGGGTTTGCGGGGACATCGCCTGGGACGGCACGGCGGCCCTCGTCGGTCACGCGGATCTCCAAGACTTCGATCCCGGGGTTCAGCGCCACCGTCACCCGGGTCGGGCCGACGTGGCGGATCACGTTGGTGATCGATTCCTGCAGGATCCGGTAGGCGGCGCTGCCCACCGCGTTCGGCAACGGTGCCGCGGGCGGGGTTTCCTCGAGCTCGATGTCGAGCCCGGCCTCGCGTGCCTTGGCGGTCAGTTCGTCGATCTGCCCCAGGCCGGGGTACGGCAGGCGGTCGTTGTCGTCGTCACGCAGTACCCCGAGGATCGCCCGCATCTCCTGCAGCGCCCGGGAACTGGTCTGCTCGATGGCTCGCAGCGCCTCCCGCGCCACTTCCGGCCGCTTGTCGAGCACGTGCGCGGTGACGCCGGACTGCACGTTGATGATCGCTATGGCGTGCGCGACGGTGTCGTGTACCTCACGCGCGATCCGGACCCGTTCGGCGTCGACCCGAGCCCGCGCCTCCTCCTCGCGAGTCCGTTCAGCCAGCTCGGCGCGCTCCTGAGCATCGGCCGCGATGACCCGCCGGGACCGGACGGATTCGCCGAGGGCCACGCTCATGACGGACGCGCCGATACGGAAGAACACCCAGCCGATGGCGGCGCGCGGCTCGATGTCGGCCGCTGCTACCAGCCAGCCGATCGTGAGCAACGTGATACCCGCGGCTGCTGCCACCAGCGACCGGCGCCCGTCACCGTAGGCGGCGAGGGTGTACAGGGCGACGAAGAGCCCGAGCCAGCCGGGCCCGTCAGGGAAGTCGAAGCCGTAGTACACCAAGCTGGCGAGCGCGGCGGTGACGAACGCCGGCACCGGCCACCGGCGGCGGACTGCGACGACCACGCCGCTCATGATCAGCAGGATGTATCCCAGGTTTCCGAGGTCGGTGAGCGGCCGCGACGCCGCCTCGCCGGAATTGCGGACTATCGTCCCCTGAACCTGCATCACGGTGATGAAGAGCGCTAGCAACACGTCCTGCGCCTGTACAGGCAGGCGCCACGACGTGGCGGGGTGTTTCATGCCGCGATCCTACGGTTTCTCCCTCGGGGAGGCGCTCCGTCCAGACGCGCCTACCGCCTACCACAGCGGGTGTACACGAGCAGGCGTCGTCTACGCAGAACTGCCTGGACGCAGCCATCCGCTGTCGGAGGCGGCGGCGCCTCATCGACACGATGATCGACCCCGTGAAGGGGCGGCTTCGCCAGCTAGAGATGAGGACTCGTATGCAAAGACAGCAACGTCGATCAGTCGCGGCCATCGCCGCCCTGGTGCTCGGCGCGGTGCTGACTGTAGGGGTGTCGGTCCCAGCGACGGCCGACACCGATCCCGAGCCGGCGGCCACGGTGGCACCCGCCTTCCCGACGTTCGTGCGTCTGCCGGCCGATCAGGCGGCGCATCCGGACGCACGCCAGGAATGGTGGTACCTGGTCGGACACGTCAACACTCGTGGCCACCGGTTCGGCTACCAGGTGACGATCGGCGGCGCTGGGAGACCGCAGGTCATGATCGCAATCTCTGACAAGACGACCGGCGCGTTCTACACAGAGAGCAAGAGTTACTCCCTCGACCAGACCAGCTTTTCCACTACCGAGCTGGACATACGCACGCCGACGGCGACGCTGTCCGGGCCTATGGAGGCGATGCGCCTGCGCGCCACGCTGC
This sequence comes from Nonomuraea sp. NPDC050536, assembly GCF_044457685.1. Lineage (NCBI taxonomy): Bacteria > Bacillati > Actinomycetota > Actinomycetes > Streptosporangiales > Streptosporangiaceae > Nonomuraea > Nonomuraea sp. NPDC050536. The sequence goes on from NZ_JBITHD010000039.1 coordinate 28,838, forward strand.
CGGTCGGCGAAATCAATCTGACGCTCAAGGCGCAGGGGCCCGTGCTGTACAACAACGGGACCGGGCTGATCCCCTTCCTCGCCGGCACGAGTTACTACTACTCACTGCCCAGCCTGGCGACACAGGGAACGCTCAAAGTGGACAACCGCACCTATCCAGTGACCGGGGAGTCGTGGTTGGACCGCCAGTGGGGTACCTGGGACTGGAGCACCATGCAGAAGTGGACCTGGATGGCCGTGCAGCTGCCCAACGGCGACCGGGTCAACCTCTGGGACCTGTTCGCCAAGGGGGGTGAGTTCCCCTACGCCACCGTGCTCCGAAGGGACGGAACTCACGAGGTCGTCGCGGTGAATCCGCTCGCTGACACCACCTCCGGCTTCTGGACCAGCCCTACCAGCGGGCAGCGGTACGGCACGCGGTGGATCGTGAACATCCCCACGCTGGATACCAGCCTCACCGTCATCGCCAAGCCAGGACACGAACTCCAGAGCGCCTTCGGCGGCCTCTACGAGGGCGCGGCCACCGTCACCGGACGCTACCGGGGCAAGCCGATCACCGGGCAGGCGTTCGTCGAACAGAACGGCAACTGGCGATAGCGCATACCCAGCGGTGGTTGGGCGGCCGGCACCCACGTCGGCCGCCCAACCGCGTTCGCGCCGCACCGCGCGCAAAGGCCGAATCGGCTGGCGTTCTTGCTGGACTCGTACACGGTGAAGATGACACCGCAGAAGCGGCATCGGCGGAGTGGGATTCGATCGCGATGCCCAAGCGCGTGCAGCGGTTATGCGGGATCTTCGTGATCAGAGGGCGGCCAGATGCTCCGTAGTGGTCGCATGCCTTCCTCGACGTAGTCGGCGATGGGGCGGTTGGCGCCGTCGAGGTACCACTGCTCAAGCGCGGCGAAGTAGCCGAACGTGAGGGCGTTCGCGGTCACGCGAGCCTGCGTTTGGCTCAGCTGTCCGACCTCGGCGAGCAGCGGCGCGATCCGCTGGCTTGCGCGGTCGAGTGTGGCGCAGACGGTCATGCGCACCGATGGCTCGGCGAAGAAGTAGCGGACCCTGCGCCGCGGGCCCTTCTCGGCCTGAAGGCCTTCGCTTGCGCCCTCGGATGTGCTCCGATCGGACCAGAATCTCGACACCATCTGGGACTGCACCACCATCCAGCCAGGGGATTCGGGTGGCGCCGTCTACCGGGGCATCAGTGGCAGCAGCATGGTGCGTGCCATGGGCATCATCAGCGCTTACAGCCCGGATTCGTGCTACTCGCTGTACGCCAAGCTGAGCGGCGTCAAGGAGTGGGACTCCAGCATCAGCATGCCGCTGAACTAGCCGATCTCGTACGGCCCGGCGGGGGCGGTCGCAACCCCCAGCCGGGCCGTGTCATAACCAGTGAGCTCCACTGCAATTGAGAACCGAGCAAGGGCGTTCTCGTCTTTCTTGGGGTAGCGGCGACTCATGGTGAGCACGCTAAAGACGCACGGTGACAGAACCGCTCGAAAGCGACCTGAGGTGACATTCCTCTACCGTTCGCGATCTTGCCGATGACAGCGACGTGTCCGGTGAGCGGACTTGCGCGCGATCAAATATTGATCTACAAAGTAAAGGCATCCGTTCGTGTGGGGCCAGGCAGCCGGTGACCGCTCACAGCCACAGCGCTTTCCAACGGCGAGCGGGCAGCATGAACGCGCTTCCCGGCCCGCCGACGAGCAGATGAGCACACCGCGCTCCACGGCCGGCCCGTCCTCATCCGCAATCGTCGGCGAATGCCGTTACGCGCGCCATCGGCGCCGGTTCGGCCTCGTTGTCCGCCGGCTCGCCGTGCTCACCGGACTCACCGCCGAACGCGATGGCCAGGATGCTTCCCGGCAGCTGGCACCCAAGCCATCCTCGGTGCGCAAGGCACGCCGCCTGGTCCGCGCCTGCCTGGCCGACTGGCGACTCGACACCCAGAGCATGGTCACCGAGTTGCTTGTCAGGGAACTGGTCAGCAACGCACACGGGAGCATCCGTCTCACGCTCTCCTTCCAGGACGGTTTGTTCCGCTGCGAGGTCGAAGACGCAGATCCCGTTCCGCCAGGTCCCTGCCACGTTAGCGAAGATGACAAGAGAGAACGCGAGCTCCACCTGGTCGCGCGACTGGCCTGGTGCTGGGGTAGCGACCGCACACCTGCGGGCAAGGCAGTCTGGTTCGAACTGCCCGTACATTCATCCCCCAAGGCTGAAGGGCCTTATGGGGAGGAGCGGCAGGAGAGTAATCGTCAAGACCTGTCCCGCTCGAGAACACGGTTTCGCGTCGTGAACTGGGGATTAGCTGCGCGATCAGGGCGGTGGCTTGTGACCAGGTCAAACTCGTGCGCCACTCCCGTGGACGCGACCCCCGCACGGTGCTGATGAAGGCGCGGGCGATGAGGAGGGTTCTGCGCGCTGGTGGGCGCGTAGTCGCTCTGCTCCCGGGTGTCATCCTGCCAGTCCAGCGAAGTCCTTTCAGCCCTCAACGTGTCAGAAGCCTACGAGCGAGTGGCGGGGCCGCCCGTGACCATGCGGCGGTGCCGCGATGGCGTTGTGCCGGTTTCGCGGCGGAAGGCGGTTGCGAAGTGCTGAGATGAGGAGTAGCCGAGCTCTGTCGCGATTGTGGTGATCGAGAGATCGGTCTCACTGAGCAGGAGACGGGCGCGTTCCATGCGCAGGCGGGTGCGGTAGCGGCCAGGGGTCTCACCGATCTCGCTACGGAACACTTCGGCGAAGTGGGCGGGCGACAGGTTCGCGGCGGCGGCCAGGTCACCGACCGTGAGGCCGTCGGCCAGACGGTTCGCGATGAGCCGCTTGGCCGTTGCGATGGCCGGGTGCATGGCCAGATGGTGGCCCGGCGGTCGGCCGTCAGCCAACCGAGACGCCTCGATCAGGAGCAAGGCGGCGCTGTGGGTCAATCCTGCCGCGCGCAGCGGGTGGTGTGTGGTCACCTCCCGCAGGAACAGCTCGAATGGCGTGACCATCGATCCGGCATCGTTGATCACGAACGGCTGGCGTTGCCGCCAGACAGGGTGCAGATCGTCCGGCGATAAAATGTCCGCGGGGGCGAGCGCGGCGAAATGGAAGTGGTAAGGGGCCGTGCTGGAGGCTGCCATCGCATGCGGCACACCTGGAGGCACCGCCAGCAGACCGCGCGACGGAACATGCCAGGTCCGGGCCGCCACAGTCCACCGGGTCGACGGACCGGCCACTTGCAGGTACAGCTCCCAGACATCGTGGGTGTGGGTGCGGATCACCCAGCTGGTGGGGGCGTGTTGATCACCGGCGTGAACAAGTCCGGGGACGCCGGCGTGCCGCAGGTGTGCGTGGAATCCGGCGCTGAGCCCGGTGGGGCGGTCGATGTACACCCGAGGATTATGTACATGTGCCCGGGTCGCCTGCACGCTTGAGCAGGGTCGCTTCGCCTAGCGTCCTGGGCATGGCGAACACACTGTTCACTCTGCTGCCAACCGATGAGGATGTGGCGTTCTACCGGGAGAACGGATATTGGATCTCCCCGCCGATCCTCACTGATGAGGTGCTGGATGCCGCCGAGATCGGCATGCGCCGCCATTACGCCGGAGATGTCGACCATCATCTACCCGGGGACCCGGACGGGCCCCTATGGGGGTGGCGCTCGGCCGACGGCGACGTGCTCCGCAAGAGCGACTATGCCTCCCTGCGGGTTGAGGAACTGGCGCTCCTGGTCCGCCAGTCCGTCATTGCCGGATGCGCCGCCAGGCTCGCCGGGGCGCAGGAGATCCGGCTGTGGCACGACCAACTGCTGTACAAGCCAAGCGGTTCAGATCGGCAGGGAAACGTCGGCTGGCACACCGACCGGCAGTATTGGCGCGGCTGCTCCAGCCAGGAGATGCTGACCGCGTGGGTGCCGTTCCACGACATCACCGAGTCCCACGGGCCCGTCATGTTCGCGGCGGGCAGCCACCGCTGGAGCGAGCAGGCCGATCTCAGCTTCTTCGACCAGGACCTGACCACGATCAACCGCTACGCCACCGAGCGCGACGTGCGCATCGTCACCGCCACGCTCACTCGTGGGCAGGTCAGCTTCCATCACTGCAAGACCCTTCACGGAAGCGGCCCCAACCACAGCGGCGAACCGCGCCGATCGATCGCCATCCATCTACAACCTGGCGACAACCACCACGTCACCGCACACAACGCCGATGGCACCATCGTCACCCACAACAACGACCGCCTGGTCGCTCCCCAGCCGGACGGCTCACCCGACTACGCCGACCCTGCCGTGTGCCCCGACTTGTGGCCACAGGTTTGTTGATCTTGCTTCGAGAATGAACCACCTTGGTTCGCGGCCAGTAGCGCTGAAACAATCAGTCCCGCCAAGCCGGACCACCCGGTACGTCTTGGCGGGACTGGTCGTTCCGCCACCATCACCCCCGGGCCGGCCTCGTCAGCCGAGAGCATCACCTCGGTCTTCGGCCGGCCCGTCCGCGCCCATAGCCCTATCCTTCCGTCAGTCGAAGTGATCCTTTCGAGGGGGTTCGGCCTCCCGTCGTCACCGGCCAGGTGAGGATCGGGTTGCGTATGGCGGTCGAGTGCTCGTCGATCGCGGCTTGGTCCAGTGTCGGCAGAGTCAGCAGCCCATAGCGGAGTGTGACCCGTCCGGTCTGAACCTGCGGGTAGTTGGTGTCCCAGTAGTTGTTGGCGACCCAGCTCAGCAGCAGGGGGTTGCGGGGGCGCGGGACAGTGTCCAGCGGCGGGCCGAAGTGGAAGTCACCGAACTGGACCAGCGGCGCGTCGGGGGTGAGCAGGACGACCGCGCCGTGCTCGTCGCCCATCGCGGCAATCGATTGCACGGTCACCCAACCCCGGGACGCCCCCGGGAGCTGGTCGGCGTCCAGGGTGACCGCCAGGCCCGCCGTATCGAAGGCGGCGTTCCACCCTTCGTCCAAGGCCAGCGGGAGGGCGAAGTAGGTGCCGGTCGGTGACGGGCCATTGGCGAACCCCACCTCGATCTCGATGGCGATGACCGGGTCGGTGGCGCTGAGGGAGATCCGTTGGATCAGGTGGGTGAGGCCCGGCGCCTCGAAGCGGCGCTCGAGGCGGATCTGTCCAGGCCGTTCCTCGACGGTACAGGCCGTGACACGTCTGGCGTGTTCAAGAGCGCTCGCCCAGTCCTGCCAGCAGGACTCGTCGAGAATCTCCTTGTCGAGGTTGCGCTGGTAGTAGGCGCGCCGGGTGCTGTCCACGAGCGGGTCGGGGCGTTCCCGGATGACAGAGAGCAGGTCGACGCCCGGCCGCGGACTGAGGATTTCTCGGTCGCGCTTCCGGTCGATCAAGGAGGTGATGCGCCCTGAGTCCGGTTCGTAGGTGAGGACGTGGAAGGGCGATTCGATCTGGCCGATCGACTTGGTTCGAGTGATGGCCGCGGCGAAGTTCAGCTCGCGAGCGGATCCTTCCTGCTCGACGATCCGATGTGTTGGCTGGCCGGGGAAGTTTGGGGTCGGTAGCTCGTCCAGCGCGAGGATCTGCCAGGACAGCGGATCCAGGGCGACCGTTCCGAAGGACTTGCGCGGTTCGCGGGGGGTCTGCAGCCGCCAGGGCCGGTTCTCGTACGCCATCCGGCTGGCGCGGTAGGTCCGATCGGTGGCCGGCGTCTTTTCGTCGAACCAGGCGGCGGGCAGGTCGAGCGTGACCTCGCGGCGATAGGGGGTCGGGTTACAGACCAGCACGCCGGCGATGCCCCTGTCGGCCAGCGGGTTCTGGGCCAGTCGTTCCAGGGCGTCCATGACGGACAGACTGGCCAATTCGTGGCCCTCGTGGGCGGTAGCCTGCTTGATCGTCTCGATCGACTGAGCCTGGAGGTTTCCGGGATCGGTGTCCCAATAGCTCCAGGTGTGCTCGTCGAATGTATCGACGCACTCGGCTGCGCGCGCGATCACATGTTCGCTGCCGCCGAGGATCTCCGCGGCGGCCAGCAGAGGCTTGGACCGCTGGTTGACCGCGGTGGCGACGGGCGTGCTGCCGTATCCGAAGCTCCAGTAGTCGGTCCAGTCGCCGCGCAGGACCGGGATGTCGCCATCGGGCACGCGCAAGACCCGCTCCCGCAGGTCTTCAAAGGTCGCGTAGCGGATGCGCGGACCGCGCTGCTGATCGTTCCAGCGCTGGATCAGGCTCGGCATGTACGGGTTCGGTGGCGCGTTGTCCCAGAGGATCGGGGAGCAGGTGGAGGTGAGGTAGACGAACGGCAGCGTGTAGCCGATCTCATGCAGATGCTGTTCGTACTCCTTCCAGCCGATCGCCGCCTGGTCCACCGAGTCGTCCCAGGCGTTGAAGATCTGGTCGAACATCGTGTAGTGGTTGCCGTTGAAGACGCGCAGGAACCGGCCGGATGGGGTTTGCCAGCGGAAGAGCCCCGGCCGTGGCCTCACGGGCCGCCCCAAGTGCGTGTTGCTGGCCATGACGAACAGGTCGACGCCGACGTCGAGGAGTTCGTCGGCGATCGGCCAGGGGACGCCGTTGACGTCGTGCTGGCACGCCACCCTGATCGGTTGCCCGACGACGTCCTCCAGCCGGTGCTTGCCGTCGAGCAGCCGCCGAATACCCGGCGGGTCTATCAGTGCCGAGATATGCCAGCGAAGTGCGGCCAGCCCGATGCGTCCCTGCTCGTACAGGGCCCTGAACCTCGCGACCTGACCTGGGGAGGCTTCTGCCAGCCACCGCAGGACCGGCTCGGTGGCCTCGCACGTCCACTTGGGTCTGGCGTCCTCAGGGAGGTCGGCCGTCTGTTCGAGCCAGTCGACGGCTTGCGAGATGTACTCGGTCTGCAGCTGCCACAGAACCGGCTGCGAGTGGGTGTAGCCCACGTCGAGGTGGCTGTGATGCAGGACGAGGATCTCCTCGACGTCGAGGGGCGTGTCGGTCACTTGGTGGCTCCTGAGGTGAGTCCGGCGATGAACTGTTTCTGCAATGCCAGGTAGCCGACGACTGGGAGGAGCGCGGCCAGGAACATGACGCCGAACAGCTGGGCGTAGTTGATCGAGTACTGGCCGATCGACAGGTACAGGCCGGTGGTGATGGTCTGGCCGTGCAAGGGGCCGAGGATGAACTGCGGGTTCATGAAGTCGTTCCAGATCCACAGCGACAGGAAGATCGAAACGGTGGCCGTGGCCGGGCGCAGCAGCGGCATGACGACTGTCCACCAGATGCGCAGGCCGCGGGCACCGTCCAGGGCGGCCGCCTCGATGATCTCGCCGGGGATGGCGCGCAGGAAGCCGGAGTATACGAAGACCGCGAATGACAGGTACCCGCCGCCGACGTTGGACAGGATCAGTCCCGCATAGGTGTGGTCCAGGTGCAGGAATGTCAGGATGCGGATGGTCGGCAGCAGGATCACCGCCGGGGGAATCATGAGCCCGGAGGCGAACACGGCCAGCACGATCCGGCGCAGGCGGGGCGAGCGCTGGGACAGCCAGAAGCTGAACGCCGCAGCCAGTGGGATGATGAGGATGACGGAGGCGACGACGGTGACTGTGCTGTTGGCCAGGCCGACCTGGATCAGCTGGTCTGAGCGTCCGAAGGCATCGGTCAGGTTACGCGGAGTCGGTGGGGCCGGCAGGGCTGCTGGGCTCTGAACGATCTGATCCTGCGTCTTGAACGCGTTGACGATCGTCAAGTAGATCGGGGAGACGAAAGCCAGAGTCAGCATGGCCGCGGCACCCCAGCGTAGCCGCGGGCCAACCCTTGGCCGCCTGCTTCCTGGCCGCGCGGCCGGAGCCGATGTCCTGGTGCGTTCGAGCAAGGCGGTCACAGGTCCACCTCCCGGCGGCGCAGCAGACCGGTCACCGAAAGGGCGATGACGGCGGACAGGACGAGGAGCAACATCGCCACGGCCGAGGCGTAGCCGAACCGGTCGTCGGTGAAGGCGAGCTTGATGATGTACAAGGCGGTGGACTGCGTGGAGTCGGCCGGTCCTCCAGAGGTGAGGACTGCGATGATGTCGTAGAGCTTCAGCATCGCGATCAGGGAGATGGTGACGCTGATCGTGGTGCCCGGCGCCAGCATCGGAAAAGTGATGGCGGTGAACTTCTGCCGCCATCCGGCACCATCGACCGTCGCGGCCTGATACAGCTCGGCCGGGATGGACTGGAGCGCGGCCAGGTGCACGACAGTGGTGAACCCGGTGAGCACCCACGCGGCCACCACGCCGATGGACAGCATCGCCAGGTACGGTGTCCCGAGCCAGGCAACGGGCTTCCCGATGATGCGCAGGTGCAACAGCATGTCGTTGAGCAAGCCGTCTTGGGCCAGGATGGACCGCCAGACGAAGCCGACGATGACGCCGGAGATCACCTGTGGCAGGAACGCCACGGTACGCATCATCCGGTAGCTCAGGGAGGTCTTGTTCAGCAGCAGGGCGAAGCCGATCCCGGCGGCGTTGGCGACGACGGTGACCGCCATGGCGAGCGTCAGCGTGAAGCCGATGCTGGAGGCCAGCGCGTCGTCGTGGACCATCGCCTGGTAGTTGTCCAGCCCGACGAAATCGGCGCGCGCCAGCAACGGGTTCTCGTTGGTCAAGCTCTTCCAGGCACTCATCAGCACCGGCACGACGATGAACAGGGCGTACAGGCCGAGCGCCAAGACGGCGATCGCTGTCAGCCCGGGATCGCCACGCCACCGGCGGGCACGGGTTCGCATGAAGTCTTCTCTCGGTGATGAGGTCAGGGCGAGATGGGGCAGGAGCCAGAGGCCGCCTTCCCTGGCGCCGACGATTTCACGGCTATTCGACCGCGTTGTTCCAGGCGGTGTCGACCTTGGTCAGCGCACCCTTGACGTCGTCAGAGGTGAACAGCGCCTGGCTGGCGGCGTAGAAAGCGTCATTCAGGCCGGGAGGCATGGAGTCGTCGTTGGTGGCCCATCCGAACGCCGAGACCTTCGTGTTCTGGTCCGTGACGTAGGCATAGGAGTCCTTGAAGACCCGGGTGACGTCGACGTTGTAGTCGGCCAGCGTCTTGCCCTTCAGCATCGGGAACGCGCCGTCGCCCTCGATCAGGGACTTGAGGTTGGCCGCGTTCAGCGACCATGCTTGGGCGAACTGGGTCGCCTTGGCCGGATCGACCGATTTGGCGCTGACCGCCATCGACCCGCCGACAGCGAACGGCACCACTGTCGAGCCGTCTTCGGTGGGCGTGAGGAACGCACCGAAGTCGTCGGCGTGGTCCTTGGGGACAGAGCCGAGGAACCAACTGCCCATGATGTACATCGCGGTCTTGCCGTCGGTGAAGTTCTTGATGGAGTCGGCGTATTTGACGCCGAGCGCACCGTCCTCGAAGTATCCAGCCTTGACCATGTCCCGGTATTTCTGCGCCGCCGAGACCACGTCGGGGTCGGTGAACCTGACCTTGCCCGCGTAACGGTCCTGCAACCATTGCGGGTTCTTGCCGAGCACGTCCGCGGACAGGATGCCGACCAGCGGCATCGAGGCGGCGAACGGGTCGCCTCCCCCCAACTCGATCGGAGTGATACCGGCAGCCTTCAGCTTGGCGCAGAGGGCCATGAACTCTGACCACGTCTTGGGGGTGGCGGCGATCCCCGCCCTGGCGAACAGCTTCTTGTTGTAGAAGACCTCAGGGATGACCTGGGAGTTGGTCGGCGGGATGTACACCTTGCCCTTGAGTGCGTTCCCTTGCGGAAGCAGGAAGTTCGCGTCCACCCAGGCCTGGTCGTACGGCTTGAGCAGCCCTGCCGAGACGAAGGTCGACGGGGTGATCGACTGCAGCAGGTCCGGGAACTGCCCGGAGGCCTTGAGCTGCTTGGCGAAGGCATCCCGGTCCGTGCTCGGGGCGACCACCTTCTTGATCGTGAGGCCGGGGACCTGCTTGGTCGCGTTCGCGATCGAGGCGTCCCAGAAGGTCGAGGTCAGGCTTGGCGTCTCGAACGTCATATAGGTGAGCGTGACGGTGCTGCCCTTGCCCGCGCCGTCGGTGTTTGGCGCCGAGCACCCGGCGACCAGGGCAATACCGACAACGAGACCAGCGGTGAGCAGGCGCTTGTACCGCATGGAGCCCCTCCAGGAGAATGATCGAACCTGCGGGTGCGCCCGGACCGGGTCAACTCCGCGAGACCTTTGGGATAACGTTGTTCGGCAGAGTTAAGATGACGTTCCGCGACATGTCAAGGGCCTCGACGCGAAGAACCGCCGGGGGCACGGGAGGACCTGAGAGATGATGGCTCGGACCGGGCAGGACAACGGCCCGTCGGGAGGCAAGCGCGGCAAGCGGCCGACCATGGTCGACGTGGCCCGCGAGGCCGGTGTGGCGCTGCGCACCGTATCGCGCGTGGTCAACCAGGACCCGACGGTCGGTGCCGACTACGCCGCGCGCGTCCGCGCGGCCATCGCCGCGCTCGATTTCCAGCCGGATGAGCGGGCCCGGCAGCTGCGCCGCGGCGTGTCCGGAACGATCGGCGCGGCAGTGCGGCGCATCGCCGAGGCGAACCCGGTGCTGGCCGCCATCGAGACCACCGCGCGCGCCGCCGGGCTCACTCTGCTGGCCTCATCGACCGATGACGACGAGACGCGCGAGCGCGAGGTCGTCATGTCGATGTGCCGGCGACGACTCGACGGCGTCATCGTCGACCCGATCGGCGACTCACACTCCTACCTGAAGCCGGAACTGGACGCCGGTACACCGATCGTGGCGGTGGACCGTCCGATGGCCGGAGTGATGGTGGACAGCGTCATGTCCGACAACGCCGCCGGCATCGGGATGGCCTTCCGCCACCTCGTCCAGCGCGGCCACCGCCGTATCGCCTATATCGGCGACCACGAGCGCGTCTTCACCGGGCGTGAGCGCGCGGCGGCGTTCCGGGCCTGCCTGGTCGCGCACGGCGAGCCGGTGGAAGGGCTCGTATACCCCGGAAACATCGACCGCGCGCGGATCGCCAAGGCTCTGGAGACCGCACTGCACGGTCCCTCGCCAGCCACCGCGCTGGTCACCGGCAACGCTGACACGACCACCGAAGTCCTGCGCTGCCTCGGCGAGCGGGCGACCCGGCTGGCGATCGTCGCCTTCGACGACGTACCGCTGGCCGACTTGCTGCGGCCCGCCCTGACCGTCGTCGCGCAGAACACCGCCGAGCTCGGCGGCACCGCCGTGGAACTGCTGCGTGCCCGCATCGCCGATCCGAGCCGACCGGTCCAGAACGTGACGGTCCCGGTCTCGATGATCGTGCGCGGCTCCGGGGAACTACCCGCCTGACCGGGACGGAAGTTACGGCCAGATTGCCGCGTCTTGACACGGAGGCAAGAGTGCGGAACCTTGCGGAATAACGTTATTTCAACGCGCACCCCTATAGGAGCGTGGTCATGTTCCGACGTCGTCGCCCGCAGCGAACTTGGATGATGATGATCCCCGTTACCGCGCTGGTCGGTGCGACCCTGACCGAGATCACGGCAGCATCCGCGCAGGCCGACCCGATCACCACCCGCCACGCTGTCGCTGGCGCTGGAGCCGGGCACCACGTACAACGTCGCCGTCGCCGTCAAAGCCGGCACCGAGTCCGCCAACTACACCTCCGACGCCGAATCCCTGACCCCGGCCCGCATCTCCTCACTAAGCACCGCCCATCGGGCCTGGTGGCAGAGCTACTGGTCGCAGTCCTACGTCGAGATCCCCGACAAGGCGATCGACAAGAGGTGGTACGGCTCGCTGTACCTGCTGGCGTGCGTCTCGCGCGGGAACGCCTGCACCCGGCCTGTGGGGCAACTGGATCGCCGGACCCATGGCCTGGAACGGTGATCACCACACGAACTACAACTACCAGGCACCGTTCTACGCCGCAGGTTCGCGTCGCGGGCGGACCGTTCTACGGTGGCCAGGGTGGGTGTGTCTCGGCGATGCGCCGCACCGCGGCATGCTGCTGACGCCCGTCGGCAGCTGCCGGGCCCGGTCGTCCGGGCGAAAGTTCAGGGGCCGTGATGGCTTGACACGCGAGTACAAGGTCACTCTATCCTCGCCCCCAGAATAACGTTATCTCATTCCGGAGTCCCTTCCGCCCCACTTGCCAGGCCAGAAACATCTTCCTGGAGATCCGATATGCGGCACAACCTTCTCTCGGTCTGCCTCGCAGGTATCGCCCTGGTTGCCGGGTGCTCCGCGCCGGGCTCTGCGAACAACGGCAGCACCACGCTCACTACATGACGTTCGAGGCCCCTAGCCTGACCTCGAAAATTCTGGGACGCCTCAATCGCAGCCGCCGAGAAGCAGGTACCGGGCGTGAAGATCAAGAAGCCGGTCACCTCGGGCGGAAACCGCGACGCCTACGCCAAGCAGCTGCAGGCCTCTGGCCCGTGACGACCTTGCGCCGTGCTTTCCGGTGAGGGCCATCTCTGACAGAGGCGAGGACGACGAGAGGAGTGCATCCCGCAGATCGGAATGTCAGGAATGTATGCGAACCAAGGAGGATTCGAATGAGCGGTACCAGAATTCTGCGTCGCATCGGCGCAGTATCGTTAGCAGCCTGCATAGGAGCGAACACTCTCGTGGCGGCGACACCCGCAACGGCCGCGAGCGACGCGGTCGGGGCCGGCACGACACCGGATTGGAAGCGGATTCAGAAGATCGTCGGCGGAATTTCCGGCGAATGGACTGATGACGGCTACGCGGGGGCGTACTCCGACAAGATGCCGGACACCGCCCTGCTCGGCAACGGCGACGTCGGGGTCACCTCGGCCGGCGCGGCAGGGCAGAAGACGTTCCTCGTCTCGAAGTCGGATTTCATCTCAGCGGGCGACCTGAAGGGCGTGTTCAACAGCGGCGACAACCTCACCAAGCCACTGCCGATCGGCGGCATCACGATCCAGGAGCGGAGCACGGCGGGCACAGGCAACCTCGCTCCGACAGCGCCGGGGCAGACGGTGACGACGCACGAGGTGCAGGACATTCTGGACGCGAGGATCAACACGACCATGTCGATCGGCGGCGTACCCCTGGCGATGAAGACCTGGCTCGCGCCCGACAAGAACGTCCTGGTGACTGAGGTCACCTCCCAGGGGAAGTCGCCCGTGGATCTCGAGGTGAAGACCTGGGGAAAGAAGGGCAGCACAAACTACCCGGTCGCAAGCGCGATCGAACAGGGCGTCGCCACGGCGAGCCGCTTCACCTACAACAACGCGCCGAGCAACCCCGCCTCCTGGCGGTCGCAGGCGACCCTCGCCACCGGCGTCGTGGGAGCAGAGACGACAGCCTCGGCCGACGCCGCCGCGGGAGGCGCGCTCACCGATTTCACGCTCGAGCCACGCACGACGGTGCAGATCGTGACTGCGATCGGCGGCGGTGGAAAGACCTACGCCGCCGACGGTTCTCTGCAGACCGCGGATCCGGTCGCCGAAGCCGTAGGCATGCTCGCAAAGGCCGATGACGCGGATCTCCTCCGCGAGCTCGAGAACGAGCACGGTCGGTGGTGGAAGGACTTCTGGTCCGCGTCCTACATCGATCTGCCAAACCGTCCCGAGGCGATGCGCTACTACTACGGAGCGCAGTATCTCCTCGGCAGCACCTCCAGGGCGGGGAAGCCGGCCCCCGGCCTGTACGGCATCTGGCACACGACGGACAACCCGAGCTGGTCGTCGGACTACCACCTGAACTACAACTTCATCGCGACCTTCTTCGGCACGAACTCCAGCAACCGTCCCAAACTGTCGTTGCCGGCTGGCGAAGGAGTGCTCGCCTTCGCCGAGGAGGGCGGTCGGCGTGCAGCGGACCCCGCGCAGCTGCGCAGGATGAACGCCTCCTACGTGGACAGCAGGCCGAATCTGCAGGGCGGGATCAATGACGCGTTGCTCTACCCGGTGGGGATCGGCCCGTGGGGCACGGTCACAGACGACAACTATCTGTCCGAGGCGCTAAATGCAGCATTCAGCGCCTACCCGCTGATCCAGTACTACCACTACACCCAGGACCGGCAATACTTGGAACAGAAGGTCTACGGCTACCTCAAGCGCTGCGTGAACTTCTACGACGCGTGGCTCGACAAGTCGGGCGAGACGTACACCCTCTACGCCGGCTACAACGAAGACTCGTGGGCGACCAACCCCGCCGTCGAACTCGCCGCGCTGAAGAACGTGCTCACGGAGCTCATCGACGCGAGCGTCACCCTGGACCTGGACGCAGACCAGCGCGCGCATTGGCAGGATGTCCTCGATCACCTTGCCCCGCAGCCCACCAGCACCTGGAAGGAGAAGCAGGTCTACTCGCTCGCGGAGAAGGAGTGGAAGAACGGACAATGGTTGCCGTTGGCGAACCCAGTTCCAGCAGACGGCAACATCATCCCGCTCGACATCGTCGTCCCGGGCGGACAGCTCGGCTACTACTCTCCGAATAAGGATCAGCAGATCGCGCGCAACACGATCGATGTGTTCGGTAGTGATGCTTGGAAGCAGATCAACAACTTCCCGCGCATCTTCAACGACGCGGTGCAGTCGCGGTACCCGGCCGATGCCGTGCTTGCCCGGCTGACCGAGACGATCAACGCGCAGATCAAGCCCAACCTCCGCATCAGCGACAGGACGCACGGCGTGGAGAAGATCGGCGCCACGGCCGCGATGAACAACATGCTCCTGATGAGCGACCAGGGCGTGGTGAAGGTGTTCCCGAACTGGGTCGCCGGCGAGGACGCCTCTTTCTCAAGACTCCGCGCGGAGGGAGCCTTCGTCGTCTCGGCCGCCTACGACGGCGACTCCAACAGGATCGGCGACGTCACCGTCACAAGCGAAGCTGGCAAGCGCCTCACGATCGCTGCCCCGTGGAAGGAAGGAGCCGACGTGTTCGACTCCACCGGAGCGGAAGTTGAGACGACCCTGGGCACCGCGCCGAACTGGTCGACCGAGAAGACCGTGACCTTCGACACTCAAAAGGGGGAGACGTACACGCTGCGTCCTCACTATGGTGTCACGCCATGATCGTTGGGTAGCGCCCTTACCAAGGAACGTGCCCCCTCCCCGCGCTGAGCGGAGGGTGGGCACGTCCTTCGACGATCCGAGATCCGCGAGGTGATGTCGACCTGGAAGAGGTGGATCGACAACGGATGGATGACGCCGCCGGACATGAAGACCTCTGACTGCCTGACCGCGATGGCGGCGGGGAAGATCGGGATGCAGCCGCTCGCCACGCGGGCAACGGCTTCTTCAAGACGGCCGCATGACCGACGAGAACTACGGCGCATTCCTGTACCGACGTGCGGCTTGACCTGCCCGGATGATTAATCGGCACCCGCACGGTCAGGACGAGAAGCGCCCGCAACAGGTTCGTGGCGCGGGCGGGGTCGCTGCGCAGCTTCGTGAGGACGCGCCTGTTCTTCAGGTGCGCGAAGCCGTGCTCGACGGGTGCGCGGGCGGCTGAGATCACCTTATTGGCGGTCTTCTGGCCGGTGTTGAGCTTGTGGGTGCGGGTGGCCTTGTAGCCAGTGATCACCACCTGGTCGTCGCCGTCGGGGTCGAGACCGAGGAAGCCGAGGTCGGCCAGGGCGCCGAGGCCGGCGGCACGCAGGTGGTTGAGGATGTGGTCGCGGCGGGCGGCGGTGATGTCGTGGGTGCGGCCGGGCCAGGCGGCGGAGATCCAGATCAGCCGGCCGTGTTCGTCGGTGAGCGCGAGGAAGTGCAGGCCATGGCATTTGTGTTTGCCGCAGTAGTTCGGTCTGTTGTCCTTGCCGGTGCGGCGGTGGGTGGGGATCAGGGTGCCGTCGATCAGCACGACCTCCCCGCCGCGTTTCGCCACTTTCCGTATAGCGCGGTCCAGGCGGGGGCCTTGGCCGCCAGCAGGGCGACGACCTCGTCGCACCAGCGCCTCATGGTCGTGGCCGAGATCTGGTTGCCGCCGGCGAGGTCTGCGGCGCGCTGGTCGTGGCGCAGCACTGCCAGCACGAGCACCGCGATCCGGCCCGCAGGCTTGGACCGCCACCCGTGATCCGATCGCCTTCAGACGCTTGCGCAGCAGGTCGGCGACGTGGGCGACGGTGCTCGTGGACAGCGGCAGACGGCACTGGTAAACCAGGGAGATGGCGTCCCCGGCCTGCTTCTTGTTCTTCGTCACACAAGTTCAACGAGCACCGGGGCCGCCTTGGTCAAGATGGTAGATCTTCAGTGCTACGAGCGACCGGTTCTACTCGGTCCGCAGCGCGGTGGCGGTCCGGGAGCGCGCCGCCCACCCGGCCGGCAGCAGTGCCCCGAGCAGGGCGATCGCGATCCCGCCGGCCAGCAGCGGGAGCAGTATCCCGGCGGTGTAGACGTGGGTCACGCTCGGCGGCAGGTTCCTGCCGATCGCGTTCCCCATCTGGGTCAGCGTCGCCTTCTCCACCGCCATCCCGATCGGGACCCCGATCAGCCCTGCGACCAGGCCGGTGAGGCTCACCGAGGTCAGCACCATCGCGATGGTCTGTTTGGGCGTCATCCCGAGGGCCTTGAAGATCCCCAGGTCGTGGATCCGTTCCCGGGTGTCCTGCACCACGGTGTTCAGCACGCCGAGCGCGGCGACCGCGATCATCATCAGTGTGAGGGTGGCCACCAGGGCGCTCATGGTGAGCACCGTGTAGTTCTCGTACGTGATGTTGGGGCTGGCTTCGGCGTGCAGCGGGGTCAGCGCGGGGGCGGCCGAGGCGGACCAGTCCGGGCCGCTGACGTTGTCGGCCAGCTCGACGTTGAACTGGGTGATGTACGGCGTCAGACCGGCGGCGGTGAACGTGGCCGTGTCGGTCATCACGACCCCGTTGCTGCTGGCATCGAAGTCGATGCCGACGATCCGCAGCGGCAGTCGCTTGTTGTCCTGCGTCACGGTGACGGTGTCGCCGACGTGCATCCCGGCCGTCGAGGCCAGGTGGTCGTTGATCACGGCTTCGCCGGGGTTCTGGTACCAGCGGCCGTTAACCAGCCCCAGGTTGGTCCAGGACAGGTCGCCGGTGGTGGTGTCCACCATCGTATAGTCCCCCGTCGGCGCGCCGATCACGGTCGCGCCGCTGTTGCCCCAGCCGAACGCGGCCTTCGTGCCCGGGATCGAGGCGAGCGCGGCGGCCACCTTGGTGGAGTCCAAGTGGGGGTTGGCAGGGCCGCCGGGGGAGTGGAAGCCGGCGGGCGTGCCGGCGGGCACCACGATCATCGACGCGGCGTTGAGGCCGGTGGTATCCGTGTCCATGTACTTGGTGAACGCGGTCTCCAGCCCCATTGCGAAGGTGACGCTGACCGCGCCGAACAGCACCGCGGCGCCGACCAGCGCGGCCCTGGCCGGTTTGGCGAACGGTTGGGCCAGTCCCAGCGACATCGGCCGGGGCAGCGGCAGCCGGCTTGCCAGGCGCTGCGCGCCTTGGCCGCGCTTGGCCTTCGGGGCGCGGCCGACGACCAGGGTCTGCACCGCCGGCATTCGGCCGGCCCGAAGTGCCGGGATGAGCGCGGTGATACCGACGATGACCAAGGTGCCGATCGGCACGACGAGGCTGACCCACACCGGCAGGTTGGTGTCGGCGGCACCGAGATTCTTGCTGGCATTGCCCAGGACCGGAACAGCCAGCAGGTTGCCGACCAGCGTGCCGCCCACCACGCCGATCGTCGCCGGGATCAGGGCTTGTGCGGCGTAGGCGCGGGCCACCTGCCAGGGGGTGAAGCCGAGCGACTTCAGGATCCCGATGCGCCGGATTCCCGAGACCACCGCGCCGCTGACCACGATCGCGATGATCAGCACCGACAGGAACAGGCCGAGGATGCCGAAGACGATCAGGAACGGCACGAAGGACTTTGCGTTGCCGACGGCCTGCTTCTCCACGGCCAGGTAGGACTGTCCGCTCTCGACCGAGCCGACCGGCGCGGCGGCGGCGATCGCCTGCTTGTCCGTGGTGAGGTCGGCGTCGGTCCCGGACTTGGCGAACCGGTAGAGCATCTGCTCGTCAGTCTTGGCGCCGGCGGCGGTCAGCCGCGCGAAGCCGTCGGTGGTGAGGAAGCCGGTCGCGGTGTTGGTCAGCGAGTTCGCTTGGCCGACGACCTTGAACGAGGGCTTGCCCGGCAGCGAGTCGAACACCACGGAACCGCCTGCGCAGTGATGGTCCCATGAGGACAGGACGATCTCGTTCGCGGTGGTCGGCCACCTGCCCTGGACCAGGGCCAGATGGTCCAGGCCGGAGGTGCCGGCCAGGTCGGGTCGGGTGGCGGCGATGACCGGCGCGTTGGCGCGACCGGCCATCGGCATGCCCGGGGCGATGTTCGCGGTGCAGTCCGTGCCGAAGGTCGTGTTCAGGGCGGCGGTGACCGGGTACGGCCCGGACGCCTCGGTGACGCCGGCGGCGTGCGCGGTGGCGGCGGCCTGCGCGGCAGTGGCCTTCGAGCCGTCGAACTGGACCGACAGATGCGCGCCGTTCCGGGCCTTGAAGGCGTGGTCGAACGGGGCCTGCACGACGGCCAGCAGACCGAGCGAGAGCACCGAGGAGGTGACGGCCGCGAACGTCGTCAGGGCCATCACGAGGGACTGCACACGACGCCGGCCGACGCCGGAGCGCACGACCTTGCCCAGGGCGCTCATCGGCTCACTCCCGCCGAGCTGTTGGAGGTGGCGCCGCTGACCGTGTTGACCACGTCTCGGGCCACGGCACCGTCCACCAGCTCGATCGTGCGTCGCCCGGTGTTCGCGGCCAGGTGGATGTCGTGGGTCACCAGCAGGATGGTCTGACCCTCGGCGTTCAGATCCAGCAGCAGCTGGCGCACGTCCTCGGCCGAGCGCGAGTCCAGCGCGCCGGTCGGCTCGTCGGCCAGCAGCAACGCCGGCCGGTTCATCAGGGCCCTGGCCACCGCCACCCGCTGCCGCTGACCGCCGGACAGCCGCTGCGGGTAGGCCTTGGCGTGCCGGTCGATACCCAGCGAGGCGAGCAACTCGGTCGCCCGCCGCTTCACCTCGACCTTGCCCATCCCGGCCAACTGCGCCGGAACCATCACGTTGTCCAGCACCGTCAGGTCGTCGAGCAGGTTGAAGAACTGGAAGATCATGCCGATGGAAGCCCGCCGGTACTTCGCCGAACCGGCCTCGCCGAGTTGATCGACCCGAGTTCCGTTGACGGTCACGGTGCCGCTGGAAGGCTTGTCCAGACCCGCGACCAGGTTCAGCAGCGTCGACTTGCCACTGCCGGAATGGCCGAGGATCGCCACGCACTCACCAGCCGCCACGGACAAGCTCACCCCGGCCAGCGCGGGCGGGCCGTCATCGTATTTCTTTGTCGCGTCTTGCAGATCGATCATCGGCTCGTTCGTCATGGCCCTGAACCTAGGAACGAACCGTGATCCATCGCGTCGGCCGGCGGATGTCACCTCTCCCCCCAGGCCATCGGTCCGGCGGCGTACCCCGCGTACATCCCCGGGGCGACGCGCAGAGCCGACGCCAGTCAATACGATCTCCGCATGGAAGAGCTGCTCCAGCGTTTTTCGACATCGGCACCCGTGGCCTGGCTGACGTCGCGGGCCGTGGTGCTGGCCGCCGCCTGCTTCTACGCGCTGATGCTCTTCTGGACGATGCCGGTCGGTCCGATCCGGCACAATGGCGGCCCGTTCCGGTTCCCCGACCTCGGGCCCGACCAGATGATCGGTCTCTGCCTCGTGCTCGCCCTGCCGATCCTGCTGGTGCGCCGTCTGCCCGCGGCGGTCTTCGCGGCGGTCCTGGGCGAAGAAGCAGCCCTCAGTGACCTCTTCGGCGCGCAGCCCTGGATCGTGCTCCTCCTGCTCCCGGTCCTGGGCGGGTACCTCGCCGCCCGGCGGCCGAAGGCTGCCGCCGTCGGCTCCGTCGTGGCCGTCGCGACCGTGTTCGTCGAGCGCACCTTCGTCCACTCCAGGGAATCCGTCGGCTACGCGGCCCCGTGGGCCGGGCAGTTCGCGTTCGTGTTCGCGGTCGCGTGGGTCTTCGGCGGGGTGTACCGCAAACGCCGCGAATACCTCGAAGCCCTGCACGAGCAGACCGCGGCCCGCGCCGTCATGGCCGAGCGGCTGCGGATCGCCCGCGAACTGCACGACAGCGTCGCGCACAGCATCGGGATCATCACGGTGCTGTCGGGAGCGGCGGCGCGGGTCGTGGAGACCAAGCCCGAGCAGACGCGGCAGGCGCTGACCGGCATCGAGACCACCAGCCGGGAGACGCTGCTCGGGCTGCAGCGCATGCTCGGAGCGCTGCGCCGCGCCGAGCCCGACGACGCCATGCCGGGGGCCGCTCCGCTGGCGCCGGCCGGCAGCCTGGCGGACGTCCCGCGGCTCGCCGAACGCACGGCCGACGCCGGGGTGCGGGTCCACGTGACCTGGCAGGGCGAGCGGCGCCCGCTGCCGCCGGAGATCGAGCTGTCGGCGTTCCGGATCGTCCAGGAGTCGGTGACGAACGTGGTGCGGCATTCCGGCGCGCGGACGTGCCGGGTCGCGGTCGGTTACGAGCCGACAGGAGTGACGATCGAGGTGGTGGACGACGGTCCCGGCAGGCCCGGCCGTCCGAGGCTCTCGGCGGCGGCCGGCGGGAGCGGCTTCGGCCTGCTCGGCATGCGCGAGCGGGTGACGTTGCTGTCCGGCCAGTTCAGCGCGGGCCAGCGTCCGGAGGGCGGATTCCGGGTGGCGGCGAGGCTCCCGGCATGAGCGTGCGGGTACTGCTGGTCGATGACCAGCCGCTGATGCTGGTCGGGCTCGCGATCCTGATCGGCGACACCGACGACCTGGAGGTGGTCGGCGAGGCCGGCGACGGCCGCGAGGCGGTGCGCCTGGTGCGTGAGCTGCGGCCGGACGTCGTGGTGATGGACATCCGGATGCCGGACATGGACGGGATCGAGGCGACCCGGCAGGCGACCGCCGAGCCGGACCCGCCCAAGGTGCTGGTGCTGACGACCTTCGACGACGACGAGTACGTCTACGGCGCACTGCGCGCCGGGGCCAGCGGATTCCTGCTCAAGAGCATGGCCCTGGACGCGATCCTGGACGCGATCCGCGTGGTAGCGGCCGGCGACGCGTTGATCGCGCCGAGCGTGACCCGACGGCTGATCGCGGACTTCGCCGGAACGTCCGGCCCCGCGGCCCCCGAGCCGGACGCCGAGCCCGCCGCGGACTCAAGTCTCATCGCGGGGATCACCGACCGGGAGCGCGAGGTGCTGGCACTGGTCGGACAGGGACTGTCGAACGCTGAGATAGCCGAGCGGTTGGTGATCAGCGCGGCGACGGCGAAGACGCATGTCGCGCGTCTGTTCGCCAAGCTCGAAGCTCGGGACCGCGTCCAGCTGGCGATCATCGCCTTCGAGGCCGGACTCGTGCCGCGTAGACGGTAGGGCCGGACGAGAAGAACGATCGAGACCACGAGTTCGCCGCGTTCCAGATGCGCCAGCACACCCACCTGGCCGCAGCGGGACTCGAGTCGAGGTTGTTCAGGAAGCCACCATGGACCCCACCTGCGCCTCCTCGGGCGGCGGCGCGAGGTTTGGTGTCGGGCGAGCGCGGGGCGACAGGTGGCCCACCCATCCGGCAGGCCGATCGGCAGCGGGGGCGAAATCGGTCAATTGCGCCCCCATCCCAGGATCCAATCAGGACACGATCGTCACCTATCCGTCTCTCACAGCGAGGGCCAGCTGCGGGCATCGCCGGCAGCCGGCTCACGCAGCGGCGGCGCCGAGACAGGCGGTATGGCCCGCGGCGGGGGCGCTGGTGTATCCGCGACCACGGCCCGCCGTGTGTCGGCGGCTGGGGGCGAAGACCTCTTGATGGGTGCGGACGCCTCAGGCGGACTGCCCCCGCACATCCCGATCCGGCCGTCCGGATCGGGATGCGGCGCGTCCCCCTCCGAACGCACCGCCTCCTCCATGCACACGACCGGGCGGGGAGTTCATGACGCGGCCGCGTCCTCATCCACGGTCGAAAACAGGAACCCCGGCCGACGTCGGCCGGGGCTCCTGATCGCATCGGAGGGAGCGTGATCAGCCCCATGAGCTGAGGTCGACGGCGTCGGCCTGGCGGGTGGAGCTCCGCCGATGGGACGCCGGCCGGTCGGCCGGGAGCGGTGAGCCGCCGCGGCCGCCGGCGCCGGGCCCGCGGGTGTCGATCCCCGGCCCGAGCGGCGAGCCCGGACTGCGGCCCGCGGTCGAGCCGATGACGAGGTCGGCGGGCACCGTGAAGTACAGGTGCAACCCGCCCGAAGGGGTGCGGACGGTGAGGGTGTCCGGCCAGGCCTGGCTGTGCTGGTCGCACAGGGCGGCGAAGCGGGCGATGCCGTCCTTCACATCGAGGTCGATGCCGAGCACCCGGGAGCGCCAGCAACCGACGCCGATGTTGTCGCCGGCGCCGACATTTCGGAAACACCAGAGTAGGGGGTTACTCAGGCGCTCCCGCGATTTCCGGGTGAGACTCGGGGCTTCGCGAGGAAAGGACGCTCGATGAAGTTCGCAAGCCTGCTCGTCGCTCCTGTGGCTCTGGCGCTCATGGCCTCGCCCGCGTTCGCGGCGGGCACGAAGGCGTGGGGGCCGTACAGCAAGGCGGGTGTCAGCGCCGCCGGGACGCTCACCGCCAGCGGCGAGGACCACGAGGTACTGCCCACGGCCGACACCGTCAAGATCAAGGGCAAGGTCACGGACCGCTCCCGCGGCAGCAACTGCGGGTGGCTGCTGCTGAGGATCACCCACCGCGAGGGGAACAACCTGCCGTTCTTCGACAGGTCGGTCATCTCATGCACGTACGGCACGCCTAAGAGCTTCACGCGCACCTACCACGACGTCTACCAGGTCGAGTTCAAGGTCTGTAGCGCGCCGAAGGCCAGCAAGCCGTCGCTGACCTGCTACTACTCGGGTTCCTGGAAGGTGGGCTACCTGTCGCCGCACTAACCCACGTCACGCCTTCGCCACCTCGTGTCCCGGTCGGACGTTGACGGGGATGTGGGGACAAGAGAACCCCTATAACGGCCGCCCCCGTCACAGAGGGGGCCGAGGAGTTCGACCCGCGCGACTGGGAACGCGTGGACGCGATGGTGGCTCTCGGCGTCGCAGCCGATCAGGACGTGGCCCAGCTCGGCGAGGCTCTGTCTGTCGCCGTCCGCGATGTCGCCTCCGCCACGCCCAATGACGGCCGCCCGGCGAGCGGCGGCTATTGCCCGCCGTGGCCGCTGCGCGCCGCGCTCCTGCGCCAGCCGATGCAGCCGACCGTCGAGGCCGAGGTCGTGGTCCTCAGCGCGCGCATGGGCCAGGACCTACCGCCCCGCCTGATGGGCCTGCTGATGCAAGCCGGACGCCCGTCGGCGCTGACAACCGACCGCGCACTTGTGCGAGCCCGCAACGCGATGGCCGCCGTCCCGGCGCGTAGAGCCTGTCCGTTCTGCCTGTCCCGCCCCGTCCCGAGATGGCCGCCCTGTTCGCCGAGGACAACCACTTTGTCTACTGACGGCCCGCCTTCGGCCACAGGCGCTGCCATGCCTTCCTGGGGCGAGCGAGCCAACCGTTGCCGTACGGCAACGCCGTCCAGGTGTTTCGGGCCGAAACACCTGGACACAAGTTCGATTCGACATGCCTTACTTGCCAGACGAGATCATCTCTCTCTGACCTGCGAGGATCACTAACGGGATTTTTCGTTCCGATGCTCGTCATGCCCCAAGATAGCGGCGGACCGAGCGGGCGCTGCCACGGTAGCCCTGAGCAGCGATCTCGGCGTGCAACCGTGCGCCGTCGTGTATCGGGGCTTGAGCAGCAACCGAACGGAAAACGGCGTTAGCGAGCCGGTTCAGGCGGAGTTACCGCCGTTGGCCGTTCCGATGCGGGTGGCGTAGACCCGGTGAGCTTTCCGCTCGGCGGGGCTGGCGGTGTCGGCGGCCAGCGCGGAGCTCTGCTGGAGTGCGGCGTGGTGGAGGGTGAGGGGTGCGGTGAGGCGGATGGTGTGGCCTTGGATTATGAGTCCGGGACGCCATGTGATTCGATGCCGCTCTTCATGATCCTTTAGTGCGAAATCCCTGGTGGGCAGGCCCTTGTGGTGTTCACGTTCCTGGTGGACGTCCCCCAGGGAAAGAGATCTCGGGAACCTCTTCCAGGCCCCGCCCGCGGCAATGCGGCACGCTCGGGGGCGTAGAGAACCCCCAGCCGGCCAGCTTGGGCAGACTCTCGCCGGAGGCCGGGTGTCGGGCCTGAGTGGTGTTCGGGCACAACGATTATCGGCACGTCATCCAAGGGGTCGCCCCTGCCTGTGGCAGGAATCGATCGGTTCCCGCCAGTCGCTCGCAGGAGTGGCGCTGGTAGCCGAAAATTCCGGGGCAACTTCACGGCCATGACCTGTGCATCGGCATCCTCGAAGATCATCATTACTTTGCGTATTCAATGATCACTTAGCGTGTGCATGGGTGGTTGGATGAGGATGCACGCGCGGTCCACTCCCGGATCGGTTGCAGTGCCTCTGATCCGAGTCGACGTAGAAGGAGAGGTGTCGATGAGCGTGCCCGTCCCTGTGGTGATGGTGACGCGTGTGTTGATCGCGCTGCCGCTGTTGCTGACCGCCCTGCAGGGCGCCGCAGCGGCCTCCACCCCACACCTCGCCGTGCCCGCCGCGGCGGTGGCAGCACGGCCTGGTGGTGATGGTGGCGGCGGGCCGGTGCCCGGGCCGCGCGGCGCAGCACCGGAGATCCAGCAGCCGCTTACGGATGTTGAGCCCAAGGCCGTACCGCCGCGACCGGCCCGTCCAGACGTGGCCTCGGTAGCCGGCCGCCAGATCGCCCAATACGGGCCGATGACGGTACCGGCGGGCGAGGTATGGCGGCAGTGGGTCTACTGCCCGTCCGGGATGCGGGCGGTGAACGGCGGGGAGTCCAACAACAGCCCCGGCGGGATTCAGCTCATCCACACCGGCCCGTACACCCCGAGCACCGACGCGGGCTGGATCGTCAACGTGCGCAACCTCTCCGGCTCCGCCGCTGACATGACCGTCTACGCGGTCTGTGACTCCAATGTCAGCGACTATCTCTTCACCGAAGGCGCACACCGGATAGCCGAGCCAGGCGTCTACCGCGCCGCCTCCGCGACGTGCACCGATGGCCGCAAGGCCGTGGGCGGCGGTTTCTGGCCAGTACCCAACACCGTCAGCGCTCCCGCTCTGGCACCGGGCTCCACCGGAGACACCTGGACCAACTACGTGCGCAATACCGGCGATGCGAACGTGGACGTGTGGCCGTACGCCGTCTGTGTGAGAGGCACCGGGCCCTATCAGGTCGTAGAAGGCGCACTCCTCACCGTTCGCGTGGGTCAACTCGCCTCGGCTTCCGCGACCTGCCCCCAAGGTTGGCGCCTCATCGGCGGGGGCGTGCTCCAGCCGCACAACACCCCGGTCGGCGCCGTCACCGACAACTACCCGGAGTCCCTCTCTTCCTGGCGGTCCTACGTCCGCAACGACTCCCCGTATGAAACAAGGATCCAGGGTGTCGCCTTCTGCACACTCTGACGAGTGCTGGTGATCATCGGTTGCGTGCGGCCCGCATTCGCCGGCCGCACGCACCGCCCAGCCTCCGGCTACCTCGCCCCTGGTGTTGCTCAGCAGGGAGCCAGGGCCAAGTCATGGGCCTCGGCCACTCCATGTACCGCAGGCTGCCTCGGTAGCGGCCGTAGACGGCGATGACCTCCAAGGCGTACCTGGAGGACGTCGGTTGCCGGGCGCGCTAAGGACGGGAAGTTCCCGGCCCTCATGGAGCAGATCCTCGCCGATGCCGGGATTCAAACGGTGCTCACCGGCGTCCCTATACCGCGGATGAACTCCGTCATGGAGCGGTGGGTGCAAGTGAGCTTCTGGACCGCTGTCTGCTCTGGAACGAACGCCGCCTACGGCACGCTCCGCGCGAGTACGAACACTTCTACAACCAGCACCGAGCACACCAAGCCCTGACTCAGGCGGCTCCTCTACGCGCCGTCCCGGATCCGGCCAGACTGACCAACCTCGACGTACGCCGACGAGACCGTCTCGGCGGAGCTCAACTGCATGGACGGATTTTTCGGCAGGCGCAATGACCTCCGGTTGACCCCGACTATACGGTCCCGTATGGGGCGGTGTTAGCCTCTTTCCATACGCAATCGTATGGAAAGGGTGTGCCCATGAGACTCCCCGCAACCGCCTACACGTCCAGGCCCTGGCGCATCCACGAGATCGCCGGCGACTTCCGTGTCGAGGACGTGTGGGCGCTACCGACACCGGGCGGTCCCGACGACCTCGCGCGGCTCGTGCGCCAGTTCGCCGGCGGCGACGGGCCGGGCGGCTTCACCCCTCTGACGCGCGCGCTCTTCGCGATCCGGTGGAAGCTCGGGAAGCTGCTCAGGTGGGACGAGGCCGACGCGGGCCTCGGGGGCCGGGTGCCGTCGTTGCGGGATCGGTTGCCCGCGGACCTGCGCGAGGGCACGCGGGGACCCGATCGGGGTCAGTTCACCTCCGTCTACCAGACGCACGACGAGTGGGCGGCCGAGATCGCCAACAAGACCATGCAGGGGGTGATGCACATCGGCTGGGTCCCTGACGGCGCCGGTGGCTACCGCGGCCAGATGACCGTCCTGGTGAAGCCGAACGGGTTGTTGGGCGCCGTGTACATGCTGGGCATCAGGCCGTTCCGCTACCTGGGCGTGTATCCGGCGATGCTGCGGGCGATCGGGCGCAAGTGGCAGGCGAGCGAGCCAACGACCTTGTGACTCGGCGGAGCGCGAGCGGCTGGGCAACGTCGCGGTGTGGCTCACCTTGACAGGGAAGAAGTCTCTTTGTCGTGGTCTGATCGTTGATCTCGTACCCGACTGCCCGAGACTGTCGAGGTCCGGCTTCGAGCGCCTCGGAGGTTCAGATGCGCACCACCGCGGTGTGGGCGTGCCCGCGGCTGCCGCCGACTTCCACCTTGACCGCGCTCTTGGCCTTGCGCACGCTGCGGTCGCTTTCCTTGACCGATTTCACCGGCCAGGGCAGCGTGATCTTCACCTCGTCGGCGGTCCTGGACGGGTCGGAGACCGCGAGCCGTACCTGCTTGTGGTCGCGGCTGATCAGCAGCGTGCATGGGCCGTCGGCGGCGAGCGGTCCATCCGTGGTCTCGACGGTCCCCGCGCGCCAGAAGACGGCGGCGAGCATGTTGTCGCGGGAAATGGCCTGCACCGCACCGGAGTTGGCGAGGATCTCGATCCGCCGGCCGTAAGCTGCGGTCTGCGCGATGGAGGCGTCGGGCAGTACGGCATAGGCATAGCGTGCCTTGTGCGGATCGGCGCCGTGGTCGATGAGGATCGTTGTGTAGTGCCTGGTGGTGGGGGTCTGGTCGCCTCCGGTGGTGGCGCCCTTGTCGATGTCCCGCCAGCGGCCGGTGCGCTTCTTGCGGATCACCTTCACGTCGATGCCGTCGAGCAGCGCGTAGCCGGCCACACCGGACAGGTGGACCCAGCCGTCGCCCTGAGTCAGCGGCGGATGCCTGTCGTGGGTGTTGCGGTTCTCCACGATGGTCTCGATGCGGCGGCCGTCGGAGGCGGTGATGCCGGTGCCGAGGGCGATCACCGCGTCGTCGAGGAGGAACCACGCCTTCTTGGCCCGCAGCGAGGAGCCGTCGGCGATCAGCTTCATGGCCGCCACGCCGTACTCGCCGTCGAGTGCCACGCCGCCCGCCCACGGGGTGGGTGGCAGGCGACGCTTGCCGTGCGGGAGATCGGCGCGTCTGCGGGTGTCGACCGTCGTGCCCGGCAGCCGGTACGGGTCGATCGTGGGCCACAGGTCGTCGTTCCAGTGGGTGAGGTCGCCGGTGTAGAGGTAGGTCATGCCGTCGCCGGTGAACCAGCCGTGCAGGTTCTCCCGGTTCATGGCCTCGGCCGCGCCGATACGCTCCGAGCTCATCGCGATCGCGTAGGCCCAGGTGGGACGGCGGTGCACGACCCGGTCCATGTCGGCGAAGACGTACGTGCCTGTCGTGCGCGGGCCGACCGGCACCGACAGGTCCTCCAGCAGGGCCTTGGCCCTCGCGATGCTCGCCAGCGGTGCGAGCGTGTCGTAGGGGATGGCCTGGTTGCGGGTGAGCCAGCCCTTCACCATCGGTTGCCAGCGCTGGGCATAGCGCTCGGGCGCCGCCTCGAGCAGGGTGAGGATGGACTCGACCGCCTTCTGCCCCGAGTGGTAGTCACGGTGGCCCTGCACCGAGATCTGCCGGCCGCGTACGCAGTCCATCATCAGCCCGTCGAAGATGAACGGCACGAACGAGCGGTCCACGATGTTGTAGACGTCCCCGATTCCGGTGATCTCCCACGGTGATCCCGCGAGCATGGCGATCAGCTTGGCCACGCCCTCCAGGTAGTCCACGCCGTAGCTGCCGGTGTAGGGGTACACGTCGTGCTGGATGAACGACCCGTCACGGTATAAGCCGTCGCCTGGGCCCGCGGTCGGCCGGAGCAGGTCGGAGACCGCATCCCTGGCCCGCTTGATGAGGCGTGGGTCGTAGGTGAGCAATCCGCGCATCGCCACCGCCATGGCCTTGCTCGCCCGGTTGGCGCCGGTCTCGACGACACCGGGGTGGCTGACGCGGCGCTCTGGGTCGGGGCACCAGCGGCGCAATGGGCGCAGCCAGCGCTCGAGGTGGTCCTTGGGCAGGCCGTCGTACAGCAGGGCGCAGGTGTCGGTCAGCGAGCGGGGGACACCGATCTCCCACCAGAACCAGTTGCTGCCCCGCCGGTCGAGCCCCTCGTGATAGGCGTGCTCGTACAGGAAGTCCAGCGCACTGACCGCGGTCTCGGCGACCTGGCTGTCCCGGTGCATGGCGGTGCCCGGTGTGGCCCAGCCCAGCGCCAGTGTGCGCATGCGGTTGTAGGCGCGGTTGAAGTTGCCCGTCCGGGGGTTCTCAAGCGGCAGGTCGGGCCACAGGCTCGGGCGGTCGGGGGCGGGCTTCAGCTTGCGCAGCACCGCATTGGCCGAGCCCTCGATCGCCTGCGTCTTGTCGGTGTAGGCGGAGTCGTACGATCCGCCGGCCAGCAGGCCCACCCACCGCTCACGCGCGGCGTCGAACGCGGCGGCACCGGCCGCCTCGGCCGGGCTGTCCCACAGGGCGAGGCCGGCCACGGCCGCGGTGCCCAGCAGGGCGGACCGCCGAGTGAGGGGGTGGATCATGGAGGCCTTTCCGACAATCGGGCACATGTCAGGTGAAAAGATCATATGTCGATAGGACTCTGCGATGGTGAGTCGGCGCCACGGCGCCGCCAGCGACCACGCCAGGAAGTGGTCTGGAGTGCCCGATTGTTAAACCGTGAAAGCATTCCGCTCTACCGGGCAATCAGGGGTGACCGCCGTTCCTGATCGGATGGAGAGCAGTGCGTGACCCCATTACCGATGCCAGCTGGGCAGCCGACGTGAGCGTTCCGACCCCGCTGCGCACCGATCTCGATCGGATCTTCGACGCGCACTTCGCCGAGATCCACCGCTACATCGCCCGTAGGCTCCCCGCGGACGTCGCCGACGACCTGGCTGCCGAGGTCTTCCTCGTTGCCCTCAAGGGGGGATACGAGTCCTCGCGGGGCGAGGTCAGGCCCTGGCTGTACGGCATCGCCACCAACCTGATCGCCAGGCACCGCCGACAAGGCTCACGAACCGGGCTGGCTCGGCCGCGATCACAAGGTGACGTTCTGGGTTTTCCCGCCCGATGCTCCTGTCGCACACGGGCGGGGCTCGTGTCGCGGATGCACGGATCTGTCCGACCCGAGGGCGCCCGATCGGCTGGCCGCCGAACTGGGCAGGCGTCCTGGAGCCTGGTCGGTCGCGGCATACGACGTCACGCCCACCCCAGTTTCGCGGCCCTGACTCCGGCCTGGGACCGGCCCAGCAGAGGATTCACACCGGGGGCGGGACGCGGCCGGCCGGGGTCAGGGCGATCAGGACGCTGATCCGGCCCACCGGGCCGACAGCCGGCAACGAGGCGTGCATGATGTCGCTGTAGTGCAGGGAAACGTCTCCGGGCCGGAGGTCCAGCCCGACACCTTCGTGCTCGCCGTACGACGGTGCAGTCAGCCACGACCCCGGCAGGACCCGCAGTTCCCCCGCCGTCGGACTCCCTCCGCGCAGGCACACGCTGGCGATGAGCATCGGGCAGCGTTCGTCGTGTCCTCCCATGCCGCAGTCCCGGTGCCACGGGATGTCGGCCAGCCCGCCTGTCACGCCCGGGGTCTTGTACAGGATCATGCCGGGTCCTGCTGGGCGCAGGCCGAAGGGTGACAAGGCGGCCATCGACAGGATGCGGGGGTCGGCCGACATCCCGGCTATGGCTGGTTCGTCGCCGCTCCACAGGATGCGGGTCAGCACCGGGGTGTCCTGAGCGTCGCGGCCCCACCAGGAACGCCCGTCTCCCTCCTTCGCCGCCTCGGCGAGCCGAAGGGCCGCGGCCAGGGCTTCGGCGACCTCCCACGGGGTGAAGACACCTTTGAGCAGCGCGTACCCCATGACGTGCAGGTAATCGGCCAAAGCCGCGGATTCCCCGGTGAACGCCGCGAAGGGATCCAAGGGCGCGCCGTCCCGCCCGAGCAGCTGGGCAGCGGGGTCGAAGGGCCGCTGCGGCGTGGCGTGGAAGTCGGTCAGGTTCACGGGGGTCACTCCTTGCAGGAATCGCGCGGTAGGCACGCGGGGTCGAAGGGCCTGGCGGGGGTAGCAGGCCAGGTGGTACGGCGGCGCCCGCCGTCCGGCGAGCGGTACACGCGGGCCGCGGCGTCCCACCAGATCTCCCTGGCGTCGGCGGGTACGGCTCGCAGCCGCATGCCCTGCCGGAAGGTGCCGGGGTCGAGGGTGGGCCCGGCGGATTCGAGGCCGAGGAAGAGCAGCGCCATGGTCCAGTACGTCGGGTCGCCCCGATCGTCGCGGTCGGGGGTGGCGAGGGTGCTGATGCCGAAGGCGCGGCGCCACTGGCTGGGCTCGAAGACGCGGGCAGCGACGTCCACGTCGTTGAAGTCGTGCCCGCCGATGATCCACTCGGGCTGGTACCCCTGGCCGGCGGCGATGCCGGTCAGGTAGGCGAGGGGTTCGGGGGCGCACGCGCACACCAGGGTCGTGGCTCCGGCGGAGCGCACCTGTTGGATGAGGTTGGCGTAGGTGGCCACGGCGCTGGAGTCGGCGGGGTAGCCGATCGTGATCGCCGGCCGTACACCTTGCGAGCGCAGCGCGGCGGAGAGCTGCTCGCCGACGGGTGTCTCGGCGTTGTGCAGTACGGCGTAGCGGCGCGGCCTGCCCTTGAGGCCCCGCCCCGCGTAGTCGGCGCGCGGCCCGAGCCGGCGGGCGATGTAGGAGGCCAGCAGCCGGTTCACGGTGTCGGTGTCGGCCAGCAGGCTGTAGTGGTAGGGGGCGTGGGCGCGCAGGAAGTCGCCCGGCAGGTAGGCGGCGCTGAGCGAGACGATGCCGCGCCTGGTGAGCTCGTCGATCAGCGTGGGGTGGACGGCGCCGATCACGAAGTCGGCGTCGAGGTCCTCATCGAGGGTGGTGGCGTCGCCGCGCAGGGCGGGGTCGTCGGTCGGCGGCGCCTGGGAGCGGTAGACCTTGAGCACGGGTGTGCGGCCGTAGGTCTCGAAGGCGTGGGTGAAGTAGGCGAAGGAAGTGTGCGCCTGCCGTTCGATCTCGTCGAGGCTCGCCAGGCCCATGGTGGCGCGCATGGCGGTGACGTCGGGCCGTTCCCAGGGCAGGTAGAGGACGATCACGATGGTCCCGCCGGAGCTGGGGAGCGGCCGGGCCCGGCAGGGGAAGTCCTTGCCGAGTTGGGCGCGGCGGGAGCAGTCGGCGGTCGCGACGGGCGGCCGCCAGGCCGGGTCGTCGCGCAGGTAGTCGGGCAGCGGCGGGACCGCCTGGTGCAGGAGTTGCGCGGCGGCGAGCAGCACGGCCAGGCACAGCGCCGCCAGCGCGTATCCCGGTGCCCTACGCATCGTGCCTCCCCGACCGCTGGGCGGCGCGCGGGTCGCCGCCCAGGTAGGAGGCCAGCACGGCGGGGTCGGCGAGCACGTCGGCGGTCGCGCCGCAGGCGATGACCCGGCCGGCGTCGAGGGCGAGCAGGCGGGTGGCGAGGGAGGCGAGCAGCGGGATGTCGTGCTCGACCACGATCAGGCTGGCGTCCAGCTCGGCGCGGACGCGCAGCAGGAGCGCGGCCAGCTGCTCGACCTCGCGCTGGGCCAGCCCGCTGGACGGCTCGTCGAGCAGCAGCACTCCCGGGCGGTGAGCGAGGGCGCAGGCCAGGTCGACGACGCGGCGGGTGCCGGTGGACAGCTCGCCCACCCGGTGGTCGCGGTAGTCGCCGAGGTGGAGCAGCTCGATCAGCTCCTCGGCCCAGGTGCGGGCCGCCTTCTCGCTGAACCGGGCGGCGCGCAGGGCGAGCAGGTGCGCCAGGGGTTCGCGGACGGCCAGCCGCCGGTCACCGCCGACCATGATCGCCTCGGTGACGGTCAGGGCGGGGAACGAGCCCGCCGACTGGAAACAGCGGCCCAGCACCTCGGCGCACTCGATCCGGCCCGCGTCAGGACGGTCGAGACCGGACAGCAGGTCAAGAAGGCTGGTCTTGCCCGCGCCGTTCGGGCCGATCAGCCCGAGCACCTCGCCGCGCCTCAGGGTGAAGCTCACCCCGTCGACGGCGGTGACGCCGCCGAAGGAGCGGCTCAGCCCGGTCACCCGCAGCACCGCAGGGCCCGCCTGCGTGGAAACCGGGGCCGTACCGGGGGACAGGAAGATCGATCTGAGCAGGTCGGGACGCTCGCGCAGGCCGGCTGAGGGGCCGTCGTAGCGGATCTCGCCGCGTTCCATGAAGACGGCGCGCGGGCACAGCTCCAGCGCCAGGTTGACCGACTGCTCCACCACCACGATGGTCGTCCCCTCGCGGTGCAGCCGCCGGATCACCGCGAGCAGCCGTTCGACGACGGCGGGCGCCAGGCCGAGCGAGAGCTCGTCGATCAGCAGCAGCTTGGGCCTGGCCACGAGCGCCTGGGCGAGGGTGAGCATGCGCTGCTGGCCTCCGGACAGGGTGGCGGCGCGGGCGTCCAGCGTGGGCAACAGATCGGGGAGGAGTTCCAGCGCCTGGGCGATGCGGTCTCCGGCCTCGCGGCGGTGCGCCCACGCGGCCAGGCGCAGGTTCTCGGCGACGGTGAGCGAGCCGAGCACGCCGCTGCCGCCCGGTGCGAGCGTGATGCCGAGCGCGGCGCGCTCGGCGGCGGGCAGCGCGCCGATGTCCCGCCCGGAGAAGACCACCCCGCCCCCGGATCTGGGTACGGCACCGCAGACCGTACCCAGGAGGGTGGTCTTCCCCGCCCCGTTCGTGCCGAGGAGCGCGACCAGCTCGCCCTCGGCCACGTCGAGATCGACCGGGCGCAGCACCCGTTCCGTGCCGTAGTCGACCGACACCCCGCGCAGCGCGAGGAAGGAACCCGACAGCGCGGCCGACAGTGACCGGGCGTCACGCAGATCGGCCAGGAAGCCGTTCCCTGACATGCCCAGGACGAGCGCGCCCGTCACCAGAACCGGGGCGAGCGCGACCAGCGCGGCCCGGTATCCCCACGCCTCGCCGATCGCCCCCATGACCGGCAGCAGCGCGATGCCGGGCAGCGAGCAGAGCGCGGCGATCGCGAAGCCGACCGTCCGTGCCCTGGCGGGCATGACCAGGGAGAGCACCGTGGAGATGCCCGGGCCGAGCACCGATCCGGCCAGTGCCAGCAGGCACGAGGCGGCCAGCAGCAGCCAGAGCGACGGCGCCAGCGCCATCACCACCACGCAGCCGCCGGAGACGAACCCCATCACCGACACCGCGCGGAACAGCCGCGCCGGTCGGCCGGCGAGCAGCCGCCCGGCCAGCGGCGCCCCGAGCACCAGACCGGCGATGGCGAACGGTTGCGCGAGCGCCCCGGCCAGCCCGCGCTCGACGGCGTTCAGCCCGAAGCTCTCCTGCAGGTAGAGGGGCAGGAACAGGCCGAGGGCGGCCAGCGCGCCGACCGTGAACGGCGTGGACCACCACAACCTGCGAACCGTTCGGGCGCTCCGGCACAGGGCCACCGCTTCGGCCAGCCTGGGCCTGGACTCCTCCTGCGGGTGATCGAGGCCGAGGGCGAGGCGTTCCTGGGCGCCGCGCACCGGTTCGCGCAGGCGCAGGCTCGCCAGGCCGACGGCCAGGGCCAGGGCGCTGGTCACCAGCAGCGCCCACCGCCATCCGGCCAGCACCGCGACCGCGCCGACGGCGGCGGGGCCGAGCATCGTCCCGGCCGACCTGGCCACCGACGTGGCCGCGTACGCCGCGGGCCGCCCGTCCACCGGCGTGTAGTCGGCCAGCACGCTGCTGCGCACCGGCCCGGTCACCCCGAGCGCGAACCCGTCGAGGAACCAGGCCAGGCCGAACAGCACCGCGGTGGGCGCCAGCGCGCCGCCCGCGCCGGACAGCCCGGCCAGCAGGGCGCCGGCGGCCACCCATCTCACCCGACTGGCCCGTTGGTCGATCCAGGCGGAGACCGGCAGCCCGAACAGCGTCGCGGCCAGCGTGGACAGGGTGGCCACCGTGGTGATCCCGGTCAGCTCCAGCCCGAAGGCGCGCTGGATGTCCGGCAGCAGCACGCCGGTGCCCGCTCCGCCGAAGGCCAGCAGGAGTTCGCAGGCGGCGATGAGCGCGACCGCGCCGCGCGCCCTCATGCCGCTGCTCGGACCGGCCGTAGCGCCGCCAGTCCTCCCGGGGCCAGCAGCAGCACCGCGATCAGCCCTGCCCCGGTGAGCAGCAGCGAGAAGTCGGCGGGCAGGAAGAGCGTCGAGCTCCTGATCACCACCGCGCCCAGCACCGCCCCGGCGGGCGACCAGGCGCCGCCCACGACGGCCATGGTGAGCACGGCGACGCTCTCGGCCACCGGGAACGAGCTGGCGGTGACGGCGTGCTGGTGCACCGCGAGCAGCGCGCCGCCGAGCCCGGCCACCGTCCCTGCCACCGCGAAGCAGGTCAGGCGGACGCGGATCGGGCTGATGCCGTACACGCGTGCGCTCGCAGGG
This sequence comes from Nonomuraea sp. NPDC050536, assembly GCF_044457685.1. NCBI lineage: Bacteria > Bacillati > Actinomycetota > Actinomycetes > Streptosporangiales > Streptosporangiaceae > Nonomuraea > Nonomuraea sp. NPDC050536. Next base: position 63,800 of record NZ_JBITHD010000039.1, read on the forward strand.
TCGTCGCGCACGGCCAGGGCCGCGCGTCCGGTCCGGGTACGGCGCAGTCTGACCAGCCCGAGCATCACCAGCCCGAGCACGACCACCACGATCACGTACAGCACCCGGTCGGAGGCGACCAGGGCCGGCCGGGCACGCGGCGCGAGCAGCGGGATCGCCGAGTGCACGGCCACCGCGAAGCCCAGCGTGGCCACCGCGAAGCCCAGCCCGCGCACTCGCAGCGTGGCCAGCCCGAGCAGGACGGAGACGAGCCCGGCGGCCAGCGCGCCCGCGAGCGCGGCGGTCGGGAAGGCCACCCCGACATCGGCCGTCAACCGTCCGGCCACCACGGCGCCCACCCCGGCCAGCCCGAACTGTCCCAGGCTCAGCTCGCCCGCCCACTCCGCCACCACCACGACCGAAACAACGACGATCGCGTAGATCGCCACGGTCGCCGCGCGGTTGGCCGTTCCCTCCCCCAGGAACACCGGCACCGCCGCGGGCAGCGCCCACGCCGGATGCACCCGGCCGCGCGGCGCGAGCGCCTGCGCGGGCCGGAACGTCCGCCCAGGCAGCGGCCTGACCAGCAGCAACGCCACCACGATGAGCACCGCGTAGAGCACGTCGGCCGGCGTGGAGCCGCCGAACAGCGAGTAGACCACCTGGTCGATCACGCCGGTGGCCAGCCCGGCGACCAGCGCCACGGGCAGGCTCACCATCCTGGCCACCACGGCCGCGGCCAGCGCGCGCAACAGCAGGCCGTGACCCTGCCCGCTGGCCAGCCCGAGTATCGGCACCTGGAGCGAGACGGCGGCCGCGGCGAGCCCGGCGGCGACGATCCAGACGAGGGTCCCGGCCCGCCGCACCGGCACGCCCAGCTGGGCGGCGCGGGCTGGGTCGTCGGCGGCAGCCCGCACCGCAAGGCCGTACCTGGACCTCGAAAGGAACAGCGTCAGCGCGGTGACGGCGGCGAGCGCGAAGAGCACGAGCAGCGCCGAGTTGGCGTCCAGGATCACCCCGTCGACGGACCAGCGGACGGTGGCCAGCGACGTGCGCAGGTCGGCGGACTCCTGCCGGCCCGAACTCGCCCACCGGACAACCGCTTCCGCGAAGAGCAGGAGCTGGGCCAGCCCGATCGTGGCGATCGTCAGCGTGGTCCTGGGCGCGCGCTCGAACCGGCGGGCCAGCAGGTACTCCGACAGCCCGAACACCAGGGCGGCCGCCCCAGCCCCTGCGAGCACCGCCAGGCCCCAGGGCACCTGCCACGCCTGCACCAGCCGCACGCACACCAGCCCGCCGAGGATGCCCGCCCCGGCCAGCGCGAAGTTCACGATCCGGTGCGTCCGGTAGATCAGCACCAGCCCGACCGCCAGCATCGCGGGCACGACCCCGGTGCTCAGTCCCAGGAGCAGGATGCCGATCATGTGCGCCATCTTCTGCGCGCCCGCTGAACCAGCGGCACTCAGCTCGCTGAACTCCCGCTGAACCCGCTGCTCCACAGCGGCGCGCAGGGGCACCCCGGCGCGCTGCCCGAGCCTGCGAAGATGCCGCACGCCCGTCCGGGAGATGGCAGGAAGGCCAGCCGCGTGAGGCTCCCGGCCAGCGAGCTGGCCAGATCGGGCCAGCCGGAGTCGCAGGCGGTGCGCAGCCCGTCGACCAGCGCCGGCCCTTCCGCCGCCACCCAGCTCTCCAGGTCGAGCCCGGGCCGGTCGAGGACGCCCTCCACCAGGCGGGTGCTCCACTCCAGCACGTTGCGGACCGCGTCACGCACGTCCTGCGGCGACTCCTCGGCCACGTGCTCGCCCATGAACAGCCGCACCAGCGACGGGATGCGATACCACCGGTCGCCGAACTGGTCCGTGCGCGCCACGTCCAGCAGCCCCGCCCCCGCCAGCTCGTCGATCACGTCGTCCGCGCCGGTCCTGCCCATCGCCGCCGCCACGCACCAGCCGGGGAATTCCGCCAGCCTGATCGCCGCCATCCGCCGCAGCGTGCCCGCCGCCGCGTCGCTCAGCGCCGCGTACCGCCGGTCGAGGTCCGCCGTCCCGCCTGCGCGCCCCACCGCGGGCTTCCCCGGTACGGCCGGCAGCCCGGGACCCCGCGGCTCCAGCAGCCCCGCGTCGCCGAGCAGCACGGCCCGCTGCACCCGCCGCAGGTCTGGCCCCGGCGCCAGGCCCAGCTCGCCGAGCGCCCTGCGGGCACGGTCGTAGGCATCGAGCGCCTCCGCCTGTCGGCCCGCCCCGAACAGCGCCGTCACCAGCTGCGCCTGCAGCCGCTCGCGCAGTGAATGGGCGGCCACCAGCACGCGCAGCTCCGCCACCAGCTCCTGATAGCGGCCCCTGAGCAGCTCCGCCTCGCCGCGCAGCTCCAGCGCGACCAGCCTGAGCTCCTCCAGCCTGGCCGCCTGCGCCGCGATCACCGGCGAGTCGGGCACGTCCGCCAGCGCGGGGCCGCGCCACAACGCCAGCCCCTCGGCGAGCCGAGCCGCGGCCACCTCCGCCTTCCCTTCACCGAGCGCCCGCCTGCCCGCGGTGACCAGGTGCTGGAAACGCTGCGTGTCGAGATCGTCGGCATCGAGCCGGTAGCCGGGCGTCCTGGTCACCAGCGCGTCGCCGCCGAGCAGCCGGCGCAGCCGCACGACGTAACCCTGGATCTGATTCACCGCCCGGGCCGGCGGCGCGGCGCCCCATAACGCGCCGGCCAGCACGCTCACCGGGACGGTGCGGCGCGGAGACAGGGCCAGCACGGCCAGCAGCGTGCGCGGCTTGGCGGCACTGATCACCCGCCCATCCACCTCAACCGGCCCCAACAACCCGATCATCGCCCAAGCATACGAAAGCTCCGCCCGCGACAGCTTTTACGTGCGGGTCTGTGCCGTTTTCATGCTGTACGGCTGTGTCCGCCGCGGTGCCGCAGGGCGAGATCACCCACATGAGCCCGAGGTGGCGGTGCTGCGGCGTCAGGTCGCGCAACCGAAGCCGGACTGGGCCGATCGGGCCCTTCTTTAGCTCGGCCAGTGAAAGCCCAGATCAGACCCTATGTGCGAGTTTTGACGCGCTACAGGACCCTGCTGGTTAACTCATTCTCATGCGGCCAGGGCTGGTTCGAGTCGGGCCAGGTGGCTGGTGCGTTTGCGGTCCAGAGGGTGGCTG
>NZ_JBITHD010000040.1:0-52888 GCF_044457685.1 Nonomuraea sp. NPDC050536
GATCACCCGGCCCCCCTCCGCGCGTTGCGGTTCCCCCCCCTCCCCCCCGCCCCCCCCCGGGGTTGGGCACCGGGCCGGGCGCCCCGGGGGGGCCCGCGCGGGGGGGCGGCCTCCGGTGCTCCGGAGGCCGCCGGGGGTGTGATCAGCGCAGGCGGGACTCGATGGCCTCGATGATGCGCGGGCGGAGTTCGGCGGCGCGGATGACGGCGTCGACGGAGCCGACCTCGACCGCGCGCTGGATGTTGTGCACGCGGTCGAACTCCGCGGCCACCTCGCCGAGCTTCTCCGCGCGGACCGACGAGCGGAGCTCGTCCAGCTCCGCGGTCAACGCGGCCTTGTCGGCGCCGGGGGCGGCCGCGACGCGGGCCTCCAGGTCCCGTACGCGCGGGTCGGCCGCGGTGCGGGCGTTGACGTCGCCGGAGAACACCACCGCGGCGGCGGGGGCGCCGCCGAGCACCGAGGCGAACGAGCCTTCCAGCGCGAGCACGGTCATGTTGGGGTTCAGCGCCTTCGAGAACACCACGAACGCACCGCCGTGGTAGCGCGAGATGACGCAGAACACGATGGGCCCGCGGAAGTTCACGATCGCGCGGCCGATCTCGGCGCCGTACTCCAGCTGCAGCTTCCGCATCGACTCGGGCGAGCCGTCGAACCCCGACAGGTTCGCCAGCACCACCAGGGGGCGATTGCCGCTGGCGGCGTTGATCGCTCGCGCGGCCTTCTTCGACGACCGCGGGAACAGCGTGCCCGCGGTGTAGGTGTCAGGGCCGTCGGTGGGCGGGAAGCCACGCCGCGGCACCGCCCGCGACTCGATGCCGAGCAGGCACACCGGCATGCCGCCGAGATGAACGTCCTGCACCACCGCGGTCTCCGCGTCGGCCATGCCCGCCCAGCGTTCCAGCACCGGGTGGTCCTGGTCGGAGACCGCGCGCATCACGGTCCGGATGTCGAACGGCTTCTTGCGGTCCGGGTTGGCCTCGGCGGAGAAGATCTCGCCGACGCGGGTGAAGTCACTGCCCTCCACGGCATGCGGGAAGTCGGAGATGTCGCGGTCGACGGGGTCGGTCGTGGTCGCCCGCCGCGGCGCCTGCTCGCCGGGCGCGACGTAGGTGTGGTCGTAGTGCGACATCAGCACGTCGCGGGCGGCGGCCAGGTTCGGCGCCCAGTACTGCGCCTGCCCGTTCGGGCCCATCACCCGGTCGTAGCCGCCGATGCCGAAGTTGTCCTCGGCCGACACGCCGCCGGAGAAGTCGAGCGACTGCTTGCCGGTGAGCACCATCGCCGAGTCCGGCGTCATCACCAGGATGCCCTTGGTGTGCATGAGCATCGTCGCCTCGGCGTTCCAGTACGGCTGCGCGCCGACGTTGATGCCCGCGACCACGATGTTGATCTCGCCGCCGTCCTGGGTGAACTCGACGATCCGCTTGAGCGCCGCGGCCACCCAGTCCATGTTCTCGGTGCCCGACTTCATGGAGATCCGGGCGCCGGCCGACAGCGCGTACCACTCCAGCGGCACCCGCATCCGCTCGGCCAGGTCCAGCGCGGCGATCACGCGGCGGCACTCGGGCTCCGACAGCGCGCCGAGCGCCTTCGTCGGGTCGCCGAGCAGCACGACCCTGGTGATGCCCTGCGGGTGGCGCGGGGTCGAGGTGGTGACCACGCCCGCGACGATCGCCGCGCTGTTGCGCCCCTTCGGCCGGTCGACCGGCACCAGCGAGTGGTCGTCGTCGAGGTCGTGCTCGACGAAGTCACCGAGCATGCCGGTCAGCTCGTACGGGTACACCGTGTTGCGGCTGCTCGCGCGCAGCACCTTCTGCCGGTAGTCGTCGAGGGGCTCGATCGGCTCGTCAGACGGCTCGCCGATGGTGAGCTCGGTGGCGCCGGTGGCGTCGAGCGAGATCCGTACGGCGATCTTGGTCAGCTCGCCGGTCTCCGGGTCGCGCTGCCGCGCGATGAACAGCGTCTCCTCCAGCCCGGCGCCCGCGGTCGTCGGCAGCACGCGCCGGACGATCAGCTCCAGCTCCTCGCGGGTGATGCCGCTGGGCGGCCAGACGTAGATCACGATCCGGTTGGTGTTGAGGCGTTTGTTCGACGGCCGCCGCGACCTAGCGCGGCGGATCGCGTCGACGCAGGCGGCGACGGTGTCCTCGGCCGTGGGCAGCGCGACCAGCCTGCCGTCGTGCTCGCGTAGCTCGGTCAGGTCGCGCACCTGCGCGAAGGCGACGAGGCGCTCGTCAGACGGGTTCTCCTTCGCCACGCACTGGAAGAGGTAGACCTCCTCATCCGATGACGGCAGCCGGGTGAGGTCGAACTTGCTCAGCCGCTCCATCTGCATCCGCTGCGCGATGTACGGATGCAGGCCGCGGATCAGCCGCTCCTCGGTCATCCCGGTGTCCGACGGGCGGAAGGTGAAGTGGTGGTGCATCACCGCGCCGTGGCTGCCCGCGACGGTGGTGGTCAGCCTGCGGACCTGGCTCGGCAGCGGGTGCGCGCTGACGACCTCGTGCAGCGCGGCCGCCATCGCGCCGGAGTCCTCCGGCTGCTCCTCCCACACCAGGTAGATGTCGGCGTCGATGGCCTCCTCGCCGCTCGCCAGCTCCGCGAGCCCGCGCAGTGCGCTGCCCAGCGTCTCGAAGCTCACCGCGGAGGAGACCACGCTCGAGCCCACGCGCTCGGCGACCACGAACGTGCAGCCCGCGACCTCGCTGGTGCGGACGCCGGTGATCGCCTTGTTGCCGTAGTACCGCCGGGTCAGCACCTCCAGCATGATCGCGTTGTCCAGGTCGTCGCGGATCAGCCGCTGGCCGAGCAGCCGCACCAGCGGCTCGGTGCTGCGCACCAGCTCGGCGACGCGCTCGGCGCGGTCCGGCGCGTCCGGGTGCGCGTCCAGGTGGCGCAGGTGCTTGCGGACGTTGGCGTAGACGCGGGCGCGGTTGCGGCGCAGCAGCGGCCGGCCGAACCAGGCGAACACCACGCCACGCGCGAGGTCGGAGACCACGGGGAAGCGGACCTGCGTCGCGCCCAGCAGCCGTTCCAACGCGAGACCGGCGGGCTCGCGCAGCGTCTCGTCCGGCGGCGGCTCCCGCAGCCACGCGCGCAGCAACGTCGCGATGGCCGCGGCGTCGGCGGACGCGCGCTGCTGGGCGAGGAAGATCCGGAACACCGCGGCTTCGAGCTCGGGGGAGCGCTCGAGCTCGGTGACGCCGTAGTGCCCGAGCGCCTTGGCGAGCTTGACCTGGAACGCCTCAGGCAACCCGGCCCGCTCCACGTCGAGGCTCTGCAGGTAGGTGTGGAAGTACTCGCGGGCGCTGTGCACGTGCTCGTCACCGCCGCCTTCCTCGCCCGCCGGCCGGTTGCGGCTCAGCTCGGTCAGGTCGGCGAACACGTCGAGGAGCTCGAGCTCCTCGGCCAGCGGCCGGTGGCCGTCCTCGATGACCGTACGGCGCGCGGTGAGGTAGTCGTGGTGCACCCTGCGGACGTCGTGCGGGTCGAGGTCGAAGCCGAGCAGCAGGCTGCGCAGGTCCTCCAGACCGCGCGCGGTGCGCTCGCGCGCCAGGATCGTCCGGGGTACGGCGGGCAGATCCAGCTCGACGGTCCCGGCGGCCGAGGTGTCCTCGACCTCGACGTCGGCGAGCGGCTCCAGCCGCAGCAACGGTGCGCCGGTCTCGACCTGGCTGCCCACCGATACGACGCATTCCTTCAGGCGTGCCTTGAACGGCGCCCGCAGCACCGTCTCCATCTTCATGCTCTCCAGCACCAGCATCGGCGCGCCCGCCTCGACCTCGGCGCCGACCTCCAGCGGCGTGGCGACGACCAGCGCGGGCGCGGGCGAGCGGACGACGCCGCCCTCGTCGCGGCCGACCCGGTGCGTCACGCCGTCCACCTCGACCAGATGGATCGGCCCGTGCGTGGCGGTGAGCAGGTGGTACCGGGTGCCGTTGACGATGATCTGCCCGGTGTGCTGGTCGAAGCGGTCGAGCTCGACGTCGGCGGTGTGGACGTCGTCACCGGCCTCGACGCCGACGCGGAACCGGTGCGGGCCGACCCGCGCGACGCGCACGCGGTAGCCGGCGCCACGCAGCTTGAGGTCCAGGGGCCGGCCGCTCTTGTGCCGCACCTGCGGGCGTCCGCCGAACGCCGTCGAGAGCAGACGCTGCCGCTCGACGCGCTCCTCCTCCTCGTACGCTTCGATCGCGGCGGCCGCCAGCGCGACGCCGGAGTGCCGGTGCGAGACGAGCCTGCCCTCGCCGCGGACGCGGTCGATCCAGCCGGTGTCCGCGCTGGCGTCGATCACCTCGGGCTGGTCGAGCAGGTCGAGGACGAAGCTCTTGTTGGTCGCGCCGCCCTCGATGATCACCGTGGTCTGCGCCATCGCCCGGCGCAGCCTGCCGAGCGCCTCGTCGCGGTCGCGGCCGTAGGCGATGATCTTCGCGATCATCGAGTCGAAGTCGGCGGGGATGGTGTCGCCCTCGCTGACGCCGGTGTCCACGCGGATGCCCGGCCCGGCGGGCAGGTCCAGCCGCGCGATCCGGCCGGGGGAGGGCGCGAAGTCGCGGTCGGGGTCTTCGGCGTTCAGCCGGGCCTCGATGGCGTGCCCGCGCTCGACCGGCGGCTCGCCTTCGAGCCTGCCGCCGGATGCCACCCGCAGCTGTGCCTTGACCAGGTCGAACCCGGTGGTGGACTCGGTGATCGGGTGCTCGACCTGCAGGCGGGTGTTGACCTCGAGGAACGCGAACAGCTTGTCGCCGGGGTGGTAGAGGAACTCGACGGTGGCCGCGCCGCGGTAACCGACCGCGACGGCCAGCCGTTCGGCCGACGTCTTGAGCTCGGCTGCCTGGGCGGGGCTGAGCACCGGCGACGCCGACTCCTCGATGACCTTCTGGTTGCGCCGCTGCACCGAGCAGTCGCGGACGCCGAGCGCCCACGCGGTTCCCTCGCCGTCCGCGATCACCTGGACCTCGACGTGCCGGGCACCGGTGACCAGGCGCTCCAGGAACACGACGCCGCTGCCGAACGCCCGCGCGGCCTCCTGGCTGGTGCGCTCGTAGGCGTCGGCGAGCTCGTCACCGTTCGTGATCACGCGGATGCCGCGCCCGCCGCCGCCCGCGGTCGCCTTCAGCATCAGCGGGTAGCCGATCTCGGCCGCCGCCGCCAGCGCGGCGTCCAGGGTCTCGACCGCGCCACGGCTCCACGGCGCGACCGGCACGCCGACCTCCTCGGCGATCAGCTTCGCGCCGATCTTGTCGCCGAGCTTGCGCATGGCCTCCGGACTCGGTCCGACGAAGGTGACTCCGACCTTCTCGCACAGCTCCGCGAACGCCGGGTCCTCCGCGACGAACCCCCAGCCGACCCACGCGGCGTCGGCCCCGGTCTCCACCAGCGCGCGCTCCAGCACCTTCAGATCGAGGTACGGCCGCGCGGAAGCGGGACCGAGATCGTAGGCGATGTCGGCCTCGCGCACGAACGTGGCGGTGCGGTCCACGTCGGTGTACAGGGCGACGGTCTCGATCGGTGTCCCGGTCTCCGCGGCCAACTCCCTGACGGCATGGATGAGCCGCATCGCGGCCTCACCCCGGTTGACGATGGCGACACGACTGAACACCCGACCGAGCCTTCCTGTAGACAACGATGTGCGCGCCGCGACATTGCGGCCCCCCGCACTGTTCACCCTTCCGTCAACCGGCGGGCAGTGCCATGTCGCAGACAGCGCACGTTACCCGGCTCCAGTTGTGGGAAACCAACCAAAACCCGCCGGCCCCATGCCGTGATCAGTTCCCCTTCCACGGCAGGGGTGCAGCGGTGTACCCGGCAAGGTAAGGAGAATACTGGCAGCTCGCGGAGGCGAAGCGGCCACGGCTGGAGTGGTCCTGGACTACTTTGCCGTCGACGGTGATGCTGCAACGGATGGTCCCGTCCGCGAGTCCGGTATTCGCGCCGACGGTCAGGAAGTTGAACGACTTCGCCTTGAGCTTCAACGACCACGGCAGCTTCGTCGTCTGGGAGGACGAACCACCGTCCGGGTGCATGTAGAAGATCGTGCCGGTCGGCACGCTCCCGGTCACCTTGTAGACGATCTGGTGGATCGCCGGTTTGCTGGGTGAGGGCGTGGGCGTGGGCTGAGTGGATCTCGCACTCACACCTGACGGTGTCTGGGCCCGCCAGTTGTTGGCCACGACGAAAGCGGTGGCGGTGAGCACGACCGCCGCGACGGCCAGGGCCGTGCCCGCAACGGCCAGTCCCTTCCGGGATTTTCTGGGCAAAGGCGCTGTGGCTGACACCGTCAGTGGATTGACGTCCACTCGGGTGGGTGGCGGCGTCGAAGGGAGCAGCAGGGTACCCGCCGGAGCTGTCCTCCGGAGGAAGGACGCCACCGCGGCCGCGCCCGGCGGACGACCGTCCGTCGACTTGGCCAGGAGGTCGAAGACCAGCCGCTCGAGCTCCGGAGGGACATCCGGCCGCCGCTCCCGGACGGAGGGCGGAGCCTCGTTGAGGTGTGAGTAGAGCAGGCCGGGCAGCCCCGAGCCGGACTGAAACGGGGGAGAGCCCGTGAGGAGTTCCTGGAGGACACAGCCCAGGGCGTAGAGGTCGGATCGGGGGTCGGCCGGATCGCCGCGGAACTGCTCGGGCGCCATGTACAGGGGAGTGCCGATGGAGCCGCCGTCCTGAGTGATCCTGGTGGCGGCGTCGGCGAGGCCGGCTATGCCGAAATCGCAGAGCTTGAGGCGGCCGTCGCGGAGGACGAAGAGATTCGCGGGCTTGATGTCGCGGTGGACGATTCCCCGCGAATGGGCTGCGGCCAGCGCCTCAGCCAGCTGGACGGTCAAACTGACGGCCCGGTCCACAGGCAGGCCGTGCGGGTGGCGGTCGATGAGCTCGCGCAGGTCCTCGCCTTCGAGCAGCTCCATCACCAGGTACGTGAGGCCGCCGTCCTGACCGATGTCGAAGACGACGGTGATGCCGGGATGCTGGAGGGTAGCCGTGGCCTCCGCCTCACGGGTGAACCGCGCCACGCTCTCCTGATCGGCCGCCAGCTCCGCGGGCAGCACTTTCACCGCGACCGGCCGGCGCAGCCGCTGGTCGACGGCGCGCCACACCTCACCCATGCCGCCACGCCCGATCAGGACCTCCAAGCGGTATCTCCCGCCGAGCTCCATCCCGCCGACCAGCCTGGGCACACCTGTCACAAAAGCCACCCGCGCCACATAGACACCATCAAACAACAGAACGTAGTGATTCCATCAAAGGCGGTCTCCACGCGTCCACCGATCTTCGAAACTGCACCGCCCGCTGCTTCAGGGGGACGTGGCGAGGCCGTGCTCATAGGCGAAGATGACCAGCTGGGCCCGATCCGGCTGTCGTGCCCCCCCGGCTCATGATTGCCGAATTGTTCTTATAGAGGATCAAGGCGGACCGCCTGCGGCGGCCCGCGCGGGCGGCCAAACCGGCCGCAACCTGGGGGCTGGCAGCTCAACGACCAGCAAGGACAACCCGTCGCCGGTATCCGACACGCCACCAGTCCTGAGCACGCGCTAGAGCTGACCGGCTTGTGGCCCTAGCCCTCTTGCGGTCCTGCTGCAAGTGACGGGCGTTGTCGGATCGTTTCGGAGCCAATCTCACGGGACCCACCAAGATCACGCTCCGGGGGCCAGGAGGGTAGTTCTGGGGGCAGGGGCGATGCCCCTCCTCCATTGGCGGACCAGCGTAATGGCCCCCGGACCCTGATCTTGCCCACGAGATCAGCACCACCGCAACGATCCGTCAATGCCCTCACGAAGTAGCTCATTTACGCAGGTCAAACCCCAATGCGGTTCATATCAAAGGCGTCACAATCCAGTAGTGGACTTGCCCCGCCGTTGTGCCCGAGCAGGGCCACGGTCTCGCCCCGGCCGATCTCCAGGGACACCCAGCCGGAGGTCACTTCACGACGTTCTCACCGTGGTGCTGTGCCGCTGAAGGGGCCTTGGAGAAGGTCGGCACCAGGCTCGGGTCGTTGAAGGCCGCGATGCGGGCGATGCGGGCCCCGACCAGGGTCAGGACCTGCATGCCGTACGCCGCGAAACCGCCGTCACCCGCGCGCTGGTAGACGACGAACGCCGGCTGGCCGTTGGCGCGGGTGGGCACCAACCGCCACAGATCCCTGCGCAGCACCCGGCCGGCCAGGAACCCGACGACGGCCCGCTGGCCGGTGAACCAGGTCGGGATCGGCGGCATCTCCATCTCGACGTCGGCCCGCAGCAGCCTCACGAGCGCGTCGGGATCGGCCCTGGTGAACGCGTCGACATAGCCGTCGAGGAGGGTCCGGCGGACTTCCTCGTCCGGCTCGGCCAGGTCGTCCTCGACCGGTCCCGCCTCGGCCAGGCGGGCCCGGGCACGGCGGAGCGCGCTGTCGACGGCCGCGGTCGTCGTGTCCAGCATCTCGGCGACCTCCGCCGTACGGAACGCCAGCACGTCCCGCAGCGTCAGCACGGCCCGCTGCCGCGCGGGCAGGAGCTGGAGCGCGGCGATGAACGCGAGCCGCACCCCGGTCCTCCCGGCCACGACCGCCGCCGGATCGCCGGCGGCGAACAGCGCGTCGGGCGCCGGCTGGAGCCACGGCACCGACGGCTCCCGGGCGGCCACGGCCACCCGATGATCGTCCGAAGGCGCGCCCAGGCCCGACGGAAGCGGCCGCCGGGCCCGGGTCTCCAGCGCCGTCAGGCACGCCATCGTGGCGATCTTGTACAGCCATCGCCGCACCGACGAGCGGCCCTCGAACCGCTCGAACGCCCGCCAGGCCCGCAGATAGGTGTCCTGCACCAGGTCCTCGGCGTCATGGATCGAGCCGAGGATCCGGTAGCAGTGCGCGAGCAGCTCCGGCCGGTAGGGCTCGGCCAGGGCGGCGAACTCGGCGTCCATCGCGGCTCCCCCGTGTCAGTTGATCGGGCTCAGCCCGGCGCCGCTGACCAGGTACTCCGGACCGCTGCCCGGATTTCCGGCGACCTCCAGGACGGCCTTGGCGACCTGCTCCGCGGTGAGGATCGGCTGCAGGCTCGCGACGTAGGCGTCCAGGTCGACGCCTTGCCGCTCAGCGTAGCCCGCGGCCCCCGCCGAGCCGACGCCGGTGGCCGGGGTCAGCCGGGGGAGCAGCGTGACGAACCGGATGCCCAGGCCGGCGCGCTCCGACTCCTCGGCCGCGTACGCGCTGATGTTCCTGATGGCCGCCTTGGCCCCGGCGTATCCACCGCTGAGCGGGGATCCCCGCAGCGCGGCCCCGCTGGACATCGCGACGACCACGCTGCCCTGCGCCAGCGGCTCCCGCAGCGCCGCCCCGGTCCAGGTGAACACATGCCGGGTGTCGGCGTGCCAGTGGCGGCTGAAGCTCTCCCAGGTCTGCTCGTGCACGGGCGCCATGTGCGGCGTCGCCCCCGCGTTGAGCACGAGCAGCCCTGGACGGTGCTCGCGGATCACGCGCTGCGCGACCGCTTCGTCGGCGGCATCGGCCGCGACGGCGGTGAAGCGCTCGCCGAGCTCATCCCGTACGGCGAGCAGCTCCTGCTCGTGGCGGGCAATACCGACGACCCTGGCACCCCCGGCGACGAGCGCGCCGGCGATCGCCCGCCCAAAGCCACGACTGGCACCCGTCACGACGGCGGTTTCGAAAGAATCGGACATCAGACACTCCGAAGAAGTAGTCGAGTTTTCGTGTCCCCATCAAGACCACCCCCCGCACGAAAATCCGTCGCACCCGGAGAAGTGACGTGCGTCACAGCCGAGACCGGCGGTTCCGCGAGAGGGGTAGGACAGTTCCTGTGACCGACCAGGGGATTCTCGGCGAGGAGCAGCGGCGGCAGGCGCTTGTCGTCTGGGAGTACCACCGGCTGCACCACCCGGCCAGGCCCTGCGACGCGGCGATCGGGCTGGGCAGCCACGACCTCGGCGTGGCCGACCGCGCGGCGGAGTTGTATCACGCGGGGTTGTTCCCGGTGCTGGTGTTCTCCGGTGGCAACAGCCCGACCACGAAGGCCCGGTTCCCGCGCGGCGAGGCGGTCCACTATCGGGAGCGCGCCCTCGAGCTCGGGGTGCCCGACGAGGCGATCCTGCTGGAGCCGTACGCCACCAACACCGGGGCCAACATCACGCTGTCACGCGAGGTCCTGGCCGCCGCCGGGATCACGCCGGTCAGCGTGCTGCTGATCTCCAAGCCCTACATGGAGCGGCGAAGCTACGCCACCACCCGCAGGCTCTGGCCGGAGGTGGAGGTCGTGTGCGCCTCCCAGCCGGTGGACTTCGACCACTACCTCAAGGCGATCGGCGACGACAAACTGGTCGTGGACATGCTCGTGGGGGACCTGCAGCGGGTCATCGAATACCCCGCGCGCGGCTACGCCGTCGAGCAGGACGTCCCCGACGACGTGCTCGATGCCTACGAAGCTCTCGTCCGCGCGGGTTTCGACAGCCGCCTGCTCACCTCCTGAGGTGCTTTGACCAGGACTCGAGGGTGGCCGCGATTGTCCGCGGGTGGTCTTCGGGAGTGTGGTGGCCGGCCGGGATCTCGTGGTGGGCTATCTGGAGTGATGCCATGTTGTCCGCGCACCAGGTGATCATGTCCGGGGTCATCATCGCACCGGGGCCTGGCTGGAAGGTGATCAGGAGTTTGGGGACGCCGGGGCTGGCCGCCAGCCAGCGGTCGTAGGCCTCGACCCTGGCGACGACGTCGGCGGGGTCGCCGCCCAGCGGCATCGAGCGCGCCCACCGCAGCACGGGCAGACGGCTGTCCCTGGTGGGATAGGGGCGGGCGTACGCGGCCAGGTCCTCCTCGGCGATCGGGGTGGCGACCGTACCGGGGAGACCCTCGAGGAGGAAGGCGTTGTCGTCGAGGATCATGGCTTCGCCCACGCCCGGTGTTTTGATCGCCCGGAACAGGTCGCGGCCGCCTTCGGGGAACTCCTCCCAGGTCATCGGCTTGACGATGGTTTCTGTGAAGGCGATGGCGCGTACCCGGTCCGGATGGCGGGAGGCCCAGTCGAAGGCGAGCGCGCCGCCCCAGTCGTGGCCGACGAGGGTCACCTCGTCCAGTTCCAGGGCGTCGAACCAGGCGTCGAGATAGCGGGCGTGGTCGGCGAAGGTGTAGTCGATGGCGGGTTTGCCGGACTCGCCCATGCCGATCAGGTCCGGCGCCAGGCGGCGGCCCGAGGTGATCGCGGGCAGGATGTCGCGCCACAGGTGGGAGGAAGTCGGGTTGCCGTGGAGGAAGACCATCGGCTTCCCCGTCCCCAGCTCCCGGTGGAACATCGTGGAGTCGAGAATCTGGCTGATAGGCATGATAAATCCGTCCAAATCGGTATAAGAAAGGCTGTTAGCGGAAAGCGGGGATGTTGCGGTTGGCCCAGTCGGCGAAGGGGCGCGGGGCCCGGCCCAGGACGCGTTCGACGTCAGGGCTGATGGTCTGCTCTTGCGCGACGGGTTCGCCGAGGATCGCCAGCGTTCCCTCCACGACAGGCAGCGGCATGAACTGGGCCATCTGGTCATACGCCTCCTGCCGGGTCTGCTCCGCGAAACGGACGGGCTCCCCGAGCGCCGCGGCGATCGCCGCCGCACGCTCGCGCGGGCTCGTCCCTGCGGGCCCGGTCAGGACGTAGGTCGCGCCGCCGTGCCCGTCTTCACGCAGGACGGCGGCGCCGACCGCCGCGACGTCGTCGGGGTCGACGAACGGCAGGCGGACGTCACCGAAGGGCGCGGCGGCGGCGCGGTGGAGGCGGATCGGCTCGGCCCAGGCGAAGGCGTTGGACGCCATGCCGCCGGACCGCAGGATCGTCCAGTCCAGCCCTGACTCGCGCACGGCCGCCTCGAACGACGCGGCGTGCCGGTAGCCCTGCGGCCGGGTCCCGACTCCCTGGGTGGAGAGCAGGACGACCTTGCGCAGGCCTGCCGTACCGAGAAGCCCTCGCGGGTCCTCGCCGGCGACCAGCAGGAACAGCGCGTCCGCCCCCTCCAGGGCGGGGCGCATGCTCTCGGCGTCACCCAGGTCGGCGGCGACCGCGCGCACGCCCTCCGGCACGTCCTGAGAGGTGATACGGCGGGCCACGGCGGTGACCTGCTCGCCGGCCTCGGCCATCAGCCGGACCAGCGTGCTGCCGACGTTCCCCGTGGCACCCGTAACGACGATCATCGTGAACTCCTCATTAGTGAGTTAGTTGGCTGACTGAGAAGGACCGTAGCACACTTCGACGGCTATAGTTAGTCGGGTGACTGACTCACAGAGGGTGAAGGCCGCCGGAGCGAAGCGGCGGCGCCTGATGTCCGCCGCCGCCCGCGTCGTACACGAGCAGGGCGCCGAGCGCACCACCATCGCCGATATCGCGCGTGCGGCCGATGTCCCGGTGGGCAACGTGTACTACTACTTCAAGACCAAGGACGAGCTGGTCGCGGCCGCGCTGGCCGAGCACGCGCGCCAGCTCGAGGTCATCACCGGCGAGCTGGACCGCCTGCCGTCCCCGCGGGAGCGCCTGAAGGGCCTGGTGCGGGGCTGGATCGACCAGCGCGACATGGCGGCCCGCTTCGGCTGCCCGACGGGGACGCTCGCCGCGGAGCTGGACAAACGTGCGGAAGGCGGCCTGGACGTGGAGGCGGGGCGGGTCATCCGCCTGCTGCTCGACTGGGTGGAGCGCCAGTTCCGCGAGATGGGCCTGCCGGATCCAGAAGGGCTCGCGCTGACGCTGGTGGGGGCCTACCAGGGGATGTCGTTGCTGGCCAACGCGCTGCGGGATCCGCAGATCATGACGCGCGAGGGAACCCGGCTGATGAACTGGCTGGATTCGCTCTCAGACCGGTGAGGAGCGCTCAGGTCAGCGGACGGCGCCGAGGACCGCCCAGCGGCCCGAGCGGAGCCTGGCCAGCACGGTGATCATCCGGATCAGCAGGAAGAGCGACAGGCCTGACCAGATCCCCACCAGGCCCCAGCCGAAGCTCAGCGACGCCCACACCACGGGCAGGAAGCCCAGCACCGCCCCGCCAGACGTCGCGGTGCGCAGGTAGGCCGCGTCGCCCGCGCCGATCAGCACTCCGTCCAGGGCGAACACCACGCCGCAGATCGGTTGCAGCGCGACGAAGAACCACCACGCCTTGGGCATCTCGGCCAGCACCGCCGCGTCGCCGGTGAACGCGTGGGGCAGCAGGCCGGCCAGCGCCGCGAACACCACGCTGAGCAGCATCCCGAAGACCAGCCCGCAGCCGACCACCTGCCAGGCCAACCGGCGCGCCCGCTCGCCGTCGCCTGCCCCCAGCGCTGCCCCGACCAGCGTCTGGGCGGCGATGGCCAGCGCGTCGAGCACGAACGCCAGGAACATCCACAGCTGGAAGACCACCTGGTGGGCGCCGCCCGCCGCGGGCGAGGTGTGCGCGGCCACCGCGGTCGCGGACACCCAGCACGCCTGGAAGGCCACGCCGAGCAGCACCAGGTCGCGGGCGAGGCCGAGCTGGGCGCGCATCGCGGCCGGGAGCGGGGCCAGGGGCACGTCCTCGGCCAGCAGCGCACGCACGAACAGGCCCGCGGAGACCAGTTGCCCGGCCACGTTGGCGACGGCCGAGCCGTTCAGCCCCCAGCCGAGCCCGTGCACCAGCAGCGGGCACAGCACGGCGGACAGCCCGTTGCCGACGAGGACGTAGCGCAACGGGCGCCGCAGGTCCTGCACGCCGCGCATCCAGCCGTTGCCGGCCATGGTGATCAAGATCATCGGCGCGCCGAGCACGGCGATCCGGAGCCAGCCCGCCGCGGCCTGGGCGACCTGCTCGTCGCCGGAGAGCAGCCGGGCGATCGGTAAGGCGAGCAGCTCCCCGGCCACGACCAGCGCCACCCCCACGGCGGCGCCGAGCCAGGTCGCCTGCACGCCCTCGGCCACGGCATCGGCCCGGCAGCCTGCGCCGTGCAGCCGGGCCGCGCGTGCGGTCGTGCCGAAGGACAGGAACGTCATCTGGGTGGCGATCTGCGCCAGCACGATCCCGCCGACCGAGAGCCCCGCGAGCGGCACCGCGCCGAGGTGCCCCACCACGGCCGTGTTGATGAGCAGGTAGAGCGGCTCGGCGGTCAGCACGCCGAGCGCCGGTAAGGCGAGCGCGAGCAACTGGCGCAGCGTGGAACCGGCCCGGTCGACGTGCTCCACCTGTGCTCCTCTGCTCTCGCGTCGCCCGAGCCTAACTGTAAGGAGCGCGAATGGCCAGTGCCTCTTACTCCTCGGTGGCCGCGTGATCGGCCCTGGTGATCGCGGTGACCTGGACCGGTCGGCCGGTGCCCGGGACCGTGGTGCGGCGGGTGGGGCGCATGCCGAGCTTGGCCATCACGCGCAGGGACGCCTGGTTGTCCACGTGGGCGATGCTGACGATCTCCGCCAGCCCCAGCTTCCCGAACCCGAAGGCCAGCACCTCGCGTGCCGCCTCGGTGGCGTAACCGCGGCCCCAGTGCTCCCGCCCCAGTCGCCAGCCGATCTCCACGGCGGGCATCACCTCCGGCAGGAACTCCGGGACCGCCAGGCCCGCCCACCCGGCGAGCCGCCCTGTCTCGCGCACCTCGACCGCGAACAGGCCGAATCCGCGCTCCTCCCAGCCCTGGCGCAGCCTCACCAGGGTGGCGGCGGTCTGCTCGCGGGTGCGGGTCGACCCGTCACTGATGTACCGCATCACCTCGGGGTCGCCATCCATCGCGGCCAGCGGGTCGAGGTCGCTCTCTCGCCACATCCGCAGCCGCAACCGCTCCGTCAACGCCTCCACAGTGGATCCTCCTCAGCCGCCGATATGTCGTCCATGAGATCACCTCACCGAAGCCCGTGCCGGATACCTGTCGGGAGATGTCAGGTACGGCGGGCAGGATGCTCCCGTCACCGATCGAAGGGAGCTCACATCATGAGTGAGCCGGAGGAGACGCTGCTCAACCTCGAGCAGCGGATGCTGGACGCGGACGCGGCCTACGACGAGGCGTTCTTCGAGGAGCACTGCGCCGAGGACTTCGTGGCGATGGGCAGCTACGGCGTCGTCCCCAGGCAGCAGGTGATCGAGATGTACGCCAAGGGGACAGGAAACCCGGACCGGCACAGCCGGGTCAACGATCCGGTGGTGAAGCCGCTGGGAGACGGCGGTGCGGTGGTCGCCTACCGGTTGACCAGCACGACGGGCGAGGAGACGTCCTCGTGGCACGCGTCGACCGTGTACCGCCACACCCCGGAGGGCTGGCGCGTCGTCCTCCTGCACCAGACCCCGGCCTGACGCTTCATCGGGATCGGCGCAGTTGACGTAGGGCGTCACCGAGGACCGCCACGCCTTCGCCGATCCTGGTCAGCGTGTTCGCGGCATAACCCAGGACCAGCCCGGGCGGCTGCGGGCGCTGGGCGTGCCATGACAGCGGTTGCACCTTGACCCCGCGGGCGAGCGCCGTCGCGGCGAGGTCGGTGTCGGCGAAGGCGCCGTCGAAGGTGATCATCAGGTGCAGGCCGGCCGCCGCGCCGTGCACGGTCGCGCCGGGCAGGTGCCGCCTGATCGCGTCGATCATGGCGTCCCTGCGGCGCCGATGCCGCCTGCGCAGCACGCGCAGGTGGCGTTCGAGCTCGCCCGACTCCATCAGCCGGGCCAGCACCAGCTGCGGCAGCGCGGCGTTGCCGAGGTCGGCGAACCGCTTGGCCTCGACCAGCGCCTCCTGATACCCGGGCGGCGCGAGCACCCAGCCCACCCGCAGTGCCGGGGCCAGCAGCTTGGACACGCTCCCGCCGTAGCAGACCCGCTCAGGGAGCATGGCCCGCAGGGCGGGGGCCGGAGGCCGGTCGTAGCGGTGCTCGGCGTCGTAGTCGTCCTCGATGATCAGGCCGCCCTCCTCGGCCCAGCGCAGCAGCTCGCGACGGCGCGGGCCGTCCAGCACCACGCCGCTGGGGAACTGGTGGGCGGGCGTCACCAGAACGGCCGCGGCGCCGTGCGCGCGCAGCTCGTCGACGCGCAGCCCCTGGGCGTCCACCGGGATCGGCGGCGTGTCCAGCCGCCAGTTGTGCAGGTGCTGGCGTGCCCCCAGCGATCCAGGATCCTCCACCGCCACCTCGCGCACGCCGTCATGGCCGAGCACCTGGGCGAGCAGGCTCAGCATCTGGGCGATCCCGGCGACGATCAGCACCTGGCCCGGGTCCGCGCTGATGCCACGGTTGCGGGCCAGCCAGTTCGCCACCGCCACCCGCAGCTCCTGCGCCCCGCGGGGATCGCCGTATCCGAAGCCGGTCGCCGGCAGCTCCCCGAACATCGCGCGCTCCCCGCGCAGCCACGCCGTACGCGGAAAAGCGCTCAGATCGGGTAGCCCGGGCGACAGGTCGATGCGCGCCGGCACCGCCCGCAGCGCGTCGAAGACGTCCACGCCCGGCCGGCCGGCGAACAACTCATCAGGTACGGCGGGCGAGGCCGCGACGGAGCGCGCGGCCACCGGTGCGGCGACCACCACGGTCCCGGCCCGTCCGCGCCCGGCGACCTGCCCGCCTTCCCGGAGCCGCTGGTAGGCCTCGGTGACGACGCCGCGGGACACCCCCAGCTCGGCGGCCAGCACCCGCGTTGCCGGGAGCCTGCTGCCCACCGGCAGGCGGCCGTCCGCCATCGCCGACCGGAGCTGCCACGTCAGCCAGTCCGACAGCCCGCCCGCGGGCGCGCGCTCGACGTCGAGCTGCAGGAAGTCCGAGCCCGGCGTTATGGACCTGTGGACCGCATCGTCTTTGGACCTGTCCATCGGGCCATTGTGGCGGCAGGGTTCATCCATGACCAAACCAGGAACGCGGCAGTGAGCCTCGCATTTCTCGTGACCACGCTGATCGTGGTCGCCACCCCGGGCACCGGAGTCGTCTACACCCTGTCAGCCGGGCTCTCCCACGGTCGCCGGGCGAGCCTCGTCGCCGCGGTCGGCTGCACGCTGGGCATCGTCCCGCACATGGTGGCGACGATCACCGGGCTGGCCGCGCTGCTGCACGCCAGCGCCGTGGCCTTCCAGGTGCTGAAGTACCTCGGCGTGGCCTATCTGCTGTACATGGCGTGGACCATGCTGAGGAGCGACGCCGCGATCATCGTGGAGACTCGGACCACGGCCCGCCCGCCCGCCGGACGGGTGATCATGAGCGGGGTCCTGATCAACCTCCTCAATCCCAAGCTGACCATGTTCTTCGTCGCGTTCCTGCCCCAGTTCGTGAGCGCCGGGGAGCCGGACTCGCTGCCCAGGATGCTGGAACTCAGCGCGATCTTCATGCTCCTCACCCTCGTGGTCTTCGCCGCCTACGGCACCTTCGCCGCCGGCGTGCGCAACCACGTGATCTCACGTCCTCGGGTGATGACCTGGATCGGCCGGGTCTTCGCCGGCTCCTTCGTCGCACTCGGCGCGAAACTCGCCCTCACCCAGCAGTAGGACGGACGTAGCCGCGTCTTATCGGGTGGCTCTGCCGTACCGGGCGTAGACGGCGGCGCCGGCCTGGTCGGCCGACAGGCACTGCAGGTAGGCGGGGGAGCCTTCGGAGGGGAAGAGGCGCTCGCCGGTGCCCAGGACGGTGGGGAAGGTCAGCAGGCGGTACTCGTCGACCAGGTCGGCGGCCGTCAGCGTGCGCACGACGCTCAGGCTGCCGGTGATGATCACGTCGCGCTGCTCGCGCTTGACGGCCTCGACCAGGTCGCCGTCGATGACCTGGGAGTTCGCCCACGCCGAGGTGTCGGTCAGCGTCCGGGTGGCCACCAGCTTGGGCAGGGCGTTCATCCGCGCGGAGAACGGGTCGTCGCGGCCGGGCCACAGCCTGGAGAACAGCTCCCAGGTCGTCCGGCCGAGCAGCATGACACCCTCGTCCAGCATCCTGCCGAGCCGGAACTTGTCGCCGGCGACCGTCTCCAGACCGTGGCGGAACGCCCAGCCGCCCGCCGGGGTGCCCGCGGAGCCGTCGGGGTCGGTGACGATGCCGTCCAGGGTGATGAACTGGATCACGATGACGCTCATGATGAGGTTCCCTTCGATAGGTGCTCACGCGTACATACCGACGGCATCCTCTGGACTCATCGCTCCCGCGGAAGAAATCTCTCAGGGCATGCGCCAGTACTGACGCTTGTCCTTGTCGCGGACGAAGACCCCGAATCTGGACAGCTCCTTGCGCAGCTCCCTGATGTCGTCCTTCTTGCCCGCCTTCAGCGCCTGCTCGCGGGCCGCGAAGACGGCGTTGGACCCCTCGGGGAGGCCGGAGGCGTCGGGGACCCAGAGCCGGTAGTCGCCGGCGTGCGGGTCCTCGGCGGCCCAGCCGTACCCGTGGCCGGTGAAGGCCCTGGACAGGCGTTTGGGGCTCAGGTCGGTCTCCTCCCTGGCGATCTCCCTGCCGTGGCGGCCGAGCAGGACGAGCTGCTTGCCCTCCTTGAAAGCGAGGGTGAGCTCGTCGCGCTCGACGACCTGGGTCTCGTCCCTGGTGGTGATCGTCACCTGGGTGTCGGAGACGGCGACGGTGATGGCCTCGTGCAGCGCCGTCAGGGCGAGCAGCACGCCCGCGACGCCGCCGGCGGCCACCAGACCGAGGGTGACCCACGGTTCGGGGAAGGAGTTGAGCAGCCTGGCCGGGCCCTGGAACGGCGCCCACGGAAGCGTCACGAACCAGTGTGCCAACAGCCGCACCAGCCAGCCCACCACGACGCCGCCGCCGACGCACACCACCAGCACGACCGTGGCCGACTCGCCGACGACGGAACGCTCACCTGCCTCCATGTCCTACGTATCTATCGCGATCCGCATCCTGACCGCCCTGCTCTGCGGCGAATCGAAGACCAAAGTATGAATTTCCCTACCTAAGTGCCCCTCGCCGAAGACCAACGGTCTGGCCGCAGGTTAGGCGGGCGCCCCAGGTGGCAAGGGATATGTATGCATATTTCGGGGGTCAAGAGCGTTCTGCCGGATCATCATTACCGCCAGGAGGAGATCACCGAGGCGGTGGCCGGCTGGGTGGACGTGGACGTGGATCTGCTGCGCCGCTTCCACCACGCCACCGGGGTGCAGGGCAGGAATCTGGCACTGTCTCTCGACGAGTACGCCGGTCTCGATTTCACCGCCGCCAACGCGGTCTACATGGACGTCGCCCTGGACCTGGCCGGCCGCGCTCTGTCCAGCGCCCTGGAGGCGGCGGGACGGCGGCCGGGCGAGGTGGACTTCCTGCTCTTCTGCTCCACCACCGGCCTGGCCACGCCTTCGCTGGACGCCCGCCTCGCCCAGCAGGCCGGGCTCCGTGAGGACGTCAAGCGCCTCCCGGTCTTCGGCCTGGGGTGCGCCGCCGGCGCGGCCGGACTGTCGCGGCTGCACGACTACCTGCGCGGCAATCCCGATCACGTGGCGGCACTGGTGTGCGTCGAGCTCTGCTCGCTCACGGCCCAGCCTGACGACCTCTCGGTGGCGAACCTGGTGGCGAGCGGGCTGTTCGGCGACGGAGCGGGGGCCGTGGTCGCCACCGGCCACGGTCCCGGCCCCGAGGTGCTCGACTCCCGCAGCCACCTCTATCCCGGCACCGAGCATCTGATGGGCTGGCAGATCGGCACGCACGGCTTCCGCATCGTGCTCGACCCCGGACTCACCGGCTTCGTGGAGAAGACACTCGGAGCCGACATCGAAGCGTTCCTGGCCGACCACGACCTCACCCCGGAGCAGGTCGGCACGTGGATCTGCCACCCCGGCGGCCCCAAGATCATCGAGAAGATCGCCGAAGCCCTCCGCCTGCCTCGCCAGGCGCTCGCGGTCACCTGGCGGTCGCTGCGCGAGCACGGCAACCTCTCCTCCGTCTCGGTCCTGGACGTCCTGGAGCACACCACCGGCCGACCCGGGGCGCCGGCCGTACTGCTCGCCCTGGGGCCTGGCTTCTCGGCCGAGCTGGTGCTGATGCGCTGGTGATCGGATACCTGGTCCTGATCGGGCTGGTCGGCTGCGAGCGGCTCGCCGAGCTCGTGGTCGCCCGCCGCCATCTGGCCTGGGCCAGGTCCAGGGGCGGCATCGAGTACGGCAGGAGCCACTACCCGTGGCTCGTCCTGGTGCACGCCGGCCTGCTCGTGGCCGCGCCGCTCGAGGTCTGGGCGTACGGCAGGCCGTTCCTGCCGTGGCTGGGATGGCCCGCGCTCGCCCTCGTCCTCGGGGCACAGACACTGCGGTGGTGGTGCGTGGCCACGCTGGGCCGGCAGTGGAACACGCGCATCGTCGTGGTCCCCGGGATGCCGCTGGTGGACCGCGGACCGTACCGGTGGCTGCGGCACCCCAACTACGTGGCCGTCGTCGTGGAGGGGATCGCGTTGCCGCTCGTGCACACCGCCTGGGTCACCGCGCTGGTCTTCACCGCGGTCAACGGGGTTCTGCTCCGGGTCCGCATCCGTACCGAGGATGCCGCGCTGCGGGGGAGGACGAGCGACCTGCCCGCCGGATGACGGGGCGGCACTCCAGGCCCGCTGCCCGGCGGCACGATCCGCTACGCGGCGCCGTTCGGGATCGATCCCGAGGGGGACACCAGCCCGGCGTCGTAGGCGAGGATGACCAGGTGGACGCGGTCGCGGGCACCGAGCTTGGTCAGCAGCCGGGCCACGTGCGTCTTGGCCGTGGCCGCGCCGATGAACAGCCGGTCGGCGATCTCGCTGTTGGACAGGCCACGCGCCACCAGGGCCAGCACCTCGCGCTCGCGCTCGGTGACGCCGTCCAGGGACCGCACCGGGCGCGGGGGTTCGGCGCTCGCGGCGAAGTTCGCGATGAGGCGCCGGGTGACACTCGGCGCGATCAGCGCGTCCCCCGCTGCCACCACGCGGATCGCCGTGACGATGTCCACCAGCGCCATGTCCTTGACCAGGAAACCGCTCGCCCCGGCACGCAGCGCCGCGTAGACGTTGTGGTCGTCGTCGAACGTGGTGAGCATGAGCACCCGCGGCAGCTCCCCGGAGACGGTGATCGACCGGGTGGCCTGGATGCCGTCCATCCCGGGCATGCGGATGTCCATCAGCACCACGTCGGGCCGCAGCGTCCCGGCGAGCTCGACTGCCTGCGCGCCGGTGCCCGCCTCGCCCACGATCTCGATGTCGGGCATGGTGGAGATGGCCATGCTGAGCCCGGCGCGCACCAGCTCCTGGTCGTCGGCCAGCACCACGCGGATCGTCATGCCGGCAGCCTCGCCGTCACCCGGAAGCCGCCGCCGGGCTCGGATCCGGCGCTGAACAGGCCGTCGAGCAGGGCGACCCGCTCCCGCATCCCGGAGATCCCGAACCCGCTCCCGCGCGCCGAGCCGCGCCCGTCGTCGGCGATGTCGACCGTCAGCTCCTCCTGCCCGTAGTCCACGGACACCCGGCAGTGGCGGGCGCCGGAGTGCTTCACGACGTTGGTGACCGCCTCCTGGACGATGCGGAAGGCCGCCAGGTCGATCTCCGGCGGAATCGGGCGCCGCTCTCCCCGCCACTCCACCTCCACGTCGAGGTCGGTGCCCGCGGTCGTCGTCTCGGCCAGCCGTTCGACCGCCTCCAGCCCGACGGTGTGCGCCGGATCCTCCCCGGCCTCGCGCAGCGAGACGAGCATGCGCCGCAGCCCGGCCAGCGTCTCGCGGCTGGTCGTCTCGATGGTGTTCAGCGCCTTGCGGGCGCCGGCCGGCTGGGTGTCGAGCACCAGGCCCGCCGCTCCGGCCTGGATCGCGATGACCCCGATGCTGTGCGCGACCATGTCGTGCAGCTCGCGGGCGATCCGCAGGCGTTCCGTCGTGACCGCCTGGGCGGCGGCGTGCTCGCGCAGCGCCCGGCCGTAGCGTCGCTGCTGGCGGATCGCGTTGCCGATCATCGCGGGGATGGCGATGCCCGCCGCCACCGCCGCCAGCTCGCTGAGGAAGTCGCTGAAGCCCTGGTCGATCATGGCCGACTCGCCCGACCACACCGCCAGTTCGACACCGGCGACCGCCAGGACCGTCCGCGGTGACCGCACCGTCGCGATGTAGCCGACCAGGACGTCCATCGCCAGGAAGAGCGGCCACGTCTTCTCCCCGAGCAGCGGCACCGCCACCGACTCGGCGACGAGCAACCCGAACGCGATCAGCGGCCGCCTGCCGCCCCACGCCAGCACGGCGGCCAGCACGACGGCCAGACCCGCCCGCAGCGCCAGTCCGGCGAGCGGCGGCAGCTGGTGGATCGAGATCCGGAACGTGGTCGAGACGAACAGCAGCAGCGCGAACGCCGCGATGAGGCACCACGTCAGCGCCGTCCACACCCCCGACGGCAGCCGTCGCAGCCAGGGCGGACGTGGCAGGTCTCGAGTCACACGGCGATCGTAGTCAGGCAGGAAACGGACAGACGTCCGCCCTCCGGCGTACGCCCACGAGCGGACGATGATCCCCCCGCGGCCAGATGACCAGCGGGTACGGCGGGCGGGAGCGTTGTCCCCATGCTTCGTGAAAGAAATCCGGCCCTGCTGGTCGCGGCGCTCACCTTGGTCTCCGCCGCATATGTCCCGGCGGCATCGGCGGTCGCGGCCGCCGCCCCGGCCGCCAAGGCTCCGGCGTCCGTCTCCTCGGTTTCCGCGGGGGAGCTGCCCCGCCCGACAGGCTCTCATGGCGTGGGCAGGAGCACCCTGCACCTGGTGGACAAGCACCGCAGGGACCCCTGGGTCCCCAAGTCGGGCGACCGCCAGCTGATGGTCTCGATGTACTACCCCGCCAAGCCGGGCACCGGCGAGCCCGCCCGCTACATGACCGTCGAGGAGGCCCGCCTGATGCTCCAGAGGCGGTCGCCCGGCGCGAAGATCCCGCCCGAGGCCCTCAGCGACACCCGCACCTACGCCCGCGAAGGCGCGCGCCCGTCCGGCGGGCACTACCCGCTCGTGGTGCTCTCGCCGGGCTTCACCTTCCCCCGCGCCAGCCTGACCGCCGTGGCCGAGGACCTGGCCAGCAGGGGGTACGTGGTCGCGCTCGTCGACCACACCTACGAGTCCTCCGGCGTCACGTTCCCCGACGGGCGGACCCTGCCGTGCGCCGACGTGTGCGACCATCCCCCCGCGGGAGGGCTGGCGGCGATCTCCCGCAGCCGGGCCGCGGACATCCACTTCGTGCTCGACCAGCTCACCGGCCGCCGCCCCGGCTGGCCGTACGCCCGCATGATCGACCGCAAGCGGATCGGCATGGCCGGCCACTCCATCGGCGGGGACGCCGCCGCCTCGACCATGGCCGCCGACGACCGGGTGCGCGCCGGGGTGAACATGGACGGCACCTTCTTCGACCCGATGCCCGCCGCCGGCCTGCACGGCCGCCCCTTCCTGCTGCTGGGCACCCGGTCGGAGCACGCGCCCGGCAAGGACGACAGCTGGGACAGCGGGTGGAAGCACCTGGACGGCTGGAAGCGCTGGCTCACCATCGCCGGATCCGACCACGGCACCTTCACCGACGTACCCACCCTGGCCGCGCAGGCCGGGCTGCCCAGCCCCGCCGGGGCGATCCCGCCGCTGCGCGGGCTTGAGCTCACCCGCACCTACGTCGCCGCCTTCTTCGACATGTCCCTCAAGGGCGGGAAGCAGCCGCTGCCGGAGAACCCCGAGGTCGCCTTCCACAATCCCTAGCCCTGCCAGGAGCCGGCAACATTTCGGCAGCTCAGGGGCCCCCGCCTCTATGGGTGGGAGGCGATTGGGCGGATGATGGACTACGGGGGTGATTCATGTGAAGGAGAATCACGACTTTCGCTGGGCCGGCATAGCCGGTGTCGCTTCCCTGGTGGTGGCCCTCATCGGCCGGATAGTGATGGGGAACGTACCCCGGATCACCGACTCGGCGATGACCATCGGCACCTACCTGACGCAGGCTCGTGGCCAGGTGTTGATGGCGTCGCTGCTGTACGCCATCGCCCTGTGCCTGTTCCTGTGGTTCGGAGTCGCGCTGGCCACCGCCTTCCGGCGCGCCGACCCGGCCAGCGACCTGCCCGCGCTGGTCATGGCCGGGTACATCCTGGTCACGGCGATCGGGTTCATGGGGATCTCCGTGCTCGCGGGGCTGACGTACGCGCTGACCGCGCACCGGCCACTGATCGCCATAGCGGCCGGGCCGTACACGGCGCTGGTGGTCGTGGGGGCGATCACGGGCGTCGCGGTGGCGGCGACCTTCGGGGTGACCGCCTGGGCCATCATGCGCACCCACGTCCTGCCCACGTGGATGGGCTGGTGCGCCGTGGTGGTGGCCGCGGTCAGGCTCCTGGCCGCGTTCGCGGTGGGGAGCACGGGGGGCGTGCTGGCACCTGACAGCCCGTTCATCGCGATCGTCGCGGGCGTGCTGACCGCGCTGTGGGTCCTGGCGGCCAGCTATCTGCTCATCCGCGAGCAGCTCGCGATCCCCGCTTCCGGGGCGCGGCCGGCGATGGGTACTTGACACGGCTCGCCGTACCAGAGATCTCTGCGGATCGCTCGCGCGACAGACCCGTCGCGCGGGCGATCGGAGGATGTGATGTGAAAGACACCCTGCTGTCCGGGGGGAAGTATCGGGGTGAGCACACATGAGGGTTGTAGTGGGTTATGACGGCTCGGAGAGCTCCCTGCGAGCGCTGGAATGGGCGCTGGACGAGGCGACGCTGAGGAGGCTTCCGCTGACCGTCGTGCACGCCTGGCAATGGCCCTGCGGCACGGCCGATGAGCAGGTCAGGGAGCACCTGCGCAGCGCGGCCGAGCACGTGCTGTGGCACGGCGCCAAGCGGGTGATGGCGCAGGCCGCCACCGGGGACGTCGAGATGGACCTGTACGAGGGGCACGCGGCCGGACGCCTGGTCGAGCTGTCGGCCGGTGCGGAACTCGTGGTGGTGGGCTCGCTAGGCCTGGGCGGACTTCGCCGGGTCGCGGTGGGCTCCGTCGCGGCCCACGTCGTCGGCCACGCCCGCTGCCCGGTGATCGTCGTTCGCGGCTGCTCGCCCGCTCCGTCCTGGCCCTGCCCGGTCATCGCCGTGGCCACCAGGTGGCCGTGGGAGGCCGTCCTCGACTTCGCCTTCCAGGAGGCGGCCCTGAGGCAGTTGCCGCTGCTGGCGATCGAGCCGTGCACCGGCCGGTCGCGTGCCGAAGACCAGGAGGGGCCGCCTTCCGACGGGATCAGCACGGCCGAACTCCGCCGCCTGGTGATCGCCAGGCAGGGCAGATACCCCGGCGTGCTCGTCGAGATGGAGCCGGCCCCTGACACACCCCAGGAGGCGGTCGAGATCCTGTCGCGCGAGGCGCGCCTGCTGGTCGTGAGCGAGGGGCACGCCGCCCGCGTCGCGGTGGAGCACGCGACATGTCCGGTCGCCGTGATCAGGCCCCTGCGCGTTCCCAGAAGCGGCCCGGCTACCTGTCCGGACGGAGCCCTGCGGGGCGACCGAGGTTAATGAGTGGGCGTCTCGGATAGGGGATAGGCCCGGGCCGTTACACCGGACAGGGGAGGACGCCATGGGAGCCGAGGACAAGGTCTCCAACAAGGCCAAGGAGCTGAAGGGCAAGGCCAAGAAGGCTGTGGCCCGCGTGACCGGCGACGAGTCGCTGATGGCCGAGGGCCGCCTCGACGAGGCTGAAGCCAAGGTGAGGAAGGTAGCCGAAAAGGCCAAGGACGCCATCAAGCGTCGCTGACCGCCGACGAGTTGCTGGCCGCCGACGGGCTGAGTCCGCGGCAGTGCGTGTACGTCGGAGACTCGCCCGGTGACGCGCGGGCGGCCAACGGCGCCGGCCTGGGCTTCATCGCCTGTATGCAGAGCGGCCTCAGGCGGCCCGCCGACTTCCACCCGCACCGCGTCGACGCGTTCGCCGACACCTTCCCCGACGTGGTGGAGGCCGTGAGCCGCCTGGACACGTGAGGGCCTCGTCTCGCCCCCACGGGGACGGGGGTCGCAGACTCGCCGCTCCGAGACGAGGCCCGTCGCCTCCGGCCTTTCGACCGGAGGTCGTGCCCCGGGATCTCGCGTCGCGGCTGAGCGGGCCCACCAGCATGACTTCGGCGATCTCAGAGGTCCGACCCGGGGGGAGTCGGGCTGGTCCGCGGTGCGATCCGGGTACCGTGACGGTAAGTCTCCAGGCGGGTACCGTCACGTGTTTCTCGCGGTAACATTTGTACCGTTTTGGCAACTTTGTGAGGTTTGCTCACCTTCAGGAACACAGCCTTACCAGATTCCGGGATCGCGCCGGGTCGTGACGTGGCTAGTGTGCCCCCGGCAGGGGGCCGGCCCGGTGGGTGTACCTGTACTTCCACGCGAGATCCAGGGCGATGCTCACCACAAGGATGACGAGCAACGCCAGGATCGCCACGGGCTCATGGATCAGCGTCGTGAAGACGAAGGTCAGCAGAACGGCACCGGCCGATGCGACGGCCAGTCCGAGGACGACGACGTTGGCGCGGGTCTCGGTCCGTACCCGGAAATGCGCGACCGTGATGAAGATGAAGACCAGGAGGGCGACGGCGCTTCCGATGGAGGCGATCGCGTCGAGATTGAACGCGAGGGCGAGAACCAGGCATACCGCCGCCGCTATCAGAAGCCCCGCCGATGCGCGTCCGCCGAGCTTGCGTGCCATCAACGGCGGGAACTGCCCCGTCTGCGCCAGGCGCTCACACAGGCCGGGTGCCGGATACAGGCCCGCGTTGGTGGCTCCGGAGGTGGCGAACAGCGCGGTCACACTCATCATCCAGTAGCCGGCCATGCCCAGCGACGGCTCGGCGGCGACGGCGAGCGCGGTCCCGCCGGAGGAGATGACCTGCTCCGCCGTGAGCGTGCCGAACACGCCCACCGCGATGGCGATATAGATGACCGTGGCGATCCCGAGAGCGAGGAACATGGCTCTCGGAAGCTGTCGCCCCGGATCGGGGAGATCCTTCGCCGTGAACGTGATGATGCCGAACCCCAGGAACGCGAAGAACGTCAGCGCGACGCTGGAGACGATGTCGCGGAACGGCGGGTATCCGGACGGCGCCAGCAGCGACAGCTGCATGTTGGCGATCGTCACCACCGCGAAGATGACCAGGATTCCCAGCACGACGTACACGATCACGGTCTGTGCCTTGGCGACCAGCGTCGATCCGACGATGTTCACGGCCGTCATCGCGATGATGATGAACGCGGCGAACACCTTGGCCCAGGCCGCGTTCCCGCCGGCGAACATGGCGCTCGCGTAGCTTCCGAACGAGACCGCCACCATCGCGGTGACGATGGCGTTGGCCACGTAGACGAGCCAGGCCGTGATACCGGTGACGTGGCCCTCACCGAAGCCTTTGGCCACGTACTCGAGCAGGCCTCCGGCGGAGGGGTACCGGGCGCCGAGCTTGGCGAACGAGTAGCCCTGCAGGATCGCGACGATGCCGGCGATGACGAACGACAGCCACACGGCCGAGCCCGCCACCTCGCCGGCCGCGCCCAGGAGCGCGAAGATCCCGGCCCCCACCATGGCGCCGACGCCGATGAAGGCGGCCTGCCGTACGGTGAACTTCGCCTGTGATGGCATGAGGGGTCCCCCCATTTTCTACGGCGCAGCCGGGGTCCTCGTCGTGGCGAAAACGGCGGGCTGCTTACCACAGGTCCAGGATTTGTTCCTCGATGGATAGTGTTCCCGCAGGCCAAAGGGCATACACCCGGGACGGCCGGGCCGAGGGGTCACCTGGCAAGCCGTTTGTTCTGCCGTGGGAGCAGAAATAACCGTGCGTGGGAACCACTCCCTGGCGGTGAGGAGATGGCGTGCGCATGGGTGAGGAGATGGCCCGGAATGTCGGGCCTGCGGGTATCGAGGTGGCCTACGAGCGGTTCGGCGACCCGGGGGCTCCGCCCGTTCTGCTGATCATGGGCGGTGGCGGGCAGATGATCAACTGGCCCGACGGGTTCTGCGCCGAACTGGTCGACCGCGGACTGCACGTGATCCGGTTCGACAACCGCGATGCCGGCCGGTCGTCCCACTTCACGGACGCGCCCGTACCGGACATTCAGGCGGCCATGACCGGTGACGTGTCGTCGGCGTCCTACACGCTGTCGGACATGGCGGCCGACGCCGTGGGGCTGCTCGAGGTGCTCGGTCTCGACGGCGCCCACCTGGTCGGACTCTCCCTCGGCGGGATGATCGCCCAGACGATGGCGATCGAGCATCCCGGCCGGGTCCGGTCGCTGACGTCGATGAGTTCCACCACCGGCGACCCCGCGGTGGGCCGGCCGGACTTCGCCGCAATCGGACCGCTGGGAGCGCCGCCCGAGGACCGGCAGGGCTACGTGGCATGGCAGGTGCGCGTCCTGCGGGCGGTCGGCTCCCCGGGGTTCGCGTTCGACGAGGACGCGGTGGCCGCCCGGGCGGGGCAGGCCTACGACCGCGGGCTCGCCCCACTGGGCATGATGCGCCAGAGCGTCGCGGTCCTGGCCTCCGGAGATCGCACGGCTCGGTTGCGGCACCTGCGAGTCCCCACCCTGGTGATCCATGGCACCGCCGACCTCATGATCGACGTCAGCGGCGGCCGGGCCACGGCGGCGGCCATCCCCGGCGCGAACCTGGTGATCATCGATGGGCTGGGCCACAGCCTTCCTCTGGAACTCTGGCCCGAGTTCGCCACCCACATCGCCGAACTCGTCCACCGCGCGGAAGCGGCAACGTCCACTACCTGACGTGGTCGGGTATGCAGTGGAGCCGACCAGGTGATCGGCTGGCTGCGCGGCTAGCTGTCTGACGAGGCGACCTTCCATTAGCTCTGTTGCAGAGCTAATGTCGTTGGTATGGGGACCGACGACCTTCCCGAGACTCTCGCGGGGCTCCTGTCCGGCATCCACCGCCTGGTGCGGCGGAATCTGCGGACGACGGTCGAACAGCCGTACCTGCGCGGCGCCGAGGTCGAGCTGCTGCGCCTGGTGCGCGCCAGCCCGGGCATCGGTGTCTCGGCGGCGGCGCGCGAGCTGCACCTGGCGGGAAACTCGGTCTCCACCCTGGTCAACCAGCTCACCAGGCGCGGCCTGCTGCGCAGGGAGACCGGCAAGGACCGCAGATCCGCCCACCTGATGCTCACCCCGGAGGCCGAGACCCGGCTGAACCTGTGGCAGGAGCGGCGGATCGTGCTGGTCAAGGAGCAGCTGGACCGCCTTGCCGGACAGGACAGGGACGCTCTGGAGGCCGCGATCCCCGCGCTGCGCAGGCTAGCCGAGGGTTTGGAGGCGACTCTCGTTGAGCGATGACGCGCTGACCTGCACCGGCCTGCGGTACTCCTTCGGCAGGACCGAGGCCGTCGCGGGCCTGGACCTGACCGTGAGCCGCGGCGAGATCTTCGGCCTGCTCGGGCCGAACGGCGCGGGCAAGACCACCGCGATCCGCTGCGTCACCACCCTGCTGCCCGTGCCCGCGGGCATGGTCAGCGTCTTCGGGCACGACGCCGCGCGGGAGAAGATGCAGGTGCGCCGGTTGCTGGGATACGTGCCCCAGCAGCTGTCGGCCGACGCCGGGCTGACGGGCAGGGAGAACGTCGCCCTGTTCGCCCGGGTCTTCGACGTGCCGAGAAGGGATCGCGCGGAGCGGGTGGCTCGGGTGCTGGAGTCGGTGGGGCTGGCCGAGGCGGCCGACCGGATGGCGGCGACGTACTCAGGCGGCATGATCAGGCGGCTCGAACTGGCGCAGGCGCTGGTCAGCGCGCCGAAGCTGCTCATGCTCGACGAGCCGACGATCGGCCTCGACCCGATCGCGCGGACCGGGGTGTGGGAGCACATCAACGCCGTGCGCGCGGAGACGGACATGACCGTCCTGGTCACCACGCACTACATGGACGAGGCCGACCAGTACTGCGACCGGGTCGCGCTCATGCACAAGGGCACGATCAGGGCCATGGACACGCCCGCGCGGCTCAAGGCACAACTCGGTGAGAAGGCGACGCTGGAGGACGTGTTCCGCGCGGTCGCCGGAAGCGACCTGAACGAAGCGGGAGGAGATTTCCGCGATGTCCGTAATACTCGCAGGACGGCTTCCCGCGTCGGTTGAACCGCTGCGCACGGGATGGTCGCGCACCATCGCCATGTGCGTGGTGGAGCTGCAGAAACTCCGTCACGACCGCACCGAGCTGTACACCAGGGCCATCCAGCCCGCGCTGTGGTTGCTGATCTTCGGCGAGACGTTCACCAGGATCCGCCTCATCCCCACGGAGGGCATCCCGTACCTGGACTACCTGGCGCCGGGCATCATCGCGCAGTCGGCGATGTTCATCTCGATCTTCTACGGCATCCAGATCATCTGGGACCGTGACGCGGGCATCCTCACCAAGCTCCTGGTCACGCCGACCCCGCGGGCGGCGTTGGTGGCGGGCAAGGCGTTCGCCGCCGGGGTCAAGGCGGTGATCCAGGCGGTCGTGGTGCTGCTGATCGCCGCGCTCCTGGGCGTCGGCATGACCTGGAACCCGGTGCGCCTGCTCGGCATGGCCGCGGCCGTCGTGCTCGGCGCGGCGTTCTTCTCCTGCCTGTCGGTGACGATCGCCGGCATCGTGCTCACGCGCGACCGGCTCATGGGGATCGGGCAGGCCATCACGATGCCGCTGTTCTTCGCCTCCAACGCCCTGTACCCGATCGCGGTGATGCCGGGATGGCTGCAGGCGATCAGCGCCGTCAACCCGCTGACCTACCAGGTCGACGCGTTGCGCGCGCTGCTGCTCGGCACACCCGGCCACCTGGGCCTGGACTTCCTCGTGCTGGTCATCGCCGCGGCGACCGGGATCACCGCGGCGTCCCTGCTCCTGCCTCGCCTGGCGCGCTGAGCTTGCCGTAGGCGCGGAGAAAGACGACGCACGCCTCGACCGTGCGGTAGTGCTCGGGCGGGTGCGAGATTCCGTGGAGGGCGTCCAGGCTCGCGCGGTGGGTGGTCAGCGCCAGGAATTGCTCTGCCGCGAGGTCCGGGTCGGGGACATCCAGCTCGGGACGGTGGGCGAGGTCACGGGCCAGCGCCGCGCGGAGAACGTCGGGCCCTTCGAGCGCCCAGACGGTGCGCCAGCCGACCGGGAGGTCCTCGCTGATGAGCAGCCGGCGTAGCGCCGCGAGTTCCGGATCGGTGATGAGCTCCACCAGATAGGCCGCGAGGCCTGCGAGGGCAACCAGGATGTCGGGGTTCGCCAGGACAGTCCCGGCGGGGGGACTCCCTTCCCCCATGGCTGCCGTCCGATCCCGGCGGACCCGGGCGATCACCTCCGCGAAGAGGGCCTCCTTGTCGGCGAAATGCGAGTACAGGGTCGGGCGGGCCACGCCGGCCCGCTCGGCGATCCTGGTCATCGACGTGGCGGTGATGCCTTCGCGGACGAACAGCTCGCGGGCCGCCGCCACGATCCTTTCCCGCTTCGACTCGGACTTGGGGCGGCCGGGGCCGCGCCGTGTCGTTGACATGGTAGGAAATACTAGACTCCAGAGTTCAGTAATCAACAGAGGGGCGAGCATGCGAAAGTTCGGCGTGCTGGTGGACATGGCGGTGCCGGTGGCGCTGTACTACGCGTTCACGGGGTTAGGCGGCTCCCAGCGGGCGGGCCTGCTGGCTGCCGCCGCGGGGTCGGCAGCGCTGGCGGTGGTCGCCGCCGTGCGTTCGCGGCGCCTGGTCGCCTTGCCGGTGGTCATGGCTCTCGGGGCGCTGCTGAGCCTGGCGGCCGGGTTGGTGAGCGGATCGGATCGGCTCCTGCTGGTGCGCGAGGCGCTGGTGGGGATCCCGCTCGGGCTGGT
The DNA here is from genome assembly GCF_044457685.1 of Nonomuraea sp. NPDC050536. Classification (NCBI taxonomy): domain Bacteria; kingdom Bacillati; phylum Actinomycetota; class Actinomycetes; order Streptosporangiales; family Streptosporangiaceae; genus Nonomuraea; species Nonomuraea sp. NPDC050536. Next base: position 31,639 of record NZ_JBITHD010000040.1, read on the forward strand.
GTTCGTGGCCACGGCGTTCACCGGCGATCCTGTGCTGGCGGCGGTCTACCGGGCGGTGCTGGTCAAGAACGCCGAACAGGACACTCTCTGGACGAACGGCCTGGCCAAGGGGGCGTGGCTCCGCGGGCGGCTTCGGACGATGACCATCACGTGGGGCCTGGTCGGCGTCGCCGGATCCCTGGCGCAGGTCGTCGCCGCCTACCGGTTGCCGGTGTCGACGGCTGTTTGGGTGACCAATCTGATCGTCCCGGCGATCATTGTGACGGCCTGCGTGCTCTGCGGTCCCTCTGTGAGCCGCATCCGCGCCTCTCTGCAGGACTGCCGGCCCTGATCGGCTTCAGGAATCGCGATGCTGGTGTTGCTCAGGGAGGTGGCTTTCCTGGTGGGCCCACGGGACGAGGTTGTCCAGTGAGACCTGTCGGAAGAAGTCGACGATCTCGCGGTCCGAGTGGCGCAGGCTGAAGTGGGTCAGGACGAACAGTGTTTCCGGGTGGGCCTCCACCACGGGTCTGAGGCGGCTCCACACCGTGTGCCCGACCCGGTCCGCGCGGTCCAGTTCGGCGTCGTCCAGGTAGGTGCACTCGGTGATGATGACCGGGTAGTCGAAAAGCCACGGATTCCGCTCGAAGACGTTGACGTGCGTGTCTCCGAGAAAGGCGAACAGCGGCCTGCGGACCTCGTGGTCGACCTGGACGCCCTCCCTGCGCCGCTGCGCCATGATCCGGCCGAACTCCCCGCCCAGGGATCGCCGCAGTTCCTCGAACTCCGGCCGCAGCGCCTTGCGCCGTTCCGAGAAGGCGTATCCCACGCAGGGCACCTTGTGCTCGCATTCCACCACGCGCACGTGGTGTCCTCGCCGCCCGAAAACGAACTCGTCGTCCTGCCGCACGCCGTGCAGGCGACATCCCTTCGCCAGCTCCGGGTCGTACCCTGCGCCATGATTCAGCTCAGCGGATGCACGCAGATAGGACTCCACGTACGGCACCGCCGCGGCGGGCAGGTAGATGTCCGTGCCGGAGGCCCTGGCCGCCAGATAATCGAGATCCTTGGCGTGGTCGTGGTGGGTGTGGGTCAGGAAGACCGTGTCCACCTGCCGCCCCTCGCACAATCCCGCGTCGAGGCTGCACCGCAGCTCGGGGAGGTGGAAGAAGGTCTTGTCGTTGGCGCGCGAGTAGCCGGTGATGGTCAGCTCCGCCCCGGGTATCCGCCACGTCTTCCACTGCCGGAACGGATGCCCCTGCTCCAGCAGCTCGACCTTTCGCCTCGCCATGGTCCGCACCTTTCGATGATCAAGTGCCAGCCGATCGTAGTGACCGGTCCCGGGCGGGGCACCTGATTTCTCGCTTGAGCCCGGTGCGGAAGGAGCACAGGGTCGGATCATGAATGTGATCCCTGCCCGGAGATCGACCTGCCGGGCCACTCGCAGGCGGGCATCGCTGCCTACCCCGAGCTGGGGAACGCGGACGTCATCGACACCGCCGCGCTGGAGGTGTGGACCGACTGGGGCTGCTCTGAGGCGGATGTGTTCGGCCAAGGGCGCCTACACCGCCAAGCAGGCGATCCGGCTGGCGCGGGAGGTCGACGACTGCGACATCGGCTGGTTCGAGGAGCCGGTCTCCTCCGGCGAGCCGGAGGACGGGGTCCTGCGCCCCGACCTGTCGCGCCCCGGACTGGGCCTTGAGCTACGGACGGCCGATGCCGGCAGGTACCAGGTCGCGCCGTAGGCTTCGGAGGCTTGGACCCCTACCGTACGGCGCGCCATAGCGGCAGGCTGGAGGGGTCGAGGCTTGAGGGAGTGACGGCGGCGTGGACCAGACAACCCAGCCGAGTCACCGGGTGCGGATCGAGGAGGGGCACCTGGTGCTTGACGCCTGGGCGCCTGGGAGGGCCGCCTGCGTCGCCGAGGCGCTGCACGCGCTGACCGCGGGCGTCCGATGGCCCGGAGCGGCCGTCCCCGGCGAGCAGATCACCGAGAGCCTTCAGGCAGAGCCGGACGCCGATCTCCTGGCCCAGGCCATGGACCTGGCGATCAGGCGGATGACCACGTTCGGGCAGGTGCCTGTGGACGTCGAGGTCGCCGAGCACCCTGACGGGACCACGACGCTCGTCATGCTCATGGTCGCGCACGCCGAGCTGCGATACCTGCCCACACAGAGCCCGGCGGCCGAGGACGTCGTCCTGGCCCGCGCGGGTGGTGGGTGGTGCTGCCACGCCGTGGTGGACGTCCAGCCGACGGCCTGAGCCCAGGGAACAGTCCACGTTCCGGGGTGCCCGCGGCGCATCACGGACTCTGCCTGGGAGCACACTGGAGAGGTCAGGGGGCATCTCGGCCAAGGAGTCGTGATGACAGGCAGCGAGCTCGCCAGACGGCTGCTGAGCGAAGAGTCGATCACATCGCCGATCGTCTCGCTCTACTTCACCGTCCCCGCCGATCCGGCGCATCTGGTGGGGCTGGTACGGCGTGCCTGCCCAGATCTGGATCACGCCACCGTCGACGGCGTGCGTGGCGTGGTCGAGGACCTGCGGGGAACGCGAGGCGGCGTCGCCCTGTTCGTCTCCCCGCCCCCGGGGCTGCCAAGGCGGCTGTCCCTGCCTTGCGAGCTCGCGGAGTCGGCGCATGTGGGCATGCGTCCCTACGTCCGGCCCCTGCTCGCGGCACTGCAGCGCTGCGTGCCGTACTGCGTGGCGGTCTTCGACAACGCCCGGGCCTGGATCGGCGTGCGCAGGGAGGGCCTGCTCGTCGAGACGGCCGTGATCAGGGACGACGCGATGCCGTACGGCCCGGCCGAGCGTGGCGTCATGGCGGGCGGGTCGCGCGACGGCTACCTGCGCCGCATCGCCGACCGCGTCGCGGAGACGGTCAGGAAGGAAGGCGTCGACGCGGTGGTGCTCGGCGGGCAGGCGCAGGAGGTCCCCCGGCTGATCGCGCTGCTGCCCGCCGTGGCCCATGAGGTGTTCGCCGGTCACATCATCGCCGAACCCAGCGCGGTGACCCCCGCGAAGCTGCGGCGGCTCGCCGACGAGGTCGTGGCCCGCTGGCGGGCCGCGACGGAGGAGAGGCTGGCCGCCGCGGTGCTGGACGAGGCCGCCGGGGGCACGCACGCGGTGGAGGGGCTGGCTTGCTGTCTGGCCGCCGCGGGCGCGGGAGCCGTTCGCCAACTGCTCGTCGAGGACGGTCCGGAGGTGCCCGGCGTCGCGTGCGAGAGCTGTGCCGCCCTGCTCCCTGACATGTGGCCCGCCTGCCCGGCCTGTGGCGGCCGGGTGCGTCCCGTGGAGGACGTGCTGGAGGAGGCCGTGGTGGCGGTCCTGCGTGGCGGTGGCCAGGTCGTGCCGCTCCCGCCGTACCTCCTGGAGGGCGTGCAGGCGGCGGCCAGGCTACGGCGACATTGAGCCGGGGAAGTGGTGGACATGTCGGATTCGGAACTCGTGCGGGCAGAACCGCGAGAGCCCGAGAGCGAGCGTGATCTGCTGCGCCAGTACCTCGACGAGATCGGGGAGACGCCGCTGCTCACGGCCGAGCAGGAAGTGGAGCTGGCCAAGCGGATCGAGGCGGGCCTGTACGCGCGCAGACTGCTCGACGAGAACGGCGGGTTGCCCGCGTCGCGGCAGGCCGATCTGCTGGCGATGGCCGACGACGGGGAGACGGCCAAGGATCACATGATCCGCGCGAACCTGCGGCTGGTCGTGGCCATCGCGCGCAGGTTCCCGCAGCGAGGCATGTCGCTGCTCGACATGATCCAGGAGGGCAACCTGGGGCTGATCAAGGCCGTGGAGAAGTTCGACTACGCCAAGGGGTTCAAGTTCTCCACCTACGCCACCTGGTGGATCCGCCAGGCCATCCAGCGCGGGCTGGCCGACAGGGGCCGGACGGTGCGCCTGCCCATTCACGTCGTGGAGGACCTCGGCCGCCACGCCAGGATCGAACGCGAGCTCACCGTGCGGCTGGGGCGCGAACCCACGGTGGAGGAGACGGCGGCGGAGACGGGCTGGCCGGTGGCCAAGGTGCTCAAGTTGCGGACTCTCGCCCGGCGCGAGGTCAGCCTGGACATGCCGGTGGGTGAGGATCGCGACCGCATGCTGGCCGACCTGATCGAGGACCCCGCCGGCCTGTCGGCCGAGGACGTGGCGGTGACCCGCAGGCTCGCCGAACACCTCAGGTCGCTGGTGGACACCCTGTCGCCGGACGAGGCTCTGGTCATCACGCTGCGCTTCGGGCTGCACAACGGTCACCAGCACACCTTTCCGGAGATCGCCCGCCGGACCGGCCTGTCCCTGCAGCGCGTGCGCCGCCTGGAGAAGCAGGCACTGACCCGCCTGCGGCGACGCGAACCCATGGAGCCCTGGGCCGGCTGACCGCAGCGCCGGACCGGTTTTGCGCTGGGAGTGAAGGGACGGAGAGCATTCAGGACAGGCGGGTCAGGATGGGGAGATGCGGACACTTGTTCTGGGTGGTACGAGGTTCCTGTCCAGGGAGATCGCGCGGCAGGCGCGCGACCGCGGGCATGAGGTGGTGTGCGCGGCGCGGGGTCTCGCGGGCGATCCGCCGCAGGGCGTGGAGTTCGTCCGGGTCGATCGGAGTGAGGACGGCGGGCTGGCGCCGCTGGAGGGGACGTTCGACCTCGTCATCGACGTCGCCAGTCAGCCGAGCCTGGTACGGCGGGCCGTCGCGGAGCTCGCGGGTCGCGCGGGTCACTGGACGTTCGTGTCGTCGCGCAGCGTCTACGCCGACTTCCGCGAGGCCAACCAGGTGCTGCACGAGCCGCTGGCCCCGGGCGCCGACGAGACAGACCCGCGGAACTTCGGTCCGGCCAAGGTGGCGTGCGAGCAGCTCGTCGGTGACGAGGCGCTGCTGGTGCGAGCCGGGCTGATCGTGGGTCCGGAGGACCAGTCCGACCGCTTCACCTACTGGGTCGACCGGCTGGCACGGGGCGGGCCCGTCCTGGCTCCGGGGACGCCGGACGATCTCGTCCAGCTCGTCGACGTGCGCGATCTGGCCGCCTGGACGCTCGATGCGGCGGGCGAAGGGCTCTCCGGGCCGTACGAGGCGATCTCCATGCCCTTCGGCCGCGGCAGGCTGCTGGCGGAGATCGCCGCGGGCCTGGGCGTGCGACCCGAGCTGGTCTGGGCCGGTCAGGAGTTCCTCGCCGAGCAGAAGGTGCAGCCGTGGATGGGGCCGCGGTCCCTGCCGATGTGGCTGCCGTTGCCGGAGTACACCGGCTTCACCCGCGACACCTCCGCCGCGCTGGCCGCCGGCCTGCACATCCGCCCGGTAGCCGACACGGCCCGTGACACGCTCGCCTGGCAGCGCGCCTCCGGCCACACCGTGAGCCGCTCCGGCCTGACGCCCGCCGAGGAAGCCGGCCTTCTCCGCCTGCTCGTCTGACAGAGTGGGATGCTCTCAGCTGCCCGGCGGTTGCATGTTGTGTGTGGACGAAACGTTTTAACAATCAGCTATGCGCAAAGTAGACCCGATGGGTGGTGAGGTCAAGGGCGGTGGTCCTATGGGTGCTTTGCACGTTTTAATGGGCACACTATGAGCACCGTCAGCATCAAGGACGTCGCGGAACGCGCGCGAGTGTCTCCCGGCACCGTGTCCAACACCCTGAACCGGCCCGAGCGCGTCGCCCCCGAAACCCGCGAGCGGGTCCAGCGGGCCATCCGCGAGCTCGGCTTCGTCCGGCACGGGTCGGCGTCCACCCTGCGGGCCGGGCGGAGCCGGTCGATCGGGCTGTGCGTGCTCGACATCGCCAACCCGTTCTTCACCGACGTCGCGGCCGGGGTCGAGGACGTGGCCAGCGACCGGGGATACGCGGTGATCCTGGGGAACTCGGCCGGCTCGCGAGCACGGGAGGACCGCAACCTGCTGGTCCTGGCCGAGCAGCGGGTCATGGGCGTGCTGATCACCCCGGCGGGGGAGGATCCCGCCCCGCTGGAGGCCCTGCGCGAGCGCGGCATCCACGCCGTGCTGCTCGACCACGCCGCCCACCGCCCCGACCAGTGCTCGGTGGCGGTCGACGACATCGCCGGGGGCCTGCTGGCGACCAGGCATCTGCTGGACACGGGAACGGAGCGGATCGCCTACGTGACGGGGCCGCTCGGGATCCGGCAGTGCCACGAGCGGCAGGAGGGCATGCGCCGGGCGCTGCGCGAACGCGGCATGCGGGGCAGGGTCGCCGAGATCGTGATGCCGGAGATGAACGCGCGCAACGGGCAGCGGGCGGCGGAGAAGCTGGTCTCCGGCCCGCTTCCCGACGCGGTGTTCTGCGCCAACGACCTGCTCGCCCTGGGCGTGCTGCGCGGCCTGCTGCAGGCGGGCGTGCGCGTGCCCGACGACGTGGCGCTGATCGGGTACGACGACATCGAGTTCGCCGCGGCCTCTGCCGTGACGTTGTCCTCCATCCGGCAGCCGACGTACCAGCTCGGCCGGATCGCCACCGAGCTGCTGCTGGACGAATGCGACAACCCCGGCGGCCACGCGCATCAGCAGATCATGTTCCAGCCTGAGCTCGTCATCAGGGAGTCATCGATGCGAACGTTTCACGTGTAAGTCCACCGATGTGGATATCGCCCGCGGATGAGGCGGGCATCGCGAGCGCCGGTGCCGGGACGCGACGCCACCGTGTGAAGGCGCCCACCCGCCTCCATGATCAGCTCGCTGGCCAGGCGCTTTGCCTACCAGGCCGGCAAGCGGGAGCGATCAGGACCGCCTGACCGTTTCCGCGACCGTGGCGCAGCCGGATTGTCAGTCACGACGGACCTCTTGACACTCTTCAACGCCCGGCCTACTGTCCAGGCCAGATCTTATTAAAACGTTTCTCTAGCAGAACCCCCCAGCAGGAGAAGCACATGTCCAACACCCGGATCCTCGCTGCCCTCGGACTGGCGACCAGCCTCGCCCTGACCGCCTGCGGTTCCAGCGGAACCCCGGCGAGCGAAACCAAGGGCAGCCCCGCTCAGCAGGCCGACAGCGGGGAGTTCACTCTCCCGACCGCGGCCGCCTACTTCAACACCACGTGCCCGGCGGTCGCGGCCAAGCCCGCGACCGACAAGGAGTTCACCTACTGGTCGATGTGGACCAAGGACGAACCGCAGGGCAAGGTCGTCCAGTACATCGCCGACTGCTTCACCAAGCAGACCGGCGTCAAGGTGAACATCCAGTGGCTGGGCCGCGCCTACTTACGCCAGAACCTGGTCCCCGCCCTGAACACCGACACCGTCCCCGACCTGTTCGACCAGGACCTCACCAACGTCAAGGCGGCCATCGTCCAGCCGGGCGGCACCCAGCCCGTCGACGACGTGCTCGACATGAAGACCGGCGACGGCACGGTCCGCGAGGTGCTGCCCGCGGCGTACTGGGACACCCCGGCCGCCAAGGACGATGCCGGCAAGCAGTTCTCGATCCCGTACATCGTCATGGGCGACGCCTGGTGGTACAACAAGAAGCAGGTCGCGGCCCTGCAGCCGCCCAAACGCATGGACGAGCTGTTCGCCCTGTTCGACTCCGCCAAGAAGGCGGGCCGCTCGGCGGTCGCGCTCGACGGCGACATCAGCTACTACGCCGCGTGGTTCTTCGAGCAGGCCGCGGCCCGGTACGTCGGGCCCGGCGGGCTGGCCAAGGCCGCGCAGGACAAGACCGGCCAGGCCTGGAAGTCCGACCCGGGCTTCCAGAAGGCGGCCGAGTACACCGCCAAGCTCGGCGGCTACCTGATCGACGGCTGGGACGCGGCCAAGTTCCCGCAGATCCAGCAGCGCTGGGCGGACGGCGACGCCGACTTCCTGTTCATGGGCAGCTGGGGTCCGACCGAGACCCGCGAGTACCTCAACAAGCAGGGCGGCGGCGACGCCATCGACTACGGTTCGTTCCAGTACCCGATGCCCGAGGGCGCGACGCACGACGTCATCGAGGTCCAGGAGATCGGCTTCAGCGTCACCAAGAAGGCCAAGCACGCCGAGGCCGCCAAGGCCTTCATCGCCTACTTCCTGAACAAGGCCATGCTCGCCGGCGTCCCCGCGGTCGCCGACAGCCTGACCCCGCGCAAGGACCTGCCGGTGCCCAGCGACATCGCCGACCTGAAGACCGCGCTGGACGACCCGGCCAAGACCCACATGCTGTTCATGGACGGCCTGGACGGCATCGCCGGCGGCAAGTTCGCCGAGCAGGTCTTCTTCCCCGCCGACAACGACCTGCTCAAGGGCAAGCTCACCGGCCAGCAGTTCGTGGACAAGCTCGCCGCCAAGACCGCCGAGTTCTGGAAGACCCAGCACTGATGGCGCAGGCCGTACAGGAGCGTGCGGTGGCGCGCGGGCGTGACCTGCCCGCCACCGGCACGCCCCACCTGGTCCGCAAACGGCGGCTGTTCTGGCCGTTCGTGCTCCCGGCGATCGTGCTGTACGTGCTGTTCCTGGTCGGCCCGGCGATCGTCACCGTGGTGCTCAGCTTCACCCGCTGGTCGGGCGCCGGCACGCCGAGGTTCGCCGGGTTCGACGAGTACGCCCAGATGCTGGGCAGCGAGTCGTTCCGTTACGCCTTCGGCAACACGCTGATGTACATCGCGGTCGGTGGGATCGGCACGTTCCTGTTCGCTTTCCTGTTCGCGATGGTGCTGCGGGACATGAAGGCGAGCAAGCTGATCCGGGCGATCCTGTTCTTCCCGAACATCGTCGCGCCGGTGGCCATCGGCATGTTCTTCGGCTTCGTCTTCCGCTACAACCCCTCCAAGCAGGGCCTGGCCAACTTCCTGCTCAACCTGGCCGGGGCGCCCGCAGCCAAGTTCCTGCAGCCGGAGACCGTCGTCTGGGTGGTGATCGGCGCGCTGATCTGGGCGAGCGCCGGGTTCTACATCACCATCCTGATGGCCGCGATCGACCGCATCCCGCCCTACCTCTACGAGGACGCCGACCTGTGCGGGGCGACGCCGTGGCAGAAGTTCCGGCACATCACGCTGCCCATGATCTGGGACGTGGTCGGGATCGCCGGGGTGCTGTGGACGATCGGCGCCGTCAAGATCTTCGAGATGGTCTTCGTCCTGGCCGGTCCCGGCACCTACCTGCCGCCCAACAAGACCTGGACGCTGGCGATCTACGTCTACGACCGCTCGTTCGGCACCCAGGGCACCCCGGAGTACGGCGTCGCCTGCGCCACGGCCGTCGTGATGATCGCGCTGGTGACCTTCCTGGTGCTGACGCTGCGCTGGGTGATGCGCAGGGAGAGGCTGGAATACTGATGCTGCGCCTCGCCGGCAGGACGATCATCTGGCTGTTCACCGCTGTCAACGTCCTGCTCCTCTACTGGCTGATCGCGGCGTCGTTCAAGACGCCGCTGGAGATCTTCCGCGACCCGTTCGGGCTGCCGCACACCTGGTTCGAGCGCGGCCGGCCGTTCCGCAACTTCCTCTACGCCTGGAACCAGGCGGAGTTCGGGCACGCGTTCCTGATCACCGTCGTCCTGACGGCCGTGGCGTCGGTCGCGATCGTGCTGATCTCGGCCCCCGCGGCGTACGCGCTGAGCCGGCTCGGCGTCCGCGGATCGGGGCCGCTGACCAGCTTCATCGCGATCGGGATGGGCGTGCCGATCCAGACGGTGATCATCCCGCTGTTCGTCGGGATGGCGCAGCTCAAGCTGACCAACAGCCTGCTCGGGCTGTTCCTGCTCTACGTCGCGCTCTCGCTGCCGTTCACGATCTTCCTGCTGACCGGGTTCTTCCGCACACTGCCGGAGGAGCTCGAGGAGGCGGCCGCGCTGGACGGCGCGTCGCCGCTGAGGACGTTCGTGCGGATCACGCTCCCGCTCGCCAAGGGCGGGATGATCACGGCGCTGATCCTCAACGCGATCGGGCTCTGGAACGAGGCCCTGCTGGCGATCGTGTTCATCCAGGACACCTCGGGCTTCACGCTGTCCCGCGCGCTGTTCACGCTGTACGGCGCCGCCACCTACCAGTCGGAGTACGGCGGGCTGATCGCCGGCGTGGCCATCGTGGTGCTGCCGATGCTCGTCCTCTACATCGTCCTGGCCAGGAGGATCATCTCCGGCCTCACCCTGGGAGCAGGCAAGTGACGCGGATCTCGGACCTCGGGCCGGTCAGCCCGCTGCCGATCCTCGAGCTGCTGCCGTACGGCATGCGCAGCCAGTACGCCCGCGACCCGCGCGAGCGGGACATCCCGGTGCTGGTGCTGGAGAACGACCACCTGCGCGCCGAGTTCCTGCCGTCGCTCGGCGGGCGGCTCTGGTCGCTGATCGACAAGTCCACCGGAAGGGAGCTGCTGTTCAGGAACCCGGTCATCCAGCCGGCCAACCTGGCGCTGCGCGACGCCTGGTTCGCCGGCGGGGTCGAGTGGAACCTCGGCACGACCGGGCACTGGCCGCTGACCTGCGAGCCGCTGCACGCGGTCAGGGTCGGCGACGGGATCAGGATGTTCGAGTACGAGCGGGCGTTCGGCCTGGTCATGCAGCTGGACGCGCGGCTCGACGGCGACCGGCTCCTGGTCGGCGTGACGCTGCGTAACCCGCGCCCGCACCCCGTCCAGGCCTACTGGTGGTCGAACATCGCCGTTCCTGAGACACCGGACACCCGGGTGCTTGTCCCGGCGGCCAAGGCCGACTACTACGGCTACGAGCAGGAGCTGACCACGGTCCCCGTCACGCCCGAGGTCCTGCGCCCCTCGGCCTGGCGACGGGCGGCCGACTACTTCTTCCACGTCGAGGGCCCGCCGTGGATCGCGGCGGTGGACTCCTCAGGGCACGGGCTCCTGCATGAGTCCACGGAACGGCTGCTCGGCAGGAAGCTGTTCGGCTGGGGCACCGGGCCCGGCGGCTCGCGCTGGCAGGAGTGGCTGTCCGAGCCCGGCCTGCGCTACCTGGAGATCCAGGGCGGGCTCTGCCGCACCCAGCTGGAGCACGTCCCGATCGGGCCGGGGGCGCGCTGGACCTGGACGGAGAGCTACGGCCCCTACGACCCCGCCCGTACGGCGGGCCTGGAGAACGCCGCCGAGCAGTGGTGGGACCTGCCCGCAGGCGAGATCCTGCACCTGGGATCCGGGTGGGGCGCGCTCGAGGCGCTGCCCGGCTTCCCGCCGGAGAGCCTGGGCCCCGAGCAGCAGCCCTGGCTGACGTTGTGCGAGACCGGCGTGCTGCCGGAGCCCGCCGCGTGCGTGGTCGGCCCGGAATGGCTGCGTCTGCTCGAGGACGCCACCGACTGGCACGGGCTCTACCATTTCGGGCTCAACCTCCTCGCGGCCGGAGACCTCCGCGGTGCCAGGTCCGCCTGGGAGGAGTCGCTGGGCCTCCACAGGTCCCCGCTGGTCCTGCGGGCACTGGCGCAGACGGGTGACGACGCGGCGAAAGCCGTACTCCTCCTCGAAGCGCACTCGCTCGCACCTTACCTGCACCCACTGACGGTCGAAACGCTCCGCGCCCTGATCGACGCCGATCGGGCCGGCGACGCACTGGAGGTGATCGACAACCTGGAAGACCGCCGTCATGGCCGGATCCGGCTCCTGGAAGCCCAGGCGGCCGTGAAGGCCGGTGACCTGGAGCGTGCCGGTCGCGTCCTGGACGGCGACCTGGTCGTTCCCGACCTGCGCGAGGGGGAGGACTCCCTCGACGCGCTGTGGTTCGCCCTGCACGGCGACGACGCCGAACTCCCCGCCCGCTACGACTTCCGCATGAGCTGACATCCCCCAGGAGATCTCCGTGCTCCGTACCCTGCTCGCGTTAGCCGCCTTACTCTTCCCGTTACTGCTCTCCGAGCCCGCCCAGGCCGCCGCGTTGTCGGTCTGGGTGCAGAACGAATCCGACCGCGCCTTCTCCTCCTCCAGCCCGCCGTCGAGCGCGCCGGGATCGATCGGGCTCTACGCCGCGCGCAACGAGTACCAGGCCGCGCAGATCCTGGTCCGATCCGGCAGCGCGCAGACCGGCGTCTCGGTCAGCGTCGGCGCGCTGTCCGGTCCGGGAACGTCCATCACCGACATCACCGCCCGCAAGGAGTACAACCACCCCAACATCGCCAAGGTGGGCTCGGACTATCAGAATCCGCCCGACGGCGGCAGTGCCTACTTCGACGCCCTGGTCGACAACACGCCGCAGAGCCTGGCGGCCAACACCACGCTGGCGTACTTCTACCAGGTCCACGTGCCGACGGGGCAGACGCCGGGCGTCTACACCGGCAGCGCGGTGGTGCACAGCGATTCGGGCAACGTGACCGTGCCGGTGTCGGTGACGGTCTACAACGTGGCGATTCCGCCGGCCAACCAGTCGTCGTTCAAGATGAACAACTGGTTCACCTCGGCCGGCTGGGACTACTCCGGCACGCAGATGTCGATCCCGGTCCAGTACGGCGTCAGCATGTACGACTCGAACTGGTGGAAGGTCATCGGCAACTTCGCCGTCAACCAGGCCAAGCACCGCAACAACGTGATCTACGCGGACTTCCAGGCCCTGCTGATCCCGGGAACCACGGTGGACTCGTCGGGGAACTACACCTGGGACTGGTCGAACTTCGATCGCTTCGTCCAGCTCTTCATGGACGCCGGAGCGATGCAGTACATCTACACGCCCACCCTGCTCGAGGGGAACCCGGACGGCAACAACCCCGGCCTGGAGATGCTCGTCGCGGCCAACGGGGTCAGCGGCCCGGTCAAGCGGGTCCTCGCCACGCCCAACACCGCGACGACCAACGGCTACCTGGACAAGGTCTTCCCCGCGCTCAAGGCGCACCTCGACGCCAAGGGCTGGACGGACAAGTTCTACATGAGCGCGCTCGACGAGCCGTCGGCGACCGCTCAGGTGAACGCGGCGAACTGGCTCTACACCAAGTACAAGGCCTACTTCCCGAACCCGCGGACGAACGAGGCGCACGCCTCGCTGTTCCCCGGAAACGAGGCCAACCTGACGACGCTCACGCCGTACACCGGCACCTACGACGCGAACGTCGCGCACTACCAGAGCCAGCGGCTGGCCGGGAAGGACCTGTGGCTCTACACCTGCGCCGTGCCGCAGGACTCGCACATGAACAGGTTCGTCTCCTACCCCCTCGACAGCACCCGGCTGCTCCCGTGGCTGGTCTGGAAGGTCGGCGGAGACGGTTACCTGCACTGGGGCTGGAACTACTGGGGCAACCTCGGCGACGGCTCCAACTTCGGCAACGTCAACACCTTCGACGACTGGCAGACCGGCGACAACTGGCTGGTCCGGCCGAACAAGCCGGCCTACGACGTGTACGACAGCCTGCGCAGCGAGGCCCAGCTCGACGGGCAGCAGGACTTCGAGCTGCTCAACCAGCTCAGCGCCGTCAAGCCGATCACAGCTCGGCAGATCACGGAAAGCCTGATCACCAACGGCTCCTCCTACGATCACGTCGGCGCAGACGTGGTGGAACGGCACAAGCAGATCCTGGACGAGCTGGTGTCGACGACGCCCGACATGGCCTTCCCCTTCACGGACGGCTTCGACGGGACCGAGCAGGCCTGGCGGCACACCAAGGGCACCTGGTCGGTCAGCTCAGGCGAGTACGTCCAGTCGGACACCAGCGACTGGGGCTTCGCCTCGGCCGTCGAGGGCCGCACCTACGGCGACGTCGCCGCGAGCGTGGACCTGAAGATCACCGGCGTGCAGGCGGGCAGCGGCAACTCCAACTGGGCCGGGCTGATGATCCACAGCCTGAACCCGACCGACATGGACAGCGGCTACCTGGTCGCGCAGCGCAACGACGGCCGGGTCTTCCTCTACCGCAACGGCACCACGCTGGCCCAGGCCTCCGCGCCCGGCTACGTGCCCGGGGCGTGGAACCACCTGCGGGTGATCTACCAGCAGGGCGCGATCAAGGTCTACTCGGGCGGTGACCAGGTCCTCTCGGTCACCGACAACGCCTTCCCGCTCGGCAGCGTCGCCGTGATCACCGGCGGTGCGAGCGCCCGCTTCGACAACGTCCACGTCAACCCGCTGGTCAACGCGGCCGAGCTCGGGACGGTGACCGCCTCCAGCTCCTACCAGGCCGACGGCTGGAGCACGGCTGCCGCCAACGACGGGCTGCGGACCTCGTGGAGCAACGCGCTGGGGTGGAGCAGCATCGACAACATGACCACCAACCACACCGAGTGGCTGAAGGTCGACCTCGGCAGCACCCGGTCCATCAGCCGGGTCGATCTCTATCCGCGCAACGACGGCGCGAACACCGGCCTCGGCTTCCCGATCGACTTCACCGTCCAGGTGTCGGCGAACGGAACCAGCTGGACCACGGTCGCCTCGCCGACCGGCTACGCCCGGCCGTCCGCCGATCCGCAGACCTTCCCGTTCGCGCCGGTCAACGCCCGCTACGTGAAGGTGACCGGCACCAACCTGCGGACCGACAACCTCGGGCACTACCACATGCAGCTCGCCGAGATCGAGACCGCGGGCGGCGACCTGGCCCTCGGCCGGACCGTCACCTCGTCGAGCTCGGTGGAGTATCCCGCGGAGAGCTGGCTGCGGGCCGACGCCACGGACGGGGTACGGCTGTCGCAGCTGTGGTACTCGATGGGCTTCAGCAGCGCGCTGGCGTCCTCGCAGCACACCGAGTGGGCCCAGGTCGACCTGGGCGGGCCCTCGCGGGTGAGCAAGGTCGTGCTGTGGCCGCGCAGCGACGGCGCGAACACCGGGAACGGCTTCCCCGTCGACTTCACCATCCAGGTGTCGGCTGACGGGACCACGTGGACGACGGTGGCCTCCCGCAACGGTTATCCGAAGCCGGGCGCGACCGGGCAGGAGTTCAGCTTCTCTCCGGTGACCGCCCGGTATGTCCGGACGACGGGGACGCAGCTCGACTCCAGCTACCTGCTGCAGCTCGCGGAGATCGAGGTCTTCTAGGGTTGGACGTCGCCGGTCTCCCGATGGGGGGACCGGCGACTGTTCACGTGCCCGCCTGCTGCGGGGCCGGGGCGGCCTCCTGGTGGGGCGTGACGCGCCGCCGTACAGCCAGCCCGAACAGCACGACCAGCAGGCCGCACACTCCGGACAGCGCGAAGGGAGCGGCAGGCCGCCACAGGTCGTAGAGCCACCCGCCGATCCCGGAGATCACGAAGATCCCGATCGCGCCGCAGAGCGTCTGCACCCCGAAGCTGGAACCCCGCAGGCGGCCGGGCACCTGCTGGGCCAGCAGCGGGCCCGCGGTGGTGATGACGCCGATCTCGCCCAGCCCGATGAGGGCCGCCACCAGCATCATCCCCGGCCCGAGCGGATCGCTGACCAGCAGGCTCGACAGGTACGCGACCGCGGCGACCGCCTGGGCCAGGATCACCACGTCCTGCCGCCGCATCCGGTCGCCGAGCCAGCCGAACAGCGGCGCGCCCACCACGATCACCAGGTACGCGATGCCGACGATCGCGCCGCTCTTGGCCAGCGCCTCGGTGGCGGGCATGCCCCGCACGCCCCTGGCGTAGTCCACGATCCACAGCGACAGGAAACTGGCCACCAGCGCCAGATCCGCCCTGGCCACGAAGGACGCCGCGTACGACAGCGCCACCCCGGGGTCGCGGGCCAGCCGTACCCCCTCACCGATCAGGCGCATCAGCCCCGGCCTCTGCTCGGCGGCCCCCGGCTGCTCTACGGCGGGCGCCGCCAGACCCGGCGCGAGCGTGCCGCGCAGCGCCAGCGCGCCCAGACCCACCAGCGCGGCGACGATCAGGAAGCCCACCCTGGCGGCCGTGGTCGGGTCCATGCCGCCCTTCTCCAGCATGCTCGGCAGCCGCACCAGCACCAGCACGGCGACCACCGCGCCGATGCCGCTGAACAGGCCGAGCCAGCCGTAGGCCTTGCCGCGTGCCCGATCGAGCACGTAGTCGGCGGTGATCGCGGACATGGTGACGTTCAGCGCCGCGATGCCGAGCGCGAAGACGATCCGCAGCGCGACCAGGACGACGACGTTGCCCGCGAACGGGTACAGCGCCGCGCCCAGCGCGCACAGCAGCAGCCCGGCGATCGCGACGGGACGCCGGCCGATCCGGTCGGCCAGCGCGCCGTACCAGGCCAGGCTCAGTATCAGCCCGACCTCTGCCGCGACCTGCAGGTATCCGGTCGCGCGGCCCAGCTCGTCGCCGGACAGGCGCAGCACCTCGCCCAGCACGTACGGCTGGCCGGCCGGCAGGAACGTGATGACGGCGGTGCCCAGGAGCCCGAGCCCCATGCACGCCCAGAGATTGGTCCTGCTGATGCCCGTCGAGGCATGGAGACCTAACATGGCAGCGATCATCGCAACGTTCGCCCGAGATCGTCTAGGTTTGCCCCATGATGAGTGACCGAGTCCCGCCGGGTATCAGAGCCTCGGTGCCCAACGTGGCACGGATGTACGACTACTACCTCGGCGGGAAGGACAACTTCGCGGCCGACAGGGATGCCGCCGAGAAGGTGCTGGCGATCATCCCCGAGATCAGAGGCGACGCCCGCAACAGCCGGGCCTTCCTGCAGCGTGCGGTGCGTCACCTCACGCAGGCGGGCGTGGACCAGTTCCTGGACATCGGATCCGGGCTGCCCACCGCCGGTCACGTGCACGAGGTGATCGACGGCGCGAAGGTCGTCTACGTGGACAACGACCCCGTCGTGCTGACCCACTCCCGCGCCCTGCTCGGCCGCTCGCCCGGTGTCACCGTCCAGGAGGGCGACCTCCGGCGGCCGGAGGATGTCATGGCGCATGCGGCGGACGTGCTCGACCTGTCCCGGCCGATCGCGCTGCTGGTGGTCTCGCTGCTGCACTTCGTCACCGACGGGGAGGACCCGGCCGGCATCGTGCACCGGTACCGGGACCTGCTGCCCGCGGGTAGCTACATCGTGCTGACGCACGTCGCCCCTGACACCATGCCGAACAAGGCCGACGACGTCAGCGCCGTCTACCGGAACGCCACCTCACCCTTCACGCCCCGCAGGCGGGCGGAGTTCGAGACGTTCCTGGACGGCTTCGAGATCCTCGAGCCCGGCATCGTCAACACCCGGGAGTGGCGCCCGGACCCGACCACCGACACCTCCCGGATCAGCGGCGACTACCACCTCTGCGCGGTGGGGCACAAACACCCCTGACCGCTGGATCGGCTGGGTCAGGCCGGCTGGACGAGGACCGGCTCGGCGGTTCTGCTCCTGGCCTGCTGCCGCAGCTGCCGCAGCGCGATCACGTGCAGGGCGATCGCCAGGGGGACGACCGTGGTGATGATCATTGACAACGGCAGCACCGAGATGGCCAGGCTGGACGGCTGCGTCGTGATCAGCCGCGTGGGGCCCAGGGCGGTGAGGACGCCGAGGGTGATGGCGACCACCAGGTCCAGCATGCCCAGGAGCTGGAACAGGATCGCCCCTCGGCCGGCGGTCCCGCGCGCGATCCGCTTGGCGATCGAGGGCGCGCGCAGGCCGACGGCGATGTCGCCGAGACCCGCGGGGATCGCGAACAGGGGCGGCAGGGCTCCCACGGCCATGGCGAGCAGGAAGGCCAGGCCGATGACGCGGAAGGTCTGCGGGAACGTCAGCCGGGCCGCGGTGGCGGGGTGGGCGAGGATCCTGGCGATCGCCGGGATCCGGCTCATCAGCAGGGGAACCGCCAACGCCCCGACCGCGGCCACGGGTACCCAGGGGTTGGCGGCCGCCGCGTCCTGGCGGAACGCGCCGGAAGCGGCCAGGAGCGCGCTCGCCGCCATCCAGCCGAGCCAGAGAGCCGAGAACCCGATGGCGATCGCGGCTGCTCTCGGGCGGCCGAAGCCAGTGGCGACGGCTCCACGGAACAGGGCCGCCGAGGTCGCCAGCGGCATCGCCGCCGCCTCCACGAACACGATCAGCCAGACGTAGACGGGCAGGTCAGTCATAACGAACACCTTGTCTGTTGCTGAACACCATGTTCGAGTATGGTCAGCGGGAGGAGGCAGTCGTCAACGTTCAATCAGGGCCGGCCGTACGGTTCCGGACACCGGCCGGCGATTGTCCCGGAACGCGAGGTGAGGTGGAGCCGTGACCGAGGACCGGAGAGTGCGCCGTACCCGGCGGATCCTGCGCGACGCGTTCACCGCGCTGGTGCTGGAGAAGGGCTACGACCGCATCACCGTGCAGGACATCCTCGACCGGGCCGACGTGGGCCGCTCGACGTTCTATGCGCACTTCCGCGACAAGGACGCGCTGCTCATGGCCTGCTTCGACGGTGTCCGCGAGGACCTGCAGAACGAGTTCGCCTCGGCGGAGACCGGCCCGGAGGGGCCCGCGGCGACGCTGTTCCGCCACGCCGGCCGGCACAGGCAGATCTACCGGGCGCTGTGCGGCCACAGGGGAGGCGAGCTCGTCCACCGCCACCTCAAGCGCCTCATCGCCGACGCCGTGCGCGACCACCTCGCGCCGGGCGACCCGGACCTGCCCGCCGACGCGGTGGCGGCGTTCTACGCCAGCGCCACGGTGGGTCTGCTGCAGTGGTGGGTCGACCACGACTTCGCCGGCGGGGCGACCCGGATGGCCGCCGCCCACCACCGCCTCACGTCCACGGCGTTCACCGGGATTTGATCAGCCGGAGACGCTGTGGAGGCCGTTCTCGATGTGGCCGGCCAGCACCCGGCGGAAGCCCTTGTCGGCCGGGCTGGTGATGCGGAGCTCGTACCAGCCGTGGGTGTTCTCGCACGACACCGGGACCTCACGCGAGGAGCCGGGCGCGAGCTGGACGGTGAGGCCGCCCACCTGGAGGGTGACCGCCGAGGCACCGGGGTTGGCGATGCCGACCACGATCCGCCGGGGCTCGGTCTCGACGCGGTGCGTGATCTCGATGGCAGGTCCGGCGGCGGAGCCGGCGAACTCACGGCGGAAGCCGTTCGGTCCCGTGAGCACGAGCTCATAGCGGCCGCGGATTTCGACCGTGCGGCAGGCGGTGCCCAGCACGTCGGCGTGCCAGGGCCGGGCGAACTCCCCGGCGTAGGGGTACAGGGCCAGGTGGGCGCTCTCGATGCCGCCGTTGACCACGGTCACGGTCAGCGTGCCGTCCCGCGCCACGGCCCAGCCGTCCAGCTGGTACGGCAGCGCCCTGGCCGGCCGTATGCCCTCCTCGACCAGCGGCAGGCCGGGAGAGGCGAGAGCGGTCGGGAGCCAGCGGCCGGTGAAGGCCGGCACGGGGCCCGGCGGGGTCAGCGCCCGCGGTGGCGCGCTGGAGGAGAAGTCGAAGGCGCTGGTCAGGTCGCCGGAGACCGCCCGCCGCCACGGGCTGATGTCGGGGAAGCGGACGCCCAGCCAGGTCTCCAGGAAGCGGGTGGTGGAGGTGTGGTCGAAGGTCTGCGAGCAGACGTAGCCGCCCGCGCTCCACGGCGAGACCACGATCATCGGGACCCGCATGCCCAGCCCGATCGGGTGCCCGTCGTAGAACTCCTCCGGCCTGTCCTCGGGCGGCAGGGGCGGCGGGACGTGGTCGAACTGGCCGTCGTTCTCGTCGTAGGTGAGGAACAGCACGGTCGAGTCCCACACCTCGGGGCTGGCGGCGAGGGCGTCGAGGATGTCGTAGACGAGGCGCGCGCTCTGGGCGGGGGAGGACTCGCTGGGGTGGTCGCAGTCGGCCGCGGCGGCGACGACGTAGCTCACCCGCGGCAGGGTCCCTGCCTCGACGTCGGCGCGGAAGGCGGCGGCCAGGGTGCCCGCCGGTACGCGGTGCAGCGCCCGGTCGTAGAGCTGCCGGTCCTCGGGAGTCAGCGCGGCCACGTTCTCGGCCAGTTCGGACAGCAGGTCGGGACCGGCGGCGGCGTAGAAGGACTCCATGCTGGTGAAGCCGCCGGGCAGGACCTTCGCGGCCAGCTCGCGGAAGCGGGCGAAGAACTCCAGGTTGTTGTCGGTGAAGTTGTCCCGCTCCTGGTAGACGCGCCAGGAGTGGCCGGCCGCCTGGAGGATCTCGCCCGCGTTGGACCAGGTGTAGCCGGGGTGGTCGTCCTCGTAGGCGTCGTTGTCCACGGCCCGCCTGGCGCTGCCGGGCTCGAACCCGGAGTGGCCGCTGAAGTGGTAGTTGCGGTTCGGGCTGGTGGAGCCGATCACCGAGCAGAAGTACTGGTCGCAGATGGTGAAGGTGTCGGCAAGCTCGTACTGCAGCGGCACATCCCGCCGGTCGAGGTAGGTCATCGTGGCCGGGCCCTTGGCCGTGATCCAACCGTCGTGCCAGCCGCCCGCGACCGCCACCTGGCCGTCCGTCCAGCTGTGCGGCAGGGAGTCGAGCCACTGCGGGTCACGCCCGGCCAGCCTGGCCGCCTCCCGCAGCGGGAAGGGCCGCACCGCGCCGCCGCCCGACGGCTGCTCGAAGACCGACCCGCCGTGGCGCAGCGCGATCGCGTTGCGGTCGGCGAAGCCGCGCACGCCGCGCAGCGTGCCGAAGTAGTGGTCGAAAGAGCGGTTCTCCTGCATGAGGAAGACCACGTGCTTGATCGCCCCCAGCCCGCCTTCCGGCATCGGCTTGGCGAGCGCTTCGTGCACGGATGGGGGCAGAGCCGATGCCTGACGCATGACGCGGACATTACCGCTCAAAATCGCTCACGCATAGATGTCATTTCCGCTCAAACTCCGGCAAAACTACCACAGTCTGTCGATCTGACCCGGGTAGAGCTCGATGCGGGCGTGGTGGAACGACAGCCGGTGCTGCTTGGCCGCCGGGGAGAAGAAATCGGCCATGGTGACCTTGTCGAAGCCGGGCCGGTCGCTGGGGAAGGGCTCTTCGGGGGTCCCGCCGATCAGGAACGTGCCCGGCAGCAGTTGCCAGCCCGCGCTCTCGTAGAAGGTCTGGAGGGGCCGGTCGCAGGTGAACAGGCCGATGTCGTACCTGGCTTCGGCCATCTGTGCGCGAGCGGCGGCCACCAGGTGGCGGCCGTGCCCATGGCCACGGGCCGCCTTCCTGGTCACCACGGTGCTCAGTCCGGCGGCGTGGTAGCGGCGACCGGCGTGCGTGAGCTCCTTGGACAGGATGTCCAGGGCGGCCAGCACGGTGCCGCCGTCCACCAGCACCATGGACAGCGGCCGCAGGGCGGGATCGTGGTTCGGCTCCCCGCTGTCCGGAGCCGGGAAGGAGAACGACGGCCACGCCTCCTGCTGCAGGTCACGGATCTGCGCCAGCAGCTCAGGCGGGGTGGCCGACTCGGGAAACGACACGATGTGCATGCCCCCGAGTGTGCTGACCACGACAGATCCGGTGCAAACGGGTTTCAGCACTCGATGACGTTGACGGCCAGGCCGCCGCGTGAGGTCTCCTTGTACTTGTCGAGCATGTCGCGGCCGGTGTCGCGCATGGTCTTGATGGCC
>NZ_JBITHD010000041.1:0-29137 GCF_044457685.1 Nonomuraea sp. NPDC050536
GGCCACGGCATCGGCTGCATCGACATCGCCGTCTCCATCCACCCCGGCAGCCAGGACGAAGACAACGACGACTGCTGCCACACCGTTCATGATCATGACAGGCACCATCAGATCATGAACCGGAGCCACCCATCCGAGTTAACCAGCAGAGTCCTGTACCGCTTCAAAATCCGTACAGGCGGCCTGACCTCGGGCTATGGCTGTGGAGGTCAATTAAGCTTGAGCGAGCGCTTAACTATCTTGAGTGGGTGCTCAACCGAGACTCTAAATGCGCTGCATCATCGCAGCTCAAGGCGTCAGGTCGAATTTTGAAGCGGTACAGGGTCACCCAGCTCGGCCGTAACCTCGTCATGGACCTGCGGGACGCGGGCAGTTCAGCGAAGTTCCTGATCCGTGACCGAGACGCCAAGTTCACCGCGGCCTTCGACGCCGTGCTGGCCGGTGCCGGAGTACGCATCATCAAGAGCGGTGTACGTATGCCGCGGATGAACTCCATTATGGAGCGCTGGATCCAGACCTGTCGGCGCGAGCTGCTGGACCGGACCTTGATCTGGAACCAGCGCCACCTCCTGTATGCGCTGCGGGAGTTCGAGACCTTCTACAACGAACACCGGCCCCACCGGACTCACAGGCTGGCCCGCTTCGACCGCTCTCCGATCCCGACATCGACTCGGCCTCGATCACCCTGTTCGACGTCCGCAGACGTGATCGACTCGGAGGTGTCCTGAAGGAGTACCGGCACGTGGCTTGACCTGGCCGGATGATTAATCGGCACCCGCAGTGCTTCCCGCTTGCTGTATCTGATCTTCGTTCGGGTTGCGGGCTTGCTGATGTTGCTGGCTCGCAGCGACGCCTCCAAGGATGCGGAGATCCTCGTACTTCGGCATGAGTGGGCATTGCGCGAGTTGATGCCCCTTTCGTCCTTTGCCTTGGGGAAGGCGGGCTGGTCAGGGCGTTATGAGCCGGGCTGGGGGCGTGGCTGAGCGAACAATCCTGGCTCGTTCTCGACGAGAATGCCCTGGTTGACCAGGCGCTCGAGCTTGGCGCGGATGTTCTCGGTGTTCTTCTTCACGATGGGCAGGTCCAGCGCCTCGCAAAGGTCACGAGCTCGTAGTGGGCGGCCGAGGTCGGCGAAGACGTCCAGAATCTGCCGGTAGGCGGGGTGGTCGGGGACCGCGGGAGGCGGTGTGGCCGGCTCGGATCCGGGTTCGTCGGCGAGGGACAGCAGGGTCTTACGGGTGATCCGCAGGTGCTCGATCGCTTCGTGCAGTTCGCCGAGGTGCGCGGCCATGGCGTCAATCTGCGCCTGGGTCTGCTCGATCTGACCGGTCAGGGCCCGCTCGCGGGCGTCGATCTTGTTCAACAGCCACGTGCCGGGGTCCGGTTGCTGTGCATCTGGCCTGGTCATGTCGACCGCCACGACGGTGCGGGGGCGCGGGTCAGCCGGCGGGACATCACGTCGCTCATCGCCCAGTACACCCGTGATTCGGAGCTGGCCGGCAGGTGTTCATAGTCGCGGACCAGGCGCCGGTGCTGCATCAAGGTGCCGTACGTCTGCTCGACGATCCATCGTTTCGGCTGGGGGACGAATCCCTGGTCGGCGGGGTTGCGTTCGACGATCTCCACGTCGATCCCGAGCCCGGCCCCATGGTCGACGACCGTGTTCTTGAACCCCTGATCGACCAGGGCTTTGGTCACCGTGCCGGCGGTCTGGGCTGCGACCCGGTCCAGCAGAGCGGTCCCGGCGGTGTTCTCGTGCGCGGAGGCGGCCAGCACAACCACCGCGATGACCAGGCCGAACACGTCCACGGCCAGCCCTCTCTTGCGGCCCGGCACCTTCTTGGCCGCGTCCCTGCCCGTCGTGGTGGCGGGGACCCCGGCCGCCGCGTGGACGCTCTGGGTGTCCAGCACCACCAGACTTGGATCGGCTAGGTCGTGTTTTAGAACTGGGGTATGTGCCTCGCCCCGCGGCGTGATGATCTCGGTGTGGGGCGAGGGGATCTTTCGGATGACCAGTGGGCGGTGTTGGTGCCGCTGTTGCCCGTGGCGGTGACGGGCAGGCCATCGGTGTGTCGGCGGCGGTTGATCGATGGGATCCGTTGGCGGGTGAGGACCGGTGCCCCGTGGCGAGATCTGCCGTCGGAGTACGGGCCGTGGCAGACGGTCTACGGACTCTTTCGCCGCTGGCAGCGTGAGGGTGTCTGGTCGATGGTGCTGACCGGCCTGCAAGCCCGGGCGGACGCGGCCGGGCTGATCACCTGGGAGGTCAACGTCGACTCCACGATCTGTCGGGCCCACCAGCACGCGGCTGGTGCCCGCCGTGAAGGCCAGGAGCAGAAGGAGCCGCCGGGCGGGATCCGGACCGAACCCGATGACCACGCTCTGGGTCGGTCTCGCGGAGGTTGGACCACGAAGATTCATCTGGCCTGCGAGCAAGGGCAGCGTCCGTTATCACTGCTGGTCACGGCCGGGCAGCGTGGAGACAGCCCTCAGTTCAGGGCTGTCTTGGAAGCTATCCGGGTTCCCCGCCTTGGGCGGGGTCGACCCCGCGTCCGTCCGCTGAGGGTTCGAGGTGACAAGGCATACTCCTCGCGCGCGAACCGCTCGTACCTTCGTCGGCGCGGGATCCGGTGCACGATCCCGGAACCGGCCGATCAGGCCGGCCACCGCCGACGCCGGGGAACGGCCGGCGGGCGGCCTCCGGCCTTCGACCGCGAGGACTACAAGGGTCGGCACGCGGTCGAGTGCGGCATCAACCGGTTGAAACGGAACCGGGCAGTGGCCACCAGGTTCGACAAGCTCGCGGTCCGCTTTGAGGCAACCGTCCTCATCGCCGCGATCAACGAATGGCTGTGACCTGCCGTACCTGTCAGCTCCCATGCCATCCTGATCGTGGTCAGGTCAGCGAGCCGAGGGGAGACAGCCTCGATGGGGGCCGCGTATTACCGCGCCGAAAGTGAGAACGGCGACCACATCGACGACCCGTCCGAAGACGCGCTGTTCATGCTGATCGACGACCTCAACGGTTCAGACAACACCTTCGTCGTCATCCAACCCGACGAAGACGACCCGGTTTGGTTCGCCTCCGTCGCGGTCCTGGAGGAAGGCGGCTACGAAGTCATCCGCCGCGACACCACCCGTCGCGAACACGACGTCGCCATGCAGACCAGCATCGACCAGATCGCCCGTGACCTCACCATCTGGATGGCCGCCCGCGACTTCCCCGGACGGCCCACTCAACACACCAGCAACTTCTAAAACACGGCCTAATCGTCCCTTCTGCTCCCGCACGTGCCAGCGCAGCAGGTCGTGGATCTTCTGGGCGGTGCCGTCGTCACGCCACTTGGCGAAGTAGTAGTAGGTGGCGCTGCCGGGCGGCAGGTCGTGCGGTAGGTAGTCCCACTGGACGCCGGTCCGCCCCTGGTAGAGGAGCGCGTTCACGATCTCGCGCATCTCGTATTTGCCCTGGTGGCCACTGACGGAGCGATGCGCGGCCTTCCACGCCGTGATGATCGGCTCGATCAACGCCCATTGCTCGTCGGATAAGTCGCTCGGGTAGGGCTTGCGCTCACTCACCCGGCCATCCCAGCACATCCGAGCCCACCACCCGGCGGTAACACTACAAATCCACTCGATCACACTGTGACATCATGAACATCAACTCACACAACGCCCTCTGAGAGCCGTAGTCCCGCCACCCGATCGGGTCGGCGAAATTGATGTCATAGATGCGCCAGCCTCCCTCCCTCTTCGCGTTGAATATCGCCAGGCCCGCCTGATTGATCACCTTCCCCGTGACCGCCTGTTGAGCGTCGGGGTACCCGCTGCCGTGGTCACAACCGGGAACCGCATCGAGGATGGCCGCCTGATCGGCGATGGTGTGGTGGCCGATGATGCGGATGGGCTGCCGTCTTCGCGCCGCCCGGCGGCGACGCGAAGGGGGCAGTGGGTGTGGGTCCAGACCGCGCCGCGCCAGCGCTGGATCTTGACTTTGAGCAGGACGTTGTCGCGGGGCGGGTGCTGTTTGCGACCTTGGCTGTCCGGGCCCCGAGCCTGCCCGGATGCAACGGATGCAGTTGGACCGGGCTGTCGATTTCGTTGGATGCCATCCATCGGATTGATGAGGCCCGGCATCGGGTCCATGGCCGAAGAAAGGATGCGTCATGCCGCAGTACCTGATTCTGATCTACGATGACGAGGCCGTGCGGGAAGGGGCGAGGCCGGAGGAGTTCGACGGCCTGCTGAAGGCGCACGAGGAGTTCGTCGCCGCCAACGCCGCGGTCATCCGTGGCGGTCAGGCTCTTCGGGGGGCTGACACCGCGACGTCGATCCGGTCGGACTCCTCCGGCGGGTTCGCCGTTACCGACGGCGCGTTCGCCGAGACCAAGGAGGTTCTGGCCGGCTACTACCTGATCGAGGTCGCGCACTTGGACGAGGCGCTGGCTGTGGCCAAGCAGGTGCCGGCGCCCTTCGGCGGGGTCGAAGTGCGGCCCATCCGAGTGTTCGAGTGATGGACGCCGCTGGGCACGACCGTGACGAGGCCGGCTGGGGCCCTCGGTGGTCCGACGGCGCCTCGGTCGCAGCCTCGGCGGCCGACGCGCACCGCCGCGAGTGGGCCTTCGTGCTCGCCGCGACGGTGCGCGTCACGCGCGACCTGGATCTTGCCGAGGAGTGCGTACAGGATGCCTACGCCCAGGCGCTGACCGCGTGGTCTCAGCGTGGCGTGCCGGCCAAGCCCGGGGCATGGCTGACCACGGTCGCCCGGCGGCGAGCACTGGAACTGCTGCGCAGGGAGGCGACGATGCGGCGCCGCCTGCCGTACCTGCTCACGGAGCACACCGAACCGGGGCCGGGGGACTGCGACGACCCGGCCATCCCCGATGACCGGCTAAGACTGATCTTCACGTGCTGCCACCCCGCGCTGTCGATCGAGGCTCAGGTAGCGCTCACGCTGCGGTTGCTCTGCGGGCTCACCACAGCCGAGGTGGCGCGCGCGTTCCTGGTCGGAGAGGCCACGATGGCGGCGCGGATCACCAGGGCCAAGAAGAAGATCGCCGCCGCCTCCATCCCCTACCGGGTCCCCGCAGCGGACGAGCTTCCAGCGCGCGTGGATGCCGTCCTCACCGTCGTGCATCTGTTGTTCACCACAGGGCACATCGCTCCCGCAGGGATGGCGCTGATCCGCCGTGACCTTGTCGAACGCTCGCTCGAACTGGCCCGCCTGCTGCGGACGCTGCTGCCTGACGATGCGGGCGTCGCGGGTCTGCTCGCTCTCATCCTGCTTACCGACGCCCGCCGTGATGCCCGGGTAGATACGGACGGCCGACTACTCCTCCTGTCCGAGCAGGACAGATCACGCTGGGACAGGCTCGCGATCGACGAGGGTGTCGCGCTGGTCAGGCACGCCTTGCGACACCGGCCACCTGGCCGCTTCGCCCTGATGGCCGCCATCGCGGCTGTGCACGCCGAGGCGCCCGACTGGCAGGAAACCGACTGGGCCGAGATCCTGGCACTGTACGACCTGCTGGTACGGCTGTGGCCCTCTCCCGTGGTCGCGCTGAACCGCGCGGTCGCCGTCGGGTTCGCCCGTGGTCCCGAGGCCGGCCTGGCCGCGCTCGACGTGCTGGCCGCGGAGCCGCAACTCGCCGGGTATGCCTACGCCGCCTCCTCGCGCGGCGCCTTTCTGGCCAGGCTTGGTCGGGTCGTAGAAGCGCGCGTGGCCTACGAGGAGGCTCTGCTTCTCACCGAAAACGCTGTGGAACGGGCCTACCTGGCCGCCCGCCTCCACGAGCTGACCGAAGGCGAGCCGTCCTGGTGAGAGCCGGGTTCCCAGGCAAAGGATGGTTATCGCGAATCGCGCAACCGTGGCTCGCGTCGGTGATCTTGGTGTACGGCCTGCCAGGACGGCGTGCAGGTCGTAGGTGAGTCCGTCGGCAAACTGCCGCAGATGGCACGCCGTCATCGCGGACGCTGTCGATCCAGTTGAGTAGCCGATGGCCTGCTGCGCGGTCACGATCGGATGACGTTGATGCTCCGGTGGAGGGCACGGGCGTTGCGGAGCTCCTGCGTCTTGCTCACGAACACGGTGAGGTTCCGCATGTCCGCGAGCGGGGACAGATCAATCGTCTGCGCCGTGCCGTCGAGGCTGATGCTGTCCAGGGCTGGCAGAGAAGAGAGCGGAGCGAGGTCGCTGATTCCGCTACAGCCGTACAGGTTGAGATAGCGAAGGCGGGAAAGGCCGGCGAGCGGGCCGAGATCGGTCACGGCGGTGTGCTGGAGCCCCAGGATGTGAAGGCTCTGCTGGCCGGCCAGCGGGGCCAGGTCCTGTACGTTCCGGCATCCCCACAGATTCAGCTCGCTCAGGCGGCGGTCACTCAGTGGGCTCAGATTGTTCACCCAGTCGCAGTGCCTGAGCGTGAGGTCGTCGAGTCTGGGGACGGCCTGGACGAGTGCCGTCAGGCCGCCGTCGATCGTGGAGTCTTGCAACGATACGCGGTCCAGCTTGGGGAAGCTCGCGAAGAACGCCGGATCCCGTGGCAGCTGTGCCCGGTAGAGGGCGAGGCTTTGCAGCACGGCGTGGCGGGTGATGGGGGCGAAGTCTCGTACTCGGTTCAGGTCCTCAAGCAGCAGCGAGTCCAGGGGCGTGATCGTGTCCAAGAATCCCAGGTCGGTGAAGTCGACTCCGCGTAGCTTCAGCTGCCTCAGTTTGGGCAGCCTGGAGAGCACCTCGAGGTCGACCTGTCGTGCGGGGCTGAAGTGGATCCAGAGCCAGTCCAGTTCGGGGTGGCAGGCGAGATCCTCCAGGGAGGCGCCGCCCACTTCTCGCAGTGCCAACCAGGACAGCGGCGGAGCCGTCCGGAGGAAATCCAGGCGGTCGACGGGGCAGTCGACGTCGACCGCATCGACCTCCCTGAGTCGCCCAAGGCCACCGAGTAGCCGGGGGTTGTCGATGTCCAGGCGCCTGTTCGACGGCGTGACCTCGGCGAGGACCTTGGCCGCGTAGGTGTCGGGATCGAAGTAGCTCCAGCCTGTGATCAGCTCTCTCTTGACGTCCGTCCTGGTGTCACCGGCGTATCCGGTCAGCTTCAGCAGCGCCTCGGGGCCGTTGATCAGCCAGCAGGTGCGCACGGTCGCGACCGCCTTGGCCGTTGATAGTCCGCGCAAGTCCTCCGGCAGGCGATGGAGCGCCTCCTCACCGGCCAGAGCCAGCGACCTGGCTTCAGCGTCGTTCCTTGGCGGTATCACCTCGGCCAGGCAGGCGTCGATGCTCTCCCGCAGGTCAGCGGGAAGCTCCTGGACGGTCTCCAGGCATCCCGCCACCAGCAGCCGCAGCCGCCGGGCGTACCGCCTGTCTCTCTCCGCCCGGTCCAGCAATCCTGCGAGGAGTTCGCGGCGTACCGGGGCATTCGCGTGGCCGGCGGCCATCACCACCGTCTCGCGCCACTGGTCCAGATGCGCCCGCTCGACCAGCGGTTCCACGTCGGCGTCGTCGGCCGCCTGCTTGGCGGCGAGATACTCCTGCACGGTGCGGTGGACGAAGTCGATCCGTCCCGTGACCGGCTCTCTGATCACGCCGCTGCGCTGGAGTAGGTGGTCCAGGACGGCCTCGGCCGTGGCGTCGATGCGGGGCATCGACGCCACTTTGTCGGCGATCCGGCGAAGCGCGGTCGCCTTGGACAGTTCAGAGCGACCCCAGACCGAAAGCTGCCAGGCCAGGTCTTGCAGGATGCGGATCGTCTGTTCGGGTTCGAGCGCGACCTCGGCGGCAATGCCACGCTCAATGTCGCGGCGCACCAGCAGCAGTTCGAGAGCCGCCGCGTACAGCCCCATCCGGTTGCGCGGCAGCTGCGTGCCGCGGTCCAGATTGAGCGCGCAGAGCATCGCGGCCAGCAGCGGGGTGGAGGCGAGCGCCTGCAGGTGTCGGCCGCTCTCCAGCCTGGCCAGCAGCGCGCCCTGGTACTCCTCCAGCTTCGATGGGGTGCACGGCAGGCTCCTGGAGCCCTTCATCGCCAGGTGCCAGTGCCGTACCAGCTCATGCAGGTCGTGCGGTGTCATCGGCTCCAGCAGCACCGACTCGAAGCCCTCTTCCTCCAGCCATCGCGCGTCCGCGGCGGTAGGGCGGGAGGTCACGACGGTCCTGATATTGGGGTAGGCGGACATCAGGCCGCTGAGCCACTGCCTGACGGCCGGGCGATGTCGCACGGCCAGCTCGTCAACACCGTCGACCAGGAGCAGTGCCCGTCCGGACTCCAGGATCCGGTGGGCCCACCCCGTGGGCATGCGCCCGGCCAGCGGGCCCACGACATCGGCTATGAAGTGCTCCGGCCCTGGCAGGACTCCCGTGTGGTGACTGCGAAGCTTGATGACGAACGGGACGTAGCCATTCCACTCGGCCAGCTCATCCACGAAGCCACCGCGCGCCGCAGTCACCGACAACCAACGCAACAGCGTGCTCTTGCCCGATCCGGCATCGCCTCTGAGCAGGACCCTGGGGGCACGTCCGAGGGCACTTTCGGCGCGCACTGTGGTCATGCTGTGCTGGGCGGGCGCGTCGGTCAGGTCACCGAAGCGCATGTGTTCGTGGTCGGGCCTTCGGCCCTCGGCGGAGACGCTCAGGCTGATGTACGCGATGCTCAGCGTGGCCCGCGGCCGGTAGTTGTCCACCCGGACGCCGAACAGTTCGACCTCGTCCATCGTCCGGCTGATGTGCTCGAGATAGCGGCGCTCGAACTCAGCGTCATCCTGGACTCCCGACGGGGCGTCCAGAGTGCGCGTGGGCAGCTTCGCCAGCACCGTCGAGACCTGCCTGCCCAGCTCGTCGAGCTGCTCGCCGAGCCGGGCCGTTCTGCCGAGCAGTTCGGTGACGACTCTGGGCAGGTACTGCGGGAGCTGCTGCAGGATGCGCACCACGCACTCCACGCACTCTTCGAGCAACACATCGTAAAGCTGCCCGCCGGCCTCCCCGAGTTGGGGACGCGGGTCGGCAAGTCCCTGGCGGATCCGCCTGGTCAGCAGGATCGGATCGGCCGCAGCGTCGAAGACGGCCCGGTCGGAGAAATCGGCCCGCTTGAGGGTGTCCACGGCCTCCAGCAGCGCGGCGACCCTGCCGCTCTCGGACAGGCCGCCGTATTCCCGCTCGACAAGCGTCATCAACCGCCGGTCCACTCCGTCGGCGATCGCCTCCACTTGGCGCTGGAAGCTTCGTCTGACCAGGCGGTCGGGGAGCTCGCTCCTGATCAGCGTGGTCAGGTCCGAGTTCCGCTCGGCCTGGGCCGAGCGGACCGACAACCATTCCTGTGCGGCGCGCTGGGCGACGGCCTTCGCCGCTGCGGCGGCCGCGGCTTCCAGTGCGGGCATAGCACTCCTCGGATGTGGGGATCAGCTCAATGATCGCCACAAATGCCGGGAAATGTGAGCAATCCCCCGCTCTCCATGATGGAGTTTGTCCCCGGTAACCGGATACTGCTTGTGACGATGCGGGCCCCGTGATGTAGCTCAGGACTGTCCTGCGGCATAATCCCGCACACTCACCAGGTGCACGTCCCAGCCTTTGGCATGCGCGTCGGCACGGGCGATCCTTTCCTCCTCGGAGCACTCAAGGTGCGCGAACCCGCTTTCCACAACCCGCAGTCGGGTGTGGTCGCCCTCTACGCTGAGGGTGAACTCCACCTGCAGTGAATTTCCCTCGTCCGACTGGGCACCTTCCGGGTAATCCCAGCGGAAGTTCTGGGATGAACCGGATCATGGCGATACGGCCGTCTTCGCGTACGTCGAGTTACGGAATCGCGATCAACGATCATGCGCACGCCGTCACCATCCGTCACTGCTTCACGGAGCTTGATCCAGATCCCGAGTTGTTGCGGCAGCGTTTGTCGGCCTCACGGTTCATCCCCAGTTCCCGAGCCACATCGGCACAGGACCGGCCCGTCGTCCGGACCAACCTCACCGCGTCCCGCTTGAACCTCTCGCCGAACTTCGACGGTCGTGCTACCCGAAGGCTCCCCTCCATAGACCACCAAGGTCCATTGTCGGGGATGTCCACACCACAGAGGGAACCTCAGGTGAGCAGCTCGAACACCTGCTGAGGTGGCGCGGCGACGAGGGCCTCCTAATGGATGGACGTGCCGGCTGCTTGTGCTTGTCGGCGGGCGCCGTCTGCGGGGCTGCCGAACGGGCTTCCACCGCCGACCTCCAGGTAGTCGCGCAGACTCGTCATGTAGTGCTGCCAGCTGCGGCTGCACATGCCGAAGCACTCCAGGTCCTCGCTCAGGCCTTGGTGGCGGAAGACGAGCTCAGATGTGTCGCCGTCGACCGGGGTAATGGTGAACGTGGGCCTGGTGCCGATCCAGTCGGGCAGGAAGGGGCAGTCGATGACGGTCCATCGCACCGACGTCGGCCGGGTCGCCTCCTCGACGTGGATCACGAGTGGCTCGGGGGCGTTCATGAGGAACTGGAGCTCGCCGCCGGTCGCGCCGGAGCCGGTCGCCGGGTTCCACCATGCCGCGAGGCCCGTGAGAGTGGTGAGCGCGTCGAAGAGGACGTCAGGAGAGGCTTTCACCCGCACGGTCGTCTGGTAGTCCGCAGTGCTTGTCATGGCCAGGTCCTTTCAGTTCGAATGCTGGTTGTTGTGGCGTGGGACAGGGGCAGGCCTGTCAAGGTGGTCGCTTAGCGCCTGGAGACGGTCGTCCCAGTCGTGGGCCAACGCTGCCAGGAATTGCTGCGCGAGCTGCACGGGCGCGGAATGGAGCCGGTAACGCACTCGCCGCCGCTCGCCGAGTTCGGGGGTCACCAGACCCGCGTCAGCCAGCAAGACGAGGTGTTTGGCGATCGCCTGGCGCGTGATCGGGAGGCAATCGGCCAGATCGGTGGCAGTGGCCGGACCTTGTGCCGCCAGCCTTGCCAGGATCGCTCGCCGGGTGGGGTCGGCCAGGGCTTGAAAGACCTGCTCCGCGATCGCCTCGATGTCAGGCGGCGTCAAAGTGGCCGGCCAGGGCATCGAGCTTGCTCACCCATCCCTCGGCGTGGCTTTCGTAGGCCTTGCGCCGGAAGCCGTCAGGCAGTTGTGCGAACCCGGTCTCGACGACCCGCAGGCGTGTGCCGGAGCCAGCCGCTTCGAGGGTGAACTCGACGTAGGTACGGCGCGGATCATCGTCGGCAAGATCGGGGAGCCGCCAGGTAAACCCGAACACCACCGGTTCCTCGACCCGTTCGACCCGCATGTCGACAGTGAGCCCGCTCCTGACTGTCATCTGGGCGGCTCCGCCGGGTCGCAGGTCGATTGTCGCCCTTTCCCCGAGCCAGGACGACAGGCCTTCGGATGTGGTGAGCGCGGCCCACACCTGCTCAGGCGGGCTCTTGAGCTCCACGCTCCGCTCGATCCGGTCGGGGAATGCCATCGCAGCCTCCAGTTCATAGCAACCAACCAGTTGCTATTGTATGGCAACCGGTTGGTTGCATCAAGGTCTGGGGGGCTCCTCCCTGCCGGGCCTCGGCGAGGCGGATCTCCCTCCCTGTCCGGCAGGCCGCGGGCCTTCTCAAGGAAGACCCGGCACCGCCCAGGAATAAGAGGCCGCAGCCACCACGGCGCGGGCAGCGGGAGCGACGCTGCGGGGCGTTCGCGTCTTCGCGGTCAAGGGGGCACGGGGGTACATCGGCGCCACCGCGCAGGAGCTGGAACATGGGCTCAGCCGTCACCGTCCCTAAGCATGGTGGTGGTGGCGTTGGTGGTGGTGCCACGCGAAGCCTGTAATGCTACGAAACCGAACACCACGCCACGAGCTGCGGCGAGGTGGTGTCTGCGGTAGCGGGGCATTGAGCATCTGCTCAGCGCTCGCTCAGGTGATGATGATCAGCGCGCCGGTGAGCACCGGGTCAAGGGTGACCCCACTACGCGCCGCCCCGGATCCCATCACCGGTCCAGCTGGATTGGCCAACCTCGACATACGCCGACGAGGCCGGGTTTGGCGCTGGCCTGGAACAAGACCGAGCTTCCTCACGTGCCCTATTTCAGACAGGAGCCGCTCAAGAACGACCTCACCACCCCTCGCCCCGAACCTCGGGGTGGCTCACCGATCCGGGGAAGGCGACCAGCCTGCGGCGGTGTGGACGATGGCGAGAAAGATCGTAAGGTTGGGGACGTCGTAGGTGTGGTGGTTCGCCCACGAGGAGAAGAGCGTGTTCTTCTTGTGAAGAGTCAGACGGCCCTGCGTGATCGGTGTGCCGTCGAGTTCATCCCAGGGAAGCAGTTTCCGCTTCCGGACAATCCCTTCGGGGCTGACGGACAGCGGGCCGAAGGCGACGGTCTCCCCAGCGACGAAACGCTTCACCAATAAGGGCAGCAGATAGTCGTTCACCACTTTCTGCTGAAGGATATCAGCGAGGTCCTCAATATTCCGGAACCGGTTGTCGTAGGTGAAGCGGCCTCGGTCCACGGTCTCAACGGTCACGGCGTGGGCCGTCGCGTGGTGCGCGCCGTTGATGTAGAGCTCGGTCACGGCGCGGCGGATCCCGGTGATGCGCTCAAGGGGCAGGACGTACACCCGTCCGATCCGTGTCTCGACAAGGCCGCGTTCACAGACATAGAGCCGTCGGCCGATCGACAGAACGCGCGGCAGAATCGCCCACGCCAGCACCGCGGAGCCACCGGCGAGCAACGGCATGTACAGCGCCTCCCCGGTGCCGACGACGACAGCGCAGAAGAGCATGAACGCCCCGAGCAGAAACCTGCGCCAGTCCCAGTAGTGGAACCCTGTCGAGAGCCACCGCTCGACCGCCCCCAGACCCTGTCCTTCGGCCTCGGCCCTGACCTTCACCAGTCCTGTCCACAACGCCACCATCGTTGCACCCCATCTCATGCCCGATTCATCACTCGATGGCCTTCGCTTTTGACTCGGGCAGGCGACGGCTCGGCGCCCAGCGACGCACGACCGTAGGGGTCTCTGCCCGGTGAACGGCGACACGGCGAGAGTACGGCGTGGTGGTGCGTGATCCAGTGGCGCGGAACGCGCATCACTCCGCTCTACGGTGATCCGCACACGGAGCGAACGGGAGAACGACATGCGAGTCAGAACTGTGGCCGTCATGGCCGGGATGACATTGGCGGCAAGTCTGCTCGAGGCAGGCCCCGCGGCGGCGGTCCCACCGTCGGTGTACTACACCAAGCCTCTGGTCACCGCCTTGGAGGCGGGCACCGCGACGTGTCCCGGATCCGACCAGTGGTTCGAGGACAAGGCGGCGAACATCGGCTGGACGTACACCAACGGCGGCCACGCATGCGTCGAGGTGTTCTACGGCGTCCGCAACGTGGCGCAGTCGTGCGACTTCTTCTTCTACGTTCCCTACAACCACGCCACCGGCATCGTGCGGTTCAAGATCAAGACAGGGGCCGGTTTCGGCAGGCCGCGTACCGAGGATTCCGCGCCAGGTGAGGGCATTGGCGTGGATGAAGAGCCGCGTACCGGCTGGTGGTACATCGGCACCGGGAACAAGGTCGTGGGGATCAGTTTCACGGACGCCAACGGGCAGCCGTTCAGGAGCAAGAAGATCGGCTGGGGTACGGATCCAGAGCATGGGATCAAGCAGGTATGTGACACCAAGCCGAATTCACTGGGTTAGCCCGGCCAACCGGGTGCGGACCACGGCGAGCCGGCGTTCGGCCTCGGGCAGGAAGAAGGGGTCGAGCAACGCCCGGTCCTCTTTCAGGCGTCGTTCGGCTTCCTCCTGTTCCTGTCGTACCAGTTCGAGCACCGCCTGGCGGCCTTCCCGGTAGCCCTCGCGGACTGCTGCCTCCCGCTCTACCGCGATCATCTCGTCGAAGGCCGCCGTCTCCAGGTCGAGCAGGTCGCGCATGCCGGAGGCGCCCAGCGTGAAGGCCAGCGGCCACAACAGCGCAGCGGCGTCGGCTGGGTGGATGGGGATGGGGAGGAGGGCGTAGGAGGCCGTGAAGATGGCCACGAAGCCTGCGGCGGTGGTGGCCCGCTGGAGGCGGGTCAGGTCCCTGACGTACATGACCGCCAGCGGGCTGGCGAACAGCGGGAAGTGCAGGAACGGCAACCTGGTCAGCCCGCCGGCCACCAGGTTGGCCATGAGCGCCGTCGCGACCAGGGCGTCCACCGCGCCGAAGGCCAGCGCGGCCGCCAGAACCCGCCCGTGCGCCGCATCGCCGTTGACGACGATCTGCCGGTGGCACCACCAGGCCATGACCAGCCCCGTGAGCATGAGGAACACGCTGGCCGGCAGAGGCACCGCGTCCATCGTGGGCCAGGAGTGAGTCAGGCTG
Organism: Nonomuraea sp. NPDC050536; assembly: GCF_044457685.1. NCBI lineage: Bacteria > Bacillati > Actinomycetota > Actinomycetes > Streptosporangiales > Streptosporangiaceae > Nonomuraea > Nonomuraea sp. NPDC050536. The sequence continues at coordinate 14,279 of NZ_JBITHD010000041.1, forward strand.
CCGACCGCACCCAGCGCGATCATGCTCGGACCCGGGTCAAGGGAAGGGATGCGGGCCTGGTCGTCCTCGGGCAGGGTCACCAACTCGCTGCCGATCCGCAGCTCCTGCCGCTGCGCCAGCGGCCTGGGTTCCGGCACGGTCACCACGACGAGATCCCGGGGCGCCAGCCGTACCAGGGCGGTCTCCAGCATGGACACCTGCCGGTGCGACAGCAGGAGGGAGGCACAGCCCCCCTCGGTGCGGAACCGCACATCCCTGGACAGGTCCGGGCTGGCCAGGTTGTGGCGCTGCTCCCAGCGCAGCAGCGCGGCAGACAGGTAGTCGGCGTGGCCGGTGGTCTGCTCCGCGAGTTGCTGACGCCAGGCGGTCAGCGGCGAGCCGACCGGCTTGCCCGGTACGGCCAGCAGCGGCCAGGTGCGGGTCAGCAGGTCGATCACGGTGTCGGCACCCACCGCGACGCTGTGGCGGCCGGCCAGCTCCGCCTGGCCGCGTGCCGCCTCACGGTCGGCGAGAGCCTGATGCAGATGCCGGTGGATGTGCAGCTCCAGGTAGCGGGCCAGCCCGAGGCCGACCGCCACGGTGAAGGCCGGCCAGAGAAAGGGGGAGATGCTGTACGGCTGCCCCGTGGCCAGCAGCACGGCGTTCGCCGAGACCCCGACCACCGTCGGCACGGCGAAGGCGCGCACACCCTGAAACAGCGCCCGCTCGAAGGCCAGCGGCGAGGCGATGAGCGCGGGGGCGTCCACCGGATCGCCCATCGCAGCCGACCAGACCGCGACATCGGCCGCGTCCAGGGCCAGCCGGAGCCACAGGGGGAGTCGTGAACCACGGCGCATGCACACGTAGAGAGCCAGGTCGTAGACCACGCACACGACGCAGGCGGTCAGCGCGACCGGCAGGCTGAGCCGCTTGCTGGTCACAGCCATGACACACACCGCGATCCGCACGGCCAGCCGCATGTTGAGGAAGAACCGGTTGGTCGTGAAGCTCGTGGTGGCGGCGGCGACCTGGACGAACGACGGCAGGTTAGCCATCGCCACCCGGCAGCCACCGGGTCTTGACCCGCGTGGCCCATTGCAGGAACCGGGAGATCTGCGGCAGCGACGGCAGTTCCTGGTGACGATCGGGAATGCGGCCGTCGGAGGTCATCGCGATCAGTTCGGCCTCCTGGTTGAAGTCACGGCGTAATCGTTCCCACCCGCGCGAGCGAGGGTTCTGCCGTTCGGCGATCGCGGCTCGCAAGTCTCTCTCCAGAGCATGCCGTACAGCCCGGTTGACGTGACTGCGGCGGGAGACCCCGTGTCTTATCGCCTCTTCGGGGTCGGTCGGGTCCGGGACGGCCTTCCTCGGGTCCCGTACGGTCTCCAGCAGCACAGCGGCGTCCGACAGCTCGCTGCGGTGATAGAAGTAGTCGGCTCTGGCCTCTTTCATCCTGTGGCGGATGGCTCCGTTGAAGAAGTGGCCGGTGAGAACGATTACAGTCGCGCGCGAGCCGCCGGCCCGGATGGCTTCCACGACCGCGACGCCGGGGAAGTGATCGTCCTCGCGGCGCTCGTCGGCGGCGTCCACGAGCGCCACATCGATCTGTCGCCAGTCGGGCCAGGCGAGAGCCCGTCGGTGGTCCAGGGCTGCCGTCACGTTCACGTCGGGCGCCGAGGAAAGAATGGCTGCGAGGCCGTGACGGCTGATGTCGTCGTCGTCCACGATGATCAACTGGCGCACGCGGTCATTACACCATGATTCGGTTAACCTGCGAAGTGCCGCCCGCGTGACAGCACTCACCGTGGGCAGCGGAACATTCGCCCCCGTCCGTCAAGAGGTCATCGACTACACGGTTTCCGGTCGGCGCATCGTGTGGCGGTGGTTGAACGACCGGACCATCCAGCCTCGAAACAAGCGTCGGACATCGACCCTCGACGACATCACGCAGGCCGCCTGGAACCGTGAGTTGACACTCGAATTCCTGGCGCTTCTCTCCGTCCTGACCGGATGCGTCCTGATGTACCCCGAGCAGGACCAGGTGCTGACCGACGTGTGCTCGGGGCCGCTGATCGGCCAGGCCGACCTTGCCGCCGCTGGCGTGCTCCCGGTCCCGGAATCAGCGACGAGGCCTGTGGGTGCCGAAAATTGGTCCACCGATGTTGAGCTGGTGTTATCCCGATCCTGATCACCATCATTTGAGCGAGCGCTCAACCTGGTTTGATCAGAAGCTCAACTGTCGGGCTGGTGCCGCTTTGTCGCTGCAGGGCAAGCACTGTGTTTGAGTTTCGGGGCACTATGCGGCGCCGTCTGTTCCTTTTCCGAATGCGCCAGCACGATGGTGGCGTCCAGATCCACCGGGATCAGAGCGCCGCCCGCGCCGGGAGCACGCCCGCCAGCCAGCTGCCACACCCGCTCACGCGCTGCCGCCCGGGCCTTACGGATCAGCCGCAGCGCCTTCGGCCCGTCCTGTGCTAACGCGCTGACCAGCCGAGACACCGTTGGATCGGAGGCCACCGGTCCGGACAGCTCCGGGAGGACCTGAGCACCGCCACGTTCGCCAGGCAGTCCCCGCCCAGCGCGAGCATCACCACCAGATCTGTGATGATCTTTCCTGGATCATGCGCCGTGCGAGGCCGCCGCCACCCCGACAGGGCCTGTGACAGGCCGCGCGCCAGGCCGCTGACCCGCAGGGTCTCCACCAGCAGCAGCCCGCCGGCCTGACAGACGATTCCCTGCCCGTCCGAGGACACCACGATCTTGCGACTGGAACCGATAGTCTTCACGTGAAAAGTGCTCCGGAACTCGGCACGGACAGGACCTTCGACAAGCCCTATCCTCCCAGTTCAGAGAGCACTTTTCCCATGTAAACGATCAGATCCCCGCTGTCCAGGCGAAAGCCCGAGGTTAGTGGCCAGATCCACGTGGTACCCATGACCGGCCAGCGCCTCGACGAGTTCACTGCCGATCGCCGGATCGTCCTCCACCACGAGCACCCGCGAGCTGATCTCCCAACCCTGCCACAAGGCCACACTTCCCGAACATCGATGTCTATCGGGTGCCGCTAAATGGATAGATGACACAGAGCGACTAACAAGTCACATTCGGGTGGTATCGCCTACTCACCCCTGGAGAGGCCTATGTCGCTGACCACGGCCGATGTGACGCATGTGCTTCTCGCCCTGACCCTCCTGCTCCTAGCCGCCCACGCCGTTGGGTACGTGTTCGGGATGCTCCGCCAGCCGCCCGTGATCGGTGAGATCATCGGCGGCCTTCTTCTTGGGCCGACCCTGCTGGGCGCGATCGCACCGGGGTTCAGCCAGTGGATCTTCGCCTCCAGCAAGGTGACGTCGAGTGTGCTGGGCGCGGTCTACCAGATCGGGCTTTTGCTGCTCATGTTCCTTGTCGGCACCGAATTGCGGTTCCGTGCGACCCGCGGGGAAGTACGTACCGTCGCACTGATCACATCGATCGGCCTGGCCGTGCCCTTCGCGGTCGGCCTCGCGCTGGCGAGCCTGCTGGACACGAAGCGGTTCGCGGGACCGGCTGGGACGCCGGTGGCGCTCGGCCTGGTCTTCGGTATCGCCGTCGCGGTCACCAGCATCCCGGTCATCTCCAGGATCCTGATGGACCTGCAGCTTCTGGAGACGCCGTTCGCCCGCCTGGTCTTGTCCGTCGCAGTACTGGAAGATGTCGCGCTGTACGTTGTCCTGGCCGTGGTACTCGGCATCGACAACGGCGGCTCGCAGGGCGTGTTCGGCCTGTGGTCGCTGGGGGACACCGACGACGTCACGCTAACCGTGACGTACTACGTCGTCGCCAGCCTGGTCTTCCTAGGCATCGCGCTCGTGCTGGGGGCGCGGACGGTCTTCTCGCTCGCCAACAGCAGGTTCAACCTCATCGAGCGGCGCAACCCGACGGCGTTCCGGCTGCTGGTTCTGTTCACGGCGGTGCTGGCCTGCACCGGGCTGGGCATCAACCCGATCTTCGGCGCGTTGATCGCGGGTATCGCCTGCCGTAAGGCGGACGGCGGACCCGAAGCGGCCGTCAGCACCGTGACCTGGGCGCCGCTGAAGCAGTTCGCCCAGGCGTTCTTCATCCCGGTCTACTTCGCGGTCGTCGGCCTGAAGCTTGACCTGCTCCACAACGTCGACTTCGTGTTCCTCGGCTGGTTCTTCGCGCTCGCATGCTTGACCAAGGCGGCCTCGGTCTGGGTCGCGGCGCGGCTCGCTGGAGAGGACCGGCGGTCGGCGGTCCAGCTCGCCGTGGCGATGAACGCTCGCGGCGGGCCTGGCATCGTATTGGCTACCGTCACCTTTGGCGCCGGGATCATCAACCAGATGTTCTTCACCGTGCTGGTGCTGTTGTCGATCGTCACTTCGCAGATCGCTGGCTACTGGCTCGATCGCTCGGCGGTACGGCTGCGAGTGAGCGGGGTTGCGGCGCCCCAGCCCGATCCAGCCGGTCGTCCAGCTGATCTACCGCTGCAGAAGCACCCACGAGCGTGATGGCGCTCAGCAGGAGCAGGCCGATCGCGACGGCGCGGCGGGGGCGCGGGGCCGGGGCCAGCAGCGCTGCCGCCCGCCGGGCGACCTGCCCGTCGGTGGCCGGGAGACTGACCTGAGCAACGCCGGAGTCAGGGAGCGCGGATCGTAATGCCGCGGCCTTAGCCGAGAGCCGCGCGGGCCACCAGATGACGGTTGCCGACCTGGCGTGCCGCGGCCTCGTCCGCGGCACGCTCCACCGCGAACCGTACTGGGTGAGGCCTGTAGTCTGCACGTGGAAAGTGCCCCTTGAACTGGCGTGGACTGGTCTCTAGACAAGCCCGATCCTCCCAGCTCAGGCACTTTTCTCATGTCAACGGTCACTCTGCCCATCGCTCCAGGTGAAAGCCCGAGGCTAAGGCCGCAGGACGCCTGGCCGGGCCCGCCACGGTGTGGGCGCTGCGGTGAGCACTCGCCTTAGGTACTTCGCGTCATGGTGGGCGGGCCTTGTGAGGTGCCCTGGGTTGGATGGGAACCGGGGGATAGGCTGTAGCCCCCACGCCCACCACATCACCTCCTGCTGGGTGTGGTCGGTCTGCCAGTCTGGCAGGAGACGCCCGAAGCGGCCGTTGACCACGTGCGGTGCTGCTTGGGCCTGCCCGAGGAGATCGAACCCGACCATGGGGCGAGCCGTACGGCCAAATGGCATCGCAACCAGATCCGGGCCCGCCAGGGCGTGCTCTACGACAAGGACCGGGCGCGGGCTATCGCCGCTGTTGCCATGGAAAAGGCAGCGCTACAGAGATTGAAAGGCTGAGGTGACACGGGGTGGTTGCGTGTCTGCTGGCAGGCTCGGGAGTATGCCGGTGGGATGCTTTATCCGGATGGTGGTGGCCTGACCCCGCTGCGCGAGCCAAACGTGAGCAGATCCGTTTGGAGGCGGCCGGGTTGTTCGCCGTGGGCCTGACGCCGCCGCAGGTGGCCAGGAAGCTGCGCATCTCGCGTAAGTGCCTACGCCTGGCACAAGAGCTGGAGCACCGCGGGCGAGCAGGCGCTGATGTCGAAAGGCCCGGGCGGGCAGCACTGCCGCCTGAGCCAGACTCAGGTGGAGCGCCTGGAGGCCGCGTTGGATACCGGACCTGCCGTGTACGGGTGGACCGAGGATCAGCGGTGGACGCTGGCCCGGGTCAGCGTGCTGGTCGGCCGGCTGTTCCACGTCTCCTACACCCCGCGCGGGATCTCCTACCTGCTGCATCGGCTGGGCTGGAGTCCGCAGGTCCCGCAGCGCCGTGCCGCTGAGCGGGCTCGGCCAGGTGCTCCGCGCCCGGCGCGGCCAGGGCGAATTCGGGAAGGTACTTCACCACCGGCGCGTCGAGGTCCAGCAGTCCACGGTCGACCTGCTGCAGGACCAGCGTGGTGGTCAGGACCTTGGCGACGGAGCCGAACAGGAATCCGGTGTCTTCGAGCATCGGTGCGCCGGTGGCGAGGTTCGCGGTGCCGTGGGCGACGACGATCTGCTCGCCGGCGTGGTAGACGCCGGCGACGAATCCGGGGACGTTGTTGGACTCGCAGTAGGCGGCGGCCTGCTCGCGGATCTGGGCTTCGACGGTGCGCAGTGCGTTGTCGTTCATGCGAAACATCGTCGAACCCTGCCCCTGGGGCAGGGTCAAGCCCGGCACAGAAAATCGGTTCGTCATGCGCTACGTCACGCCTGGCGCTCAAGCCTTGCGGTCGTCACGCCCTCCGTGGCACGGACGCGCGCGGTCGCGCGGCCGGTCCGGGACGTGATCGAGGCTCGCGTGCACACGCTGATCGCCGACCTCGCCTCCACTCCCGCCCGCGGAGTGGGCGGCCGTGCCGAAGAGCATGTGGCGAGCATGAACTTGGCCATCTTCGTCTCTCAGAAGAGAGTCGAGAATCGAGAAATCGCAGGTCGGACAGGGTATTGGTTGGTAGGGCGCCCGGGGCTCGAACCCGGAGCCTACGGATTAAAAGTCGCCAGAATTGATGCCGAGCAACGCCTTTGTATATCTAATTGTATCGCGCGGGACGAGAATGTCGCTTTCAAAATGTCCAACAACGCCACCCGATGTTTTGCCGTGTCGATTCCGGCGAGCATCCACCGAGCAAACATGGGGCGGATGGTGTCCCTTGACCATTCGCATTTTGCCGTCCCGATGACCAGGGCGTACGGACATTCCTTACCGTTCACAGCGCGGTTCGAGGGGCTGTGGCGGGCGCCTCTACAGGTCCTGTCCGGTCTCGGCGCTGTCTGATCTCGTAGGGTCGACAGTCGCCGGCCCCGAGGCCGGCTATCGCTGTCTGTGATGGGGCTTGCTGGGATTGGTCGTTTCCGTTCATCCGCTGAGCGCATTGACTGGTAGGTGATCAGTCGGCGCATCTGGCGTCGCTGTGACCGTTAGGGGGTCGTGATGACCCTGGATGCCGAAGACATGGTCGTGACCGCGCGGGCCAGCATGAATGGCCAGGCGCCGCGCTGTAACCATACGGACGAGCTCCCGTCCGTGACGTACGGGCTGCCCGAGTGTGCGCAATGCCTGGCACTCGGCTGGGCCTGGAGTCGGCTGCTGGTGTGCCTGACCTGCGGCTGGGTGGCCTGTTCCGACGATTCTCCCGGCGCCCACGCGCAGGCGCACTATCAGGAAACCGATCATCCGGTCGTCGCCGAGAGGGATCCGGCGGCGACCTGGCGCTGGTGCTATGTGCACGGGCGGACCGTGTAGGCGAGATGAGAAGAGACTCATGACGATTTCCGAGCGACCGGTGCAGAGTCGCCAGGACTACGACGGCCGATCGCCCTTTCCCGGCGCCCACGAGCACCCCGCGGCCAGTAGGACACAGGTGGGGCTGACCGGCGCGATCGTGGTGTTGCCGTTCATCGCGCTGGTCATCGCGATCCTGCTGGCCTGGGGGCGCGGGATCGCAATCGCCGATCTGCTCCTGGCGGCGGCCCTCTACGTGGTGACGGGGTTCGGGGTGACGGTGGGGTTCCACCGGTTGCTCACCCATGGTTCGTTCACCACCCGGCCGTGGCTGCGGGTGGTCCTGGGCGTGGCGGGGTCGATGACCTTCCAGGGCAACGTGATCGACTGGGTGGCGACCCACCGCCGCCACCACGCCTTCACCGACCGGCCGGGCGATCCGCATTCCCCTTACCGGTACGGCACCAGCCTGCGTGGGCAGCTGCGGGGGCTTGCCCATGCCCATCTCGGCTGGATGTTCGCCGACGAGCCGACCTCCACCCCCCGGTACGCGCCGGACCTGCTCGCCGATCCGGCGATGGTCCGGCTGGCGCGCGCCTTCCCTGCCCTGTGCGCGGCCTCGCTGGCCCTGCCGTTCCTCACGGGCTGGGCGATCAGCGGCACGCTGTACGGCGGGCTGACCGGACTCCTGTGGGCCGGCCTGGTACGGGTGGCGTTGTTGCAACACGTCACGTGGAGCGTCAACTCCCTGTGCCACGTGATCGGCAGCCGGCCGTACAGGACCCGCCGTCACGACCGGTCGACCAACCTGTGGCCGCTGGCGCTGCTGTCGTTCGGGGAGAGTTGGCACAACGGTCACCACAGCGATCCCACCTGCGCCCGCCACGGCATGGGCCGCGGCCAGATCGATCCCTCGGCCGGTCTGATCCGCCTGTTCGAGCGGCTGTGCTGGGCCACCGACGTGCGCTGGCCCGACCCCGAGCGACTCGAACGCCGCCGCGTCGACGTCGCGCGCAAGGCCCGTGCCCCGGCCGGAGACTGAGCGCTTTCGGAAGCCAGGAGGTAGGGTGGAGATACCGAGGACTCCTCGTGCGTTGGCACTCAGGTCGGCGTCGCCCGCGGCGAATCACCGCGATCAGCCCTTTCATTGGGGCTGGACGGGCAGGCGATCATGACGCCGACCATTCTTACTCATCCCAAGCCGCCGCAGGTGGATCCCGCGTTGCGGCTGACTCTCAACCCGGTGTTGGATCGGCGTGCCGTTTTGGACGGGGCATGGTGGCCCCGATCCCGCGACGCCGCCGCCGAACTGCCCGGTCTCGTCGCCGCCGTCGACCGGCTGCTCGGTCGGTCCACGCTCCGCATCGGGGTGCACAAGGACACGTGGGACCACATCCCCCGCCGGATACCGCCCTCGGCGCCGCCGAGGCCACGCTGAAGCTCACCACTCAGGACACCGCCGGCTTCAGCCCCACTTACATCCTCACCATCGCCCACTTGCCCGCCACCTCCGATTCTCCCGAGAGCGCCGACAGCTCATCTCGCTGGGAGAACGAGGGCGGATCGCATGGCTGGTAACCCACCTTCCGCCTGCCGGCCGGATCGAGCGGCATCGACACCGCCTGTTCCGGCGGCCGACCGATCTCCGGCCGGCAGGCATCTCATCGCTTCTCGACATCGCATGGAGAATCTCGTGACCATCATCGACACCGCCCGGCTCGGCCGGGCGGGCCCATCGGCTCCCACCATCGTCCGCCTATCCGGTGAGATCGACATCTTCACCACCGCAGCGCTGCGTCAGCGGCTGCTGAACACTCTCGACCACAGCACCGGCCTGCTCGTCCTGGACCTGTCGCAGGTGACCTTCTGCGATGCCGGCGGCCTGGGCGTGCTGGTCGGCGCGCAGAGCCGTGCCCGAGCACGAGGCATCACCCTGGCCCTGACCGGCCTCACCCCGTTCATGACCCGGCTCCTGCGGGTCTCGAGTCTGGACTGCTGCTTCCCCATCGCGGTGTGACCGCACAGGAGTCCAGCTGTACGGCACAGCGCCGCCGACCCCGCGTGTCCGCGCTCGGCGCAGACACCGATGGTCGCCCCTCCCCATGGCGACCGGGCGATCACGACGTGGCCTGATCGTGCCGAGGACCTACAGTGGATGATGAGGAGCCGCCCGAGGTTGGAAGGGGTGGCGGCCATGGAGCTGCGGCAGCTGCGCTATTTCGTGACCCTGGCCGAGGAACTGCATTTCGGGCGGGCGGCGGCCCGCGAGCACATCGTGCAGTCCGCCCTCAGCCAGCAGGTGCAGCGCCTCGAACGTGAGCTCGGCGTGCGGCTCCTGGACCGTAGCACCCACCACGTCAATCTGACCCCTGCGGGAGCCGCCTTCCTCATCGAGGCGCGTCAGATCCTCAACCAGGTCGAGCGGGCCGGGGACGCCGCGCGGAACGCCGCGACGTCATCGCCCTCGCTGCGTGTCGGCATCATCGACGCTGGCTACGACTCCATGCCGCAGATCCTGCACGAGGTCCAACTGCGCCATCCGGACCTGACCATCCACCAGGTCGAGGCGGGCACGCCCGAACAGTATCGGCAACTGGCCGACGGCCAGCTGGACATCGGGATCGGACGCGCCTCCCTGACGCCGCCCGAGGTCGCCTCCGAACTGATCAGGCTGGACCCGCTCGGCGTGCTGATCCCCGATGACCATCGCTGCGCCGTACAGGACAGCGTGCCAGTCGCCGCGCTCGCCGACGAGCTCTTGCTGCTCGGCGAGGAAGGCCAGACACCCGAGCTCAACCAGTTCGTCATCGAGCTGTGCCGTTCGGCCGGATTCGCGCCCAGCATCTACGAGGGAACCGTCGAGAGCACCCGCGCCGCCACCGACCTTGTGCTTCGGCACCGGTGCGTACACGTCATCCCTGCCTCCTCCCGCACCTCCAGCCGGCCCGGAACCACCTGGCGACCCCTGACGGAGCCCGCCACGCACTACCCCTGGTCACTACTGTGGCGCGCGGCCGACCCGTCCCCCCACCTCGCCGGGGTCATCGACTGCGCCAGACGCGTCGCCCACCGGCTCAGCTGGCTACCCGCTTCCATCAGGGACTCGCCGACCCTCATCAACCGCGACGAAACCGCCTGACGTTCCGCGAGTACCGTGGGCCCGGACCTGATCTTGCCCTCCGGGGCGGGCACGTACTTGAAGCGGGTGACGTTCTCGCCGATCGCTTCGACGCGCCGGCGAGCTCGCGGCCTCGAACCGGGCGCTTGGGCGTGCGGAATCCGGTGCCAAGACGCATGAGGTACGGCAGGCAGGCCATGAAGTGGATGGCGCCCTGGTCGAGGCCGGCCGTGTGCATCCGCACGAGGACGCCGTCATCACCGGCTTCTGGGCGGTCGACGCTCCTGACTTCGTACTCGCTCATCGGTTCCAGTGATAACCGGCCGTCCAAGTGCTCATTTCCCCGTCACAGCCGGAAGAGGACATTGAGAGGTGAGTTGCCGGAGGTCGCGGGCATCGGTCCGCACGAGGTCACGGTCGCCTCCCGGTGAAGGGAAGACCACCATGAGCATCAAATGGAAGATCAGGGTCAAGACTCAGGCCGCCAAGAGGTGGGCCATGCAGCACCTCGGCCGCACCGCCGGAGATCGTCGGCTGCCGGACGAGATCAGGACAGACCCGGCCAAGGGCAACCGGAAGTAATCCGGGGAGCAGGTCAACGGCGCGTTCGAACAGCGCATCGGGATTGCGTACCGGTCCATGCGTTGCCGGCGTGCGAAGACCGTCGCCGTGCTTGTTCGGACGTGTAGCTCTGTGGCCGGGTCGGCCATCGCGTGCGCCTGAGCCGTGGTTCGGTACCGTCGGCTCGACGCGGTTTCCGGGGCTGGTCAACCCGCAGCATCGCATCGATCATCGGCTTGAAGGGGTCCAGCAGCGACGCACGCGGAGCCATCTTCTTTCTTGGCTGCGGCCACGCCGACTCCAGGGCCTTGCGCACGGTTGGATGCGACACCCCGTGCTTACGCATCACCCCGCGGATCGACAACCCCGCCCGCACATCACGCCAGATCGCCGCATACAGTTCGGTCTTGGACTACCGCAACATCCTGCGCCCCTCACAGTGGGTGACACACCAGATACTCCCACCGCAAGACCCCGGGTGTTGCTGAAACTCATCAACACGAAACCCCGACGATCAGGGGTGTTGCCCAAACTCATTGTTCTGTGACGCCGAAGGCTGATCGTTGTCACCGAAGGTTGATGACCGCTAGTGCCTCCGAAGTTTGAGTAACGGCGCTTGGTCGTCGGGAGCGACGGTGGAGGAAGTCGAGGCTGTGGGCGCCGATCCGGCGTTAACCGCGTTCGAGCTGGACTTCTACCAGGGCGGCGTACGATGCCGCACACTGCTTGGAGCCGGTTGGAACGTGGTGTCGCCGGTGCGCGTCTCCTATTGGCCCACGGGCGGGGAGAGTTTCGCAGGCTAGTATTTCCAGGCGAGCGTGTCGGCTGGTGAGGAACTGGTACCAGATGTCATGGTGACCCGATACAGACGCCCTTGCCTTCGGTTTCCCACATGGCAAAGGTGCCGTTGGGGCAGTCGCCGATGCTGAGCGACGAGCCTTGCAGGATCCTCAGTACTTTGCCGGTTGCGTCGGGCGACGCGCAGTCGACGATCTCAGATCTGTTCCGGGTCAAGCACTCTCCTTCCTCGGCGTTGTTCCAGCCCCCAGAGCAGAGCAGGAGCTGAGCCTGGCCGGCTGGAACAACGGAAGGCGGACAGACCCCACAGCCCGCCCCCGGCGACCACGCCTCCTGATCACACGTCTTGGCGGGACACTGCCCGACCGCTAAGGGTTCCTCCCGGCGAGCGCCTGCTCGGCCGCGGCGCTCAGCAACCGGGCGGCGGCGGCCACCTCGGCGAGCCGACCAGGCGTCAGCGCCTCCAGACAGGCGGCCAGCCGCTGCCGGTCACCACGACAGGCCATGCGCGTCGCGTGCTGAAAGGCGAGGGCGCGCGAAGCCGTACCGATCGCCATCAAGACGTCGGTCAGAGCCTGATCCACGCCGTCGTTCGGATCCGGCGGCAGCGGAGGTTGAGCAGTCAACGCCATTCACCATGCCGTCCTTGAGCTCCGAGCGCGATCCGATCCCGCCGGCCCAGTCTGCGCCAGATACCGGCTGCGGACAATAGGAGAGCGCCCCCAGCGGTTCCCACGACACGCCGCGAGCGGTGCGGCCGTCAAACCACTCTGATCACCACACCGGCGCAGGCCCGGTGATCACGGCTGATGATAAGCCTGGTGCAGATTGCCGCTTTCCACCTGGTCGAGCCCGCCAGATGATCAGACCATCGCACCAGACTGCTCCTCACGCCGCCCTCCGCAACCGGTTCATGGCCGCCTCACACCGCCGCCTTATCCCGCACTCCCCGCCCGTAGGAGCCAGCATGAACACCGCGGACACAGCCAGCGCCCGCACCCCTGACACGCTCGCCGATCGGCTCTTGCGCATCACGCCGCTCGTCGATCCCGCGGGCCTGCGGATCGAAGGTGAGCTCGACCACGCCACCCTGCAGGCCCTGACCGGGGCACTGGCTGCGCTGGCGGGTGGTGGCGGCTTCTGCGTCGATCTGAGCGGCCTGGTGTTCTGCGACGTCGGGGGACTGCGGGCCCTGGTCACCGCCGCCGCCGGTATGCGCGACGGCCATGTTCTGACGTTGCGCTCGCCCTCCCCGCAGCTGCGACGCCTGATCCAGCTCACCGGCTGGCACCAGCCGGCCGGTCTTCGCCTGCAGGATCGGAGCACCTCATGACGGCCCTCCATCCCCGCATCGGGACAGGTCTGTGGCTCGTCCCCGCCACCGCCACCGTCGTCCGCCTGTGCGGCGAGCTGGACATCGGTACCGGCGCGGCGGTGCGCGAACGCCTGCTGGGCGCGTTGCGGCACAGCACCGGCCTGCTCGTTCTCGACCTGTCGGGGGTGTCGTTCTGCGACGCCGCCGGGCTGGGCGTCGTGGTCGGTGTCCAGCGCCGGGCCAGATCCCTGGACATCGTGCTCGGCCTGGCCGCCCCACGCCCGCACCTGGCCAGAGTGCTGCGCCTCACCGGCCTGGACTGCAGCTTCCCGATGTACGGCACCCCGGGCCGAGGCAGGGCCGGGTTCGGCCCCGCGGCAGCGCGCTGAGACGTCGTCGGCACATGTCTGTTCTCGCCGCCGCTGCCACCAGGACGACCGCCGGGCCACGCCCTTGCCTTCCCGCTGAGGCGACGGCCGAGCTGGATCGGCTAGGCCATCAGGTGCTGGGAGAAGCCCAGATCCAAGCCGCCGCGATCCTCGCCCAGGCCCGCAGCGACGCCGAGCAGATCATCGCCGCGGCCAAGCTACAGCGAGCGCAAAGCCGGCACCCGCCCCCGCGCCGGGCCCAGGCAGGCCAGGCCACGCAGTCGGCGCCCGCACTCGCTGAGGGCCTCGCGCCGATCATGGTGCTCAACGACCGCTGGCGGATCTACGCGCCCTTGAACGCCGACGCCAGCGCCATGGCCAGCCTGTATCAGGCCTACGAGCTCGCCGACCCCGCCACCATCGTCGTGGCCAAGGTGTTCCACCAGGCCCACAATGACCCCCAGCGGTTTCGCACCTTCCTACGGGAGGTACGGAGCATGCGCCTGCACCACCGGCACATCGGGCAGATCATCGACGCCGGCCAGGACCCCAGATCCCAGGCGGTCTACCTCATCTCGCCCCTCTACCAGCCAGGCAGCCTCAACCTCCACCTCCACGGCAGGCCAGGCGCCGACGTCTCCCTGAGGTGGAGTCTGCGGATCCTGGAGCAGGTGCTGGCCGGGTTGCAGGCCGCCGCCCTGAGCGACATCATCCACCTCGACATCAAGCCGCAGAACATCGTCCTGGACGGCCCCGCCACCATCAAGATCATCGACTGGGGAATGTCACAACTGCACCAGGCCGGCAAATGCGTCTCGACGGTCCTGCCTGGCGGAACCAAATGGTTCGCCAGCCCCGAGCAACTCGGCGCCACCGACGCCGCCCCCAGCAGTCTGTCCGATCTGTACGGCGTCGGTGCTCTGGCCTACTGGCTGCTGACCGGCCTGGCCCCGCTGCGACGCGAAACCGACGCCGGCACCGATCTGCTGCAGGTGCACCACCTGATGCAGGCCGGAACCCGGCCCGAACCCGTTGACCGCTACAACCCGCTCGTACCCGAGTGCCTGAGCCAGCTCATTGACCAGTGGCTCAGCTACACGCCCGCAGACCGCATCCCCTCAGCGATGGCGGCCTCCGCCGCGCTCAGCTGGGCATGCACGGCCCTGAGCCGACAGACGTGCGACCTCTCCTGATCAGCGGAGGTGATAAGCCTCGCTGAGAATGCCTGTATCCGCGGGCCGGAAGGGGACGTTGACTGGAAGGCACCCAACCGGCCTGTGGAGTTGCCCCGGTTCGGTAGAAATATCAGGGCTTGCGACTACGCGGCAGCATATCGAGATCTTGAGCGTTCTTGGATGTGTACCGGCGTTCGTATTCGGCTGGGCTGAGCTGGCCGTTGGCGGAGTGGCGCCGGTGGGGGTTGTAGTTATGCAGGTGATCGAGTCAAGTGCCTGTTGAGTCGAGTCTGTTGAGCAGGCCGTCGAAGATCTTCTGACGTCCGAGCTGTCCCTTC
>NZ_JBITHD010000042.1:0-27413 GCF_044457685.1 Nonomuraea sp. NPDC050536
CGCACTCGAAGGATCACGCGATGGCCGTCTCCATTTCACGGCCGCCACGCTTGTGACCAGGTCAAACTCGTACACCACTCCCGTGGACGCAACCCTGCCCGACTTGGTGGCTGAAGGAGATGAGCTCGACGCCCTGGTATCAGCGCAGGCCGACTGGTCCAAGCCCACGCCGGCAGCGGGGTGGACGATCGCCCACCAGATCGCTCATCTAGCTTCAGCTGATGCGAACGTTCTCATCGCCATACGGACCCCGGATGCGTTCGACGCTGTGCTGAAGCAGGCCGAAGCCGCAGGCAGCCAATACGCTGATCTTGACGCCGCTGCGGGAGCAGCCAAACCGCGATCAGCACTGCTGGAACAATGGCGCGCCGGCCGAACCGAGGTGGCAGCGGCGCTACGTGACGTTCCGCTGGACCATGGGTTTCCGTGGTACGGCTCGCAGTTGACCGCAGCGCTCATGGTGCCGCTTCGCCTGATGGAAACGTGGGCTCACGGGCAGGACATTTTCGACACGCTGGGTGTCTCGCACCGTCCGACGGGTCGGCTCCGGCATGTGGCCTCGTTGGGGGTGGTAGGACGAGAGCTGTCGTTCTATGCAGCCCAGTTGCCTGCTCCGGCAGAGCCGTTCCGTGTCGAGCTGACTGGTCCCGATGGCCAAACCTGGGCATGGGGCCCGGAAGATGCCATGCAACGCGTTCAGGGCAGTGCCCTCGATTTCTGCCTTCGAGTCACCCAACGCAGGTCCCGAGCCGAGACTGACCTCACGGCGGTCGGCAAGGACGCGCAGAAGTGGCTTGATATCGCTCGCGTCTTCCTCTGAAGAGGCAAGAAGCGATCTGCCGATCGAGCTGGTCTTGTACGGCGGCCGTATCCGATGAGCAGGCTCGCCGTACACGACGATGCCCGCCGTACAGGCGAAGGGGTCAGCGGCTGTTGAGGTAGGCGAGGACGGCCAGGACGCGGCGGTTGTCGTCGTCGGAGGGGGCGAGGTTGAGTTTGGCGAAGATGTTGGCCGTGTGTTTGGCGACGGCGCTTTCGCTGAGGTAGAGGCGCTGGGAGATGGCGGCGTTGGAGCGGCCTTCGGCCATGGCCTCCAGGACTTCGCGTTCGCGCGGGGTGAGGGCCGCCAGGGGTTCGTTGCGGGCGTTGCTGGCCAGGAGCTTGGCGATGACCTCGGGGTCCATGGCGGTGCCGCCGTCGGCGACCCGCCGGACGGCGTCGATGAACTGGGCGGCGTTGAAGACGCGGTCCTTGAGGAGATAACCGATCGCGCCTGAGCCGTCGGCCAGGAGTTCGCGGGCGTAGAGCTGTTCGACGTGCTGGGAGAGGACCAGGATGGGCAGGCCGGGGACCTGCTTGCGGGCCTCGAGGGAGGCCTGGAGGCCTTCGTCGGTGAAGGTGGGCGGGAGCCGTACGTCGACGATGGAGACGTCGGGGCGCAGCTCCAGCAGGCCGTTGAGGAGGTCGGGGCCGGATTCGACGGCGGCGACGACGGTGAAGCCGTGGGCCTGGAGGAGGTGGACGAGGCCGTCCCTGAGCAGGTAGAGGTCTTCGGCGATCAGGACGCGGCTCATCGGCACCCGCCCTGGGGGTTGCGGTGTGCGGCGGGGATGGCGATGGCGAGCGTGTACATGGTCATGCCGAGGAGGATCATGCCGATAATGGTCGGCCACTGCCAGGGCTCGGGCAGGTAGAGGGCCAGGAACCAGCTCTTCTCGTCGAGGTGGATGAGCTTCATGGCGCCGGTGACGAGCCCTTGGGGGAAGAGCGGGCACCACGAGGTGGACCAGAGCGCGACGACCAGGGCGGCCTTCCAGCGGGGCATCCTGGGCAGGTTGCCCGCCCAGTGTTCCGGCAGGACCTTGGGCAGTTCCATGGTGACGGTGGTGGGGCCGCCGGGCGGGCTGTTGAGCGCGAGGACTCCGTCGAAGGCGGCCAGGCGGCGTTCGATGCCGGCCAGGCCGCTGCCCTTGGTGGGGTCGGCGCCGCCCATCCCGTCGTCGGTGACGGTGATGCGCAGGGTGCGGCCGTTGGTGCTGATGTCGATGGTGGCGGTTTCCGCACCGCCGTGTCGTGCGGCGTTGGACAGCAGCTCGCTGACGGCGAAGTAGGCGGCGGCCTCGACGGGGGCTTCCGGGCGGTGCGGCAGGTCGATGTCGACGTGGACGCGCAGGGGGCTGTCGATGGCCAGGGCGCGTACGGCGTCGGCCAGTCCGCGTTCCGCCAGGACGGGCGGGTGGATGCCGCGGACGACCCTGCGCAGGTCCGACAGGGTTTCGGCGGAGGACTCCCTGGCCTTGGCCAGGAGTGCCTTGGCGGCGTCGGGGTCGGTGTCGACCAGTTGCTCGACGGCGCCCAGGGTCATGCCGATGGCGACGAGCCTGGCCTGGGTGCCGTCGTGCAGGTCGCGCTCGATCCTGCGCATCTCGGCGGCCTGGGAGTCGACGGCCAGGTCGCGGACCCTGTGGAGGTGGCTGACCTGGCCGGCCAGGCGGCTGTTGGTGGTGGCGGCCAGCAGCAGGGGGCTCCACAGGCCGTAGAGGCGCAGGCCGCGGTGGGGCAGCAGCAGGAGCAGCGGTGCGAGCGCCACTTTGACCACCGGATCCAGGGCCAGGTAGGCGAGATCCCGCCAGGTGGCGGGATCGGTCATCATCCACTTCCACCGGTCGTTGAAGGCCGGGATGCGCGGCGTGCGGTAGAGGGTGCGGTCGGAACGGTACATGCCGTCGGCCTGGGCGCGCGGTGGCGGCGGCTTGGGCCGGTAGGGCGAGTCGATCTCGACGCCGCACCATTCGCGTGCCAGCCGCCGGTGCAGCTCGGTGACCCGCCTGATGAGGCCTACCTGCGGAGGGAAGAGCGGGATCGCTCCGAGGCCGAAGCAGAGCAGCAGGACCACCAGTGAGACCGCCAGCACGGCGAGCTCGACGACGCTCAGCGCGAGCAGGGCGAGGGACCGGGGCATGCCCTCCAGTGTGCTCAACGCGGGACGTGCTCGTCACTGCACCTAGGTACACATTTGCCGGGTATCCAGCGCGATTCCCGGCGCCAGTCGAAATTTCTAGCTTCGGAGGTATGAAATCCATCGAGGTAAGGAACCTCCACAAGCGGTACGGAGATCGCGTGGCGGTGGACGATGTCTCCCTCGACGTCAAGGAGGGCGAGATCTTCGGGATCCTCGGTCCCAACGGCGCCGGCAAGACCACGACCGTGGAGTGCATCGCCGGTCTGCGCGTCCCGGACAGCGGGTCGGTCAGCGTGGCCGGGTTCGATCCTCGCGTGGAGCGGGACGAGGTGCGCCGGGTGCTGGGCGTGCAGCTGCAGAGTGCGGCGCTGCCCGACAAGATCACAGTGGCGGAGGCGCTGGACCTGTTCGCCTCGTTCTATCCTTCGCCCGCTCCGTGGCCCGAGCTGATGGACCGGATGGGCCTGACGGGCAGCCGCGACACCCGCTTCGCCAAGCTGTCCGGCGGGCAGAAGCAGCGCCTGTCAGTGGCTCTGGCCCTGGTCGGCAAGCCGAAGATCGCGGTGCTTGACGAGCTGACCACGGGGCTGGACCCGCAGGCTCGCCGGGACACCTGGGAGCTGATCGAGCAGGTGCGCGACAGCGGGGTGACGATCGTGCTGGTCACGCACTTCATGGAGGAGGCCGAGCGGCTGTGCGACCGGCTCGCGCTCATCGACGCGGGCAAGGTGGTGGCGGTCGACTCGCCGTCCGGGCTGATCGAGCGGGTGTCGGCCGAGCAACGGCTGCGTTTCCGGCCGTCGGCGCCGGTGGATCACGCCGTTCTGCTGGCGCTGCCCGAGGTCACGGAGGTTTCCGCGACGGGCGGGCACGTCGTGGTGACCGGGTCGGGGAACCTGGCGCAGGCCGTCACCCTCACCCTGGCCCAGCACGGGATCGTCCCCAACGACCTGCGGATCGAGCAGGCCACGCTCGACGACGCGTTCCTCGCTCTCACCGGAAGGAAGCTGTCATGAAGAAGATCCTGGCCGTGGAGACCAAGCTCCACCTGCGCGACGTGCAGTCGCCGCTGATCGTCATCGGGCTCCCGACCGCGCTGCTGCTGATCCTGGGCAGCATTCCCGACTTCTCCAAGCCGGATCCGGCGATGGGCGGGCAGAGCGTCAACGACACCCAGATGCCGGCCATGATGGCGATGCTGGCGATGATGACGCTGGCGTTCACCGTACTGCCGACCGCACTGACGCAGTATCGCGAGCGCGGGGTCCTGCGGCGGCTGTCGACCACGCCGGTGCATCCGAGCCGGGTGCTGGCGGTCCAGCTGATGATCAACATGGCGGTCGGCATCGTCTCGACGGCTCTGCTGATCGTGCTGGGGCGGGTGGTGCTGGGGACGGCGATTCCCCAGCAGCTGCCGGGGTTCGTGCTGGTGTTCCTGCTCGGCTCGGCCGCGCTGCTGGCGATGGGGTTGGTGGTGGCGGCGGTCGCGCCGAACTCCAAGGCGGCGCCGGGGATCGGATCCATGCTGATGTTCCCGCTGATGTTCGTGGCGGGCATGTGGCTTCCGCGGGAGCTCATGCCGGACACACTGCGGCACATCAGCGACTTCAGCGTGGTGGGGCCGTTCGCGCAGGCCATGCGCGACACCTGGGCGGGTCACGCGCCGCAGCCGCTGCACCTGGCCGTGCTGGCGGTCGGGCTGGTGGTGTTCGGGACGCTGGCGGCGCGGCTGTTCCGCTGGGAATAGAAATCCTCAACTATGCTTGAGGTTATGACCAAGGTCGCGTGGAACTCCAAGGAGCTGACCGTCGGTCAGCTGTCCGAGCGCAGCGGTGTGGCGGTGTCCGCCCTGCACTTCTACGAGGCCAAGGGCCTCATCTCCAGCCGGCGTACGGCCGGCAACCAGCGCCGCTACACCCGTGACACCCTGCGCAGGGTCGCCTTCGTACGGCTGGCCCAGCGCCTCGGCATCCCGCTGAAGACCATCAAGGAGGCGCTGGCCCAGCTGCCGGAGAAGCGGACCCCCACCCGGGAGGACTGGGCGCGGCTGTCGGCCGCCTGGCGGGCGGAGCTGGACGACCGGATCGAGCAGCTGCAGCGGCTGCGTAACGACCTCACCGACTGCATCGGTTGCGGCTGCCTGTCTCTTGACCGGTGCGCGCTGGCCAACGCGCACGACCGGCTGGGGGAGGAGGGGCCGGGTGCCCGCCGCATCGACACCCGGCTGTGCCCGCCCGCCAACTGCATGCCCTGCGCCGGCTAGCTCTTGCCCGGCGGGACGATCAGCGTCGGCCGGTGCGCGTGGTGCAGCACGTGGTTGGACACGCTGCCCAGCAGCACCGACCGGACGCCGGCCAGGCCGCGGGAGCCCGTGACGATCAGGGAGGCGTCCAGCTCGTCGGCGGTGTCCACGATGGCCTGCCAGATGGACTCGTTGTCGGCCACGGCACGGAAACTGACGTCGCCCAGCCCGGAGGCCTTGGCCAGCTCGGCACCCTCCTTGGCGTACTGCTCAGCCTGGGCGCGCCACTCGGCGGCGGCGTCGGAGAGCACGGCCGCGCCGGCGAGGGGATACTTCTTCAGCTGGACGAGCAGCGGCTCCCACACGGTCAGGATCACGGTTTGCTCGGCGGTCAAATGCTTGGCCGCGAACTCGATGGCGGCGCGCGAGTCGGCGGATCCGTCGTAGGCGATCAAGATGGTCATGGCGTGCTTCCCTTCGCTTCACTCTTCCGGTAAAGCACCCGTGTGATCAACGCTGTTCCTGTGACGGCTGTCTGGTGTGTCACACCCTGGCGCGTATCCGCACCACCAGGCCGACGATCATGATCAGGGCCAGGCCGGTCAGGGTCCACGGGTCGCTGGGGTTGCCGCCCAGGTGCCGGTCGAGCACGTGGGAGATCGCGTGGACCAGGCAGCCGGTCGCGCCGCCGAGCAGGGCGACGAACAGCGCGTCCGACCAGATGAGCGCCCCGACGAGGGCGGCGGCGATGCCCAGCTGGAAGGCGCCCAGGTCGTGGAAGAGGTGCAGGTTGAAGGGCGGGTAGGTGGCGATGGTGGAGTAGAAGCTCTGCGGCCAGCCGAAGGCCCACACGCCGCCGGCCAGGAACACCACGGCGCCGAGCACGACGACGCCCTTCACGAATCCCTGTTGTTTCATGGCAGTTGGACGGGAGAGGACCGGCGTTTGTGACACTTCCCCGCGTCGATCGTCTGGATGTCTCGGTGATGCCGCCGGAGGTGCGGGGCGATGCCGACTTCGACGTGGTCACGCTCCGCTTCGATCAGGGACTTCGGGGCGGAGGAGATCGACGTCTGGGTCGGCATCGCCGGGCGGCTCAGGGCATGATCTCCTGCCACGGGGTGCCGTCGAAGATGAGCACGATCGAGGTGATCTTGCCGTCGTCGAGGCGGAAGTGCTCGGCCGTGCGCTGGGCGCCGACCGGGGTAGCGGTGTAGACGTCGTAGACGAGGGTCGCCTCGGCCTCGCCGTACAGCTCGCTGAGCAGGTCGACGCCGGTGACCACCTCCAGGAAGGCCGGCAGGTCCTTCAGGTGGCCCTCAGGGTCGGTGGAGGTCATCAGCGGGCTGCTGAAGGTGAAGTCCCTGGCCAGCTGGGCGGCCGCGGCAGGGATGTCGCCGCGGAAGCGGGCCTCGTGGTAGGCGCGCACAACCTGGCGGGTCTGGGTCTCGGTGGTCATCGGGTCTCCTGGTTCTGCACGAGCCGCAGGCACAGATGGCGCAGCCGGTCGAGGTCGTCGGGGGTGAAGCCGTGGAAGGCGGACTCCATGGCGAGCTGGGAGGGCCGTCTGAAGGCCTCCGTCCAGGCCTTGCCCGCGGGGGTGATGCTGACCTGCACGGAGCGGCGGTCCTGCGGGTCTTGGTTCCGCCGGACCAGGCCGTCCTTCTCCAAGGTGTCTACCAGACCCGTCACGTTGCGCGAACTCACCCCCGACGCCTGCGCCAGGTCGCCGATGCTGGCCGCCTCGGCGCTCACGCGCATCAGAATGTCCAGGGCGCCGGAACTCAGCCCGCGCCCCTCGGCCCCTTGTGTCCGCATCCGCTCCACGGCGTGGAACGCCGACCGGACGGCCGCCGCGGCCTCGAACAGCGCCGTGTCGCCGCCTCCGGTGAAGCGCTCCATCGCCTCCCTGACCCGGGGGTCATAGAGACCCCCGGCGTCCTCTTGCAATTTATGTACGTCCTTCATAATGAAGGCACTCTACAGTACGGGCTGCCGCCCCAGGTACCGCAGCAGCTCGGCCGCCTCGTCGCCGTCCTCGCCCTCGACGACGGGGCCGAAGGCGCCCCACTGCCGCAGCGGCTCGACCAGCTTCCTGGCTACCGGGAGCAACTCCCTGGCCAGCTCCGGCGTCAGCGGCGACGGCTGGCCGGTGGCGACGGCGATGTCCCAGGCGTGCACCGCGGCGTCCATCGCGCACGCCGTGACGCCGTCCGCGGCCGACAGCTTGTTCGGCGGGATCGGCACGGACACCTCCTGGGCGTCGGCCGCCACGTCGGCCCATGCCTCGGCCGAGGCCCGCATGGCCGCTTCCGCCACCTCCTCGGGCGTGGCGGAGAGCGTTCCGGAGGGCGAGAAGGGGTCCTCGGAGGGGCCGGGACCGCCGGTGAGGAAGGAGGCGTAGCCGATCTGGTCGCCCGCGGCGTGCTGGAGCACCTGGGTCACGTTCCAGGCGGAGCAGGGCGTGGGGAGCTCCCAGGCGTCGGCGGGCACGCCGCGAACGACGGTGCGAAGGGCCTCGTGCGCTTCGTCGAGTACGGTCCACTTGGTCATTGCTGCCTCCTTGTCGCGGTGGTGTCTCTACTATATCAGAACGGAACGCTCTATTCCAATAGGATTTGTCAGCCACCTCGGATACCTTCATAGAACGCAGGTGATACGAAGGGGTGGATCGGGTGAAGATCCGGGTGAACCGCGATGTTCTGTCGGACGCGGTGGCGTGGGCGGCCAGGGTCCTGCCGAGCCGCCCGGTGGCTCCCGTGCTCGCCGGCTTGCTGCTGGAGGCGGGCGAGCAACTGAGCCTGTCCGCGTTCGACTACGACGTCTCCGCCAGGGCCGAGGTCGACGCCGACGTGGCGGAGGGAGGCAGTGTGCTCATCCCCGGCCGGCTGCTGGCCGAGATCAGCCGCAGCCTGCCCGCCGAGCACGTCGAGATCGTCACCGAGGGCGCTGAGGCGGTGCTGACCTGCGGTACGGCCGAGTTCGGGCTGATCACCATGCCGGTCGAGGACTTCCCGACGATGCCCACCATGCCGCCGAGCATCGGCGCGGTCGGCGGCGGCGTGTTCGCTTCGGCCGTCAGCCAGGTGGCCCCCGCCGCCAGCCGCGACGACACGCTGCCCATGCTCACCGGCATCAGGGTCGACGTCGAGGGCGACCGGGTGGCCATGGCCGCCACCGACCGCTACCGCATCGCGGCCCGTGACTTCACCTGGCGGCCCGTCTCGCCCGACCTGGCCGTGTCGGCCATGGTGCCGGCCCGCGTCATGGTCGAAGTGGCCAAGACCCTGCGCGGCGGCGAGGTGTCGGTGGCGATGGGCGACGGCGTGGCCGGATTTGAGAGCGTCGGGCGCAGCACGACCGTGCGCCTGCTCGACGAGCAGTTCATCGACTACCGCGCCCGGCTCACCTCCGACTGGCCGATCAGGGCCGACGTGCGGGTCGCCCCGTTCGTCGACGCGATCAGGAGAGTCGCCCTGGTCGCCGAGCGCAACACCGCCATCCGCCTGTCCTTCAGTCAGAGCCAGGTGCTCATCCAGGCCGGCGGCGGCGACATCGGGCGCGGCACCGAGGTCGTGGAGTGCGAGCTGCGCGGCGGCGACGACATCCAGATCGCCTTCCAGTCCCAGTTCCTGCTCGACGGCCTGACCGGGATCGAGAGCGAGCTGGCCAGGATCAACATGAGCTCCTCCACCAAGCCCGCCCTGATCCAGGACGTGCCGGGCGATGCCGAGCCGGCCTTCCGCTACCTGGTCATGTCACTCCGCGTGACCTGACTGGCGCGCCGCCACCTGCGTGAACACGCGCTTGAACTCGGCGTAGGTCTGCTCCCCGATGGCCTCGGCGTGCTCGCGCTCGATGCGCGCCACAATGGCGTCCGCCCTGGCCATCTGGTCCAGCCCTCGCTCGGTGGGCACGATCAGCTTGGCCCTGCGGTCGCTGGGATCGGGCTGGCGCTCGACGTAGCCCAGCTCGACCAGCTCGTCCACCAGCGTGCCGATGACCTGCTTGTGCTGCCCCGACTGCGCCGCCAAATCCGTCGCCCTGCTGCCCTCGGGGTCGAGGTAGGCCAGTATCGCGCCGTGTCGCGGCCCCAGACCTGGATGCCCCTCATCGGCCAGCGAGCGGGACAGCTCCCGCTGCAGGCCGAACAGCGTCCGCGCCGTCAGCACACCCAGGTCGGGGTTGGCCTGCTTGCGCTCGCTCCGCCGCACCATGCCCTCCAATTAGTCACTAATCTTGACCATCACTGATTCTTACTATACCGTGTTGTCCATGAGCAGAACGGTAGAACTCACGCGATTCCGCGTGTCTCCCGAGCGTGCCGACCTGTTGCCGGCCGCGCGAAAGGGGATGATCGCGGACTTCCGTGCGGACCGTGCCGGGTTCCTCGGCGCGCGGCTGGTCCGGCTTCCCGGTGACGAGTGGCTGGACATCGTGGAGTGGCGATCGTCTGAGGACTTCGCCGCCTCCCGCGCCAAGGGCGCGAACCTGCCCGGCATCGCCGCCTTCTTCGCCTTGATCGACGAGCTGGTGTCCGCTGAAGAGGG
The DNA here is from genome assembly GCF_044457685.1 of Nonomuraea sp. NPDC050536. Taxonomy (NCBI): domain Bacteria; kingdom Bacillati; phylum Actinomycetota; class Actinomycetes; order Streptosporangiales; family Streptosporangiaceae; genus Nonomuraea; species Nonomuraea sp. NPDC050536. The sequence goes on from NZ_JBITHD010000042.1 coordinate 9,755, forward strand.
CACCACTGATGAGAGTGAGAGCTGACATGACCATCTTGATCACCGGTGCCAACGGCAACGTCTCGAGTGCTGTACTGCGTTCCCTGCCCGATTCTGCCGACGTGCGAGTGCTGGTCCGTGATGCCGCCAAGGCCCCGGCGGGCCACCAGGTGGTGGTGGGAGATCTTGACGATCCGCAGAGCCTGGTGAAGGCGTTCACGGGTGTGGACACGCTGTGGTTGCTGACCGCGATGGGGCCGCAGGCGCCGCACGCCAGCTCCAACGCGGTGTGGGCGGCCAAGCAGGCCGGAGTGAGCCATGTGGTGCGCCTGTCGGCGATCGGCGCGGGACACGACGCGCCCACGCGCAACGGCCGCCTGCACGCTCTGTCCGACAACGAACTGCAGGCCTCCGGGCTGGACTGGACCATCATCAAGCCCGCCTTCTTCATGCAGAACCTGCTGGGCTCGGTCAACGGCGCCACCCTCTACAGCTCGACCGGAGACGGCCGCCTGAGCCCCATCGACGTGCGCGACATCGGCGACTTCGGCGCCGCGATCCTGACCGACCCGGCGCCGCACGCCGGCAAGACCTACACGATCACCGGCCCGGTCAGCGTCTCCCTCGGAGAAATGACCGCCTCGCTCGAGCAGGTGTACGGCGAGCGGATCGCCTACCAGCCGATCGGGCACGAGGACGTCTACCAGGCGATGCTGTCGGCAGGGCTGCCCGAGTGGATCGCCGCGGTCACCGTCGAGTACGGCAAGGCGTACTCCAGGAACTGGGGAGATTTCACGACCCCGGACTTCGAGACCGTGGTGGGTCGCAAGGCCAGGACATTCGTGGAGTTCGCACAGGATCACCGCGACGTCCTCCGTGCGGCGTGAGCACGAACCGCCGTCACGGTGCATTCCGTGCGCCGTGGCGGCGGGTCACTGTCACCGACTCGCCGGAAGCGCCGGTCGCGGGTCCTCAGCCGGAGTGCGGCGGGCGGCGGGTTGGCGCGGCTTGCCGTACATGAGAAAAGCCCAGCTCACAGGGCTGGGCTTGCTTACTGATCGGTAAGGGCGATGAGGATGTGCTCCATGCACGCGTGGCCGGCGCGCTCGGCGGCGGCCGCGTCGCCGGCGGCGATGGCGCGGGCGATCGCGTCGTGCGGGATGTAGGTCTTGTTGAGCGAGGTGCCCGCGGCGGTGATGCTGGCGCGCAGCGCAGCGGAGAAGTCCTCGTAAAGGTCGATGAGGACGAGATTGTGCGTGGCGTGCGCCACCGACATGTGGAAGTTCAGGTCGGACTCGACGAAGGCGTCTGGATCGTCCAGCTCCCAGGCGCGCTCCCGCTCGGCCAGGGCGGCCTCGATGCGCAGGATGTCCTCGTCGTTGCGGCGGGCGGCGGCCAGCCGGGCCGCCTCCACCTCCAGGGCGCGCCTGACCTCCAGGATCTCCAACTGCTCGGCCTGGCGCAGGCGGCGCAGCATCGCCCCGGACAGCTCGCTGGTGGCGCGCACGTAGGTGCCGTCCCCCTGACGGCACTCGAGCAACCCCGCGTGAGTGAGGGCGCGCACTGCTTCGCGAACGGTGTTGCGACCCACCCCGAGCTGCTCGGCGAGCACGGTCTCAGTCGGGATCTTGCCGTTCATCTGCCACGACCCTGAGGTGATCTGCTCCTTGAGCTGATCGATCACCTGGTCGACGAGCGAAGCCCGCTGCGCCGTACGCAGACTCACAGTCCGCCTCCTCCGGGGAAACCAATCATCCTATGAGTCAATGACTGGTAGACCCTAATTATTCCAGACGCGAAATGCCAAATCTGGAGTGCCTGTGGAGGTCAGCGGGTTATCGACGCGTCGACCGTCACCCCCGCCATGGCGGACCGCACGCCCGCCGCCTCGAGAGCCTTACGATACGCGGCTGTCTGCTGACCACGTGCACCGACGCGGCCGTAGAGGTCTCCCAGCTCGCGCCAGCAACGCGCGGCCTGCCGGTCGGAGCCGAACACGGGCCGGTGGAGCCCGTCCAGCAGCCCGCGCGCGGCGTCCAGATGGGCGGCCGCGTCGGCGTCCAGGTCCAGGGCCGTCGTGGCGAGCACCAGATGTGCCTCGGCGGGCGCGGTGCCCCCGTGCGCCACCTCCAGCGCGGCGGTCGCCAGCTCGCCGGCGCGCGCCGGGTCGTCCGCGCGCAGCCGCACCCTGGCGTGCGCGATCAGGCTCTCGCCGTGCTCCTGCGTGGTCGCGGGGAAGGCGGCGAACACCCGGCTCGCGTCCCGCACCAGGCCGTCGGCCTGCTCGACCGAGGAGGACTCCAGCCGCGCCCAGTACATCGCCGCGCGGGCCAACTGCAGCGCGAGGCGCGTCTCCCTGCCCGCGGTGATGGCGTCGTCGGCCAGCCGGACCGCCAGCGCGGAATCCTCACCCGCCGCGGCCGCCACACTGGCCTGCCACAGCGCCTGGATCTCTCCGGAACGGTCCACAACTTCCGGCACGCCACTGACATCCAGCACGGTCTTGACGAAGGCGTGGTCCTCGCCCGTCTCCACCAGCGCGGTGGCGAGGTCCACGGCGATCTCACCCTGAGTGATCGCCAGGCGCTCGGCCTGCTCCAGCGCGTGCGCGGCCAGGTCGCGGGCGCGGAGCCGGTCGCCGGCCCGCTGGTAACAGCGGCTGAGTGCGATCGTGAGCGGCAGGTCGGCCAGCCGCTCGGGGTGTGCGGCGGCCTCGCGGCGCAGCCGCTCGAAGGCCTCCACCGCCTGGCCGAGTCTGCCCTGGGCCTCGAGCGCGCGGGCCCTGCCGAAGCGGGCGTGCGCGGTGAGCAGGGCGTTCTCCTCGTCGGCCGCCTTCACGATCTCGGTGAACCGGTCGGCGGCCATGGCCGGATCGCCATGGCGCAGTTCGAGTTCGGCGTGGCGCAGCCCGAGCTCGGTGTCGATGCGCTGGCGAGGCTCGATCCCGTGCAGCAGGAACTCGGTCGTGCAACCCAGCCGCTCCGCGAGCAGGCGGGCCACGACCGGAGTCGGCGTGCGCTTACCCGACTCGATGAGCGAGACATAACTGTCAGACAGGTCGGGGCCGGCCAGCTGGGCCTGGGACATCCGCCTGTTCAGCCGCAGTCCACGGACGCGGTCACCGATTGTTCCCTGACTCGGCATCTCATCTCTCAAGGCGGGGAAGGGTCAACAACACGCAAATGATTGCACGAAGTAGCCGAATCGGGTATCCCCACTTGAAGAAATCACTACCTAGGGGTTAATCGTCCCCGTCGTCCTTGCTGGGGAAAAGCATCTGGCACACCTCTAGGTACAAGGTCTCTGGATACGGAATGTACTCCACCGTGGACAGTGCCTGGTCCTGACCGGCCGATTCGAGGATGAACTCCCCGTAACCGAGCATGCGCCCTAGGAGAGATCGCTGGAAGCTCATGTCCGTGACCTTCTGCAGCGGCATCATCGCGACCTTACGGGTGATCAAACCCGTGGTCAGCAACATCCGCTTAGAGGTCACCACAAAGTAGTCGACTGACCACTCCGCGACTTTCCATACGAAACGGATCAGAAGCAGGAGCCAAAGCCACCAAACGACGACGAGGGCCGTGCCGCCCCCCTTGTCGCCGAAGAACTTGCTCAGCAGCCCGGCGATGATCAGGCCGCCGAAGACCTCGGCGACCGGACGGAGCAGCACGGCTGGGTGACGCCGCACCATGATGACCTGGTGTTCGTGGGGGAGTAGGTAACGGTTGACCGACGACGGCGCAGAGTCCCCGTGGGTCACAAGTCTCATGCGAGGTTATTCACAAACTGAGCGAGCGAGTCCGCCGCGTTGAACACCGTGTCGAACGCGCCCCTGACCGCGTCCGCGGCGTCGGCTGGTCGCGCGAACAGGTAGTACGCAACAAATGCGACACCACCCCAGGTGAGCCATTTTTTGACCTGCACTGCCGCCTCCGTACCACTTACCCACTACACCCGCCGTATACATTACCCACCTGGTTGCCGGGGTAAAGGTAACTTGGCCGGTTAGTTTTGATCTTGCTTAGCCGCGCTCGCTTGCCACGAGCGCCAGGACGTGAAGGTGCTTGCGGGCGATCCGCTCTACCAGGCTGGGGTGGGCGAAGCCCGTGACCTCCAGCGCGCCGTAGTGTGCCGCTTCGACACAGCGCGTGACCGTGGTCGAGGTGTGGACGCCGGCGAACTCCTTGCGCAGCGCCGTCTCGACCTCCGCGTACGGACTCGATTCCGCCTCGGTGAGATCGCTCACGAGAACACCTCGGTGGTCGGTATATCCCTCATCGTGCTCCCTCACGCCCATGCGGAAGTTGCCTTCCTCGCTCTACGTACCCACATAACCACAGTATGTAACGAGAGGGTGACCGAGCGTGAGGGAAAGAATGACTTCAGACGACGCCGTACAGACGGTCGCCCGCGTCACCGAGGCCGGGAACGATGTAGCCGTTCTCGTTGAGGCGCTCGTCCAGTGCCGCGGTGACCACGCGCAGCGGGCGGCCGGAGTCGGCGAACACCTTGTCCATGTAGGCCAAGCCCTCGGGGGCCGCCAGGAGGCAGATGGCGGTCACGTCGACGGCGCCGCGCTCGAACAGGAACTGCACGGCCGCCGCCAGAGTCCCGCCGGTGGCCAGCATCGGGTCGACCACGTAGCACTGCCGCCCGGACAGGTCCTCGGGCAGCCGGGTGGCGTACGTCTCGGCCTGCAGCGTGGACTCGTTGCGGATCATGCCGAGGAAACCGACCTCGGCCGTGGGCAGCAGCCGCGTCATCCCGTCGAGCATGCCCAGCCCCGCCCGCAGGATCGGCACCACCAACGGGTACGGCTTGGCCAGCCGTACACCGTGCGCGGGGGCGACGGGGGTTTCGACCGTCACGTCGGTGACGCGGACGTCACGGGTCGCCTCGTACGCCAGCAGCGTCACCAGCTCGTCCGCCAGCCTGCGGAAAGTGGGTGAATCGGTGCGCACATCACGCAGCGTGGTCAGCTTGTGCGCCACTAGCGGATGGTCGACGACGAGGGTTTCCATAAGGGACAACGCTATCTTGTGAGCAACGTACCGGCACGTCGTGCTCCTGGTTTTGATCACAATTTGGTCGGAGGGGCGCACGTCGGCTGGCCGGTTCTGGAACGATTGGAATCCGTAGAGGCCACATCGGTGGGGTGGACGATGACAGACGAAGATGCGCTCGACTTCGCCATCGTGGTCTATCGCGAGGACGAATGCTGGGATGCCGAGCTGATGCCGGCCGCTCTCACATCCGACCTGCACGGTCTGATCCACGCGTTGCGCCAGCAGCCCAGCGAGAGCGGCACGATTGGCCTGGTCGCCGTGGGGGATGAGTTCTTCGTGGCGCTGCGGGTGCTGGGTGATCGGGTCGATGTCTTCCTGTCCGACATCGCCGCCTCCTGGGATTTCCCGCTGGCCCGTCAGGTGCTGACCTATCTGGACGTACCGGTCCCCGACGAGGACGAGCTCGACGAGATCCTCCAGGACGAGGACACGGTGCTGCCCGCGGGAGATCTGTCGATCTTCGCCGACCTCGGGCTGGACGAGATGGAGCTGGGCATCCTGTCCGGCGACATCGACCTGCTCCCCGAGGACGTCCTGTCCAGCATCGCCGCCCGGCTCGGCTTCTCCGAGCCGTTCGAGCGAGCCATCGAATCGGTCTTCGGCTGACCCCTGGAGCACGGACATGGCCTCTAACACCTTCTCTGCGGCTTTCGTCAGAACCGTGAACGGCTGGAGCGGTGCCGAGGTCGATCTCAGAGATGCCGAGATCGTCGACGACTTCGCCGACACCGTCAGCGAAACCCTCGGCCTGGCCGGCGACGAGCTGGCCCTGCTGTGCGTCGAGGTGGAGGACGAGTGGTTCGCCATCGCCCGCTACCGGGGCGAGGAGGAGCCGCGCGTGTTCCTGTCCGACGCGCACGCGATCATGTCCGACAACATCGGCGAGCTGTTCGCCGAGTTCGCCGGCGTCGCCGTCGACAAGGAGGGCAACGGGCTCGGCGTGCGCCCCGCCGGTGACTTCGAACTGCTCAGCGACCTGGGCGTGACCTCGGAGGAACTGCTGGAGCTGTCGATGGAGGAGGGCGTGCTGCCCGCCGACATCCTGTCCGTCATCGCCGAGCGCCTCGCCTTCGCCGACGAGCTCGACCGGCTGCGGTGAACGCTACCGAGGCCATGCGCCTCGCCCTCGCCGAGGCGGCCGACGCCGGCGCCCGCGGCGAGGTCCCCGTCGGCGCCGTCGTCCTGGACGAGCTCGGACAGGTCCTGGGCCGCGCGGGCAACGACCGCGAGTCCGCCGCCGACCCCACCGCCCACGCCGAGATCCTCGCGGTACGGCAGGCCGCCCGAGCCCGTGGCACGTGGCGCCTCAACGGCTGCACCCTGGTCGTCACCCTGGAGCCGTGCACGATGTGCGCGGGCGCCCTGGTGCTGGCTCGCGTGGACCGCATCGTCTACGGGGCCGTCGACCCCAAGGCGGGCGCCGTCGGGTCGCTGTGGGACGTGGTGCGCGACCGCCGCCTCAACCACCGGCCCGAGGTTGTCATGGGGGTGCTGGGGGAGGAGTGCTCCGCCGTACTTAAGGAGTTCTTCGCCACTCGCAGGATCCGGTAAGCTCGTCGGCGGTGGTGTCGCCTAGTGGCCGAGGGCGCACGCCTCGAAAGCGTGTGATGGGGCAACTCATCCGTGGGTTCAAATCCCACCACCACCGCTCCGCGAATGGGCCCCGGAACTGGCATACCAGTTCCGGGGCCCGCTGCATTTCAAGATCTTGGGTCTACCCCGAGAGCTCCGCTGAGCCGAGCGGGGAGACAGATGTCGATGGCCTCATAGAGAGCCGACGGACAGGCCGTCGGCTCTCCTCGGTGCGGTTTACCACCAGCCGCCACAGCCGCCACAGCCGCCGCCGCAGCCACGTCCGCCCCACCAGCGACGGCGCCACCAGCGCCTGCGGCCCCAGCCCCAGCCGCCGCCGCCGCCCCAGCCGCCGCCGCCGCCCCAGTCGTCCCAGTTATTCCAGGCAGGGAAGCCGCCACGTATCATGGTTCCCTCCTCATGAACGAGCTCTTGTCGCGAGAGCATCTACATTGCCGACAAATGCGACATTAACACCCAAATCTCAGCGCATCATCAGATATGTGGAGTGTTGGTGAGGCTTTGGGGTGGAGTTCGGTTTACCGATATTCGCCCAGGCTGACGCATGGCGCGTGCATCAATATCGGCGCCGCTGCATTGTTTCGTGACGCCGGCCCGTAGGGCGGAGACGCGCTTTGGCCTGCTACGCCCGCGTCGCCCACCGCTTCGGGGGACGATCGACGGATGACCTCTCGGGATGGGCGATCTTGAGGCTCGGGGAGGCCGTCTGGGCTTGCGGTCGGGTTGGTCGTCATGGGCGCCGCATCAGCCTCGGCCTCGGCGCCCATGACGACTGCACCCGGCTTCCCCCCGGACCGGCCAGCCGCAGCATCGCATGACCCTGTAGCTAGTCGTTGTTCCATTACATTCCAACCCCCGCTTTCCCGCAGAGGCATCGAGCGTGATCCTGCATGGCCCGTGATGGACTGTTGACCGATGCTCGACCGTCAAGAATCCCCGGAGGTGAAACTGGGGGATGGCCTGGCGAACCCTTGACGCGATCGAGCAACCAGAAAGCAACCGCCGTGGACATCACGCGCTCGGGATTTACCACGACATTGCAGAGGACGCCTGAGCGACACGCTTGATATGCGCGGCCAGGTCCGTGCAATCGACGGAGACCGTCGCCCAGCGCGGCGAGGTCGCCGTCGGCGCAGGTTGCCAGCGCCTCCTTGACGGCGTCCTTCGACAGGAACCGGGCGTTCAGCTGTGTGGCCAGCGGCCTGCCGAGCGTCGACTTGCCGGCGCCGGGCAGGCCGTTGACCAGCACCAGGAGGTCGGCCACCGGGGCTAGGGGGCGGGCGGGTAGGTGGTGCCCGCGGGGAGGGGCTTGCCGCGGAGGAGGGTGGGGAGCGTCACCAGGTGGTAGCCGCGCTTCTTGAGTTCCTTGACGATGCCGGGCATCGCCTTGACCGTCTGCGGCACCACGTCGTGCATGAGGATCACGCCGTCTCGCTTGGCCAGGCGGAGCACGGCGGCGGTGATCTTCTTGGGGTCGCGCAGCTTCCAGTCGAGGGTGGTGCCCGTCCACAGGATCTGGGGCAGCCCCTCCTGCCCCACCAGGTCGAGCACGCGCTGGTCGGTGTCCCCGTACGGCGGGCGGAACAGCTTGGCCCGCTGCCCGGTGGCCGTGGTGATGGCCTCCTGCGTGGTGCGGATCTCGTCGAGGATCTGCTGGTCCGTCATGGCGGGCAGGTGCGGGTGGTCCCAGGTGTGGTTGCCGATGGCGTGTCCCTCGGCGACCTGCCGCCTGGCCAGCTTCGGATACTTCTCGACGTGCTGGCCCATGAGGAAGAAGGTGGCCTTGACCTTCTCCTTCTTGAGGGTGTCCAGCAGTTTGGCCGTGTAGTCGCTCGGCCCGTCGTCGAAGGTCAGCGCCAGGCACTTGACCTTGGCGCAGTCCACTCCGGCGGGCGCACCCGTCAGCCCGCTCAAGGACAGCGATAACGCGAGCGCACCCTGAATCAGCACACCGGTCACCCTAAGGCCCTCGGGGTCACAGACGCGCGACGCCGCCGAACAGCGAGGTGGTGCGGGGCCAGTCGTCCGCGTCCGGATGCCAGTCGCACGGGCGTACCACGCCGGGCTCGACCAGCTGATAGCCGTCGAACAGCCGCCGGATCTCCGGCTCGCTCCTGAGCTCCAGCGGCACCGTCGCCCCGGCGAACCCGGCGCGCCAGCCCTGCTGCTCCTCCTCCGACATGCCGTCCGTGGTCATGTGGGAGATCGTCACGAACGAGCCGGGCGCCTGCCTCTCGCGGAAGGCCGCCACGATCCGCGCCGGGTCATCCTCCGGCGTACCGTCGGCACACCGAGCGGGATGTTCGGGGGTTCCTCGGGGGGCATCCGATCTCCAGGGCGAATCTGTCCAGATCGAAGATCACCGTAGCAAAGTTCAGTCCTGCAGCTCCAGCACTCTGGCGTGCAGGATCGAGCGCTGGTGCAGCGCGGCGCGCAGGGCGCGGTGCAGGCCGTCCTCCAGATAGAGCTCGCCCTGCCACTGCACGACGTGCGGAAACAGGTCACCGTAGAAGGTGGAGTCGGCTGCCAGAAGCGAGTGCAGATCGAGCATCGCCTTCGTGGTGATCAGCGAGTCGAGGCGCACCTGCCGCGGTGGTATCTGAGCCCACTCGCGGTGGGTCAGACCATGTTCGGGATAGGGGCGTCGGTCGCCGACCAGCTTGAAGATCACCCCTCCGATTTTAGGAGAGATTCCGCGTCTTTGCTCTCCCGGCCCTCGTCAGAGCAGGTCAGAGGCGTTGCATTGGGCGGGATTGCCGCTCTTGTAGCCCCGCTGGACCGCGTTGACCCGCTGCTCCGAGGTGCCGTGCGTGAACGACTCGGGGTCGACCCTGCCGCGGGTGCGCTTCTGGATCCTGTCGTCGCCCACCGCGGCCGCCGCGTCCAGCGCCTCGGAGATGTCTGAGTCGGTGAAGGGCTTGGCGTAGAAGCCGGTGTCGACCGCGTGCTTGGCCCACACCCCGGCGTAGCAGTCGGCCTGCAGTTCGGTGGGCACCGAGCTGCCGCCGTTGTTGAGCTGGCCGAGCAGGTCCTGGACGTGGTGACCGTACTCGTGAGCGATCACGTACGCCTGGGCGAAGGGGCCGCCCTTGGCGCCGAACTGGCTGTGCAGCTGGTCGAAGAAGCTCAGGTCCAGGTAGACGCGCTGGTCGCCGGGGCAGTAGAACGGGCCGACCGCGTTGCTGGCGGCGCCGCAGGGGGTGCGCAGGCTGCCGGAGTACAGGACGGTCTTGGCCTGTCGATATCCGGAGATTTCGCCACGCCAGTAGGCCTGGACGCTGTTGACCACGCCCACGACCCGGCACCGCTCGGACTGGTCGGCGTCCTTGCCGGTCCTGCACTCCTGGGACAGGTTCGAGGGTGGCCGGCTCTGGGGTGTCTCGTGCGAGCCCACGTTCTGCAGCACCAGGACGACCACGAGCGCGATCAGACCGAGGATGCCGCCACCCCCGATGATCATGCCGCCGCCGGGGAAGCCCCCACCGCCGCCGCCCCCGCCGAAGCCGCTGCCGCCGGCGTCCTCGACCTGCGAGGCGTCGAGGTCAGCGTCGTCCCTGAAGTCCATCACCGACATCCCTTCCCGGATGCTGTTCGATGACAGCTTCCCGAAACGGGCCGTCAGATGCCACCCGGCGCTTGGGATCGCCGCTCCGGTAGCCGATCGAGAACCACTTCTCGCGCTGCCGACTCCGGGGTCACCATGTCTCGCTCCCTCCCTCGCGTCCTTCCAGGTAGCGAATCAACTACGCAAAGTGACTGGGTTACTCTGCGGGCATGACGGGTGGACTTATCGGGATTGCACTGGTTTCGCTGGGCATGGTGCTGACGCCGGGACCGAACATGATCTATCTGGTGTCTCGATCGATCACCCAGGGGCGCAAAGCGGGGTTGATCTCGCTCATCGGCGTGGCCCTGGGCTTCACCACATACCTGACCGCGACGTGCCTCGGGCTGACGGCGATCTTCGCCTACGTGCCGGTGGCGTACACGGCGCTGAAGCTGGCCGGGGCCGCCTACCTGCTGTGGGTGGCGTGGAACGCGCTCAAGCCGGGCGGCACCTCGGCGTTCCAGCCGCGCGAGCTGCCGGTCGAGTCGCCGCGCAAGCTGTTCGGCATGGGGCTGTTCACCTGCCTGCTCAACCCGAAGATCGCGATCCTCTATCTGTCGCTGCTGCCGCAGTTCATCGACCCGGCCATGGGCCACGTGCTGCTGCAGTCGCTGGCACTCGGCTCGGTCCAGATCCTCATCGGCACCGGGGTCAACGCCCTGATCGCCATCTCGGCGGGCAGCCTGGCGGCCTTCCTGGCCAAGCGCCCGATCTGGATGCAAGTCCAGCGCTACGTCACGGGCACGATCCTGGGCGTCTTCGCCCTCCACATGGCCACCGACCGCACCAAGGCGCTCGTCGCGGTCTAGCCGTACTTCTTCTCTGCCTCCTCGTAGCCCTCGAGGATCGGCTTGTTGTCCTCCAGCCAGCCCTTGTCGTTGTCCTTTTGCCACTGCGAGTTCTTGGGCCTCGTCTCCACCCAGTGGACCTGCTCGCGGAAAGTGGCGAGGCTCTTGTCGGTGACCATGAGCCCCGGCAGATCCTGATGGATGCGCTTCGGCATCGCGTCGTAGATCTCCATGAGCTGCTTGTTGGGGCCGGCCAGGAAGTCACGGGTACGGCTGTCGGGAGTGCCGCCGAAGTCCCAGAACTCGTCCCAGCCGCCACGGTCGGGATCCGCCACCCGCTCGAAGTTTTCGCGGCACCAGTTGAAGACCTGTTCGACGTTCCTGTTCGCCGCCGCCAGCTTGCCGGAGACAGAGGCCAGGGCGGTCGCACTGGCGTAGATCTGGCGCAGCGCGGTCTGCGCGTTGTCGGCGGCCGCGCCGCGCCATGGCGCGTCGCGCAGGTCCTGCGCGCGGCCCTGCAGGGTATTGGCCAGCTCGACCAGGGAGTCGGCGGCCTGGTCGCACCTTCGGGCATCGGCCGGCGGCAGATACCGCTCGAGATCCTCCTTGGCCTTCGCCGCGGTCATGTTGCCGACGCCGTAGTCGATCGCCTTGGGTAACTCCAGAGTCACGCCGCCGTTGGGGTAGAACTCGCTCGGCTCGCCGAGGATGTGGCTGGGCGGGTCGCCGGGCATCATGCCCACGACCCTCTTGTCGAGCTCCGAGAGCGGGATGTCGCCGAGCCGCGGCTGGTCCGCCAGGTCGTACTGCTGGGAGGCCCGCTCGATCAGGAGCCCGGCCATTCCGGCTTCCTCGTGCAGATCCCCCCAGAACGAGAAGACGGCGTACTGCGCCCTGCTGACCAGCTTGTCCAGCTCGCGGAGCAAGGTCCAGTGGAGGTCGAAGCCCCCACCGCCGTAGTAGTAGTACGGGGTGAGCTGCCGGGCGGACATGGCCAGGTTGACGAGCTTGCCGGAGACGGCCAGGACGCCCCTGCGCTCGATCTCGAAGCCGTCCTTGTGCTCGGCGTCAAGCCCTGGCCAAGAGCCGGGAATCGTGGGATTGGTGTCCCATTGGGACCACTGATCGGCAGGCGTCGGGTTCGGCTCGCGCACGGCAACTCCGATGATCGGCTCGGGGGAGATCACCCTAGGGAGATACCTAACACGTATGCAACTCCCGCCCCCGCCGCCACGGGCATGGCCGTTTGAATCCGGCGATCCGTGGGACTGGTCCTCACTGCCTCGAAGGGGGTTTCGCCTTGGTGACCTCGGTTGATGCGGCGGCGATGAACTTCTCGACCGCTTCACGGACAGCGACGTTGCGTTGGGCCAGCGCGGATTTGTCCTCGGCCTCATTCAGGTCGGCGACCAGGGCCATCGCCTGGTCTGCGAGACGTGTGATCTGAGGATCGTCAGCCAGGAGGTGGACCCGGTAGAGCGCGTGTCGTGCAGCGGCTCGAAGCTCATGGGAACGCGTTCTGGCATCCGCGTACGCGACGCTGTCCTTGGTCTGGAACGCCTGTAGGGCCCGCTCGTACTGGGCGGAGCGGTATTCGAGGATGGCCCCAGCGAACCCGCTGTAGACCGTCATCCGTTCCTCGCGTAGACGGGCAGAGATCGTGAACAGTTCGGTTCTCTGAGCGGCGCGCTGCTGGAAGAGGAACGTGACGAGGGAACCTAACAAGGTTCCGCCGATCGCAATGAGCCCGGCAAGGACAGCTTCCATGGACTCAGTCGATCACAGGAGGTCTCCTGCGCGCCCTTGGGACGCGAATTGAGACCAAACGCCAGAGGGGTTGCGCCGAAGATCACGGCACAACCCCTCAGAACAGGCGGAGGATACGAGATTCGAACTCGTGAGGGGTTGCCCCCAACACGCTTTCCAAGTCTGTGGACCTTCGTTCATCGCCGGTCATGGGGGTCTCTAGCTGGGCTGTAGTCCATGGAGCGGACCCCGATGAACACCCACGAACGACGGTGAACTGAGACTGCAAATGAGACTACGACTCCTCTTGGATCGCAGCTCACGGATGTGTTCGACGTCTTCTCCGTCCAAGCTCGCTTAGTGGGCGTTTAATCCTGTCTGGTCCCGGTTCAGGTGCCGCGCGATGTCGGGGTGTTGTCGCCGGTGAGGCGGCGACTCATGAAGTTGATCATGGCGATGTGAATCGTGGCGTCGGAGCGGTCGAGGCGCGCCTGGTGGTTTTGTCACCCAGGTGACGGTGAGCCAAATCACTCAGGGCGATCGAGCATTTGCTCAAATAGCGATCTCTAGCTAGTCGAAGAACTCCAGGTCTCATCGCATGTGCATTTTTTGCGCACCGCAGAGATGTGCACCATGGGGACTCGATAAGCATCTCCACACTAAGTAATTAAACGATATCTAGCTGTGGCATGTCGAGCGCAGCGTTACTTGATTACCGAGGGTAGTGTTGTGGTGACCCCGTCAAAGGAAGGAATCACCGCTCATACGTTTCACCTCCCGCATGCTCGCACTGGCTGCTGCCACTGCCGCTCTGGCCCTGCCTCTGCTGACCGCAGGCCCCGCGTCCGCGAGTCGCGCCATTGCCCTCGCCCCCCTGTGATCCGCCCACCAACGCTCTCGCTTACCAGCTTCTAACAATCAACGTGCCATTGCTTGCGCCCGAGAACATGGGATCTGTTGCTCCTGGAGGCGTTCAGAACCAATGCTAGAACTCTGATAGCCGACATCAACGGCAACTGGCCCTGCTAGCCCATCTCGTCGCACCAGCGAGATAAGGGCCGGCAGGGCCGGTTGGCGTTCTCCTGAGTGGACACCTCATCGGTTGGCGGCCTCGTCCGGAGCTAGAAAGCCCGAGATCGCAATCGGCTCAAGCCCTTGACGCGACCGCCATTGACCTAGGTTGCTCAGAACGCGGGAGTTTCTCGTTGAAATGATGGCGTCGCCCATCGCCCACTGTGTCGAGGTCAAGCGGTGATCAGGACCGAACTACCCAACGGGATGCGAGACAATACGCGCAGGGCAGTGGCGGGAACCCGTACGCAACCGTGACTGATGTCCCGGCCGAACACACTTTTGTCTGGCCAACCGTGCAAAGCGATTGTGCTGGGCCCGCTATCGAAGCTGTCAAGCGAAGTCGAATGCATGCCCAACGGCAGAATCAGTGGGGTGTAGGTCAGCTTGGGAGGCGACAGGACGGCCAGCAGGAATGTCCGCCCTGTCGGTGTGGGTGTGGCCGCAGCGCCCACGGCCACTTTCCATGAACGCAGCCGATGTCCGGCCTCGAACAGGGTAAGTCTTCGAGCGGACAGCTCGATTTCTACTCGGTAAGGGCTATATGCATTCTGCAGCCCTCCGCCGTCACTGTAGATCCATCCTGTTGACTTGTTCGGCCGGCTCGGCAGCAAGACGCGAGCCCATCCTGGCTGTGTCTGCACTACCGGAACCCATGTTGCGCTCCCCACCTCAGTGGTAGGCAATATCGCCAGAGGGGGCCCTCCTGGATGGTCATAGACTATCTGTGGTTTCGTGGGATGTGTCACCCTCCCATCTCCCGGATCGAGTGAGCCGGAGTCCTTCGGTGCTCCACGGAGTCTGGTGAAAGCTGTTGCACGCGGCAATCGCGCTATTTGTGCCGCTGATACGGGTACCGGCTTGATCGGCGGCGTGGCCGCAGCCGGTGCTGCAACATGTGACGGCCTGTCTGGGGCTGTGCTGCAGGCGGCGGCCAGGGGCGTGATCGTTAGCGCGCCGTACACGATCATCTTCGTCGACCAGCCCGCCCCACGGCTGGGCCTGTCGAGGTGAAAGCAATCACGCAAAGAAAAACTCCAATAACCCGGTGAACGATCCTGAGAGGAGAGAGGTGGCGTCACTTCAGAACGCACGGTCGATGCAATGTTGGACGCCACGGCTCCGACCTGCGAGGGCGTTCCAGATATAGCACTGCCGAAAGCTGCCAATCATCTTGTCCCTGGTCCGATAAATGCAAAGATTTGCTGGGGCCTCGGTCGGTGAGACTCATGATTTGCAACTCTATGACTCGTTGGCGACTGATGATCTTCTGTGCCCCCCCTGTTCAAGTAGAGGCCCCCTCACGTCCAGTGTGCGGCTGGGCACCTTATATGGCCCGAAAGCACAGTTCTTGTGAACGTGATGTCAGCAGATGCCGACTTTTCAGAGACTGGCGTAATTACTAGGAGGTCTCTGATGTAGTGCGCGCGCGGGCCTCCTGCTGCTCCTGCCTGGCAGTCAATTAGCGCTTGCGCGGCACAAGGGGCAAAGTGGACTAACTGACGTGATCTCAGCGAATTGCCGGTAGGTAGTCGTGCTCGAAATGGGTGAGGACGAGCGCCGCGCGAGCGATGTCGCCGATTCTGCTGGGGCTTACGGTGATGTGCTGGAGGGTGCGCCAGCGGCCTTTGAGCAGGGCGAATCCGCGCTCGCCGAGACAGCGCAGGGCTCGTAGGAGCCGGTTGTAGGTGCGGTTGTCCGGGCTGAGGATCTGGTTTCCCTCGGGCTGCCTGATTGGCGTGTGAATGCCGATTCCGGCGCCGTCGTAGCCGCTGTCGGCGAGGGTGGGCAAGCCGGCTGCGGCAGCGGCGTACAGCGCGCCCAGCACGTGCGGGCGGGCGGCGGACAGGTCATGGACGGAGCCGGGCTCGACCTCGCCGATCCACAACGGCAGCCCGCCTGGTGCCGACAGCGCTTGGAGATTGCCAGCGTGCTGGTGAGCCTTGCCCGCGTACCAGACATCGATGGACTCGCCCTTGACGCTGATGGTCTGCTCGGCGCAGCGGTCGATGGGAATCAGCGTGCCGTCCAGGATCACGTACGCCAGTCCTTCGGCTTGGGCGCGGACGAGAGCTTCGGAAAGATCCGGTGCTTGAGCTGCGAGAACTTCGATGCCTTCGTGAATATAGCGGTAGGCGGTGGCCCGGGAGATGCGGTGATCGCGGCCGAGCTTGGGGATGTCGTGCTCGCCTCGGAACCAGCGCAGCACCATGACCGCTTGCCGGAACGGGCTCAGGGCCCGGCTGTCTTTGGGGGTGCCGCGCAGCCGGTGTTCATCCCGCAGGAGCCGGGCGACGTGCTGAACGAGTGCGCGGGAGATGTCGAGCGTGGCACGATGAGCAATCACGTGGAGCCTTCCGGCGGCTGGGAATTCTTGTGGTGAGAGCTCTTCTACCGAGGGCTCCACGTCTGTTTCCGGCCTTCGGCAACTCCTCCCGAAAGGCCCGGAACGTCATCAGCGGCGTCCAAGAAATCCCAATCGCCCCGAACTATTTCGCTGTGATCACCTCACTGACCAAAATCCTCGTTTGTGTCGAAGTGTAGGCTTGCACTCAAAGTTGATCGAGTTTTATGTGTCATTTAAGTGTTGGCACTCACTATGGCTGATGCCTGCAAGTAGCGTGCCAAGTCGCGGGGGATAGCACTCTCGGGGCTTCGCGGGGCGCCAACTGCCCGATGGCGGTAGGTCCGGCGGATTGATATCTCGCGCAGGTGAATGTCTCGCCTTATGTGAACGAGAAGAACCGGGCGTATCCGATGCCCTTCTGCCGGGAGAATGACGCGCTAATGAACGGAACCTTTGCACAGGCCTTGCTCAGGCTGCCCGGGCTTTCCCGAATGGCGGCGATTCTGATACTCGTCCCCATCATCGGCGCATTCTTTCTCGTGCAAGCTCGCGAGAGCGTAGCTCAGGTAGCCACCGTGGACCTGGGAACGGCCGAAAGTTTCTCGGTTCTGGCTGGGAGCGCGGTCACCAACACCGGTCCCAGTATCATTAGCGACGACTTGGGGGTGAGCCCGGGTACCGCGATCACCGGGTTCCCGCCTGGAATAGTGCTGGGAAATCAGCACAGTGCTGATGCCGTAGCCCTTCAGGCGCAATCTGACTTGACCATCGCATACGACGATGCTGCCGGCCGAACCCCGGCCACTAGTGTTCCGGCCGACCTCACCGGCCTGACACTCCCGCACGGTATTTACGCTGCCAATTCCACACTCGGCCTGACTGGCACGCTCACTCTCGACGGCGAGAATGATCCCAAGGCCGTCTTCATCTTCCAGATCGGCTCCTCGCTCATCACCGGATCGGGCAGCAACATCAACCTGATCAACGGCGCGCAAGCGTGCAATGTCTTCTGGCAAGTGGGCAGCTCGGCGACACTGGGAACGAACTCCACGTTCGTCGGCAACATTCTCGCCCTGACCTCGATTTCGGCGAACACAGGCGCCACCATCAACGGCCGGCTCCTGGCCCGCAACGGTCAGGTCAGCCTTGATACCAACACCGTCGACATCGACGAATGCGTAACAACGACTCCCACTCCGACGGTGACCCCGACGGTGACTCCGACGGTGACCCCGACGGTCACTCCGACGGTGACCCCGACGGTCACTCCGACGGTGACCCCGACGGTGACTCCGACGGTGACCCCGACGGTCACTCCGACGGTCACTCCGACGGTGACTCCGACGGTGACCCCGACGGTGACTCCGACGGTGACTCCGACGGTGACTCCGACGGTGACTCCGACGGTGACTCCGACGGTGACTCCGACGGTGACTCCGACGGTGACTCCGACGGTGAC
>NZ_JBITHD010000043.1:0-16426 GCF_044457685.1 Nonomuraea sp. NPDC050536
CATCCGCACAGCTTGGCGCACACGCGCCGTCCAGAGCATCCGCCGGACGGCGCGTCACATCACAACGAGGCAAACATTGCCTGATGCGGCACTAGCCATCGCATAACCATCCTGGGCGCCGATCACCCCAATACGCTGACCACCCGCGACAACCTCGCCCGTTGGACAGGCGAAGCGGGCGGTGCGTCCGCCGCCCGCGATGCCCTTGCCGCGCTGCTCCCGATTCGGGAACAGATGCTGGGCGCCGATCACCCCAATACGCTGACCACCCGCCACAACCTCGCCCGCTGGACAGGCGAAGCAGGCAGCACGTCCGCCGCCCGCGACGCCTTCACCGCGCTCCTGCCGGACATGGCGCGAGTGCTGGGCGCCCACCACCCTCAAACCCTGACCACCCGCGCCAACCTGGCCCACTGGAACGGGGCGGTAGGAGATGCAGCCCGAGCCCGCGACGCCCTCGCCGCGCTCCTGCCGGACATGGCGCGAGTGCTGGGCGCCCACCACCCTCAAACCCTGACCACCCGCGCCAATCTGGCCCACTGGACGGAGGAGACCGGAGACGCGGCCGCGGCTCGTGATGTCTTCGCCGTTCTCCTGTCCATCGAGAAATGCACGCTGGGCACCGACCACCCCGACACCCTGACCACCCGTGCCTACCTGGCCCACTGGATGGGGTGGGCCGGCGATACGGCCGGCGCCCGCGACGCCCTCGCCGCGCTCCTGCCGGACATGGCACGAGTGCTTGGCGCCTACCACCCCGATACTCTGACCGCACGCCACAACCTCGCCCAGTGGACGGGAGCGGCAGGTGACGCGGCCGCGGCTCGTGATGTCTTCGCCGTCCTCCTCTCCATCGAGGAACGCATCCTGGGCACCGACCATCCCGACACCCTGGCCACCCGGGATAACCTCGCCCGTTGGACGCGTCGGGCACGGCGATTCGTAGGGTGGCGAACGTGGAGCCATTTAATCCGCAGGTTCCGGGTTTGAGGCCAGCGCGCCCTACCACTGCCGAAAGCCAGGCGTACGACGCCGCTGACGCCGAGATCGCCAAACTCGTGGCCACCCACCCAGCGTCCACCGCAGTGGCTGCCGGCGAGGCACTCTTCACCGATGAGCAGAGATCGTCGCCAGCGTCGCCGGTGCGACCTCGGGTTGGGATGAGGCCTCAACTCCCTTTCAGATCAGCAGCTTGGCCACTTCTGGCATTCTGACGGGCTGGCTCAGAAGGCGTTCTGGGACATGGCCGCGGTCCAGCGCCGGTTGACGGGAGCCTGAATTCGGACAATCTCTTTTCAAGATTCAATTGGCCTCACGTGACATCGCTCTTCTCGCGCCTGCGGAGCTGTGGTTCGATCACCGTGACATCGTTGATTCCGTCGTGCGATGAGGATGCCGCCCGTGAGCGTGCTCAGTGTTCCGGTGCACGTCGACGCCCTATGCCTCGGCTCCGACCGCAACGTCGCGGGCCCTTCGGCTGACTTCACCCGACTGCCGTACGTGGACCCGGTCACCGGCCGCGACATCGGGGCCGACCTACCCTATCTCGGGGAGATCCTGAGCCCCGCCCCGTTCGAGGCGCCGAGCCTGCGGCTCAAAGCCGGGATCCATCTGCACTGGGCACTGCCCGACGCGCTCACCCGGATGGCGCAGACCGAGGCCAGGACACGGGTGCCCCTCGTCCCCGACCGCTGGCTGGTGACCCGTGCCAGGGAGGGGGTCATCGAGGGGCAGTGGGTCGTGGAGAGCGACGCCCTGTCGGATGACAACCTGGCTGGCGTCGCGTACCCCGTCGTCGGGGACGACACGGCCGACCGGCCGGGCCGACCGTACCGGTACCTGGGCCGAAGCGTGCCCATCGGCCGGTGGGTACGCTCCGAGGCCCCGCAGGACCGCCTGCGGGAGCTCACCGCGATCGGGTACGGCGAC
This sequence comes from Nonomuraea sp. NPDC050536, assembly GCF_044457685.1. Lineage (NCBI taxonomy): Bacteria > Bacillati > Actinomycetota > Actinomycetes > Streptosporangiales > Streptosporangiaceae > Nonomuraea > Nonomuraea sp. NPDC050536. The sequence continues at coordinate 1,930 of NZ_JBITHD010000043.1, forward strand.
CCCGCCTTCGCCGCGTACTACCCGAGTTGCCACAGCGTCTTCGGCTTCTACGACCCCGATTACACCGGCGATCCTCCCCCCGGGCTCTCCTACGACGTCATGGGCTGGTACGACGACCCGGCCCAGGACGAGCTGGCCCGGACGCTGGCCACCGAGGCCGAGCCATGGCGGAAGGCCATGTCGGAGCGGCTCAGCTGGGCGGCGCCGCCGGACACCGCGCGGCCCGGCCGCATGGTCTGCTTCGGGCGAATCGTGTTCGAGCCCGGACCGGCGACGCGGAACCCCGGCCTCGCCACCGACGCGGGCGTCTGCATCGGCAACACTCCGACCGAGGCCCTTGCCGCGCACCTGGGCGCCATCCTTCCCGACGTCACCCCCGACGACCTGGAAAGCCTGCTGGAGGCGCTGACGTTCGCCGACGAGCTGGAGAACAAGCCGGTCGATCTGTCGATCGGGCTCACCACGGCCCGGCACACGGCGACGTTCTCGCCCATCCCGGCGCCGCCGCTGTGGAACGTTCGACGGCTCGACGAGTCCACCGACCCGGGCACCAGCGTCTCGGGACGGCCGAAGCCGAGCCGGGCGCGGCTCCTCCCGCTCGCCGAGCTCGACGGCCTGCTGAGCGAGCTCAACGCGGCCCAGGCCGCATACGACCGGGCCCGGTCGACGGTGACCGGGTTACGGCGCAGGCTGTTCGCCGACTGGTACAAGTACATGCTCTGCGCCTACCGGCCCGACACCGACCGCGACGCCTATCCGGACATCGACGAGGTCGCCTTCTACCTCGAACGGAGCATGGCGCGACTGGACGAGATCGAGCTCGGGGCGGGCCGCTATCCCCCGGAGGGAGCCGGCGACACCCTCGCCCACCGGCTGGCCCGGGCCCGTGACGCCGTGGAGCGGGTGGTGCGGAAGGCCAACGCCGCGGCGGCGGATCTGCCCGCGCTGGTCCTGAGCCAGGTTCCGGCGCCGCGGTACTACCGGCCGAACGATCCCGTGGTGCTGCTCACCGGATCGGCCGCCACGCCGTCGGACCGTCACGGTCAGGACGGCGCGGGCACCCCCGACGGGCTCCTGGCCTGCCAGGTGATCGACGAGCCGGAAGGCGACCTCGGCGGCGCCGGCCCGGTGACCTCGCTCAGGGAGCGGATCGCGGGCGTGGTCGCCGCGCTGCCCGAACCGAACCCCGCGACCCGGGTCTGGAATCGAGCGCCCTGGCACCCGGTGTTGATGCAGTGGGAGGTCGAATTCTTCCCCGTCAACGCGGGGAACAACCTGCACGGCCACCACCGGGACTACGCCTCGGACTTCTTCACCCGTAACTACGTCCTGAGCGCCGACGGGACAGACCCGCGGCTGCGGCCCGGATCCGGCATACCTGACAAAGCGGCCAACGTCTACTCCGGCATCACCATCCTGTCGCCCGCCACGCGACCGGTGCTGTCCGCGCGGATCCTGCGCTACCTGGCCGGCGGCCTGCTCATCCGCTACAACGCGGCCCGGACCGCCGCGGGCTTGCCGGCCGTCCCGCCGCAGGACTTCATGTCCCACCCCGACGCCGTGCTGGACTGGTACCGCGACAAGGAGGACGACCTGCGCCTGTCCACGCTGGTGGCCGTCTACCGGCATCTGGCCTCCCACGAGGCCGACAACCTCGCGCAGAGCCTGGGCGGGTTCAACGACGCGCTCCTGATGCTCAGACTCGCCCGCCAGTTGCCCGTCGCCGAGCCGCTGGGCTTCCCGGCGGCGCAGGAGTTCACCGCGCGGGTGGCATCCCGGGTGGGCGGCGAGAACCGGCACGCCCCGCAGCCGCTCAGCGACTTCAACCCGATCCGGGCGGGCGCGCTGCGGCTTCGGCGGCTGCGCGTCGTCGACAATTTCGGCACCACTTCCGACGTCGATGTGACCCGCCTCCAGACGACGGCCCGGCTGCGCGTCGAGGGCCATCCCGGCTGGGTGGCGATGCCTCCCCGGCTCGCTCAGGCGGCCCGGATCACGCTGCGCCTGCTGGACGCCGATCACGACACCCAGTCACTGACCGGACTGCCCGGCTGCTCGCCCGTCTGCGGGCTGCTGGTCCCGGACAACCTCGACGACAGCCTGCGGGTCTTCGCGCGGCAAGGTACGTGGCTGGGCTCCCTCTACGCGCTGCCGGACCCCGCGCGGCCGGACCACGCACTGTGGCGGCCGGCGCCGGGAGGGCCGGTGACGAGCGACGCGTCGATCGGCGACCCCCACCTGCGCGCGGTCATCGGCCGCCTGCGCGACTCCGGCGCGGACGGGGTCGGCAGGCTCCTGCCCTCGCTCGACGAGGCGCTCCAAGCCGTCGAGCCGGCGGACTATGCCCAGCATCGCGGCCGTGCCGTCCTCATGGGCCGCCCCATCGCCGTCGTACGGGCCGAGGTGGGGCTGGAGCTGATGGAGCCGCCCGCCGTGCACCAGGACTGGAACGTCTTCCGGCAGGACATGAGGCGCGCCGACCGGGAGACCAACGGCTTCCCCCTGGTGCGCTTCCCGGTCAAGATCGGCGAGCACGGGCGGCTGGAGGACGGCGTGCTCGGCTTCTGGCTGGAGGAGCCGGGCGGCGCGCTCGGGCCTGACCTCCACCTCGTGCATGATCTCGCCGAGGGCGACCCGCGCGGCGAGGTGCCGGCCGCGATCGACCTGCCGCCCCGCTACCTCACCCTGCTCGTCGACCCGCGCGGCGCGATCCACGCCACCAGCGGCATCCTGCCCACCGAGTCGGTACGCATCTCCGCCGAGCACTATCAGGACGCCGTCGAACGCCTGGAGGTCGGTTTCTTCGCCGGGCCCGTGCTGACCGACGGCGGCGGCGTCGCCGTCCCGCTGCCGGCCGAGCCCGGCTCCTTCTGGACCTGGCGGGAACGTGACAGGACCGGATGGCAGGAGGTCTCCCGCCCCCCGACCGTGCGGCGCGACGCCGAACTCGCCGAATTCGGCGACGAGACCTGGACGGCGCTGATCACCGCGGGCTGGCTGACCGCGCTGGACGACCGGACAGCGCTCATCACCCCCGCCGACCGGCGCCCGCCGCTGCCCGAGCGGCTCGCCCCCCTCCGGCAGCGGCTCGTCACGCTGCTCGACCGACCCGGCATCGGCGTTCCACAACCGACCGGGCCGTTCCCCGACGACCTCACCGTACGCGAAGGCCATCTCGTGCTCCGGCCGCTGCCGCCGTCCCTCTCCGAGCAAGGAAACGCCTGATGCCGCAGATCACCCTGAACCTGTCCCTGCCCGAGACGAACCTGATACTCGAAGCCCTCGGCGCCATGCCGTACGCCCGGGTGTACGAGCTGGTCAACGCCATCCACCGGCAGGCCGAGGCGCAGCTCGCCACGGACGGGGACGCGCCGGCGTGGCGCGACAGCCGGCTCAGCCACGCCTCCACGGAGGGCGCGGCGTGAGCGCGGGCCTGGTGCTGCACTGGCATCTCGACGACCTCACCCCCGAGAGCCGCGCGATCGACTCCGGCGACGGCCACATCAACGGGACCGTGGAAGGCGACCCGGCCATCCGGCCGGACCCGAAGTTCGGCAGCTGCCTGGCCTTCGACGGCGCCCGGGACGCCCTCACCGCCGACGACACGCCCGCGCTGCGCCTGCGCGCCTACACCGTCGCGGCGTGGGTCAACCTCTCCCCGATCGAGGAGGCGGCAGCTGCTGGCATCGTGGGGGAGGCGAAGGGCTTGGCGGTGTCGGCCGACGCCGAGGGCCGCCTGCGCCACTCGCTGGCCACCACCGAAGGCGACGCAGCGTACCTGAGCCCGCCGGGGAGCCTGAAATGGGACACCTGGCACCACGTGGCCGTCACCGACGACGGGACCACCGCGCGCACCTACGTCGACGGAATCCAGGTCGCCGAGATGAAGGCGCCCGGCGACCGGCCGGCCGCCGGGACGGCGTTCGTGGCGGGCCGTGACCCCGCAGAGCGGAAAAGCTATCTCAAGGGCCTGATCGCACACGTGCGGGTCTACGACGGGGCGATCGGGCCGCTGGAGATCCAGCGGGACATGGCCGCCGACGAGGCGGCGCTGGCCGCGTTCGTCCGCACCCATCCCCTCGAGTTCGAGCTGGTCAACGCCGACCAGCAGGCCGTGCTGTACATCGACGACGCCCCCGCGGGCCAGGCGCTGACCCTGCGCCTGGTCAACACCTCCCGGCAGGATCTGGAATTCAGGCCGGTGCCGGACACGGACAAGGCAACGCCCGACGCCCACCACCTGGTGCTGCGACTGCGCCCGGGCACCCTGGCCACCTCCGCCCCGCCCCGGCTGGCGACCGCCGGCTGGTCCATCCTGACCAGCGCCGACGCCACCGCCGTCTACCTCCTGGCCGCCGGCCCCACACTGATCCACCCGGGCGAGTCCCGCGAGGTGGTCCTGGAGGGCATGAAGGCCGACGGCTCCGCGGGCACCCGCGGCACCCGGGTACAGCTCGACTACCAACGGCTCGGCTACGCCGGCGAGCCCGACGAGCTGACCGGCGGCAGGGTGCGCTTCCTCGACGTCGTCAACCACCGGGGACGCCCGGACGCGCCGCTGGCCGCGGGGTTCACCGGCGGCGACCGGGTGCTGAGCGACGGCGCCACCCCGAGCGCGCTGCGCATCCGGGTCGCCAACCTCTCCCGGGACGCCGGCCTCGCCCTGGTCGGCGCCACGGCCGCCCCCGAGTCGAGGTCCGCCATAGTGATCTCCTTCGAGGTACGGCAGGCGGGGGAGGACCGCGACTGGGCGCTGACGGAGGCGGGCAGGGCGGGGGACGCCACCTTGACCGTGACGGCCACCGAGACGGCCGCGGAGTGGACCGTCGTACGCGAGGACCTGGGCCAGAGCCCCCGATGGACGCTCACCCCGCGCACCGACACCACGCTGCCGCCCGGCGGGTCGCTGGAGCTGCGGCTCGGGGACATCTACGCCCTGCCAACGCCCGGCCACGCGCCCGTCGCCGTGGCCTACCAGAACATCCCCGGCTACCGGGACGGCGCCATCTCGATCATGGCGGAGCGCACACCGCTGCTGTTCACGGCGACCAGCGTGGGCATTGGCATCGCGGAGCCGTCCGCGCCGCTGACGGTCAGCGCGAGCGGCGGCCATCTGCAACTGCGCAGGGAGTCAGACGCCGACGGCGGCGGCAAGGTGCTCTACCTCGAACTGTTCCAGGCCGACCACGACGGGGAGGTCTTCCCCAGCATCAGGTTCCACCACTCCAACAAGTTCTGGCACCGGGTCGAGGCGCGCCCTGAGGGCTTCTACCTGAAGACCGGCCTGCTCAGCTCGGACGACCCGGTGAACCTGTACGCGGGAGCGGCCTCGTTCACCTCACTCAGGCTCGGCGGCGCCGCCGGGACCGGGCTGGCGGCCGACGCGCCGGAAGGGCACCTTCAGCTGCGCCGGGAGCCGGCTCCCGGGGCCGACGGCAGGCTGCTGTTCCTCGAACTATTCCAGCCGGACTCCGCCACGCCGGTCTACCCCAGCATCAGGTTCCACCACTCCAACAAGTTCTGGCACCGGATCGAGGCGCGCCCCGAGGGCTTCTACCTGAAGACCGGCCTGCTCACCGCGGACGACCCGGTGAACCTGTACGCGGGAGCGGCCTCGTTCACCTCCCTGACCATCGGAGGCGTGACGATCGGCGCGGGCGAGCTGGGGATCCTGCGGCGGCTGGCGCTCGGGACGCTGGAGGTCGACCTCTACAACCTCGCGCACCAGGAGTACGCGTTCGCCGGGACGTTCATGTACGACAACGACCGCCGCTACGTCCTGACCTGGGCTACCAGGAACGAGCGCGTCACCCAAGGCGGCTGGCGGCTCGCCTTTCCCCGCTAAGGAGGCCGGCGCCATGCCGTGGGAACTGGAGATCCACACCATCGACGTGGGCGAGGGCGAGAGCGCGCTCGTCATCGCCCAGGAACCCAACAGCATGCGGTCCCGGACGTTGCTCATCGACGGCGGGCTGGACACTTACGGCAGGACGGTGCACGACTACGTCGCCGCCCAGTTCGCCCGGCGCAACATCGCCCGGCTCGACCACGTCCTGGTGAGCGGCTATGACGCCGACCACGTGGGCGGGGTCGCGTCCCTGCTCGCCGCCGACAACCTGTACGCCGTCGCGGACACGCTGGCCCTCCTGGCCCTGCGGGCGGCCGGTGCCCGGCCGCGCGAGCAGCAGATCGCCGGAGCTGCCGCGGCGGCATACGGGGCCTGCCTCGGCGCGTACGCCCGGCCCGGCGCCCAGGACTTGTCCGGGTACCTGGTCGCCGAGATCGCGGCGGCACGGGGCGTCGCCCCCGGTCTGAACGACGCCAAGACGGCGGCGTTTGGGGTGAAGCAGGTCAGGGATCGCCAGGCCAACGTCCCGCTCGTGCCGCCGCTCCACCCGAGCCTCATCGGTCCGGGGAAGACCGCGCAGTTCATGGCGGCGTACGCGGGCGTCTTCGCCCAGCGCGTGCTGAACACGCTCGGCGTGACACCCACCACGCCCGACGCGACCCTGGCGGCGTTGCTCCCCACGGCCCAGCCCCAGGTGCGCAACCAGATCCTGAACAGGTTCCACCAGCGCGGGCCGGTCACGCTGGCCTTCGACACGGGGGGCACGTACGCCGGCACACACGTCATCGACATCGGCCCCTCGGCGTTCATCTCCGACGCCGACGGCATCCCCGCCGACCACCGGCTCGCGCTCGCCGGCCGCGGCGCCATCGGCGACACCTACGGCGTCACCCCCGCCGCCCCGCGCGTGCGCACCCAGGCCGCGCTGGGCGCCGAGATCCTGTGGAACTCCGGGCCCGACCCCGTTCTCGCCCCGCCCGGCGCCCCCATGATCTTCGTCATCTGCGCGCAGTCGCAGGTGTGGGACGGCCCGAACCCGCCCCGCCCGATGACCCGCGGCGGCCTGCTGACCCACAAGGACTCCATCGGCCTCGTCGTCAGGTTCAACGACTTCTTCCACTACACGGGCGGTGACCTGCCCTACTACGGCTCGGAGGAGGTCGCCGCGTCCCTGAACCGCAACGGGCTGCCGAACCCCGCCGGCGGGACCTTCCCCATCCCGCGCCGGATCGCGACGATCAAGTGCGGCCGGCACGGCTCCAGCATGTCGACCAGCGCGGCGTTCCTCGCCGCCACCAACCCCCACGTGGCGTTCATCTCGTGCGGCGCCGCCGGGGACGAGCAGCCGCCGTTCAACCAGCCGACCTACGACCACCCGGACCAGGACGTGATCACCCGGCTGCACAACAGCGCCGGAGTCGGGCGCTTCTACCTGACCAACTGCCGGGTTCCCGCGCCGCTCACCCACGTGCCGGGAAGCGGACCCGGCCTCGCGGGGCAGCTTGGCGTCCCCGGCAACAAGTCGGTGGTCTGCGGCGACAACGCGCAGAACAACCGCGCTCCCGCCCACGTGCGCGGCAACGTCCGCCTGACGATCGACCAGGCCCAGTCGATGACCGTGGCCGGAGGGGGAAACCCGCTCCTGGGTCCCTTCACCGTCGAGCACGTACCCAACGTGGGTCCGCCGGTCGCCGCGCAATTCTCGTGCTGATCCGTCGCGTACAGGTGTTGAGGAAGCTATGGACCTGCAAGGACTGGAAACCTACCTCACCGGGCTGGGGCTGCCCCTCACCCTCGCGGGCGACGACGCCCGGCTGCCCGCGGAGCTGCGCGCCTTCCTGGCGGCGGCGCCCAACGCCCGGATCGGCCTCACCGGCGGAGGCGCCGCCCTGGTCGGCTCCGTCCTGACGATCAGCGGGCCGTCGGGCGACACGTGGCCGGTCCAGGGGCTCACCGGGGTCACGATCGCCGTCGACCACGTCACCATCACCCTGACCCAGGACGGACGGCCGCCCGTGGCCGCCACCGCGCACGGCAGGCTGCCGCTGACCGCCTCCGTCACGGCGCCGGTCACCCTCACCTCCAGTCAAGCCCCCTATCCCGGCGCCTGGGAGGTCGCCCTCACCGCGGACGTGCCGGGGGTCGCCCCGCTCGACCTGCTGCTGCTCGGCAAGCCCGGCCGGACCTCGCCGTTCCCGGTCCCGCGTGGCCTGGATCCCCTCGCCGCCGCGACCGTGATCCCCCAGGCCGGGTTCGGCATCACGTTCTACCCTGGCACCGCCTTCGAGGCCTTCCTCACCTTCACCGCGCCGCTCCCCGCCGTCAAGTGGACGATCATCCCCGCGGTTCCCGAACTCGACGGGGTCGAGCTGCGGGCCGCCGTCTCCACATCGTCGTTCTCGGTGGTCCTCGCCGTCCGGGTCGACGTGGGCAGCGTCCCGATGGAGATCGGCATCGGCATGCGGCCCGCGACCCACTGGTACGCGTACCTGAAACCGACGGGAACCGGCTCCTTCCCCGGGCTGGCCGCCCTGGCGGCGTGGATCGCCGGGACCAAGGGGGCGACGGACGCCACCTCCGCCTTCGGATCAGCGGGGCTGAACATCTCGGACTTCGACCTCGCCATCCAGGCGGTCGAGGTCGGCTTCGACTGGCGGACCCCGGCGCTCGACTACCTCCAGATCACCAGCCGGCTCAAGCTCGGCGCGCTCGAGTTCGACGTGCTATTGCGCCTGCCCGACGTCGAGGTGCGCGGCACCCTGCACGCAGGACAGCCGGTGCCGCTGACGGACGTGCTCGCCTCGTACGGGCTGCCCACCGCCAACGTGCCCGCCGCCCTGACCGTCACGGCGGCCGAGTTCGACGGGCGCCTGACCGCCGGCTCGTACCTGGCCCGGCTCACCGTGGACCACGTCTGGTCGGCGGGTCCCCTCGACATCGCCGAGGTCGGCGTCGTCGCCGACTACGATCGGGGGCTCACGGGCGCCGTGCATGGGGTGATCGACCTGGGCCCGTCGCTGCACCTGCTGCTCTTCGCCGACTACGACAGCACCGCGGGCGGCTGGACCTTCTCGGGCAGCACCACGCCGGGCTCCCGGCTCGACATCGGCGACCTCGTCAAGAAGCTGGGCGACGCCTTCGGGGTGCGCAAGCTGCCCGAGGCCCTCACCAGCCTCGCGCTGACCGACCTGGACGTCTCCTACGAGACCTCGACCGGGGCGTTCACCTTCACCTGCAGCGGCGAGGTGAGCCTCGCCGAGGTCCCAGTACGGCTCGTGGTCGCCGTCGGGGTGCCCGCCCCGCCGGCCGGGGGAGGCGAGCGCGCGGTCACGTTCGACGGCTCGCTCACCGTCCCCGTCCCGGTCGGCGGCGGGACGTTCAACCTGTACTTCGACGCGCACTTCGCCAAGGACGTCACCGGCAGGCGTTTCGCCGCGTCCTACTCCCATTCCGGCGCCGATCCGACACCGGACGTGAAAAGCCTCGTGGCGGTGTTCTCCCCGTCGGCCGCCACGTACATCCCCGAGGGCATCGCGGTGAACGTCCGCGACGTCGTCTTCGCCCTGGACCAGCCCGCGACCGGGCGGGCGTACCTGTTCGGGGTGGACATCGGGGCAACCATCGACTTCGCCAAGCTGCCCCTCGTCGGCGATCACCTCACCGGCAACCTGGTCATGGGCGTGAATCCGCTGCGGATCCTGGCGGCCTCCGCGGCGGTCAACACCGCCGAGGTGACCGAGCTGAACGCGCTGCTGCCGGACAAGATCACCAAACTAGCGCAGCGCGACGTCGCGGCCGGCTTCGCCGTTGACGCGACACTGCAGCTCGGCGGGCTCACCCAGCCGCTGGCGCTGCCGGTCCGGCGCGGCACCCAGGGGCCGAGGCAGCAGCAGCCCACGCCCGGGCCCACGCCGACGCAGGCGCAAACCGCCGACGACGTGAAATGGGTGAAGATCCAGCGCACCTTCGGGCCGGTGCAAATCGCCCGGATCGGGCTGGCGTACCGCACGCCGAAGGAGCGGAGCCCGCGGATAGCGTTCCTGATCGACGGCTCGATCAGCGTCGCCGGGCTCACGCTGTCGCTGAACGGGCTCGCCATCGAGTTGTCGGTGGCCGACCTGGCCGCCCTGCCCTCCTTCGGCCTGGCCGGGCTGGGGTTGTCCTACACCTCGGGCCCGGTCCAGATCGGCGGCGCGTTCCTCAACGGAGAGATCGTCTACAAGGACAAGACCTATCCCGCCTACAGCGGGAGCGCGCAGATCAAGTCCGGGGAGCTCGGCCTGGCCGCCCTCGGCTCCTACACCCAGCTCCCCGAGGGCCCGTCGCTGTTCGTCTACGCCTACCTCGACTACCCGATCGGCGGACCGCCGGTCTTCTTCGTACGCGGGCTGGCCGCCGGGTTCGGCTACAACCGGCGGCTGGTTCCGCCCGCGATCGACGACATCCCGGCGTTCCCGCTCGTCGCCGAGGCGGTCGGCGGGCGGCCGGCCGGTGCGAGCCTCGCCGACGAGCTGGCCAAGCTGGCCGCCTACCTGCCCCCGTCGGTCGGCGACTACTTCCTCACGGTGGGGGTCCACTTCACCTCGTTCCAGATGATCGACTCCTTCGTCCTGCTCGCGGTGACGTTCGGACACAGGTTCGAGGTGGACGTGCTCGGCCTGTCCACACTGATCCTGCCCGCCCCGGACGCCGCGGCCGGCGGGGTGACGCCGATCGCGGAGGTGCAGCTCGCGCTGCGGGCCGCCTTCGTCCCCGACGACGGCTACCTCTCCATCGCCGCCCAGCTCACCCGCGACTCGTTCCTGCTGTCCCGCGACTGCCATCTCACCGGCGGGTTCGCCTTCTCGACCTGGTTCAAGGCGCGGGGCGAAGGGGCCGGGGAGGGGCGCGCGGGCGACTTCGTGGTCAGCGTCGGCGGGTACCATCCGCACGTCCCGGTGCCCGCGTACTATCCCACCGTGCCCCGGCTGGGGTTCTCCTGGCAGGTGACGCCGCAGCTCAGCCTGGGCGGCTCGGCGTACTTCGCGCTCACGCCCGCCGCCCTCATGGCCGGTGGCACGCTCAAGGCGACCTGGCAGGACGACTCGCTGCACGCGTGGTTCGACGCCTCCATGGACTTCCTCATCGCCTGGCAGCCGTACCACTACCAGGCCACCCTGCACGTCAGCGTGGGGGCCACGTACACCTTTTCGCTCTTCGGCACGCACACCGTCACCGCGCACGCCGGCGCCGACGTGAGCCTGTGGGGCCCGGACTTCGCCGGCACCGCCGCCGTCGACCTCACCGTCGTCTCGTTCACGATCGCCTTCAACACCGGTACGTCCTCCTCCGGAACCGGTGATCCGCAGCCCGTGAAGTGGTCCCGGTTCCAGGCGGCCATGCTGCCCGAACCGGACAAGATCGTCACGATCGCGCTGCGCGGCGACACCCGGCAGCCGGCCCCTCCAGACGACACCGGCCTCGGGGTGGTCGATCCCGCGGGCCTGGTGCTCGTCACCGACTGCTCCGTGCCGAGCACGGCTGGCGCGTGCCGCACCCGCCAGAGCGCGCTGCCGGTCGGCGCGGCGGACACCTCCGCCGGAGTCGGCCCGGCAGGCATCGGCAGGGGCGGCATGACCTCGACGCACCGGATCACAATCACCCGGGACGGGGCGTCCGCGGAAGACGCGTTCGTTTACGAGCCGGTGCTCAAGAACCTCCCCTACGCGCTCTGGGGCGGCACGCTCAAGCCCCAGCCCGGCGACCCCCGGCTGATCGCGGACATGCTCACCGGCTACACCATCCGGCCGATGCCGCCGAGGGAACCCTCCGACCCGCCGTGGGCAGACCGTGCGGCGCTCCAGAGGGCGACCCCCCTGTACGAGGTGCACGGGGCCATCCGGCTGGAGACCCCCGCGCCGGTCACGGTGAGCCAGGACGACGCGGCCCGGCGGGAGGCGGCCATCGCGCGGGACATCGCCGGATCGCAGGCCGCCCGCGCAGCGGTCGTCGCGGCGGTGCTCCCCGGCGCCGAGGTCGATCTGACCGGCTTCGACGCGGCCGACTTCATGGAGATCCCCCAGGTGGTGGCATATGTCTAGCGTCACGGACGACGGCGGCGAGCACCTCGCGCCCGGGACCACGGCGCGCGGCGAGCCCACGCCCCCCAGGGTCACCTTCGCTGACCACCGCCGGCCCGTGCTGGACAACGGCGACTACGAGGTCACCGTCGATCAGCTCATCGACCTCCGGCCGGTCGCGTTCACCACGTCGTACAGCACGACCAGGACCTTCACGATCGCCGGCGAGCGGTTCGCGCTCGCGCCGCCGGCGATCCGCGAGGTGTTCCCGCCCGACGGCAGCCTCGGTGATCACAGCAACGTGCTGCCCCACGTCGCGCTGGTCCGACCGACGCTGCCGTGGGAACGAGACCCGGGCGGGAAGAGCGATGACCCGCCGCCGTGGCTGGCGCTGCTGGTCCTTTCGAGCGAGGAGAAGTTCGAGCAGAGCGTCGTCACGCTGGGCGACCTGGCGGCGGGCCCCGCCTACATCCCCCGGCCGACGCTCGAGCGGCACCAGGCGCCGACCGACCGGGTCACCGTCATGGACGTCGCAGTGGCGCTGCTCAAGGAGTTGCTGCCCAGCTACGACGATCTCCGGTACCTTGCACACGTGCGCAGCGGCGACGGCTCGGACGTGGCCGTGGTCACCGGCAACCGGCTGCCGGCCCCGGGCGTGTCCACCACCGTGCACCTAGTCTCGCTCGAAGGGCGCTTCCACACGCCCGAACACGCCGTCGGCCCGGAGTTCGACTTCGGCCCCGGCGGGCCGGACTCCATGGTGCGGCTGGTCAGCCTGGCGAGCTGGCGGTTCGCCTGCGTGGACGCGGCGCAGACCTTCCCGAGGCTGGTCCGCGACCTGTCCAGGGACGCCGGCACGCTCCGGCTCCCGGACACCTCTCAGCCGCTCGCCGACACGTTCCTCCGGCAGGGCTTCGTCCCCGCGCGGCACCACCTGCGGCAGGGCGGGCGCAGCGTCGCATGGTACCGGGGCCCGCTGACCGCCGGACCGGTGGACGCGGGGCCGGTGCCGCCGGTCAGGACCGCCGACGCCCTGCTGCGCTTCCACTCCCCGGCCGGCATGTTCGACGTGGGCTACGCCGCCGCGTGGCAGCTCGGGCGCCTACTCATGCTGCAGAGCACCGACACGGCCACGGCCCTGTACGAATGGCGCCGCCGCCGTGCCCAGAACCGCAAGCGGGCGGCCCGCGAACAAGAGGGCTACCCCCTGGCGATACGGGAGATCGAGGAAACGCTGCCGACGAACGTCCTCGCCTGGCTGCGCGGCCTGGCCCAGCTGAACGGCGTCCCCTTCGGGTATCTGGTGCCCGACGAACGCCTGCTGCCCGTCGAGACGATCCGCTTCCTCGGCGTGGACCGGACGTGGATGCGCCACCTCGTGGACGGCGCCTACAGCATCGGCCGGCTGAATCAGGACGACGCCGACCTCGACGCCCGGTCCCCGCTGCCCATCGACCACCCGCTGACCACAGGGGCGCTGATCCGTTCGGACGTCGTGTCCGGGTATCCGGGGTTGCTGGTGGACGCGTACGGGGACGAGACGTCCGACGTCCCACTCAAGCGGCTCCGATGCGACCGGCTGTCCCGCGATATCCTGCTCTGCCTCTTCGAGGGCGAGCTGGCGCGGCTCGTCCTGCGCCAGACGCCCGAGTCCCGGCATCTCGCGGTCGAGCTCGCGGCGGACGGCCGGACGTTCGGCAAGACCCTCCGAGCCGTGCGCGGCGGCAGTCTTCCGGACGGCAGTGCGGTGCCGTCGCTGCCCCTCGGGCCGCGGCGGGTGCTCCCACTCAAGGATTTGGTGACCGCCATGGCTGGCGTGCTCGGCACGGATCCGGCGAGCCTCACCCCGGGCGCCTTCGCCCTGCAGATGATCGAGACCGCCGAGCGGGTCGACTTCCTGCGCTCGAACGCACGCTGAACAACGATCTCGGTCCCTGCGACCTGTGCATCAACGGGCGACAGGTCGTCAGAACCACGCTCGGAGAGACCCGGCTATTCCAACGCGACCCGCCCGACTGCGAGCCGGCGCAGTAGGTCACAGCGTCACCATGACCTAATGTACTGGGCGACCGACGACCCAACCTCGGCATGCGAAACTCTCCGCCTGCTCGCCCTGCCCTACGCCAGCCACCACGAGTACCGGAAGGAATGGCGGCGGTGAGTGACGAAGTGCACCCGGCCGCCTGGCACGCCGTGGGAACGCAGTGCTGTACGGCAAGCCGACAGCAAGCCGGCGCGCCCTGCGCCTGCCGAAACTTCCATCCATGCAGGTCAAGCAGCATGTGAGTACTCGTGGCGAGTTCCTCCGAGTCGGTCTCGTCGGCGTACGTTCAGGTTGGAGATTCAGCGCCGGCGGATATGGCGATCCGGGGACGCGGGTCACCTATCACCCCTGGAGGGATCGGAGATCCGCAAGGCTCTCGATCTCGACCCACAGGACCTGCTGGTCCTCTGCGACGCCCGCGACCGTACGGCCAGCCGCGACGTCCTCCTATCCTGTACGACCCTGCTGGTTAACTCATTCTCATGCGGCCAGGGCTGGTTCGAGTCGGGCCAGGTGGCTGGTGCGTTTGCGGTCCAGAGGGTGGCT
>NZ_JBITHD010000044.1:0-15721 GCF_044457685.1 Nonomuraea sp. NPDC050536
CTCGGTCATGCGGTTGCGCCACCGGCGATCGGCGCCTTCCGGTACGCCGAGCTCGTCGAAGTCGTGCACGACGAGCCGCCCCAGCCGCTCGCCCAGGGAGTAAGCGAGCGTGGTCTTGCCTGAACAGCTGGAGCCGGTCAGTTTGAGCAGCATCTCACCAGGGTGGCAGGTCAGTGGCGGTGCCTTCGAAAGATTTCCCGGCGGGCCGTCACGCCAACTCGGTGACACGGCAGGGAATCGCGCCAACTCACTGAGACAGACGCCAGGCCCCTTGAGACAGGACACCGGCGACCTGATCAAACGTGACGGTTGGCGGAAACTTCCGAGAACACGGCATTCTCGCAAGTCACCTGGAGCCCAAGATTTTGGACCAGAGCCACCCGAACTGAGCTTCCCCCGTTCTCCGGACACTTGACCTGGGGACACCCCTGATCGAGTGCGAGCCCTAGCTGGCGCGTCTGTCGTCGCACACCGTGAAGAGCGGAGGTGGGACAGATGCCGAAGACTCGTGTGCAGGTCAGCAGGCGATGCGGCTGTGTGGATGCAGCAACGGGACGTCAGCGAGGCATGACATGCCCGCGTCTGCCGGCGGACGACGATCATGGCAGCTGGTATTTCACGGTGCAGGTACGCGGCCTGGACGGGCAGCGGCAGCGCGTCCGCCAGGGTGGTTACGCCGACCCCGAGGAAGCCCAGGCGGCAGGCCGGGCCTTGGCCGTTGCCGACCGCGACGGCGCAGGAGCCGGATGCACCGCCGGTGAGTGGCTGGCACGCTGGCTGGCCACCAAGGACGCTCTGCGGCCGTCGACCCGGCAGGGCTACGCCACGCACATCCGTCTCTACCTCATCCCGCAGCTGGGACGGATCCTGCTCCACCAGCTCACCTCTCGTGACGTCAACGCGCTGCTGGCAGCGTTGACGTCTCGTCCCTCGCCGACCGGCCGCCAACTGTCGCCGTCCACCGTGGTGCGCATCCACGCCACCTTGCGCACCGCGCTGAACGCGGCGGTGCGCGCCCGGCTAATCCCCCTCAACCCGGCCAATGGCGCCGAACTGCCTCATCCACGGCGACCACATCCGGTCGTCTGGACGGCCGGGCGGGCGGCCCGATGGCAGCAGTCGGGAGAGCGCCCGGCAGCGGCGGTCTGGACCGAACAACAGCTCGCGACGTTCCTGACCGGCGTGGCGCAGGACGGCCTGTACGCCGTCTGGTGGCTGGCCGCGCTGCGTGGCCTGCGCCGGGGCGAGTTGGCCGGGCTGCGCTGGACGGACGTCGACCTGCAGGCCGCGGAGCTGACGGTGACGCAGCAGCGGGTGCACGCCGACGGCCAGGTCGTGGTCGGCCCGCCGAAGAGCGCGGCCAGCTGCCGGGTGGTGGCCCTGGACGCGGAGACCGTGCGGGTGCTCATGCGGCACCGCGAGCGGCAGGAGAAGTTGAGCACCACGGCAGGGGCACGCTGGCAGGACTCGGGGTACGTGTTCACCACCGCGGAGGGGGCGCCGCTGCGGCCGGACTATCTCACCGGACGGTTCCGCCGGCTGGTGGCTGCCTCAGGCCTGCCGCCCATCCGGCTGCATGATCTACGGCATGGCGCCGCCACCCTGGCGTTGGCCGCGCACACGGATCTGGTGGTGGTACAGGCGATGCTCGGGCACGCCAGCATCGTGCTCACCGCCGACACCTACGTGTCCGCGCTGCCGGTAGTCGCCCATCAGGCGGCACAGGAGACGGCCCGGCTAGTGCTGACCGCCGCAGCCGCGCTCAAGGGGTGAACTCACCGCGTGACTCAGCTTTGCCTCACATCTGCCCCATGCCGCCGCAGTAGGTGGATGCGGCTGGAGTTTCCGCAGGTGGAGAAGCGCGCCCTGCAGGATTCGAACCTGCGACCGTCGGATTAGAATACCGGTGCGGCCAGGGCCAGCCCGTAGAGGTCACGGGCTGAGACGATCAGCTCGGCCGTGGCGTACCCGGAATCGACATAGTGCTCGGCCGAGAGCAGATCCCGCCGCTGGAGTCCTTGATGGATCGAGGCCGTCATGGCCATGTCCGCGACGGTCGCGTCGGTCGTGGCCACGTTCGTGATCAGATTCGGCGGTGCGCTCGCCTCGCCGTCCCCGCTGGTGCCGCAGGTTTCGCTGATGTGGACCTTGTAGCCGTTCCAGAACACATCGGTCTTGGCCGACCAGCGGGTGTCTGGATCGTAGGGAGAGGCCAGCCGGTGTCTGCCGGGCGGCAGTCCCTGTCCGCCGTCGCGCAGGGGCCGCCGCCGTTCGACCACCTCCCGCCCGCGGGCATAGACGGTCCGGACGTAGTTTTGGATCAGCATCACCCGCAGGGCCTGCACCGCTGGCAGCTCCCGCAGCCAGGAAGGGGAGAACGGCGCATAGACCGCCGCGCAGAGCGCATATCCGTCAGCGCCGTGAGCACGCGAGCTGCTCCTGCTTGGTCTTGGAGGCCGGCAGCCGCCAGGAGTCGACTCGTGCCCGATACCGGTCCGCCCAGTCCTGCACCTCCAGAACCTGTTCCACCCAGCCGGGCGCGGCAGCCGCGAGGGCTTCCAAGGCGGCCCGCACACATTCACCAGCCGGCTCGACCCGGTTCAGGTCCCGCACCGCCGAGACCACATGCGTGGCATCGGTGCGCTGCTTCCCGCCCTCCTTCACCAGCCCCTTGTCTTTCAGTACCTCCAGCAGCAGGTCCAGGACCCGCTCCTCCAGACTGTGCGCGATCACCCGGGACCGGAACTCACTCAACACGCTCGCGTCGAACCCCGGGTCATCCAGCTCCAGCCCCAGCGCGTACTTCCACGACAGATCCGTCCGGACCGCTTCAGCAGCCCCAGCTCAAGGCTTGGCGCATCCTCCGCAAGCTCCGCTGCTGCCCCCTCAAAGCCGGACACCTGTGCAAGGCGATCGCCGTCCTGCAGAACTACGAAGTCGCCAGAGGATGAAAAGGGGTCATTGATCGGTTCGATCAGGGGGCGCGGACCCCCTGACCGAACGGATCATCCCGCCATCCGCGCGCTCTGACGTCGACGCCGAACGGCGGCGCGGCCCATCACATCCATACGTTGTCTCGAACGTCGTCGTAAGGGAAGCAGAAGAGTCCGTTGTTGAGGAAGACGTTGGACCATAGAGTTCCGTCCGGCCCTTCTCCCCGTACCATGCCGTCCCAGACACCGGTCTCTGTGACGGTGTAATCAAAGCCACCACCCCAGCTGTGCCGCGAGGCAAGTTTTCCCTCCCATTGATGACGCTTGAAATTGCCGCCTTGGTGGTTGGGGTCCGGGTTGTAGGCGGTGTCCGGGTAAATGAGGTCGACGGTCCAGTCGTAGTTCCACGCCGCCCAGTTGGAGTCCCATCCGGTGGACAGGTGCCACACGCCGCCTCCTTTGCTGTAGTCCGCCGTCTTCACCCAGGCGTCTCCGCAGCTCGTTCCCTCTCCGACGCCATTTGTGGAAGGGCCGCTGAGGCGTGCCGACAGTTCCTGAGACTTCTTGAATGCGGACGCCAGTCTCGCTGGCTCGGACACGGAGCGGCCGTCACCGAGATAGACGGTGATTCTGCCGGTGGTAGCGGTCATGGAAGAGTCGATGCGCGTAATGATGTGGGCCTTCATCGGAATCGTCAGGGTCTTCACGGCCAGGTTCGGACTAGCTTGCGCTGGCGGGGACCCGGCTATGCAAAATGCGGCGGCCACCGCTGTGGACACGGCGAATATTTGCCGGCGAGAGACGATCATGATCGAGATTCCTTTCGACCGGTGCCTGGATAGCGCGTCAGCCCTTGAATCTTCAGGCGATGGCATCTGCGGGGTCGAGTGATTCGATCAGGTTCGACAAGCTCACGAGATCCGGACCCGTAGCGGCTTGCGGTTAACGGGTTCGAAGAGCAGGGAAGCCTCGATCCAGTCCGGACCCACGCAAGCAGCTACCCGCAAGGCGGTGCGAACTAGGCCGGGTTGCGTCCACGGGAGTGGTGTACGAATTTGGCCTGGTCACAGGCATGGCGTCGTGAAATAGCGACGGCCGTCGCGCGATCCTTCGATTAGCGAAGATCAAGTTCGAAGGAGAACAGGCGATTGCCGCGGACAACAGTGTGACGCTGTGGGTGCCAAGAACTCGGCTGTCCTACGCGACCTGCGCGTATTCGTGGATCAGCCCACCGAGACGCTCACGCCGGATGACCTTGATATGGGTGTGTCCAGTTAACGGCTCTGTCTCTCTAGTGGACATACCGCGAATCGGCCGACCATTTGGGGCTGGTCCCTTCCCCCAACTCCCTCGGTGGCATATCCCCGTCCACCACAGCCACCCAGACCGTCTTGCCGGGCATCACGCCATACGCCACCCACCGCCCATCCGGCGAAACCACTCGTCCAGGGGTAAATCCGTCGATTCCGCCCCCTGGGTCAGATCCAAGCATCACACAGTCACCACCTGCGGAAACGACGTGCCAATCCAGTTGCATCCGTTCCTGACTTTCGCCTCACCAGTTCGCCCCGAGGGTGGGGCAGGCTGACCGAAGAGATGGTGGTTGACGCGCGTATGCCCGTGGTTCCGGAATCCGCGCACACGACTTCTGAAAGCGACACTGCGCCTGTCTGCCGCGCGAGGTTCTGCGCCGGCTACGGCTTCTCGTCAGCCCAGATATCGTCCTGCGCTGGCACCACGATCTGCTGAAACGGCGTCACGCCCATACCTGCAGCTCTAATTCCGCTGAGTAGCCTGTCGAGCACGACCTCGAGCACGTCGAGACCAGTCACCATGTCGGCCTCGCCGGTGAACTCCTGCTCGTTGTGGGAGACGCCGTCACGGCTCGGCACAAAGAACATCACTGTCGGGGCAACGTCCTTCATGTTGGTCGAGTCGTGGCCCGCCACGGTCAGCATGCGCCGCGACGACAGGCCAAGCCCAGCGCAGACCACGGAGGTCGAGGGTTGCAGACCGCCTCCGCGGCCACGACCACCGGCGAGCCGGGCCGTACGGAAAGTTGCGAGACCGCGCTGTGCAGCGGCACGACGTGACGTGCTCGGGGGGACCGGAGTGGCGGACGTTCGACACCGGGTCGTTCGACACGGTGGCGTGCACGCGGGACTTCGCCTGCTGGGCCTCGGGTGAGAAGGGCCGCATCGCCCGCCTCACGGTGAAACCCTCGCAACCCGCCAGCGCACCCGCCCGCCGTCGCGAGGCCGCCGCGGCTCTGCCGTCAACCCCGCATCAACTGGCTGTCGATCATCGAGCCCTTGAATCGTGGTGATCGTAACGACCTGGGGGATGAATCGTGCAAGAGCTACCTCGGCTTCCGTTTCCCGGACTCCACCCGCTCGAACTCGCCGACGGCTACCTGGAAGGTCCGGCCGTCCGGATGGTGACGACACAGGCGGGGGCCCCTGCCTGGTTGGTGACGGGCTACGCCGAGGTTCGTGACCTGCTGTCGGATCGGCGGCTGGGGAGATCGCACCCGTGCCCAGAACGTGCCGCCCGGTTGTCCGGCTCGATCAGGCTGGGTGGCCCAGCGGGCGGATACACGAGCGAGCGGGCGGATCACGCTGCGATGCGACGGCTGCTCAATCCGGCCTTCTCCGCCAGGAGGATGGCCAGGCTCCGCGGGTTCGTCCGGGACACCGTGGAAGAGGTGCTCGACGGCGTGGCCGCCCACAGTCCTCCGGCGGACCTGCGGGTCTGCTTCTCCCGTCCGCTCGCCGCCCGGGTCATCTGCGAGCTGCTCGGCGTGCCGTACTCCGACCGTGACGACTTCGCCGCCTGGGCCGATGAGGCCAGTCTGCTGAGCGAGCCGGAGCGGAGCTGGGCGGCCTGGGGCAGGCTCGTCGAATACATGGAGGAGCTGCTCCGCCGCAAGCGCCGCGGGCCAGCACGAGACCTGCTGAGCGATCTGGTCGTCGCCGAGAGCCCATTCTCCGTTGCCGAGCTCGCGCGCCTCGGCGCGGCGGTGCTCTTCGGCGGATACGCCACCACGGCCCTGCGCATCGACTTCGTGATGGCCTTCCTGCTGACCTGTCCCGACCAGCGGGCGCTGGTTCAGGAGAGTCCAGCTCTGGTTGAGGCCGCGGTGGAAGAGGGGCTACGGCTGGCGTCCGCGAACACCCACGGGATACCCCGCTACGCGCACACCGACCTCAAGATCGGCGGGGTGGTGATCAGAGAGGGAGACGGGATCCTGCTCAACACGCCGGCGGCCAACAGGGACCCCACTGTCTTCCCCGATCCGGGCAGCTTCGTGGTCACGCGAAGCTCTCCGGCCGCACATCTCGCCTTCGGCCGCGGGCCGCGCTATTGCGTGGGCGCCGGACTGGCCAGGGTCGAACTCGCCGAGGCGGTGAGCGCGATCTTCCGCCGGTTCCCCACTATCCGGCTGGCCATTCCGGTGGCGGAGCTCCGCCAGGTGCGGGGCACCACGACCGAGGACTTCGAGCAGTTGCCCGTGCTGTGGGACGAGCACCGATGTCTGAGCTGAGCGACGAAGCCGTCCAGATCTATCTGCACGTGGTCCGGCGTGGCGGGGCCACCCTGGCCGAACTCCGGGAGGGCCTCGGGTTCCGGGAGCCTCCTGCGCAGGCGACCACCTGGCTCATCGGCATGGGCCTGCTGCGCGAGGACTCCGGGGGCCGCCTGCACGCGATCGGGCCAGCTCTGGTGGCGGCCGGGACTCTCGAGGAGGAGGTCCGGCTCCGTCTCGAACAGCTGCGGCTGGAACGTACCCGCAGCGTGCTGGCCGAGCTCGGGCCGCTCTACGCGCAGGCGCTCGACGGGTGGCGCGAGGGAGCCGTCACCGCTGTCCCCATGACGGAGGCGGATGCCCTGCTCGACAGTGAGCTGTCCTCCTGCGTCGAGGAGGTGGCCGTGGTGCAGCCGAGGGAGGAATCGGTTGCTCGCGGCCTTTCCCGCGCGTTGGAGCGTGGTATCGCGGTTCGGCTGCTGTGCCCGCACGCACACCGGCGCATCGCGAGGTTGCGGCAGGAGGTGCTCGACCTCTCCGGGATGGGCGCGCAGGTGCGCAGCGTCGCCGAGGTGCCCGCTCGTGTCTTCATCCTCGACGCCAGGGTCGCGCTTCTCCCGGCATCCGGCGAGCTGGCGATGATGCTGGTGGTCCGGGAGCCGACGCTGGTGGCGTTCGTGCACCGGGTCTTCGAGTCGTACTGGATGTCCGGGGAGCAGTTCGCCTCGGAGTACAGCGCGCCGGTGCTGGACGACCTTCGGTCGACCATCCTGGCCATGCTGGCGGAGGGGGCCAAGGACGATTTCATCGCGCGCGCGATCGGGCTGTCCGTCAGGTCGTGCCGCCGCCACATCGCCGAGATCATGAAGACGCTGGGCGCGCAGAGCCGTTTCCAGGCCGGATACCTGGCCAAGGAGCTGACTCTTTCAGCCAAGGAGTAACTGCTCGGCGATCAGCGCTTCCTCCAGCACGTTCAGGCCGAGCCGGTTGTTCGTGGTGTGGATGAAGTGGAAGAGGAGGTGCGGCGCGGTCCGAGGTCCCTCGGCCAGGGCCCGTTCCAGGTGGTGCCCATGGAGGTCGACCTCGGAGCCGCTCAGAGGGGCCGGCTCCACCGGGCGGCGGCAGGCGAGCAGGCGTATCCTGGCTCGCCGCTCCTGGTCCTGGCCGGTCCAGTACCACGCCATGTGGTACAGGAACGATCTCCTGCCCGCCGGTGGCAGCAGCTCGACCGCCATCCGCGTGATGGCCAGCGCGGTGGCCAGCCGCCGTTCCCGGCATCCGGGCCCGGTGAGAGACAGGGCGAGCTCGCTGGATGCCTGGAAGACCCGCTCGGCGCTCGCCACGCCGGCAACGCCGCCGTATTTGGCGAGTTCGGGCTCGTAGAGGGACAGTCTCGCACCGTGCCACGACTCGGCCAGGCGGTTCGGCCACGCGTCCTGGATCTCGAACACCTGCCGCGCGAGCCGCCGTACCTCGGAGATCCGGTCCGGCGGTCCCGCGAGGCGCAGCCGGATGTGCGGGCCCCACCGGTCGGTGAACCGGAGGAAGAACCAGCGCTCGATCCCTTCGGCCGCCGCGATCAGCTGGCTCAGCGGGTGCTCCACGACGTCCTGAAGGTGATCTCCCGACCGGACGATCATTCGATAGTAGAGCCAATCCCGCCTCATGCGCCGCCGTCCAGCCGGACGAGGCCGACGAACTCGGCAGCACGGGCGCGACCGGAGCCGTCGCGTACCCAGTGCTGCTCACGGGTGGGCAGAGCCTCGGTCAGTTCGATCTCCCCGCCGGTCAGCTCATGATCGAGCAGCGCGACGGTGTGCGGCGCGTGGAAGTCCACCCAGAACGGTTTGTGCCTGCCGTGCCGTACGAATACCTGGCGCGGGATGGCATGAGCGGCCCGCCAGGCGGCCAGATCTCCCAGGTACTCGGCCCACGAGCCGGTCCGCCGCGGGATGGTGCCAGCGGGCAGGCGCCACCGCGCCCGGCTCATGACCACCCTGCCCTGCTGGACCCTCCCGGCCAGCGTCCCCGGGGCATCGGGGGATGCCGGGATCCAGGGGTGCGTCAGCGTGGCAAGCAGCCGCATCGGCCCGTGGAGCAAGGGCAACGGCATGGCGCCCAGGTAGACGAAGGCGGCACGGGCGCCCGCCGAATCGTAGGCCTGGAGCGTACCGGTCCGGCGGTCGTGGGTCACAACGAAGCCGTGCAGGTCGCGGCCTTGCGCGGGGCCGAGATCCGAAGGCCAGGCGACGCGCTCGAACAGCCGGGCGGCCGGCGCCTGCACTCCGGCGAAGTCGGCTCCGGCGAGCAGCTCGTACACCGTGCTCCCTGGGTGCAGCGAGGAGATCCAGGTCCGCAGCGTGTCCGCCGTGCCGTGGGCGCCGTCCCATCTGGCGGCCTGCCCGCCCGGCTCGACGCAGACCTGGTTGACCACCAGGGTGTAGTCACCCTGCTCAAGGGCCGCGGCGCCATTCGCCGCGAGCTGGTAGAACACCGTGGCGGCGGGGAATCCCAGCGTGCCGCCGGGTTCTGGCCGGTGCGCAGGGAAGGGGGCGGGTGTCCACGGATAGGTGTAGAGGAACTCCAGAAGGTCATCGCAGCGTCCGCCGGAGCCGTACCGGGCGACGAAGTGCCGGACCAGACCCTCGTACAGGCGCGTTTGCCCCAACCCGGCCCGGATCCGGGCCGCCACGACGCCCAGATCCTGGCTGACCTGTGCTGGGAGCGCGGGCAAGGGCACGTCATCGGCGGGCAGGTTCTCGTGGAACAGGGGCGCGGTCTGAAGCCAGGTGGGCGGGGAGGTCTCCAGGCGATCGAAAGCGTCGGCGGCCACCCGCCGTACCCGGGCGTCGAGCCGTACCCGTTCGGCCGCATCGGCGGCCGGCATCCGCTGTTCGGCCCGCTTCAACTCGGCGAGGGCGTCGCCCACGGGTCCTGCGGGTACGCGGTCGGCGATCCGGGTCAGATAGTCGCGTTCGCCGGATCGCCACGGGACATCGGGGAGGAGGAGTCCCATCTCCACCCATCTGCCGGCCAGCTCCGGCTCGGCTCCGGGCCAGGCGTCAAGAGGTCGGGCACCATCCGGTCGCTCAGGGGCGAGCTGTCCGGGCACGTAGAGGGAGGCGCTCGTCAACTCGTCCCAGCGATACGGCAGGAGCCCTGCGGGCACGTCGTAGCAGGGCAGCATCGCGTACCAGCTTCCCGCGACGTTCCGGAGGCTCGGGTTGACCCGGGAGGGGAACCGTGACGACAGCTGCCGGTGCTGCGCGCAGGCCCGGACGAGGGCGACCGCCAGATGAAGGGGCGAGCTCACCGTCGCGGTCGAGGGGACGGTACGGCCCAGCGATCCGAACGGGCTCGGCTTCAGCGCCGCCCTGGTGGCGTACGACACGGCGGTCCTGCACGTCCTGCTCTCCGGCGGGCACGTCCACGCGGATCCCGGGCCGAGCAGGACGCGCGCGAAGGCGGGGCTCGCCAGCGCGAGCGTGCTCATGATGTCGGCCCGAGTCAGCAGGCCGAACACCTGGCGGCCCGCCACCGCGACGTGCACCGCCGCTGCCCGGTCCGTCTCAGCCAGGCATTCCCGCAGCGTGGTGACCGAGTGGACCCAGGAGCCGATGAGATCGCGATGCTCACGGTCGACGTACCGGTCCACCACGTCGGCCGCGGCGAGCGTGCGATCGGAGCAGCGGCCGTTGTGGGCATCACGCCGCAGCTTGAGCGCCTCCCGCCGGGCCTTGTCCGCCATATGGGGGACGACGTCGTAGAGGGCGTCGGCGACCCGGCGTCCGAGTTCCTCAGAGCGGTCGCGCCTCGTGGCGGTTCGCTCCAGCAGACCACCGAGCTCGGGGGCGACCAGAACGTCGAGATCTCGCACCGGCAATCCGGCCACCCGCATCAGCACCACGGCCACGACCGGCGTCATGAGGGACGGCTACCCAGCATGAACTCGCCCACGGCCGACTCCTCGAGATAGTCGAGGCCGAGCACCCGGGCCGACAGGTCGGAGTCGCCTGACCCGAGCGCGCACGGCGCGAGCCCCATGGCGGTCGCCACCAGGTACATCGTCTGGTAGAGCACTCCGACGTTCTTGAGCGTGGCCGCGTATGCCAGGCCTCGATACTTCCAGGCCAGGCGTTGGAAGCGTGAGGTGATCACGAACATGACGTCGGGAGACCGGGCCAGCCCGGCGGCCGAGCGGGCGTTGCCCAGTATCCTCGCGAGGTCGGCGGGGCGGGCCTCGATGCCGGTGAGCCGATGATCCAGCGGGTCGTAGTGGTAGATCCCGCGGGCCAGGCCGTCGCACCTTTCGACGAGCAGATAGAGCTCCAGGTCGTAGGCGGCGCCACCGGACGGATAGGGCCGCGAGCTGGCCTGATAGGGCAGCCCCTCGACCTTTGACAGCGAACGCACCCGCGCCACCCGATACAAGAACTCCGCCACCTGGTCCACCCGCAGCGGCCGCTGTCCGTACTCCCGGATCGAGCGCCTCTGCTCCAGTACGGCCGTGAAAGCCGGGTCGTGCTCGGAGACGGCGTCCAGGTCGGGTTCGGGGAGTTCGACGACCGGCCCCGCGGGTGGCTGTTTCATGGCAGGCCGTGGCGGGATCTCCCCTTTGAACGGGTAGGTGGCGCCGAATGGCTCGCCGTGCCGCCCCAGCCTGCTGCGCGAGTGGAAGAGCAGATCGTGGAACTCCCACTGGCGCAGGACGTCGGACTCGTGGAATCCGCTTCCAATGTCGACCTCCAGCAGCCCGGCGGCGTGGATGAAGGCGTCGGTCACACCCGACGCCGCCCGGCCGGCTGACAGGCCCACCATGAATCGCCAAGCCTCGTCCGAGTGCCAGCGCACGCGGAGCATCGACAGTGGAGACTCCAGGACGAGGTCTCCCTGGTGAAGGCGGGACATCGCGAACCTGGAAAGCCGGACCCTCGTTCCGGCGGGGAGGGGTGCCGGCGCGAACCTCGCGGTGCGCGTCAGCCGCTCGATGCTCAGCACGGGGCGGTCCTCCGCGTCGACGAGGAAGCTGGTGACCAGTGGTGACAGCTGCGCGCACAGCCACTCGAGTTCCGGGTCGCAGGTGACGCGCTCGCCAACGAGGCGGTGGAGCGTGGCCTGCAGCCGAGGCGGCACACCACGGAGGCGGAAGGCTGCCATGGCGTGCCGTACGTGCATGAACGAGTCTTCTGGCAGGACCTCCACGCCTTCCCTGAAGGCGATGCGCGGTGACAGATCCGGGGTCATCTCACTGCTCCTCAGACAAAGACGCCGATGGGGTTGAGCTGATCTTCAGCGAGCGGCTCCGGCAGCCATCCCAGCTCCACGGGTACGTCATAGAGGCGCCCGGGCGCGTAGCGGGGCCAGAAATGCCGCATCCCGGGCACGATGACCTTCACCACGGGCAGCCTGGTGTCCGGCCGGGTTTGATCGAGTACCAGCATCTCCATTCCCTTGCTCTCCACGATCCGCTGTGCCTCGAGCAGGTCGTCGCGGAGGTTGGGACGGAAGGTGTAGGGATAGTCGGCGGCCGTCCGCGCCGGCAGGCTCGCATGGGGCAGCAGGTAGGGCTGGTTCACGGTGGTCGCTGTGCGCCACCACCGCACCTGGTAGGGATCGTCGTAGGCGTAGGAACCCGTGCCATCGGCCCGCATGGGCAGCACCGCGGGCAGGAACTGGTTCATCTCGGTCATGGCTCGGGAGACGGCGATGCGCATGTCGAAATGCGCACCGAACGCGATGAGAATGTCTTCCGCCGGTTTGTCATATCGCCGGGAAACGGCGGCGGCGACCGGGATGCCGAGATCGGTGGTGAGGTCGATAATCCACGTCTCGCGGTTCATCCGGTGGTACTCATGCTGCCATCGGGTGAAGTAGTCGTCACCGAATCCAGCCAGATCCACGCCCGGGCGGGAAATTCGGTTGTACCACCAGATGGCGACGCTGTCGCGCTCCACGAGTTCCAGGAATCCCTGCAGCGCGGCATCTTCCAGACTGGATCCTGCGGCGGCGCCGTTGGAATCGGCCTTCACGACGCCGCCGCCGTCAGGATATTGGTAGTACAGCGAGCCTGTCGGCAGATATTTGTGCCGCTGTTCGGTCAGCGACCACACCGGGCTCCATTCCATTCCAGCGTTCTCGTCGAACGCCTCGACCACCCAATGGAAATGGCAGTCACCGGAGTTCCAGGAATCGCGTTCGCTGATCTGCCGGTCGCTGTAGCGATAGACGGCATTGGGATGGACGGCCCGATCCCCGAGCGAGCGGAGCGAACCGGTGACACGGGGTTCGTTTCCCTGGAAAACCCCCGAGTAGCGTTCGATGGCTTCGGCCAGCGCGCCGGCCTTTGCCTGCAGGTCGCTCCGGCCCTTGCCGCCGCTGCTCATACGCAGGCCTGTCCGCAGCCCGTCCAGGTCACGCGCGCGGGCAGCGAAGTTGTGTCCCGCGGTGTAGGTGTGCAGCAGGTCCGTGTCGGCCTCCTGTTTGACCAGGCGAGGGACGAGGCCGGTGACCGGACTGACCAGATGCTGGTAGTCGGCGAGGAACCTCTCGGGATCCCGGGCCCGATGCCCTCCGTCCGACGTGGCGGTCTTGACGCGATCGGTGAATCTGACGGCGTCAGGGATGCGCTCGGGTCTGGTATCGGCGGTGCCGCATTCGGGGCACTGCGGTCGTGGCTGCACCGCGTGCCGCTCCGGCGTCAAGGTGAGGGTGTCGAGCGTGATCACGGCGCCTTCCTCCGCACGAGCTCCAGCCAGCCACTTCTGCGCCTCCAGTGCCGCCAGCCGTACCGCGATGGCCACAGTGGCGGGGACACCCGTGGCCGCCAGCGGCAACTCGGGCAAGCCGCCGGCCTGTCGTACGAAGGAGGCGACGGGGTGGTGGCCGCGGAGGCGGTGCTCCAGGCAGGTCCAGCACGCGGACCGGCCGAGCTGGAACAGCGGGCCGACCCAGATCGTCGTTCCTGTCGGCTTGGCCAGCAGCCACGGGCGGCCCTCGCGGAGGCAGGTCCTGTTGATGCTCGCCAGTTCGGAGTGCAGATAATGGTCGGTCAGCACCACGGTGATGTCGGCCTCGGCGCCGCCCAGGCGCAGGCCCACCTCGTCGGCCGCGCCGGTGAACCACTCGCGTCGAGTGCCGCCCAGCGCGAGCAGTCGCACGCTGCCGGTACGCACCGCGTCGCAGGCCGTGTCGCCGTTCAGCCCGGCACGCTCCCAGTACCCCGCCGCCCGCCGATCGGTGCCCGGATCCATCTCGACAACGTGCCCGGCCTCGGCCAGCAGCCCGAGCGCCCTCTCCACGGCGTCCGCCTCGTACGCTCCGGCCAGCTCGCCGATGACCTCGGCGCGCGTGCGAGATCCGTCCAGGAGAGGCGCCATCCGTTCGATCAACGCGCCACGCAGAAGGAGTTGACGATGTTCGGACATGAGAAACACGCCGTGATCCGGCACCACATGCGCTGCGGCGAACCTGGTGAATCCAATGGCGACCGTCAATTCCACTCCTCCGGGGCTGGTCGGGTGAAAAGTAGTTCGGCTCCCCCTCAGGGGAGCCGAACTAACTGCCGTTCAGGTCAACAGCTGATTACTCCGGCGGAAGGGTGAAGCAGTAGACGGTGCTGGTGCAGCCCCGAGCGATTCCGTCGGCATCCGAGAGCTCCTCGATGGTGATGTCCATCGCGGCGGTTCTGGTGTCGCCCATGTCCATCCTTTCGGTTGTTAGTCGCAGCCCACACAGAAAACGGTGCTGAGTGATGACGGCGCCGTGTTGACGTCCTGGCTCAGGTCCTCGATCGTCAGTTCCGGGGTCGTGTCCATGGAGTAGTCCACGGTTCCTCCTTTCGGTAATTCCGGGGACGGGACTCACTCTGCCCAGAACTCCGCGAATTCGCCACGGAAAGGAGACGGCAGGAACCTGCCACGGCAGCAACCTGAGGCATGGGATGGCACGCACGGCTGAATAGTCGGGAAACACGAAACCGCAGGTCACTGACCTCGGATTTTCCGCGATCCGGGGATTGAACCGCCAGTTCGGAGCGATCCGCCGATGTTGGCTGCTCCCGCAGGGGAGGCGCGGTGGGCTGTTCCACTCCGGCCGCGTGCCCTTGAGTACCCCGTCAGTCGGTGCCCAGGATCATCGCAATGTTCTCCCGAAGTGGGCGACGGCGGCATCGATCGCGATGCCGACTTGTGGTTCTTGATCGTAGAAATCGAACTCGGTGCCACGGGTTCACAGGATGTCCCTGGGCCCGGCCAGTCGGCGTGGAAATGCCGCGTCGTCGGGAATCGCGGCGTCCTCGCTGTGCACGAGCACAGTCGGCATGGGAGAAATGGCGGCGCGCGCGCATAGGAGATTACCGGGATACACGACGCAGGATGTCGTGATTCGTTGGGAGGCTTAACGGAGTGACCCTCAGACGCCCTGAGCGGTCACTCCATACGGGTCTAGGCGCGCAAGCGGTTCCCGCGGGGCCCGAACCTCGGCGGTCGAGCACTGCCAGGTTCGGATAACCGTCGGTGCCCCGCTGCTGCGGTCCTGGCCGTTCGCAATTCACTCACACGAAGGAGCCTCAGATGGGGTCTCAACTCAACCCGTGCCTCGCTTTCGACGGGAACGCACGGCAGGCGATGGAGTTCTACCGGGACGTCTTGGGCGGCAAGCTGGAGATGGGCACGTACGCCGAGTTCGGCTCGCCGGACGCACCCGCCGACACGATCATGCATGCCACGCTCCGCACCCCAGACGGCTACACGCTGATGGGTTGGGACGTCCGGGAAGGGATGCCCCACACCCCGGGCAACAACGTTGCGGTCTTCCTCGGCGGCGACGACGCCGAACTCCGCGGCTACTTCGAGAGGCTGTCCGCTGGCGGCACCGTGACGTTGCCCTTGGAGAAGCAGTCGTGGGGTGACGAGGCCGGCTCGCTCGTGGACCAGTTCGGTATCACCTGGATGGTGAACATCACCCAGCAGCAGTCCTGATCGACCACGGCAGTAGCCCCGAACCGGTGATGGACGAGTTGGATGCCTGGCTGCACCAGATCGGGCAGCACCACTTCCGCGCAAAGTTCCGGCTCCGTGGCCGGGACCGTGCGGTGGTCGACCTGCGCGGCATCACAACCGTCCGCAGACACGCCTTCGACGCCTACGAGCGTCCCATGCGGCCGTTCGTCTAGGTGAACCAGAAGCTCGGGGTCGGCCATCATCAAGCGCCGCGCTGGGGAGCTCCTGGTGATCGCGTAGGTGGGTGGCAACCCGGTTCGACA
>NZ_JBITHD010000045.1:0-10606 GCF_044457685.1 Nonomuraea sp. NPDC050536
GGGGCAAGGGTCTCGAACTTCTGCATCATGCGCTCCTTGTGCTGTGTTCCTTCGACATCCACCATCTCCAACCGCTCTGATACCAGGCCGTCGCCATCCTGACACCGCCCCTGACATGACCCGGAACTCCCACAGCCACGGCGGCCTTGGCAGGCTCCACCTTGGCGCGAAGCACCGCTCTACGGGGGTCGCAGTGCACGGGGGCAGCGGGAGCCCCGACGGATTCTTCGTGAAGCTCGTGGGATCCGAGGGCACGCTGACCGTCTCGCAGCCCAGACCGGGCGCCTATATGCACTGGAGCGACTGGGACATCCGGTCCGCCGGCGACCGGGTGCCCGTCCCCGACGCGTACCGGACCGTCCCCTTCAACCCGGCGGACGGACCGGTGGCCAACGTGGCGGCGCTCTACCAGGAGATCGCCCAGGCACTCGCCGAGGGGCGCCCCTGCGTACCCCGACTTCCACCCCGTTGTACAGATGCCTGGCCGTGCCCCGGATCTCCTCGACGCTGCCGCCCTGGGGCCAGATCGCCTCGATGGTGACGCGCTGGACCTGGTCCCAGGTGAACTCGCGCCGTCCCGTGACGCTGGTGGTCGCCAGGTAGTGCGGTCCTACGTACAGCGCCCAGCCCGTCCTGTTTTGAGCAGATGCTCACTATAGGCCCGGCCAATCGTCGAAATCGCAGTGCTGACGGCAAGGATGGCTCCGAGCACCCCGACCATGAAAGGAACAAACCCCGGACCCGTCTCCTCACCAGGCAGTTTCTCGAGGCGAAGCCCCGACGCCAGGTAGAAGCCGATGACCGACGCCAGCGCCCCGATTGCCGCCAAGGTCGCCAGTCCCTTCCAGCCCCGTTTGTGCAGCATGTTGGCGTAGGTGGACAAGGGTTCCTTGCCGGTCCAGGACACGTCGACGGGGCTTGGGTCTTCTGGCAGCCGCCGCGTCGGGCCTGTTGGCGCAACGACCTTTTCAAGTACGGCCGGTCCGGCCGAAACCGGTGACGGGGCGGTGGCGCCAACGGATGCCCAGATGTGGCGGAGACGTTCGTGGACCTGGCGTGCCGAGGCGGGCCGTCGCGCGGGGTCTCGGTCCAGGAGTTCGGCGACGAGCTCACTCAGTGCGGGCGGCAGTTCGGGGCGGAGCGAGTCAAGGCGTGGCGCGTCTTCGTCCAGCTTCCGTCGCATGATTGCCATGGCGTGGTGTCCGGTGAAGGGGGGCCGGCCGGTGAGCAGGGCGAACAGCACGCCGCCCAGTGCGTACAAGTCCGAGCGTTCGTCGCCGCGTTCGGTCAGGAACTGCTCAGGTGCGCCGTACTCCGGGGTACCTGCCAGCGTAGCAGGTCCTCGTGGATACCCCGGTCGTACAGGGCAACCACGTTCGGGTGGTTGATCTGCGCGGCGGCCACCGCCTCGCGTTCGAAGCGTCGGGGCAGGTCCGGGTGGACAGCCCCATCGAGGTCGAGCAGCTCTCCGCGCTCCACCGCCCACCTCCGGCATACCAAGCCTCAGGGTACGGCTGGTGATCCGTACGCGAAGACTGAGCGCAACTCGGTGGCGTCTGGAACGGCAGTCAGGAAGGCTTGCGCGCATGGTTTGCGCCCTGAGACTTCGCGTGAGCATGAGGTGGAACGGCTGTTGGGCCTCGGTGCCACCTTTGTCACCGATCACCGGAATCCTGATGGCGCTGGCTGGGCAGTCCTTGCTGACCCTGAAGGCAATGAATTCTGTGTTCTTCGCAGCGATTCCGACCGAGCCGCGATGAGTTCCTGAAGCTCACACACCATCCTGGGTTTCGCAGGACTGCTGGTCACAGCCACTCGTTGATGGCCGCGATGCGAACGGTCGCCTCGTAGCGGACCGCGAGTTCGTCCTACCTCGTGGCCACGGCTCGGTCGCCGTGATCACGATCGACATGGTGGCAGGTGCAGCTTGGCGGTCAGGCCGCCTCGTGAGCGTCCGAGGCCATGGTCGTTCCGACGCGGTGTGGGACTTTTCTCCATTGGCTGGTGATATCCGGAGGGCCCGCAACACCTACTCAGTAGACGGTGCCAGACGCGCCGGAATGCTGAACAGGAGACGGAGCTTGAACGATGAAGCAAGTTTCACCCGCATGTTCCACGAGCATTACGAGTCGGTTCTGCGGTACGCGTTACGGCGGGTCGGCCCGGCGGACGCCCCGGACATAGCCGCCGAGACGTTCAAGATCGCCTGGGAGAAGTACGACCAGTTCCCCCACGATCGGGAGCTGCCTTGGCTGTACGTCACCGCCCGGAATCTCGCGATGCCCCTGATCAGAAGGGAAAAGCGCCAAGACGGGCTCGTCGACTGGCTGAGTGAGGACATGACACGCCACGGCGTCGAAGACGACCACGCTCGCGCAGTCGCCGCTCGCCACGCGGCAGTGGCCGCGCTGAACGAACTGAGCGAGGCCAACCGGGAACTGGTGCTTCTGGTGTGCTGGGAGGGACTCGACCTCCGCCAGGCCGCGGCCGTCGTCGGTTGTTCCAGGCCTGTGGCTGCGATGCGACTGCATCGCGTACGCAAAAGGCTCCGGCATCTGCTCGCCGACGAGCCACCTTCTGCCACCACCCGCCATCGGTCCTATGGGGAGAGCGTCATATGAACAACGATCTCAAGCAGCTCAAGATCATGCTCGAAGCGCACGACCCGGCCAGGCAGGTGCGAGCGGACTCAGCGGCGCTCTCCGCAACCCTGCAAGAGATCATCGACACCCCGCGGTCGTCCCCGACGGTCACACGGCGGCAGCGGCTCCGGCCACGGTGGCTCATCGCCGTTCCAGCCGCCGCCATCCTGGCGGGCGCGGCGCTCGCCGTGACAGTCGTCGTACGGCCAGGCGACGTCGGCCCCGTACACGTGGGCCCCGCTGAAGCGTTGGCGTTCACCAGGAACGACGACTACATCGACGTCCGGATCGTTGACCCGAACGCAGACCCCGAGCGCTATCGCAGTGAATTCACCGCGCATGGCCTGGACGTCGACCTGCGGCTGGAACCCGCGTCACCGAGCCTCGTCGGCCGGATGATCGACGCGGAGATCGAGGGAGAAACGACCGTTACCTCCAACGGGCACCTCGTCTCGAAGATCAAGGAGATCGACGACGACTCCGACTGCGGCAGCACCTGGTGCAAGGCCGGGGTGAGCATTCCCGTCGACCTGAAAAAGCACGTCAACATCCTCTTCGGCCGGGCCGCCCGTCCCGGCGAACGGTATGAGTCCGCAGGTGACCCAACCGCTCGCGGTGAGGTTCTGGAGGGGATCGACCTCCAGAACAAAACGGTCGCCGAGGTCAAGCGCCTGGTGCAGGAGCGGCACGCCACGATCCAGCAGTACTACGGCGCCCAACCAGAGGATTCGGGCAGCCAGAACTGGGATTACGAGAGCCACATCCTGCGGCCGGAGACCGTCCCCGACACCTGGTACGTGCACGAGGCGTGGGGCGGCCACGACAAGAACACGGTAAGGCTTGTGGTGGCCTCGTGGCCCACCAGAGTTGTGCGGGATTGACCTGACCGTCCAGCCTTCGCCCGGGCCGCCCCGTTGGGCCGCCCGGGCTCGACGCCATCACCGCGACCCGCTCCTGACGACTCCCGCCATCCGTCTGACCCGCCTCGGACGTGTCGTTGAGTGGAGTCCTCAGCCTGCTGGGGGATACACGGTGTCGATGAGGTCTGTCAGGAACGCGTCGAGGTCGTCGAGGCCGTACGCCTTGAGCGTCTCGGGCGGTTGAGCGAGCAGGTAGGTCAGCGCACTGTTCACGCACATCGTGACCATCGCGGCGCTCCGCCGGGTCGCCGGCAGGCCGGCCGCCCTGTGCGCCTCCAGGTGCAGCGCCAGGTCGGCGCGGGTGAGCTCAGCCATCGTCTCCTGCACGCGCGGCCGACGCGCGGCCTCGGCATGCAGCTCAACGTAGGCCAGTACCCTGGACCTGTTCGCCGTGAGAGCACGATCGAGCAGCTCGCGCAGCAGCGCGACGAGGTGCCTGCGCCCCTCGATCTTGGCGGCTTCCATCAAGCGAAGATCAGCCCAGTAACGCTCAACGCAGCGCTCGGCCGCCCCCTGCAGGAGAGTGTCGCGGCTGGCGAAGTAGTTCTTGGCCGTGCCCTCGGGCAGCCCGGCCTCATGGTCGACCGCTCGATGGGTCAGCCCTCTGCCGCCCTGACGGGCCAGCACCTCGATCGCGGCGTCACGCAGCAAGTCGCGCCGATCCCGGTTCTCCGCCATGGCCCTCATCATCGCAGCTTGTCCGTTCACCACAATAGTGGTACCACAGATGGGGTAGTTGATGAAGGGAAGCGACATGAAACGAACCGCCGCGATCGTGGGAGCCGGGATCGGCGGACTGGCGACCGCCGTCGGCCTACGCAGGATCGGCTGGGAGGTGACCGTGCTCGAACGCTGGCCAAAGATCAATCCCGAAGGCACGGCGCTCGGCATGCGTCCCGACGCGCAGGCCGCCCTCGCGCAGCTCGGCCTGCGAGAGGAGCTGCTCCGCCGTACCGTCCCCTATCGCCAGGCCGTCATCCGTACGCCGCACGGCGAGCGGATCGCGGACCTCCCACTGGAACGCATCGAACGCAAGGGCGGCGCCCCCGTGCTGATGCTGTCCAGGATCTCCCTGATGAATCTGCTGGTCGACGCCTTGGGGGACACAGCGATCAAGACCGGCACGAAGATCACCGATCCGGAAGCCCTGCGCGGGCAGTATGACCTGGTGGTGGGAGCGGACGGGCTACGCAGCACAGTACGCGAGGCCTATTTCGGCGCCACCGTGCGGCCACGCTACTCAGGGATCGTGGCCTGGCGGGGTGTCGCGCGATTCAACCCGCCGTCGTATGGCGAGACCTGGGGGGCCGGCCAGGTG
Organism: Nonomuraea sp. NPDC050536; assembly: GCF_044457685.1. Lineage (NCBI taxonomy): Bacteria > Bacillati > Actinomycetota > Actinomycetes > Streptosporangiales > Streptosporangiaceae > Nonomuraea > Nonomuraea sp. NPDC050536. Next base: position 4,881 of record NZ_JBITHD010000045.1, read on the forward strand.
CTCGGCATCACGCCCCAGGAACCGGGGTCGACCAATTGGTACGCCGCGGTGGCGACACCGGAAGGTCATCGGGAGACCCTCGATGAGTTGCGCGCCCGCTTCGGCGGCTGGCACGACCCGATCCCGCGCCTCCTCGCCGAGGCTGATGAGGAGGCCGTGCTGCGGCATGAGATCTACGACCTGTCCCCGCGCCTGAAGTCCTTCATCGTCGGCAACGTGGCGCTGGTGGGTGATGCCGCCCACGCCATGACCCCCTCCCTTGGGCAAGGCGCATGCCAGGCGCTGCTGGACGCGGCCGCCCTCACCACATGCCTGGACACCGCCGGCGACGTGCGATCGGCATTGCGCGCGTACGACGCCCAGCGCAGACGGCCTGCTCAACGTGTCGTGGCGATGTCCCGCCAGATGACGAGGTTGGCCGGCCACCGCTGGGAAGGCCCGCGCAACATCCTCATGCGCCTGCTACCCGCCTGACACACGATGCGTGGAGTCCCGCGGCCTGCTGCCGAGACTTCTCAGTCCGATGCTCGTCATGCCCCGTTAATTGCGTGGATCGTACTGTGCTGTCTTTGCCACAATCGCCCGGTGCGATTGTGGACGGTGCAGCACCGGGCGGTCCTCGACTCGCTGGAGACCGGCGGCGAGCTGGCCGGCGACTGGGGCCGCCTGTTGGTCTCGTCGTACCAGCCGGTGTACGAAGAGATGGTGGCGGAGATGGCCAGGCGCGGCCTCGACTGCCGGGGCCGCCCGCCGATGTGGGCGTGGCTCGGTCCGGATACCCGCGACAACGCGGTAGCCGTGACGGCCGAGGCCCTCCTCTGCCCGGAGACCGACGAGGAGTACGCCCGTTACGTCGTCCTGGACCTGGACGTGCCGGACGAGATGGTCTTGCTCAGCTCGTACGGGCGCTGGAACGACTTCATCTATGCAATCCTCCTGGACGGAAGGCCCGCGACCATGGACTGGTCGATCGACCGGGAGGAACTCGCCGGTGTGCAGGCGTGCCTGCCACGCGTGCTGGCCAGGTACGTGCTCGGCACCCGCCCTCTGGAACCGTTCGACCCGGAGAAGGACGGCGACTCCTGACCTCGCCGCCGCCGTCGACCCGCGTGGCGTCGGCCACGGCTCTCTCGCCATCGGGCAGCCTCCAGCCGCCGCAGATCGGGGTCCATAGTGACTGCGCTTGATCGGATGCGCTCTCAGTCCAGGAAAGACCCATGAGGACCTGCGCTAACACAATCGCGCGTACCGAGTGACAGCAGTCTTTCCGACACCTCGACGCTCACGGCGCGATTCAGGCGTCAAGAAGCTCGACGGTCACGCTCGCGACGTCACCGGCGCTGAGGCCTTCGGCCTCGCGAACGGCTCGCTTGATCGGCAGCGCGTAACAGCCGCGCCCCTTGTCGGGAAAGATCGAGGTCCTCCAGTTGCTCCTGCCGATCGTCACCCGCACCCGCACCGAACCGAACCCGTGCCGCAACCCGCCCACCAGGTCCTGGATCTCCTCGGAGTCCTCGACGGGCAGGCTGACGAAGGTCCAGCTGTCATCCCGCCGGGCATCCCAGATCCACAGCTCGCCATCGAATTCCACGACCACGAGCACAGCATCGCAGGCGGGTCCGACAATCACCGCGGAGTCTCCGGTCGGGGGGCCGGAGACGATGATGTAGGCCACCGCCAGTACCTCTCGCGGCTGGCGTGGAGTGTCGGCAGTGGATCGCGTGGCGGTCGCTGTCCCAGGTGGCAGTGACCCTTGACTGCGGGTCTTTCAGCAGTCGGCCCAGGCTCGTGCCTCGCCTTCGGTTTTACTCCGGATGCGAGTCGAGGGCCCGGTGGGCACGAACGACACCGCAGGCCACAAGATCGACAGACACGTCCAGAGCGCGCTGGCCTCGACCCCGGGACACAGCCAGGTCAGGTGGTGCGCAGTCTCACGATGAGCGCGATGGCCTCGTTCAACATGTCGATGGGGCAGCCCCAGTAGTCATAGATCCCCCCGCGGGCACGGTTACTGCCGCAGACGACGAACACGCCGGTCCCCAGCTCAGCCTTCAGGTGGGTGGCCAGCCAGCCGACGAAGCCGCTGTTGTCCAGCTCGGCCGGGAAGTGAAAGGAGAAGATCCCGAACTGTTCGACATCTTGGTGCCGCTGGTCGTGGGGAACCAGGCAACTCCAGCTTTCGTTGTCTCGGACCACTGCCAGTGTGTCGGCGGTGAGCGCCGGTGGCCGGTCTGCGGGCGACTCCTCAAAGCACCAGATGCCGTCGTGAACGACGAAGTCGGCGAGGGCGATCACATGGCGCAGGCGTTCCTCGGTCTGCTGCGGAGTCTCCATGCTGACACTGACCATGACGTGGCCTCCTGATTCTTGCGGCCCGCCGGCTCGTCCGGCGGGCCGGTCGGCCTGGGGTCCGATGAAGAGCAGCCCGGAGTGGTAAGAGTAACCGCGCCGCACCAGCCGAGGTTCCGGGGTTGGCCCGCCGAGCGCTCCGCAGTAAACCGGGAAACCAGTCTTCTCCTCGGGTCGATGAACAGCCACGACGCGGCCTGGCTCCCCCATTAGACGATGAGAGCCGATCACTCACAGCTACTTTGCGACTGGTGACACGGACCCGAGTAGAGGGCCTTCTTGCGCGGAGCCGGCTGACCGGAGCCGGACACTGACGTCCCTTGACAGCACCCTTCCGGATGAAAGGCTGAGGTTCTTCTCCCTGGTCAAGGAGGACCACGATGACCGCGACGCCCCCCGAAGCCCTCACCTCAGACCCTGCGGCACCGCAGATCGCACAGTCGCTGGCAGAGATCCGCACCAAGGGCGCGGGCCTGTTCTCCCGGGCGCTGGTGATGGTCAACGGAGACCTCTCCTTCGACGAGGCGCACAGCTACAAGACCCCGATCGCGGGAGCGCGTTCCGGGGGGACGACGCGCTACTCCCTGGCGGAGACCAAAGACGCCAGCCGCAGCTACCAGGGACGCGTCGACAAGGCGCAGGCGCGCATGTCCAAGCAGGACAGCGAGGTCGCCGTCCTGCAGGAAGCTTGGGACTGGATCGAGGCGCTTCATTCCTCGTTCCCTTATGGCGCCCACATCCGGGTCGTGGTGGTCGGCAACATCGGGCCGTGCACCGGATGCAAGGCCCGCCTGAAGCTGTTCCGGCAGGACCTCATCGGCGTGTTCGGACCCGGGCGGGTGATCGTGGAAAGCGTCTACGACACCAGCCAGATGTTCATCACGAAGGACTACGAAGAGAAGTACGAGGACTACGAGACGGGGACCACGAGCACGGTCTCGACGACCTACGGATACGAGGGCGCGACGGTGGAGGCCTACCAGCCGCCGGGTGCTCCGCATAGCGAGTCGTACTGGCTGTACCAGGTGGGGTAGGCGGTCCCGGGCAGTACGTCTGCAGCTCTTGCAGCACACGAGGCCCCTCGACCGGGCCAGCCCAGGCAGCTCCACGATGACGGCCCGCCCTCATCTGGGCGGGCCTTCCCGCGTTTCTGCCGCCACGATCGGGCGCTGCGAGCCGTACCGATCAGTAGTAGGGGTACAGGGAAGTACCGAAGCCTGGGACGACGGGACCGTGAGGGCTGCTGTGGACCTCGGGAGCGGTGCCGAGCAGGAGGTCGAGGACGTGCCCAACGAATCCGCGCTCTACCGCCTCCGAGGCCGGTGGGGTGGGGTCGGCGTCAGCGCCAGGTGATTTTGCTGGCGAGTGGCAGCAGCGTTTGCCGGTCAGTTTTGACAGCAGGCGGGGGTTGCTCGGGTCCGGAATGTCGGTGAGAAGTAGCAGCACCCCGAGACTCGGTACTCGCCCCCCCGGCACGGTGCCGCCAGGCAGCAAGGTCAGTAGGGGCTGATTGTTGCGAACTCGAACGACAGCGTGACGACGCGGCTCAGCCAAGCAGGTTCTTCGCGAAGGTCCAGTCCAAGCCGGCGATGTCGAGGTGTTCAGCCCGTACCAGGCCAGCGCGCACCGCCACCCGTTGAGAGGCGGTGTTGGCCGGGCGCCCACGGGCGATGACGGGCAGATCGGGAACGCGTTCCGTCGCCCACTCAACCGCCGCCGTCGCGGCCTCGCCGGCCACTTGTTAGGATACGACTGTATCCATTCGGGAGATGGGGTCACCATGCGCATGCTTGATCGGCCGTCCGCCTTCACCAGCGACTCTGCCCGTGACAAGTACTACGCCGTCTGTGACCGGGTGCTCGGCGAGCTGTGGCCGGTGCCGGCGGACGCCATCGACGTGGAGACCCGCGCCGGCATTGTGCGGATCCACCGGGCCGGGCCCGCCGAGGGGGATCCCGTGGTCCTGGTGGCCGGCGCCGGCGGGAACGCGCTGGCCTGGTACCGCTACATCGAGCCGCTGGCGCGCACGCGTCCGGTCCTTGCCGTCGACCCGCTCGGCGAGCCCGGCCGCTCGGTTCAGAGACTGCCGCTCGCGACCGGTGCCGAGGTCGGCGGCTGGTTCACCGACGTTCTAGTCGCGGTCGGCGCCGAGCGCGCACACGTGGTGGGTTCCACCGATGGGTCATCGTCGGCGGTATGGCCGCCATGCTTCCTCGTGCGTTGCGACGCCGTGTCGCCGGCGCGGTGTGCAACGGCACGCTGCGCGAGGATGTGCTGATGAAGCTGATGCTGGCCGGCCGGTCCTTCCGTCGGCGCCTGCCCATCCCACCCGCTTACACCGACGAGCAGGTGCGCAAGCTGTCCGTTCCCGTGCAGGTGCTGCTGGGCGCCCGCAGCGCGCTGCACGACGCGCAGGTGGTGGCCGCGCGGCTGGCCGACATCGCACCGTCCTGGCGCGTGGAGATCGTGCCCGACACCGGACACGCGCTGCCCGTCGAAGCTCCGGACCTGGTCATCGATCGGATCCTCACCTTCCCCGGCCAGGCACGGGCCGGGTCTGCAACGCCGAAGCACAGCTAGGAAACGGCCATGCCCAGACACGTGGACCATGATGAGCGGCGGCGCCAACTGACCGAGGCGCTGCTGCGCATCGCCAGCACCCGCGGCCTGCAGGCAGTGTCGATGCGTGAGATCGCCGCCGAGGCCGGGGTCTCGCTGCGCGTCGTCCAGTACTACTTCACGAACAAGCAGGCCCTGCTCGAGTCCGGCCTCACCGAGCTGGGCGCCCGCATGGACCGCCGGGTCAAGCAGCGGGCCGCCGCTGCCACGGGCGGCCTGTCCACGCGAGGCGTTTTCACCGCCGTCCTCGGCGCGATCCTGCCCTTCGACGAGCAGAGCCGACTGGACTCCATGGCATGGACCGCCTACTACACCGCGGCCCTCACCGACCCGGCGCTCGCCGCGGTCGGGCCCGCCCTGCCCAACGCACTGGAAAACTTCCTCACCCTACGGTTGATCGCCGCGCAGCAGGCCGGGGACATCGCCCCCGATCGTGACCCGCGTACCGAAGTCGCCGGCCTTCTGGCTCTCGCCAACGGCCTGACCTCCAGCGTCCTCAGCCGACAGCGCAGCCACGAGGCCGCCACCAAGATCATCGACTACCACCTGGACCGCCTGTTCGGGCCGGCAGCGGCTTGACCCAGCGGGACCACTGCGGTTGAGGGGCATAGCCGGCGGCGTTTGTCCTTATGGCGGACTCCGGCCGCCCCTGGAACGGCCCCGGTCCACATGGATGGACCGGGGCCGTTCGTCGTCACCGGGCTTGGTCTACCTCTCCTTGGGAGGCTGCGGGTCACAGGCTGCGGGCGGTGATGTCG
>NZ_JBITHD010000046.1:0-10047 GCF_044457685.1 Nonomuraea sp. NPDC050536
AATGCATGCCGCGAGACTACGCACTCTGCAACGCCACCCAGCCGTTCGCCCCAGCCCCACAGGACGGGGCGAACGTTGCCTGACGCGGCACTAGTAGACCGGGGCCGCGATGGGCCGCCATCGTGCTTGGCATCCTTGGGTTGAGCGCGGGGGTGACCGCGCTCAGCGATCCTTGCTCGGCCGCGGTGCCGCCGGGCTGACGGCTTTCACGGCATCAGGCGTGAATCAGGGCCAGAGGTCGTTGAGCGGGACGGCGTACTTGTCGTTCTTGGTGAGGGTCGCCAGGCCGAGGGCGCTTTCGATGGTGCGCAGCACGCTGTAGTGCGTGTAGTGGATGTTGGACTGGTAGCCGGTCTTGGTGGTGCCGGGCGAGCCGAGCACGATCGTGGGGATGCGCTGGCCGTGGACGTTGTCGTCCTCGTCGAACGTGATGACCAGCAGCGAGCGCTGCTGCGTCCACGCGGGGGAGGTGAGGATGCGCGGCAGATTGTCGTGGAACCAGGTGTCGCCCACGGTGGTCGAGCAGTTGTGCATGCTGTGGCAGCTGTTCGGCTCGAACCAGACGAAGTTCGGCGTGGTCGCGGCGGAGGCCAGGTCGCTCCACAGCCGGGTGATCGGCTGGAGCTTGTCCAGGCAGCGGGCCGAGCCGACCGGCGTCATGTTCTTGAAGAACCAGAACGGCACGTTGTCAGGGTCGTAATCGCCGTTCTTGGTGGCGTTGCACGGGGTGCCCATGTCCTCGACGTACGCGCGCCAGGTCTTGCCGGCGGCCTCGGCGCGGTCGCCGATGTGGGGCGCGTCGATCTTGCCGATGTCGGCGGGGAACGGGTTGCTGACGTACCCGAACGTGCTCCCGCCCGCGACCGCCATGTAGTTGGGGTCGCTCGGGTGCACCGCACCGTAGGACTGAGCGAGTTTGACGCCGGAGCCCGCGAGCCCCGTCAGGTACGGCGCGGCGCTGTTGCCGATGACCTGGTCGTACGACCGGTTCTCCAGCATGACGAAGAAGACGTGGTCGAAGGCGGGTACGGCCGACGGCGGCACGGCCAGCGGCGCGGGGCTGACCGGCGCCGAGACCGACAGGGAGAGGCTGTCCGCGTACGCGTCGTTGTACCGATTGGCCGAGTCCCGCGCGGGGTCGCCGGTCAGCTGGACCAGGGCCGTGATGCTTCGGGTCTGCGCCGGGATCGGGGCGGAGGCCGTACGCTGCAAAAGTTTGGTGGCGTTGCCGCGGTCGGCCGCGGTGACCGGGCCGATCTGGCCGGTGCCGAGCGCGCCGCCCGCGCCGTTCCGGAAGGTGATCTTGACCGTGGCCGTGGAGATCTCGCTGGAGTAGCCGCCGAGCCAGCCGGACAGCGTGTACGTCGCCCCGCCGGCGTCGATCTGCGCGGCCCCCGCCGAGACGTCGACGGTCTGGGTGAGCGTGGAACTGCCGACCGGCCCGCCGGCGAAGAACGCCCCGCCGCGGTCGGCCGGACCGGGGGTGGACGCGCCGGGGAAGCCCTGCCCGGCGCTGTAGGAGACGGCCGTCGGGACGCCGGTGACCTGCCAGCCGGGCAGGGTCACGCCGTCATAGCCGCTGATCGAGGGGTCGCCGGCCTCGGCGTCGCCGTTCACCAGCAGGTTGGTGCCCGTGCTGGGCGCGGTGACCGTTAACGCCTGGGGTCCGGCCAGGATGGTGTACCCGTCGTTGTAGAGGTAGTACGCGGCGTAGCTTCCCGGCGCCAGCGAATCGGTCGCGAAGGAGACGGACCCGGAGGCGTTCGGCGCGTACTTCCACATGGTCGAGGCGACGCTGCCCGGCGTCTGCCCGGCCTTGTACAGGCCGACCCAGTTGGTCGAGCTCACCTGGGTCGTGCTGTACGAGGCGATGATCGTCTGCCCCTGAACGTAGGAACCCTTGTCCAGGCTCAGCGTACTGCTGGCCGCTAACGCTGGAACCGCCCACGCGACGGTCACCAGCACCGCCGCGATGAGCACACGAACAACCTTCATGGCCCTTCCCTTCAGCTGACTTCGTCCGCTCGACGTTCTCCCCCCGAAGACCAACTCCGCGCCAACAATGTACGAATGATTGCCCAACTTGTACATACAGGTTCAGCCTGACGGGCCGCCGGTGACGCCGCGCAATCTAGGCCACCGACCTGGTTCAGGAGGCCCTGGCGGCGCGTGAACTGACACCGGCGGTCCACCTGGCCGGCAAGGGCTACATGAGCGCGCACAACCTCGCGCGCGCCGATCGCCGCGGCATCGAACTGCTGGGACCGATGATGCCCGACAACGCCTGGCAAAGCGCCGAAGGCAACGGCTTTGCCGTCAGCGACTTCACCATCGACTGGGACAACCGGTCATGACCTGTCCCACCGGAGCCACGAGCTTGCCCTGGGCCAACGAAATCGATCAAGGCGGAACTCCTGTCATCCGCGTGCGCTTTTCCATGCGTAGCTGCAAGGACTGTCCCAGCCGGGACCTGTGCACCCGTGGGGCCAAGGGCCGGCGCATCACCCTGCGTCCGCAGGAGGAGCATGAAGCTCTGCAACGCGCACGAGCGAGGCAAAGCACCGACGAGTGGCAGCAACGCTATGCCCACAGGGCAGGCGTGGAGGGCACCATCGCCCAAGGCGTCAAAGGCTTTGGCCTGCGCAGATCCCGCTACCGCGGGACCGCCAAGACCCATCTCCAGCATCTGCTCATCGCCGCGGCGATGAACCTCACCAGGCTCGATGCCTGGCTGACAGGAACCCCGCTGGCTCCAACCCGCACTTCGCACTTCGCAGCCTTACGCCCTGCGGCATGACCGAATGGTCGGCGTAGCAGAAGTGCAGCGGTTCACTCTTACGATGAGCGCCGCAAACCAGGAGAATCGGTACCCGACATGATCTCTCAGCGGGTTGGTGCTCGTGGTGGTGGATGCTGTCGTGAGCAAGTGCGGTTGATCAATCACTCCAAAATTCGTTGGATGTCTGCCGAACATTCTGCGACCATCCGCACAGTGACAGATGAAGCCGATCGCCAGACGTCGTTCCCCACCAGTTCGAAGCACGTGCGCTTCGTCGACTTGTCGAGCACCGCGATGTCCGCTCTGCTCGATGGGGATCTGCCCGCAGCCAGCAACACGGCTGGGGTCGCGCTGACTGAGTACTTCGTGACAGACAGAGCACGGTGGCTGTGGCGGATTCGGATCGACCAGATGGCCGCCGATCCCCGCCACGCATCGTGGATAGCGCGGCAGGCGGTAACCGGGCCTGAAGGTGTCGTCATCGGTCATGCCGGGTTTCACGGACCGCCCGATGAGGCGGGCATGGTAGAGATCGGTTACGCGGTTGCTCCTGACTTCCGTCGCCAGGGGTACGGCCGAGCCATCCTGATCGAGTTGCTGCGTCGGGCCGCGGCCGAACCGGCGGTCAAGACCGTACGTGCGACGATCAGTCCCGATAATGTGGCGTCCCTGGCCACGATCGCTGGCTTCGGCTTCGTCCAAGTCGGCGAAGACTGGGACGAAGAGGACGGTCTCGGACTCATCTTCGAAGTCCCTGCCAACCGCAGCTGCTAGGTGCAACCAACCCGGTGAAGGTTACCGGTCACAGCATCCCGAGCCCCGCCCTCATCCTGTTGCTTTCAGCGGTGAAGCTGGCTCGGCATACAGCTCCTAACACGGGAAAGGCCCCGTGATCACGTTGCTGATCACGGGGCCTTTCCCGTTCGATCCACTTCGCCAACAGCGTCCCCAACGGCAGGTGAGGCTCGATCAACGACCACTCCTCATCGGTGAGCTCTCCACGCGCCATGGCGATGGCCTACCAGGATCGCAGGCCAGAGCGCAGGCAATCCCGCTGATCTCAACTCCGTACAGGCCCTAGAACTGGGGTCTGGCAGGAAGGCCGGTGTGATCGCAGAATGCGCTGATGAGATGGAGGCGTGCGGCGCCGTTGAGCCAGGAGGAGTTCGACGCGTTACCGGCCAAGGACCGGGCCGAGCTGCACCGCGCCGCGCGCGACAGCCGGCGGGAGCTCGTGGCGACCGTCCTGCAGTTCGTGACGGCCCTGGGCGTGCTCGGCGGGTTGCTGCTGACGGCGCAGGGCCTTGCGCAGACGGCCAAGTCGATCGAGGCCTCGCGCGAGGAGCTGGGCATCGCCAGGAAGGGACAGCTCACCGACCGGTTCACCAGGGCCGTGGAGCAGCTGGGCTCCGCGAGCGTGGACGTGCGGGCGGGCGGCGTCTACGCGCTGGAAGGGATCGGGCGCGACGCCGCCGAATACCGGCAGACCACCGTGGACGTGCTGGCCACGTACGTAGTGGGCAACGCCCGCCCGTCCGGGAAGAGCGAGGTGGCCAGGGATGTGCAGACCGCCCTCACGGTGCTGGGCAGGGTCCAGCCGGCGAGCCCGAAGAGCGGTTGGCTCGATCTGGCGCACAGCAAGATGTTCGGGACCAGCCTGAAGTCCGCCAACCTGATCGAGGCGGACCTCTCGGGCTCTCTGCTGCCGTTCTCCCACCTGTCGGGCGCCTTCCTGACGAACGCGAACCTGGCGAGGGCCAACTTCAACCTGGCGGACATGTCCCGCACGAGCCTGTGGCACGCCGACCTCCGCGGCACGGTCTTCCTCACCACCGATCTGAGGGGCGCCGACTTCACCGGGGCGAAGCTCGACGGCGCCTACTTCAAGAACGCGGACCTGCGCGGCGCCAAGGGCCTGCCGCCCGTCGCCGAGCTCAAGAAGCTCGTCCAGTGGGACGAACAGACGAAGTGGCCGTGACGTGCCGGTCGCGCCGATGGGATGATCGGCTTCGTGACGGTTCGGGCGAGGATCGCGGCGGCATGGGGATGGCATTCGCGCTGGATCGACGCGCATCCGGTGCTCGCGCCACCGGCATCGGGGATCGCGCTCTTCTGCGTGGGCGTCCTGGCGTCGTGGGCGGCCGGGGAGGACCCCACTCCATGGGGCCATCGTGTGAGATCCGCCGCGGCCCACCGCAAGCAGCGCGGCTCCCGCGGCGACCGCTACTCCTACCAGATCGCCATCGAACGCGCCTGACCCCCACAGCGATCCGTCGTTGATCGGATGCACATTCACCCGGTTCATCGTGCGTGAAGGAGGTCCATCGACGAGAGGCACGGCGACCATGCAACCCCTACCCACCACCGGTGTGGCCCGGTTCCCCAAGGTCCAGCAGTTCAAGGGCAAAGACAGCAAGGGCACGCCCGTCGACCTGATGGTCCAGGAGATCGTCATCCTCGGCGAGGCCGGCGATCTGGTCGAGGTCCGGTTCATCACGGAGCAGCTCATGGTCAAGGTCATCGAGCTCCACCATGACGCGGCCTACGCCTTCATGCAGCAGGGCATCCCCGAGCCTCGGCTCGACCCGGCCACCAAGACGGTCTGCCAGTACAGGTCCTGGCCGATTCCCGGGCCGTACAGCTCCGGCGACGCGCCGCATCCGTGGGACGTGGTCCAGGGCGCGAAGAACAACTGCAGGGTCATGTCAGGACTGCAGGTCCTGGCCCTGTGCCGGCCCAAGCTCCTGATGAAGGCGCTGACCTGTGACACGGCGACCGGCACGTGCACGATCAGGCTCCGCCGTACACCCGGCCCCCAGCAGGTGGCCGCCACGAACGCGCCGTTCGAGAAGTTCACCTTCTCCACCGCGCTGCCGTGCGTGCTGGGAGTCAACCCGCCCGAGCTGGTGTATGCGGGAGCCGGCGCCCTCACGAAGTATCTTCCGCTGTGGCCGTCCTTCTTCGAGAAGGCGCTGGCCATCATGTGGGGCGGGTACGGGGCGCTCACCGGCGCGGAGGAGCGCAGCCTGATGTCGGCGCTCGGCATCCACAACGTCACCACGCACCACTTCGCCAAGGACGTGGAACTGGACAACACAGCGGTGGTCATGGGCATGCAGACCGCCTTCGCCGCCTGCCTGCCCATGACCACGTTCATCATGGGCAAGCAGCACAACTACGGCGTCGTCGGCGCCGATGCCAAGGGCGTCATCATCTGCGACCCCAACAGCAGGCCGAACCAGACGTACTACGACCGCTGGGACGGCAAGCCCAACGTCTTCAACGGCCAGCGCGCCACCCTGGAGAGCTCGGCGAACTTCCCGATGTTCTTCACCTGGGACCAGTACTTCGACACCTTCATGTGGGTCCACATCTTCCAGCCGTGACCTAGGGGCTGACCAGGCGGCATTCGGCGAAGGACAGGCAGCCGCAGCCGGCGCAGCTGGTGAACCGGGCACGGACGTCTTCCAGGCGCTCGATGCGCTCGTCGATGTCCCTGCTCCAGCATTCGGACGCGCGCTGCCACACTTCCTTGCCCGGCGCCACGTCGTGCGGGACGTCAGCCATGATCAAGAGCTCTACAAACAGCGCAACACGGCCGAACGCTGCATCAACCGGATCAAGGAGTGGCGCGGGCTGGCCTTCCGCTTCGACAAGACCCCCGCAAGCTACCTGGCCGGCCTTCATCTACGCGGAGCCATCTTGTGGATCCGAAGCCTCCAACCCATCTAAAGATCAAAAGTTCGTACAGGCCCTAGGCGGTTGGCCAGTTCGAGCCGGGCCTGCTTGGTTGCCCACGAGGCCGCTTGGCTGAGCGCGCACCAGCGTAGGGCCGCCTCCACGCCTCGCCGGGACGGGATGTTCCCGGTCCGCAGTTGCTCGGAGACGGTGGCGAGCGCCTGCGGATAGCTGGTGCGGGCCATGCGCAGCGCGGCCCGGATGACGGAATGCGCGGGGCGGTGACGTAGCCGCGCCCACGTGGACGCTTCGCGCAGGAACCGGCTGACGGTCGCCGGGCGGGACAGGGCGGCCAGGTAGGCCAGCGGCCCGGCCAGGACGCAGTCCCCTCCGTCTCCGGTCAGGGTCCGGCAGTGGCAAGCCGCTGCCGGACCCCGTCGGGGTGCCTACTGGCCGGCCGGTGGTGTGGCGCGGTACAGGATGGCGTCCTGCTCAGCGTCAATGGTCGATCGCTGGTAGCCGGCCTTCTCCAGCACCCGGATCGAGGAAGGGTTCGATAGCTCCACGTTGGCGTAGACCGTGAGGACGCCTGGCGCGGTGAAGGCGAACTCGGTCAGGGCACGGGTGGCCTCGGGGGCGTAGCCGCGGCCACGCCGCGAGGGCACGATGCCGTAACCGATTTCCAGGGCGCCGTCGCTGGGCGGCCAGAACAGGCCGATCGAGCCGACCACCAGACCGCTGTCGAGCTCGATGATCTGACGGTGGCCGAACTCGCTCAGCCATGCGGGGTGCTTGTCGAACAGGCTGGCGATGACGTGATCGCCCTCTGCGGGGAAGTCGTCGGCCCAGTGCGCCGGCCGGACGCCGTTCAGGACGGCGGTGGCCTCGCTCGGGAGCCACGACCGCAGGATGAGTCGGTCGGTGGTCAGCTCTGTCGTTGACACGGGGAAGAAAGTAGACATGTGAGACTCCTGGTCGTTGGAACGACCCGATGCGCGCTAGTCGCGCGTGGGCCGGTTGAGGGCATGCTGATGAGGGCTGGTGGCAGCCATATTCATCAACCCCCTCGGACTCGGCGATCAGGCGTCTCGTACGCCGCCGCGACACTAGCAGCGCCAGCGCAAGCCGGGCAAAGCGTTAGTCTCTCCGACCGCTACGGCCGCAGCCTCCAAGACCTCATCAACATGGTCGCCGAGCTGCGCGAGCGCGGCATCGGATTCACCTCGCTGCGCGAGAACCTGGACACCACCACCCCCGGCGGCCGACTCGTCTTCCACGTCTTTGCCGCGCTCGCGGAGTTCATCCGCGAACTCATCGTCATCGGCACCAAGGAAGGCCTCGCCGCCGCCCGCGCCCGCGGCCGGGTCGGCGGACGCCCCAGCGTCGCCACCGAGGAGATCATCCGGGCCGCCCGCGACCTGCTGCCCGACCCCGGCCGCTCGATCACCTCGATCGCCAAGCTGCTCGGCGTCTCGCCGGGCACGCTCTACAACCACATCCCCGACCTGCGCGAACTGCGCGCCGGCGCAGTTCCCCGCCAGCTCTGGCCGCACGCCTCTTTCCGCGAAGGCGCACGGCTCTTTCCGCGAAGGCTTCGGTACGGCAGGCCGCCCCACCACCAGTCGCCGCACTTCGGCTGGGCTCTGTCCAGGGAGACGCCACGGATAGCAGGACGGGGCGGGCCGCCGTTACGACGCACGGAACCCGCCGAGGGGACCCGGCGGGCGGGTCCGGGCGAGACGTTACAGTCTCAACCCGTCCGACTGCCTGGCGTGAAGCGGAGCGAGCAACCCAGGTCGGCGAGAAGCGGCCCACCGGGCTCGCCGTACCCCATCAGCAACCGGAAAGCAGGAACCGGCTGTTGCGTCCCATTGATGTTGAGGCAGTAACTGGTCTCTGACCTGGCTGCCTCAGATAGGTGGGATTGTGGTTGGGGACAAGTCCCGTTGATCATGAGGCAGATCGGTGAATGGTCAGCTGATGAGGAGGATGCCCCTTTGCCGTGCGCGAAAGACGGCTTGGCGGCATCGTTTCGAGCACCAGCGCGACGGCCTCGGCAAGCCGCTGGATAAAGGTGTCGGTGGTGTCGTCGGGTCGCGGACGGACCAGGAACGGCAGGAGGCGGAGCTGGTTGTTCATGGTGCTTGGTATTGCTGCTCGCTCGCGTGGCGAGTGAGGGGCTGTTGCTCCAGAGCCCATCTCAGAAGCGGATCCCAAGCCGACAAGGGCCTGTAAGGCTGCCCGATTCGGTGGCCAACCTCGTGATAGAGCCGGTGAAGGGACTCGGGATCTCCGCTGGCGGCCAGGGCCCGCCAGGTTGGGTTCGCGAGCAGACTGTTCATCGCGATGAGCTCGGGGTAGGCGGCCGCCTGGGCTGCTGCAGGTGACGGCTTCCGCCTGGGCGCGAGAGTGTTCAGGCGCTGATCGCGGAGGCGGGTGAAGAGATTGCGGAAGGCCCAGAGGCGACGGATCTCGCCGGCTTCGTGGTAAGCATCGACGTTCATCGGGTAGCGGCCGAGCTTGAGCCGGCGGCGCTGGGCGCGGCCGATCTCGGGGATCTGGGAGACGTCGAGCTGGTCGGCCGGGCTGCTCGTGTCGGGGCCGATCCAGAGCTGGTGAGTCAGGCAGACGTTGTGCTGAGGCGCCATCCAGCAATCGACGGGCTCGAAGACGCCGCGGACCGCGGCGCAGTGCCGACAGGCCGGCCGAATGATTTCGAGATGGAAGCCGACAGCCTTGCCGTGCTCACCCAAAACGACATCTTCGCTGCTGCGCCGGAGCTCGGGCAGAGCCCGGCGCAGCGCGTCCTCGGACATGTCAACGGCCGCAGCCAGGCGGACGATGCTGACGGTCGTCGCCCTCGTGGGAAGAGCCCCGCGCAGTCGGCTGAGCAGGAACCGAGAGGAGAGGTGGTTGGCCTGGGCCAGGCGCTGGATATAGGAGGTGAGGGTCTCGTTCGGGATCGGCCTGGGACGGATCGGCAGGCCTCGGAGGCGGGGTTCGTGGCCGGCGAGAGGAGCGGACCCGGTCGTGCGAGCGCGCCAGGCCCGGGTTCGGCAGGCCGCGCTGCAGTAGACCAGGTCAGAGCGGGCCTGAACCTGCCCCGTGATGTCGCGCAGACAGGCCAGGCAGCGGCGAAAGGTGGCGGGCAGCTTGTCGATTTGCTCTTGTCGGCGGCGAGCCCTCCAGGCGCGCGATCGGCAGATGTTCGAGCAGTACTCGGCGCTGCTCCTGGCGGTGGGAGAAACACCGGCGACACCATCTCGAACCGAGTCCGCCACCCCGCCCCCAGCCTCGCTCTGTACCTCACCCGACGGACCCAGGTAGCGCAGGCCGAACCCAGCGCCGCCCAGAGGCCCTGCTGCTAGCACCGTCATCACACCGCCCGGAAGACCCTCAGAGTACGAAGATCCACACCATAGCGATCAATGCTGTCCTGTCTCATTGATCTTGGCGTGCGAAAGAGGCTCTGAGCTGCGGGACGCCAACTTGGTTGAGACACCGGGAAGCCGTTGGTCTCAGGGATCATGGCGTGCCGTCGTGGTCGGCTCGGGCGGCTGTCCGGTCTGACCAGCCCCGCGACAGGGTGA
>NZ_JBITHD010000047.1:0-9394 GCF_044457685.1 Nonomuraea sp. NPDC050536
CACCGTTCTACTGGATCTCCGTCCTCATGTCCTGAGAACTCGCGTGCTTGACGGCACCACGAAAGCCTTAACTACCTGGCCTTGGGGCAACTCCACCCGCGACCAGATCACCACCGCGTTCTCGACTGCAGTGACCAACCCGCCGGAGTCCTCGACGTCGACTGGTGCGGGCTCAAACGGGTCACGGATGACGATGCGTCGGTCGCGCACCAACGCCTTGCCTCGGAGAAGTCTCGGAACCCAGGCGTAGGGGTTTGGCGTGAGTGGTCCGTGGTTGTCCATCCGGGTCAGGCTAGCTATCTAGGGTCTAGGCCGTGACCTGGACCCAAAATTCGTCGCTGTCAAGGATGCGCTGCTCGCCGTACCAGACTTGCAAGGCGGTGCCGCCGTCGCGGTTCTGGGTTGCGTCTATCAGGCGGTGGCTGGCGTCCTTACCGCTCGTGTACGTGCCATCGTACGTCGAGGCGAAGGGATATTCGTCGCACTCGAGGCCCAGCGGCCGGGGGTTCGGCTCGTCCCTGCAGGACTCCGTGCGGTTCTCCGCGATGTCCGAGGGGTCTGTCAGCCGCGTTAGCGGGACGTCGCCCGGCTTACCCTCTGGCCAATTGGTGGCCTGGGCGTCGGCGATGTGCTGGGCGTACTGAGGACGCAGTGCCTTGGACACCTGGTGGGTGGGGACGACCTTGTGGAACACGCACCCGTAGTAGGCGTTGGTGCCGGGCGACCTGTAGTCGCAGCGCAGGGAATCCTGGTTCAGGTTGATGGCCTGTCCGGTGTTGGCGCCATCAACAGTGCCGGTTGTTTGTATTCGCACTGTTTGTGTCTTACGCGACAGAAGGGATAATTGTGACTTCTCGGCACATCAAGCCGTTACGCGCGCTGCTGCTCCTCGGCCGTGAGGCCGGAGACTGTCAGGAACTCCTCGGGGCTGGTCGGGACCCGGTCAGGATTGTCTCGCCACTCACGCATGAGCACGAGCTCCTGGTCATCGCCCGGGGCAGGGTCTACTCGGTCACGTGGGCAGTTTCGAACACCCTCCGACGACACCACGCATCTAACCTCGAGTAGCCTTCGTGGCCCATGGAGGGGGGCGCTGATGTGGGAAACGATCGAGCTGCACGAGATCAGGACGTTTCTGACGTTGGCCGAGGAGCTGCATTTCGGGCGGACAGCCGAGCGGCTGCACCTGACCCAGTCACGCGTCAGCCAGGTTATCCGCGAGCTTGAGCGACGCCTGGGCGGCATGCTCTTCGAGCGCAGCAGCCGCCGGGTGACGCTGGCCCCTCTCGGGGAGAAGCTCCTGCAGCGGATCCGCCCGCACTATGAGGGCCTGCACGCCGCGCTGGCGGAGGTCGCGGAGGCCGCGGGAGGCGTCACCGGGCGGCTCCGCGTCGGTCTGGCGACGATGATGGCCGGCGGTGACCGGCTGGGGGAGATCGCCCGGACCTTCGAGAGGCGGCATCCAGGTTGCCGGGTGCAACTGGTCGACATCGGGCACGACCGTCCGCTGCTCGGGCGGCTCGACGACGATGTGGACCTGCTGGCCATCCGCCTGCCGATCAACCGGCCCGGATACGCGATCGGTCCGGTGCTGACCGAGGAACCGCGCGCCGTCATGGTCGCCCGCAATCATCGGTTGGCAACCCGCGAGGCCGTGACCTTCGAGGACCTGGCCGACGAGACCGTCGTCAGTATCCCCAACGCGCCCGAGGAGATCATCGCCGAGCTCTATCCAGCGCGCACGCCGAGCGGTCAGCCGATCCATCGAGGACCGCGGCTGATGTCGATGACCGAGATCCTGGCGCATGTCGCACTCGGGGAACTCGTGCATCCGACGGTAATGTCCACGGAGAGGTACTACCGGCACCCGGACGTGGTCACCGTGCCGATGCCCACCGAGAGGCTGTCGCGCAGTGGGCTGGTCTGGCGCACCGGCCGGCTCAACCCGGCCGCGCAGGCCTTCGTCAAGGTGGCTGAGGAACTGCTCGCCGGGACCAACGACGGTCCGGGCCGCCTTGATCCAGGTGAGCCGCGCTCCGATCGATGAGCCGTACCACTGGCTGCGATGAGGAATCGCCCATTGATCGGCATCCAGGCTGTCCCCCACCATGGCAGAGCCGGTCCATCGCGGACTGGACCGATCAATGTGGGGGATCTGACTCACCGATGAAGGTTTCGGTTTATCGATGGTCCGCACTCGCCAATTGGCGGCGATCGTGTAGGTGAGCAGCATGGGCGGTTAGGGAAGCTCTCGCACGAGGCCTGTTGGCACGTGTACGAACTCCACTCCAAACCCTGCTGGCTGTCACCGGAAAGAAGCAGCAGCCGGTCGACCGTCATCCACACGGCCCGCCCGAGGGGCCGGATGCGTTCAGCCCGCGCCGTCGCCGTGGGCGGAGCTTGGCAGTCCCAGCACAATACAAGACAAGGCAAGGAGGCCAGCCGATACAACGCTGGGCATTGTCGTGCTGATCGTCGAGCCGGGCGACTTTCAGACCCGGGCTGTTCACCGGGTCCAGTGAGTGCGGCTCGCATCCGATCTGACGCACATCCGCAGCTGGCATATCCCGGCACTGCCGAACGCCTGCGAAGTCCCTATTCGGAACACATTCTTCACTACCGCACTTATGGTCCCAAGAGGAGCGATCACATGAGCCAGTCGACCCAGCAGTTGGGCGCCGACCACGTTGCCACAGTCCGGGAGTTCTTCCGCCTGCTGTCCATGAAGGACGTGACGGGTTGGGGCGAGCTGTGGCATGCCGACGCGATGATCATGGTGCCCTACCCGTCGGACGGATTCGCGTCGGTCATCCGTGGAAAGGACGACATCATCTCCGGCTTCCACGGCTTGATGGGCAACTTCGAGACCTTCGACGCCCAGATCACCGGCATCTATCCCGCGGTCGACTCCGATGCCGTCTGCGTCGAATACCACAACGTCGCCACCTTGATCGGCGGAACGGAGTACACCAACGACAACATCGCCGTTTTCCGTTTCACGGATAGCCTGATCAGCGAATATCACGACTACTTCGATCCTCGCCGCTTCCAGGTCGTTGTGGATGCCCTGCTCAAGGCCTGACGCTAAGAGGCCCTAACAAAATGATCTGGAGCCGTGTCATGTGACGCTGCTGGTCGTTGATCTTCGCGTGAAGAAGGGCGAGCGCCAAGCCGGGCTCGAAACACCACGTCATCACCGAGGGAGGAGGCATCCCCCTCGCCGTCTCCCTGACCGGCGGCCACCAGGCGTCTTGGCCCAGCCCGCTGTGGCTCTAGCCGCGGACGTCGATTCAAGTCACGGTGGGGACGTGAAGCCTGTCTCGATCGTGGTGGCCGTGGTCGGCGCGGTGCTGGTGGCGGTAATCGTCTGGGTGCTGGGCCCAGGGGCACGCTGGGTGCTGGAACACGTCGACGGGGTGGCGATCGGCGGGCCGACAGGGCTGGTCGGCAAGGACCTAGCGGAGGCCCTGGACGCGGTCCGGGGCCGCGCGCTGGCTGTGGCCACCGGGCTGGCCGCGCTGGTGGCGGTGTTCTACACCGCGCGCAACGCCGACACCGCCCGCCGTACCTTCCAGCTCGGCGAACGCGGCCACGTCACCGACCGCTACGGCAAGGCCATCGAGCAACTCGGCAGCGCCCAAGCCCCGGTCCGCCTGGGCGGCCTGTACGCCTTGGAGCAGCTGGGGCAGAACACCCCTGACCCGGCACTACGGCAGACGATCGTGGACGTCATTTGCGCGTACCTCCGGATGCCCTACACGCCCCCTCCCGACCAGGTCGCCAAGGCCGAGCCCGTCGATCAGCCAACTGCAGTCGCCACGCCCTCGGGCGGTCGCGATTCACGCGAGGCCGCCTCACGGCCCAGCGCATCCTCGCCACCCACCTGCGCTACTGGTCTTCGCCGCTCCACCGCAGGTGGCGTCCGTCATCTGCCAACCCCAACCCACGGCACTGGCCCGACATCCGGCTCGACCTCACCGGCGCCACGCTTCTCGACTTCGAGCTGATCAACTGCCGCGTTGGTTATGCCACGTTCCATCGGGCGACCTTCAGCGGTGACACCTCGTTTCCGAGGACGACCTTCACTGGTGACGCCGATTTCGACGAAGTAACCTTCACCGGTGACGCCAGGTTCACCAACGCGACCTTCACCCGTGACGCCGGGTTCAGCGAAGTGACCTTCACCCGTGACGCCTGGTTCAGAGAAGCAGCCTTCACCGATCCTGCCAGGTTCGACGAAGCGACGTTCGCCGGATTCGCCGAGTTCGGCGAGGCAGCCTTCAGGAGTGTCGCCTGGTTCGACGGGGCAACCTTCACCGATACTGCAAGGTTCGACAAGGCGATCTTCGGCGATGACGCCAGATTCGACAAGGCGACCTTCACGGGTGACGCCAGGTTCAACGAGGCGACCTTCACTGGTGATGCCAGATTCGACGAGGCGACTGGGCTGGGGAAGGCGGAGCTGCATGGGGTGCAGGTGTTGCCGATCGAACCGAACGGGCAGCGGATATGGCTGACGGCCTGGCAGGAGATATCGGATGGCAGCGGAGGATGGACCCTGCGGCTGGTCACCGCACCGGACGACGATCTCGATGGCGAAGACGAGGGCGGAGCTGCTGCGGCCGAACCGGCGTCCCCGCTCTAGCTACCAGACCCTTACCGGGCCAGGGCCCTGTGTTGGGACAACAGTTGGGACCTTTCGATACGCGCCCCGACAACCATAGTTGTGTCCGGCGCGCCGTGCTGGTCGCGGGTGCGAGGTGGGCGTGGCCGGGCTGGATTCGAGTTGTCGTGCGCCTCAGGGGTGCGGGAGCAACTGGAGCTGCCTGAACCGAACGTCACCCCGCTGGACCGTCGGCGCTGAGAGACGTGCCAGTCCGCTACTCACTCCCGTGATCATCCGCCCGGCGAGAGGCTGCCATGACGCCAGGTGCCTGGCCGATAAACCGTGAAGTCACAATGCAGGCCGGAGGTCTATCGTCTGACCATGGCCTTCGAGGGTGAGATCCGCAACGGCGCTGGCGACGGCAGACAGCCCGAACAGGTCTGGATCCCTGTCGGGCTCGTGCTGCTGGTCGGGCCGCCGGCCTCGGGCAAGAGCTCTTTCATCCAGGCGCTGATCGACCAAGACAAGATCGATCCTGAGGCCGTCGTGTCCAGCGACGCCATTGCTGAGCACTACCTCAACACTTCTGTTGACCGTGAATCAGCCGACCCCCAGATCTTCCAGGAGCGAGATCGCCGAGTCGCTGCGCGACTTGCGGCCGGCTGCACCGCGATCGCTGAGTCAACCAACGTGCTCCCTCACGCGCGCGCCAGGCTGCTCGCCATAGCCAGCCGGCTTCAGATGCCGGTCACCGCACTACGCTTCACCCAGCCCGAGAAGGTCCTGCTGGAGCAGAACCAGGAACGGAGGAAAGCCCTGCCGGCAACCGAGGTCTCCCGATACGCGGCACTCATGGCCGAGTACGCCAGCACCGGCCAGCTCTACGCAGAAGGCGTGTCATTGGTCCAGGACGTTCCCGGACGCGCGCAACACCGCACCGCCTCCCAGGCTGCGCGGCTCTTCGAGTTCCGCACGGCCAGCTGAACACCCGGGCGATACTCGGCCTGGCCGCCGGGACGAGGTCACCGCGGGGGGAGCGCCCCTGCCCGGCGTCGACACGCCAGCGAACACGGCGCCAGTGCGTGCGGGATATGGACCACCTCGTCGGCCCTGTTGCCGGGACGGATGCAGTCGCCACTGCGGACGACCAAGCGACGCTTCGATATCCGGTTGCCGGTGAGATTCTGGCCAACTACTAGTTGGCAGATGAGCGAATCGCGGTTGTCGGACGGCGTCGTCACTTTGTCCCCGCTGTGTCTGGATGATCTGGATGCGCATCTGGCTGGCGAGGACGATCAACTGGTGCGGTGGCTCAACGGGGGCCCGAGCACTCGAGCTGGAACCGAGGCATACCTGCGCAGGTGCATGCACGAGTGGAGCACCGACGGTTCACTGCGCGCCTTTGGGATCCACGTCGACACCCAGGCGGCCCTGGTGGGCACCATTGACCTGCGGTTCGGGCTGGAAGACTTGGCCGACGGCCAGGTGAACATCGCCTACGGGCTCTACCCGAAATGGCGGGGGCGGGGCCTCGCAACCCGCGCGGTCCATCTGGTTTGCCAGTATGCAGCCGCACAAGGGGCGACACAGGGAGTGATCAAGGTGGAACCGGAGAACGCCGCGTCCGTCGCCGTCGCACAGCGGTCCGGCTTCCGCTACATCGCACAGATCCAAGGTTCGGACGGTATCCAGCTCAACTGCTACGTCCGTGATCTGGCGGCAAGAAGCTTCAACACGCAGACTTGACGGGGAATGTTACGGCCAGGGCGAGCCCCTCGTCTACACGCGAGTGGAGCCGAGCGTGGTCGTGGAGGTCGCAGTGGATGTGGCGGCTGAGCACGGCCGGTGGCGGCACGCCGCAAGGTTCATGCGCGTTCGGACGGACCTTCATCCACGGCACGTCCCGAAAGGGCTCGAGCTCGACGAGTTAACCGCGGAGCGGTGCCCGACCCGCGGCCAGGGACGTGCAACAGGCAGACGGCCGCGGTTCCGCGCTGTCCTGTCTTGTTTAACATGAGGCATCGGAATGCCTCTGACCTGCGGTGCCTCAAATTGGATGAGACACGCGGAACGAAAGGCGTCTCACTGATCATGAGGCAGATTCCTCGTATGTAGTTTGGCCTGCCGATGGTCCTTGCCAGAAGCTAGGCGGACTCTCCGCTCGGCACCCTGGCAAGAGGCACGCCACGCAGGCTGAGCAGCACCATCGCGACGCACCCGCAGGCGAGTGCGATGTCGGCGACGTTACCCACGAACGGGCCGTAGTCGATGAAGTCCACGACGTGCCCGCGGGCGAAGCCGGGCTCGCGGAAGAGCCGATCGCCTAGGTGGGACACCGCGCCGCCAAGCAGCACACCCAGCACGAGTGCCCAGCCGGAGGAGGCCAGCCGACGCGCGGTGTAGAGAATGCCGACCACTGCGGCTGTCGCCGCCAGGGCGAACACCCATGTCGCGCCGGTGCCTAGGGAGAACGCGGCTCCGGCATTGTAGAGCAGCCGAAAGTGAATCAGAGGAGGGATCACGGCGACGCGCTCGCTGTCGGACAGCTTGGCGACCGCCCAGAGCTTGGTGAGCTGGTCCACGAGAAGGACCACCGCGGCCAGCATGAGCATCATGCCGTACAGCCGACTCGAACCCCGCTCTAACCGCATCACTCTTGGCCTCCGTGCTGTGCAACTAAGATCTCCTCAAGACTACTGGGACGCCTCCTGAGGTATCCATGCGAATGCTTCATGATCGGTAAGACATGCCTCGGGTCGAATGAGACCGAACGCGCGCGGCTCCCCGCGCACGCGGGGATGGTCCCGGCGTGACCAGCCCACCATCGATGAAGGCCATTACATCGACGACCACGCGCTGGCCCAGATAACGGCCTGCCTGCCCGTCTTGGGTGCGGCAGCGGGCGAGACGGTATCCGTCACGACCGGCGGCCAGGTGCGGGATCTCTCTGGGTTCGGCGAACCGCAGGTGATGCGCATGCTGCTCCTGCAGATCCGCACCGGCCGCCCCATGAGCGAGATCGTCCAGTGCGCCTTCGATTGCCTCTCCCCGGCGACCGACCGGGCGATTCAGGCCGCCGAAGGCGAGCAGGTGGCCCGCTTCCACTACGCCCAGACCAAGATCGGCCAAGCGCCCGACACCATCCTCGTCGACGCCGAGGTCGTCGCCGTCATCGACGAACAGCGGCACTGGGTACACCAGCGGTTCGGTCAGCCGACCCGGTTCCTGTTCCCGGCGCGCAAAGCCAACGCCGGCGGCAGCAAACCGTTCCCGCGCGGCACCTACGCCCAGGTCCTGACTGCCTTCAGCGACGTTGCGCAGATCACCGACAGCACCGGCCGAACGGTACGGCTCAGCCACACCCACCGCTTCCGACACACCCGCATCACCCGCCTGGCCGAACTCGGCCTGCCGATCCACGTACTGCAGCGCTACGCCGGGCACGCCAGCCCGTCCATGTCGATGCACTACGTGGCCCGGCGCGATGAACACGCCGAGCAGGCCTTCATCGCCACCCGCAAGTTCAAGGCCGACGGCACCCAAGTCACCTTCACACACGAGGACCACGACGGGCTGCACCTGTTCAACCGCGCCGACCGGTTCCTGCCCAACGGCTACTGCCTGTTGCCCCCGCTGCAGTCCTGCGACAAAGGCAACGCCTGCCTGACCTGCGGCGTCTTCGTCACCGACGACAGCCATCAAGCTGGGCTGCGCCGACAGCTCGCCGAAATCGACGCACTGATTGAACGCACCGCCGCCGCCTTCCAAGCCTGCTACGGCCAGCCCATGCCCGGCGACAACGTCTGGCTCAGCCAGCGCACCGCCGAACGCCGGGCCCTTGCCCAGCTGCTGGCGGCCATGCGTGCCGCGCCGGGCAGGGCGCTCCAAGGAGTCGGCGCCCCGACCACCCAAGCCGGCGCCCGTGCGGCTGGCCCGGTGCCTGTCACCATCGATACCCGGCCGCGAGAGAGCACCTCGTGACCACCTCGACTGCTCCGGGCGCCGACGGCAACGCCGCTAAGCGCGAGCGCCGGATCGCCGCCCTGCGCGCGGCCGCGCAGCGCAAATCCGCTATCAAGGTCAAAGCTGCAGAGGATGCCCTGCGGCGCCTGATCAAGAACGGCACCCCGGTGTCCTTCCAAGAGGCTGGCCGCCAAGCGGGCGTCTCCCACTCCTTCCTCTACGGCCACCCTGACCTGCGTGAGCGCATCGAGAACCTGCGCCACCAGCACTCATCCCAGCGCGGGCCAGGCAAAAGCACCGCCCGACCGACCGCAAGAGCCCGATAACGTCGTCCTGGCGCTCACCGCCGAGATCACACGGCTCAAGGCCTGCCACCGCGCCGAGCTCGCCACCTTGCGCGCGGCCCTTGAGCAAGCACATGGGGAGAACCTCATCCTGCGCCGGGAACTCGCCGGACGCGGTAGCTCCTAACGGACACTCAAAGGATCACGTCCCATACCATACTGAAATCTCATACTGTCCGATATTCGCCTCCTGTAGCGCTGGCGTCGCTGCTCGCCGGTTGTTGCGTCCCATTGAATCTGGGGCAGTCCCGTTGATCATGAGGTGTTTGATCGTTCGTTCCACGTATGTGAGGCATTTGTCCTGTCTCAAGGGGCTTGGCGTCTGTCTCAGTGAGTTGGCGCGATTCCCTGCCGTGTCACCGAGTTGGCGTGACGGCCCGCCGGGAAAATCTTTCGAAGGCACCGCCACTGACCTGCCACCCTGGTGAGATGCTGCTCAAACTGACCGGCTCCAGCTGTTCAGGCAAGACCACGCTCGCTT
>NZ_JBITHD010000048.1:0-2789 GCF_044457685.1 Nonomuraea sp. NPDC050536
GTTGCTTTGTGGTCAAGTCCTCGGCCTATTAGTACCGGTCAGCTCCACACGTTACCGTGCTTCCACCTCCGGCCTATCAACCCGGTCGTCTACCGGGAGCCTTACCCCCTCACAGGGTGGGAGACCTCATCTCAAGGCGAGCTTCCCGCTTAGATGCTTTCAGCGGTTATCCCTTCCGAACGTAGCCAACCAGCCGTGCACCTGGCGGTACAACTGGCACACCAGAGGTTCGTCCGTCCCGGTCCTCTCGTACTAGGGACAGCTCCTTTCAAGTCTCCTGCGCGCGCAGCGGATAGGGACCGAACTGTCTCGCGACGTTCTAAACCCAGCTCGCGTACCGCTTTAATGGGCGAACAGCCCAACCCTTGGGACCTACTCCAGCCCCAGGATGCGACGAGCCGACATCGAGGTGCCAAACCATCCCGTCGATATGGACTCTTGGGGAAGATCAGCCTGTTATCCCCGGGGTACCTTTTAGCCGTTGAGCGACACCGCTTCCACATGCCGATGCCGGATCACTAGTCCCAGCTTTCGCTCCTGCTCGACCCGTCAGTCTCACAGTCAAGCTCCCTTGTGCACTTACACTCAACACCTGATTGCCAACCAGGCTGAGGGAACCTTTGGGCGCCTCCGTTACTCTTTAGGAGGCAACCGCCCCAGTTAAACTACCCACCAGACACTGTCCCCGATCCGGATCACGGACCAGAGTTAGACGTTCAAAACGACCAGAGTGGTATTTCACCAATGACTCCACCCGAACTAGCGTCCGAGCTTCCCAGTCTCCCACCTATCCTACACAAGACGCTCCAAACGCCAATGTCAAGCTGTAGTGAAGGTCCCGGGGTCTTTCCGTCCTGCTGCGCGTAACGAGCATCTTTACTCGTAGTGCAATTTCGCCGGGTCTGCGGTTGAGACAGCGGGGAAGTCGTTACGCCATTCGTGCAGGTCGGAACTTACCCGACAAGGAATTTCGCTACCTTAGGATGGTTATAGTTACCACCGCCGTTTACCGGCGCTTAAGTTCTCACCTTCGCTGTGTTACCACAACTAAGCGGTCCCCTTAACGTTCCGGCACCGGGCAGGCGTCAGTCCGTATACATCGTCTTACGACTTCGCACGGACCTGTGTTTTTAGTAAACAGTCGCTTCCCCCTGGCCACTGCGACCACCACCAGCTCCAGACGCTAGGTCCATCACCAGCAGAGGTCCCCCTTCTCCCGAAGTTACGGGGGCAATTTGCCGAGTTCCTTAACCACAGTTCACCCGATCGCCTTAGTATTCTCTACCTGACCACCTGAGTCGGTTTAGGGTACGGGCCGCCATGAAACTCGCTAGAGGCTTTTCTCGGCAGCATAGGATCATCCACTTCACCACAATCGGCTCGGCATCACATCTCAGGCATAAGTGTTGCGGATTTGCCTACAACACGCCCTACATGCTTACCCCAGGACAACCATCGCCTGGGCTGGACTACCTTCCTGCGTCACCCCATCACTTACCTACTACCCCATCGGATCCGGCGTTCAGCCTCACCCCCTAGCCCGAAGGCATCAGAGGGACTTAAGGACCGTTAGCATCAGGAGGTTCGATATGGGCGCTTCAAAGCGGGTACGGGAATATCAACCCGTTATCCATCGACTACGCCTGTCGGCCTCGCCTTAGGCCCCGACTTACCCTGGGCGGATTAGCCTGCCCCAGGAACCCTTGGTCATCCGGCGCAAGAGTTTCTCACTCTTGATTCGCTACTCATGCCTGCATTCTCACTCGCACAGCCTCCACAACTAGATCACTCTGCTGCTTCGCCGGCTGCACGACGCTCCCCTACCCATCAACACAGACGAATCTGCATCAATGCCACGACTTCGGCGGTGTACTTGAGCCCCGCTACATTGTCGGCGCGGAATCACTTGACCAGTGAGCTATTACGCACTCTTTCAAGGGTGGCTGCTTCTAAGCCAACCTCCTGGTTGTCTCTGCGACTCCACATCCTTTCCCACTTAGCACACGCTTAGGGGCCTTAGTCGGTGATCTGGGCTGTTTCCCTCTCGACTACGAACCTTATCGCCCGCAGTCTCACTGCCACGCTCTCACTTACCGGCATTCGGAGTTTGGCTGACGTCAGTAACCTTGTCGGGCCCATCAGCCATCCAGTGCTCTACCTCCGGCAAGAAACACGCAACGCTGCACCTAAATGCATTTCGGGGAGAACCAGCTATCACGGAGTTTGATTGGCCTTTCACCCCTACACACAGGTCATCCCCCAGGTTTTCAACCCTGGTGGGTTCGGTCCTCCACCCAGTCTTACCTGAGCTTCAACCTGCCCATGCGTAGATCACTCCGCTTCGGGTCTACAGCATGCGACTCAAACGCCCTCTTCAGACTCGCTTTCGCTACGGCTCCCCCACACGGGTTAACCTCGCCACACACCATAACTCGCAGGCTCATTCTTCAAAAGGCACGCAGTCACATCACACACAATCCGAAGACTGTGTAAGCTCCTACGGCTTGTAGGCACACGGTTTCAGGTACTATTTCACGACCCCTCACCGGGGCACTTTTCACCTTTCCCTCACGGTACTCGTGCACTATCGGTCATCAGGGAGTATTTAGGCTTACCAGGTGGTCCTGGCAGATTCACACAGGATTTCTCGGGCCCCGTGCTACTTGGGAACACCTCAAACAGTCGAAGAGTTTTCGCCTACCCGGCTCTCACGGTCTACGGCGCCCCTTCCCAGAGGCTTCAACTAACTCAACGATTTATCACTGTTCGCAGCCTCGGCAGAGACTGCA
>NZ_JBITHD010000049.1:0-3194 GCF_044457685.1 Nonomuraea sp. NPDC050536
GGTTGTAGTTATGCAGGTGATCGAGTCAAGTGCCTGTTGAGTCGAGTCTGTTGAGCAGGCCGTCGAAGATCTTCTGACGTCCGAGCTGTCCCTTCTCTTTGGCATCGTCGCGTTGGGCCTGTAGTCGAGGGCGGAACTCGATCGTGGTGACGAAGAACTGGCAGGACTCGCAGATGGACTCGAAGTGGCAGTCCATCTCGACCGGCCGGGCGCAGTAGCCGTTGCCGAGCATTCGGCGATGCATCTCCGCGCGTAGTCGGCGCATCTGGTGGCCCTCGTCAGTGGCGGGAAGCTGGGCGGGTTGAGCGTAGAGTGCCTCGACTTTCTCGGTCACCGAGAAGTACTCCTCGGCGACGGTCCGGTCAGCGATGCGGGCATAGACCATGGTCATGGCGAGCGTCTTGTGGCCGAGCAGGGCGGCGATGGCCTCTAGAGACATGCCGCGGTTGATGGCCTGGGTGGCCAGGGTGTGGCGCAGTTGGTGTGCGGTGATGTGGCCGATGCCGGCCGTGTCGGCGACCTTTGCCAGGGCCTGGTCGATGTGGCGGGGCAGGATGGGTCGGCCGCCTCGGCGCAGGAACATCTTGTCCGAGCGCAGGTCGGTGGGCCGGCTGCGTAGCCAGGCGTCCAGCAGGCTCTTCAGTTCCGGGTGGAGCGGGATGTAGCGGTCGTTGTGCAGTTTCCCGATCGGGATGCGCAGCCAGTAGGCCGAGCCGATTTGGACGACGGCGTCAACGGTCAGAGCGAGCAACTCGCCCTTGCGCATGCCGGTGCGGGCGAGAAGTTCGACGACCAGACGGGTGAAGTCATCGGGTTCGGCGCGGGCGGTGCGCAGCAGCTTGGTGGCTGCGGCGTCATCGAGGAAACGTGGCAGTGGCCGATCGATGATGGGCAAGTCCGCGTCGAAGATCAGCGGCCGGGATGGGACGTCCGGGTAGTCCCATTCGGTGATCCGGGTGAAGAAGCAGCGCAAGTTGATCAATGTGTTCTTGATGCTGGGCTTGGCCAGCGGAGCTCCCGAGGGCCTCGGGTCGCAGGCCAGGCGACGCTTGTAGTCCTCGATGTGGCTGCGGTTGAGCTGGGTCAAGGTGGTGACGTTGGGGTGTTGGTCGGCCAGGTAGTGGCCGAACTGGCGCAGATCCCGCTCGATGGCCTTGACGGTGGAAGGGCGAAGGCTGAGCGTGACCTGCTCGACGTAGCGGCGGGCGGCCAGGGCGTATGAGGTGGCGACGCCGTTCCAGCCGGCAATACTGACCGGGATGCGGCCGGGCCGCTCCAGGGTGTCGATCGCTTGGTCATGAAACAGCGTCGCCTGCAGGCGATGAAGGATGGCGGCGGGGTTGCGGCCTGAGTCAGGGTGTCCCCGCCGGCGATAGGCGGCCAGCAGCAACTGGCGGCCGGTGAGGAAGATCTGGGTGTCGATGCGGTCGACGGTGGTGGCGGTGGCCGCGGCCAGCAAGGCGAACATGTGCCACTGCAACCGAGTGTCGGCCCGAGTGATCGACAAGCGGTCCGTGGCCTGCTCGAACCGTAGCCGGGCCAGGGGCTGATAGCGGGAAGCAGCCTCCCCGAGCCGCAGGCCGGCGGTGACTAGGAAGGCGGCGTCCACGGCCCACCGGCCGGTCACGATCAGCCAGCTGACAAAGGGCCCGGTCCGCATCTGCTCTCGGGTGGCGGCCAGCCGCTCGGTCAGGTCCATGCCCGCCCATCCTCCGCAGGCAGCGACGCGGTGCAGGAACGTCTCGGCCGCGAGCCGGTTCGACGGCCAGATCTTCACCCCCGCCTGCTGAGCGTCATGGCAGTAGTGCTCGACCAGGTCAGGCTCGGCCGCCAGCGATGCCCTCGCCTCCATCACCGCTCCTGGACGGTTTGCGCGTCGATCGCCTCCATGGCGCGCCGGTATTCCTCCACGAGCCAGCCTCCTGCCAGGTGGAGGTAGATCCGGGTGGATTCGATGGAGCGGTGACCGGCCTGGGCCTGCAACGCCTCCAACGCCATGCCCGCCTCGCGCAGCCGGGTCAGACACGTGTGACGTAGTTGATGGCAGGTCAAGCGGATGATTCCGGCCCGGTCACGGGCACCGGTGACAATCTCATCCAGGCCGGATGCCGACAGCGGCTGGCCGCGACGTGGTCCCTTGAGCACGACGAACAGCCGATCGGTGGTGTTGGTCTGCGGTCGCTCGGTGGCAAGATAGTCGGCCACGGTGGCGAAGAACCGGGCCGAGACCGGGACGATCCGCTGGTGTCCGCCCTTGCCTTCGGCGATGAACACGCGATGCTCTCCGGGTCGTAGATCGCCAAGGCGCAGGCCCAGCACCTCGCAGCGGCGCAGCCCGCCCAGCAGCATGGCCTCGGCCATGGCCCGGTCGCGACGAGTACGCAGCGCGGCCAAGAAAGCCGACACCTCCCCGGGCTCGAGTACCCGGGGAAGTGTCCGGGGCGTACGAATCAGCGGGACCTGCCGGATCGCGCGTTGGCCCGGGCGGCGGGCGGCCAGTCCCTGAGGAACCGGGTCAGCCCGCACGTCGCCGCGCACCACCAGGAAGTTGAACAGCCCGCGGATGCTCGCCAGCCGACGTTTGATCGTCCGGGCCGACAGCCCGGCCTCGCCGTCCTCCAGACGGACCACCTTGGCATCGATGCGCGGAGAACGCTGCATCTTGATGAAGGCCAGCACATCCACGGTGGTGACCTCGGCCGGGTCCTTGCGGATCTGGCTGAAGAACACCTTCAGGTCATACGCGGTCGCGATCAACGTGTTGGGCCGGGCCCGGGCCGCCACCAACTCCAGATAGTCATCCAACGCCGGATGCCCCAGGCGCACCACGCCGGGATCGGCAGGGTCGGGACGGCCGTTGAGCAGACAGGGATCGAACACCATCGGAGGAGACTCCCGTCACTCGGGTAACTCCAGAATCACCCACGTCACCCAGCGCCAGCCGTCAACGGCCACTCATCTCTGACCTGCAGGCCAGCACAGGATCACCTGCATATCGTGACAACCCTTCGATGTAGCTGAGCAGGGCCCGTTCGGCTTCTGACCTGGTGCGGAAGGTGCGCCGGTCGAGCAGCTCGCACTCCAGCGAGGCGAAGAAGCTCTCGATGATTGCATTGTCGAAGCACGTCCCGGTTCTGCCCGTCGAGGGACGGACGCCGGCCTGCTCGCAGCGCCGGCCGAAGGCGATCGAGGTG
>NZ_JBITHD010000050.1:0-2927 GCF_044457685.1 Nonomuraea sp. NPDC050536
GGTCTCAGCACCGCCGCGCCCACCAGACCCGCGCCAGAGCAAGCCACTACCGGAGACGATGGCTCAAACATCACGAAATCATGCTGTAGTACTAGTCAGGCCGACGTTGGTATCGCCCAGCGGCTGACGTTCCTGTTCCTGATCAGGCTCAGGGCGGCGTAGGTGTTCAGCGTGGACAGGTTGCTGGAGTTGGCGTGGATGTTCCAGAACCACGTGTTGCCGGCGCCGAAGACAGCCCCACCACGTCACGTTTTGCTGTCCAGGTGGCCCCGTTGTTGTCGATCGTGTGGAGGGAGAGGATCACGCAGTTCGTGGGTTGTGCTTGGTGGCGACGCTAGGTTCTTGGCGTTGCCCTGGGGAAGTAGTAGAGCCGGTAGGGGCGATGGTCGCGTCCGCTGGTCTCCCGCTCGTAGTCTCATTTGGTCGGACACGCGCTCCCGGCCGACTGTGACAGCGCGAACGCAAAATTCTCCGCGGCCGACAGTCCGTGGGCCTGGCCCGCACCTGCCACTCGTTCTTCCGCGCACTGCCGGATCCGACCCGGCTGAAGCTGCTGCTGGAGTTCATCCCGGCCGCAGAGCGGACCCGCGCCGACTGCGTGCGGCACGCCGGATCCCCAGCCGCGGGTGTCGGTACACCTGTCCTGCCTGGTCGCGTTCCGGCGCCGGCATGGCCGCCCGCGGGATGGGGGTGTACGGGTTCGTACGGAAAACGTGACTCCATCCGGTCGGCCCGGACACCCTGGTCCTACTGCACCGAGGGAGTGCTCGCGGCTACCGCCGTCGCAAGCTCATGCCGGCCCAGCCAGGAAGGAACATCGGAGTAAAAGGCAGCCGTCTACCGTGCAACTCTCGCCGCCGCAACAGCCAGAGCGACGATGACAACTAGCCCCAGAACAAGGAGCACATGATGCGTTTCAGTCAGACCCTCGCCCTCGCGGGGGTAGCCGCGACGATAGGGGCGGCGATCGCGATCGCCGTGCCTGCCAGCGGTGCCCTGGTCGCAGCCGCCCCAGGTAGCGCGACCGCCGTGCAGGGCGTCGTACAGCCGGACGCGACTGCCATCGAATACGGCCTGTAGGTCCGGGCTGCAGCGACCACTTGTAGTACGCGAGATGTCCGATTCGTTCAAGAGACCGCCTGCTCCTGCGAACTAGGGCCTGTTTCATAAGCAGGTCAGCCAGTCGTTGATGATGGCGATCTGAATGGTGGCCTCGTAGCGGACGGCGAGCTTGTCGTATCTGGTCGCAACAGCACGGTGGCGCTTGAGCCGATTTATGGCGCACTCGACAGCGTGCCGCGCGCGATAGTCGCTCTCGCAGAACTTCGGGTGACGGCCATGTGTCGCCTTCGGGAGCCCGGCGCGTCCCGCAAGATCCACTCACCCTCAGATCG
Source organism: Nonomuraea sp. NPDC050536 (assembly GCF_044457685.1). Lineage (NCBI taxonomy): Bacteria > Bacillati > Actinomycetota > Actinomycetes > Streptosporangiales > Streptosporangiaceae > Nonomuraea > Nonomuraea sp. NPDC050536. Next base: position 1,395 of record NZ_JBITHD010000050.1, read on the forward strand.
CTTCCGATCATTACCTAACCCCGACAGCCCGTGCCTGCCTGTAGCGAGTATTGCTGCGCCCTCGCGGCCTGTAGCGGTTCGGTGCAGTTGACTCAAGGAGGGCGATAGTGAAGCGCAAGAAACCCGTCAAGACCGCCGCAGTCCTCGCAGTTCTCGTCGGAGGCACCGGAACGGCCAACATCTCCTCCGTTTCCTCTCGTACGTCCGCGTGGGAATGCCGCTGACCGTGATCGGCGACTGTTGTCCGACTGGCACAGCGTAATGACTCCGCGTTGTGGCGCCGCCAGCGCCCGATTACCTGTCTACTACCGCTACCAGGCGGGCCCGATCTCAGTTCCCGGAGCGGGGCACTGCATCTTGTTCGTTGGCGGAGTCGTCTTCGGTGGCGAAAGCGCCGAATACGACGGACCCTGGGGCGGTTCACACTGCTGAATCGTGTCTCATTATGGCTGCCCCGATTCGGAATCCGCTCCAAACCCGGGCAGTGCATCGCCGTCCAGCCCCAAGGGCCCGCCGCAAATCTGCGGTATGGACTCGCCGCACGCCTCTTGTCGCCGGTCCTACATCTGGAATGGCCGTACCGGTTCTGTTCCGCGAGAGGAAGGGATGTATGGAAATGGACAGTCTTCCGAAGTCTCCGAGATTCACCCGGCGGCGCCTGTTGGCCATGGCCGGAGCGGCCGGCGCAGGAACGCTGGCCGTGACCGCGTTGGACTTTGGTTCGGCCCGTCCGGCCCGCGCCGACCGGGCCAAGGGCCTGGATTCCAACCAGGACCCCGACCCCGGCCAGGTCGCGACGGCCGGGTACACCTTCGTGTCTTACTACCTGACGGGTCCGGGAAGCATGACGGCGGCGAAGGTCGCCGCCTGCGCGGCTCATGGTGTGGCGGTCATCGCTAACTTCGAGCAGTTAGCCAACCCCACCGGCCGCGGGTACTCCGGTGGCCGGTCCGACGCGCAAACGGCGCTCGCTGCCGCCAACGCCTGCGGGATCCCCGGGGACCGGCCGATCTACTTCAGTCTCGACTACGACGTACAGCCGTCCGGTTTCGCAGCCGTGGACGCCTACCTGGACGGAATCGCCTCCGTCCTGTCACCCAGCCGGATCGGTGTCTACTCAAGTACCTGGTGCATCGACCATCTGGCCGGAAACGGCAAGGCGACCTGGTTCTGGCAGTCGATGTCGGGAGGCTTCTCCGGCGGCCAGAACGCCACCCTCAACCCGCACACCCACATCTGGCAGCGCGGGTACGCCACCGTCGGCGGGGCAAGCTGCGACTGGGACTACGTGATCACCGCCGACTACGGCCAATGGGGCACGCCGGGCCCCCACTCGGCGTTTCCGTCGTGGGATTCGAGTTGGTCGGTGTTCAATCCGGTCTCTAATGCGACCACGGTGTTCGGGCGTGGCCTGGACGGGAAGATCGGGTTCTCTCGGAACTCCGGGTCGGGCTGGTCGCAGTGGGCCGAGGTGAACAACAACTGGCGGTTCGCTGGTGACCCGCGGGCGGTGTATCACGCGGCGACCCATAC
>NZ_JBITHD010000051.1:0-2213 GCF_044457685.1 Nonomuraea sp. NPDC050536
GTAGCGGGGAGGCTTGCTGCGATTGCCTGGGTCATCCGCGGTGTAGGTGGGCCCCTTCGCGTTTCAGAGGTGCGGTCAGGGGCTTGGGCAACCCCACGCGTGCCTCGACCGGCCATCTCGGGCAGCGGGGAAGGCCTGCTGGGTCTCCAGGAGCCGTCTACGGTGTGGGCGGCCCCTTCCGTTTCAGAGGTGCGGCCAAGGGCTTGAGCAACCCCTCCGGCAACCCCTCCCGTGCCTCGACCGGCCATCCCCGGCAAGGGAGATGGCTTGCTCCGTCTTTCCAAGGGCCGTACTTGGTGTGGGTGGCCCTTTTCGCGTTTCCAAGGTGTTGGCTTGGGCCCGGAGATCCTCGCTGGTTCCGATCGGTGGCCCCTGGCGGCGGGGTGCTATTGCCGCAGTTCCGGGGCCTCCTAAGTGGCGAGGGTGACGCTTTTCGCGTTTCCGCTGATACTTGCGCGACTGGATTCGTCGCCTGTTGCTGAGTCGCCGGCGAGTGTGCCGTCAATGCGATGTGACCGCTTCGGCGATTCTGTGCGCAAGTGGGTGGTGCTTGTCGTGTGACATGAGGCACGTGGCCATCTCCGCGCCTCGCGAGCAGCGCCCATAGGGACATGTCGCCGCTTGTGACGCTGTGCCAGCTCGTCCGTGACGGGCGTACCACGGGCTCCTGGCCGTGTTCGGTGGGTGTGCCCGGTGGCGGGTGCTTCTGGGGTGGCGTTTGTGGGGTGGGGCCCGGTTCGGGAGATCGGGTTGGGGTTCGCGGTTGACACCGGGCTCAGGGGATTTGCGTGTTGCGCTTCGCTGGAGGGCTCGCCGTACAGGGGGCTGGGCAAAGTTCTGGTGGGGTGGGCGTGTGGGGCTTTGTGGTGTCCGGTGAGGTGGCGAATGTAGGGGCATGTGGCGTGCGGTGCGGAATGTGGCGTTGGTGATAGCCGTGTATTACCTGCTGCCGTTGGACCCTCAGCAGGGGCCATGGGCGGTGGGGTTGCGGCTGTTGGGCTTCTTGGTCGGGATCGGGTTCGTGGCTTGGGGGGTGCGGACTGCGGCCGTACGGGAGGCGGCCAGCGAGGAGAGCGGCGTCGTGCGGCTCGATACGTTGATCCTGGTCAGCGTTATCGGGGTGACGATGTTCGCGCTGGCGGACTACCTGGTCGCGCGATGGGGGAGCACAGAGTTCGTGGGGCTGCGGACCAGGACGGATGCGCTCTACTTCGCCGTCTCCACGGCGGCGACCGTGGGCTTCGGCGACGTGCACGCGGAGGGGCAGATCGGCCGCGGTCTGGTATTGGTCCAGATGGTCTTCAACGTCGTGGTGCTGGCGGCCTCCTTCTCGTTGCTGAGGCACGTGGCGGGCGCCCGCCGCCGCCAGCGAGCCCAGGACTCCGACTCCTGACACGTGTCGTGCCACGGCCCGAGGACTGCATTCGCTGTGGCTCGTGAGGGACACGCGCCGGCCAGGTAGAAGATCGCGTCCAGGACCAGGCGTCGGTCCCACTTCTCGGGCCTGCCCCCGCGCCCGCCGCTCGACCAGGGTGCCGATGGCGGACAACTGGTTCTTGCCGATGGTGAGGTCGCCCTCCCGGTGGCCGGGAACGGCGCGATCGTCGGCTTCGGCGGGTCGCTCGCTCCCTGCCGGTGCTCCTCGCCGCCGGGAGCAGCGGCGCGGCAGCGCCCACTGCCCGTCGGTCATCGTCCGAACCGGGGTAGAAGTGCCGCCGCGAGGGACGATCACTACCCCGCCATGAGCAGGGCATGACGAGTCGATGCGTGCAGCCGAACTCCTGATAGGACTGGCAAGCCTAGGCAGCCCCTCTCCTCCCAGGAGTCCTTCACCTTCCGGGTGAACCGCCCACCGATCGAGCGCGCGGGCGGGCGTTCGTCCGGAGATTCCGCCCGGCACCGGACACCTTTGCCGACGCCGTCGACGAAGGCCCGTCAGTGGTCGTGGCCGTGCCGGCCGAGGGTCACCACAGGGGTCGCGCCGGGGCGGGTCCACTGTGGCACGGGGCGGCTGGTCGGGCCCCAGGTGGCGTCGCCGTCGGCGTCCGTGCGCCAGTACCAGCAGATCGGCGAGCCATGCCCACCGACAGGCGAGTCGGCCTGAGGAGCCTCGGGCCAGCCCTCGGGGTTGTCCTCCCACGCCTCGCGGCGGCCGTAGGGCGTCATGTCGAGCAGGGCGAAGGTCCCGTTGGCCGGCTCGTTGCCGCGGCCCG
>NZ_JBITHD010000052.1:0-2167 GCF_044457685.1 Nonomuraea sp. NPDC050536
CTGTGGGGTCGGACCGAAGCGCGGTGTCAGCCTTGCGGCTGGTCCGTTTCTCCGGCCCGCCCTCCGAACCCGGCGTGCGACTTTCACCGCACCGGGCTCTCCACAGGTTCATGCCGCTGGAGATGGGCTTGTTCGCCGTGACCAGGGTGTGGGGATGTCCCAGGCGCGCCAGCGATACCGGGCGACCGGGATCGATGCCGCGTCCAGCAAGACGGTTCCCTGAGCGGAGATCTCCCAGCCGTTGTTGAGCAGCCGGGTCCGTATCTTCCGCCACGACATGCCACCATGCCGCTTGCGCAGCCACCAATAGAGGCGGTGCCAGACGTAATGGCCCAGGTAGCTGAACGTCCGTTTGGACGAGCCGTGCCGGAAGTAGTTGCACCAGCCCCGGATCACCGCGTTCACGCGGATCAACAGGGTTCTCAGGTCGGGCTGTCCTGGGTGGATCAACGCCCGCACCTTGGCGATCACGCTGTTGATCGCCTTCTTGCTCGGATAGGTGTAGACGGTCCACTTCCGGGTTCCTCGTTTGCGGCGCCGCTGGATGCGGTGCCCCAGGAAGACGAACCCGTCATCGATGTGGGTGACCGAGGTCTTGGCCTCCGATAAGCGCAGGCCCATCGGGGCCAGTACCGCGGCCGCCTGCTCCCTCAACTGCTCGGCGTCGTGGCGGGTGCCGTTGACCAGGGCGACCCAGTCGTCGGCATAGCGGACCAGCCGCCAGTTCGCCACCCCACGTTGACGCCGGTTGTCGCGCTGCCGGACGGTGGCCATCGCCTCCTGATGCTCGGCCATGAACCACTCATCCAGGACCGACAAGACGATGTTGGCCAGCAGCGGGGAGAGAATCCCACCTTGCGGGGTCCCGGCGTTGGTCTGTTCCTGTCGGCCAAGTTCGGTGAGGATCCCGGCTTTGCAGAACGCCTTCACCAGCGCCAGCACCCGCCTGTCCGACACCCGTGCCCGCACCCGGTCCATCAGAGCCGGATGAGAGATGGTGTCGAAGCACGCCTCGATGTCCGCCTCCAGCACCCACTCATAGCGGTGGGAGCCCATGTGGTGGATCTCGGCGATCGCATCGTGCGCGCCCCGGTTCGGGCGAAACCCATACGAGCACGGCGCGAAACCGGCCTCGAAGATGGGCTCCATGACCAGCTTCAGCGACGCCTGAACGACCCTGTCGGCCAGAACGGGGATACCCAGACGGCGCTTCTTGGAAGTGCCAGGCTTGGGGATCAACCGTTCTCGGACCGGCAAAGGACGGAAAGCGCGCGAGCGTAGTTGCTCGCGTATCCCGTTCAGGAACGTCTCTTCGCCCCACCCGGCAGGAATGTCACGAGCTGTCAGCCCGTCAACGCCCGCCGTGCGGGACCCGGCATTGCCCCGGACCCGACGCCACGCAACCACGAGAAACGCCGGGTCAGCGACCAGGTTGAACAGATCATCGAACCGGCGAGAGCGATCCTCACCGGCCCAGCGGTGCAGTTTGGTCTGAATGCTCAGTACCCGCCACTCGGCCGTCCCCGGCTCCAGCAGCAGCGCGCCCATATTCACAAGCGGCCTCCTGATCTGACGTCCCTACCTGCCGAAACTGCTGCCTGCCTTCCCCATGTGCGCGGCTTTCCCGCACTCGGAGTACTACGCAGGCTCCGCCCCACCCCGCGCCTTCGGCGGACGACGCACCTATCCCCGCACCCGCCCTGGACGGGATCGGGCACGAGGAGCGACACGAGATGGTTCCCACGTTCACTGCCGACCGCTCGCGAGAGGAGGTGCCCAGCTATGCCCCTGCGGCATCGCCCTGACTACGCCGTAGTCCTTCACCAGAGCCTCCCGGCCAAGCGCGACAACCGGCCCAGGAGTTCCCCGCCGGGCAGCACCCGACGGGTACGCACCGCGACCCAGCCCATATCCGCCAGATTTGAGCTGGTGGAAGCCTTGAAGGGCGTTACACCACTGGTTCCTCACGTACACCTTTCCCGCTCGTTAACCAGGCCCGCACCGTCTGGCAGTACCGGCACGTCCTGACGTCGTCGAGGCTGCTCCCACCCTCACCCACGCCTCCGGGATCAGGCTGCCTCCCACTTCACACGACCCGCTACGACGGGCCATCGGCGAAGGCCTTTCACCTCCGCACGGTCAAACAGCGCCTCGTGGCGCACGCCGC
>NZ_JBITHD010000053.1:0-1959 GCF_044457685.1 Nonomuraea sp. NPDC050536
CGGAGCCGACAGGCTCGATCAGCCGATCGGTGGTGCGAGGTATTCCAGCGCATAACCGTCGCCGGAGGGGGTTACGCGGGCGATGCCGGGTGAGTTGAGGTGGGCGCCGGCTACGAAGTGGTGTGGTTGGGTCAGTTGTTCGAGGAGGGCCGCTCGCGCGGCGCGGGCCTGGGACTGGTTGCCGTCGAGCTCCCAGGACACGTTGGGCTGATCGAATTGGAGCGTGGGAACGTGAACGGTGGTTTCTGGCTCGAAGGAGCTGATCATCATGGGCGCATCCAGGTGGGACTTTGTGGTCCCCTATCAGGAAAACCTGCGGGCGGCTTTCGCGCAGGCCCAGGAGCAAGCCTTCCGGGAGAGTGCGTACTTCTGGTGGACGTCCGAGCTACCGCGCCCGCACACGGTGGCCGAGCTCTGGAAGGACGAGGTGACTCGGCACGACGGTACACACTCCCTACTCGACATGAGCCGCGTCCTCGAGGCCGGAGCCGAGCCCGAGCTCGGGGCGGTCGTCCCGCTGAGCGCCGAGGCCGCCCTGCGGCTCTTCGGCACGGCCAGGCCGACGCGGGACGACTACGAGCGGGAGCAGGGCGAGCTCTATGGTGAGGTGCCCGAGCGCTGGCACGGCTGCTGCACGAGCCTCTACGACGGCGACCGGCCGAGCGAGATCGCCTTCTGGGTGTCAATCCCCTGAAAGTGTGGAGACGGCCCTATGCCACAACGGCCCTCAGCAGGGCCGTTGATGCTTGTCTCTTCTCGATCATCTGACGCTCGTATATGACAGGCGGCAGCCCGCCGTTGGCGCTGTGCCTCCTCCTGGTGTTGTAGAAGTCGGTGATCCAGGTCGCGATCTTCAGGCGCGCCTCGGCACGGGTGCGGAAGTGCTGCCGGTGCACGAACTCCACCTTCAGCAAGCTGTTGAACGACTCGGCGGCGGCGTTGTCCAGCGCGCACCCGACCCGCCCAGCTCCACGCCGTCTTAGCAGCGCGAACCACTGCGTGGCTGCTGATCTTCGACGACGTCCCTGATCCGGCTGCGGTGCAGGCATTGTTGCCGCCCGCTGGCCGTGGTCATGTGCTGATCACTAGCCGAGCCAGCGCTTGGCCTGCTCAGCAGAGCCTTGAGCTGCCGGTACTCGAGGTGGACCAGGCGATAGCGTTCTTGTTGAAACGCACCGGCTATGACGACGCCGAAACCGCTGCTGCGATCGTGACCGAGTTGGGCGCGCTGCCCTTGGCACTCGAACAGGCCGGCGCCTATATGACAGAAACCGGTACCAGCCTGGTCGCCTACCTGAAACTGCTCCGTACTCAGCGTGCCAGCGCCCTGGCGGAGGGCCAGGCATGGGGGTATCGCGAGCAGGTGGCCTCCACCTGGCACTTGTCCTTCACCCACCTCGCCGACACCGCCCCAGATGCCAGTGCCCTGCTGCGGCTACTGGCCTGCTACGCCCCGGACACCACCCCCCATCAGCTCCTTATCTCCCAGCCGGCTCCGCGGACCTCGCCCCGACTCCCGCACGGTGACTGGGCCGTCAACGCGGCGGTGGCAGCGCTGCGCCGCTACAGCCTCATCAGCCAACCCGCCGACGGTACGACTTCTCTTCACCGCCTTGTCCAGGCCGTCACCGTCGACCAGCTCCCCCCAGTAGAACGCACCCGATGGCACCGCACCGCGGCCGCTCTGTTGGAAAGTGCCATTCCTGAGGATCCGAAGTTCGTGCCCGACTGGCCACGCTTTGCGCAACTCGTGCCTCATGCCCGTGCCGTCTTGCCGCCGGACTCGGAGAGTTTGGCACGTACTGCTACCTACCTGGGGGAAAGCGGCGACTACCGCACTGCTGCGCTCCTGTACAAGGAGATCACTAGTGCCGCGTCAGGCAACGTTCGCCCCGTCCTGTGGGGCTGGGGCGAACGGCTGGGTGGCGTTGCAGAGTGCGTAGTCTCGCGGCATGCATT
>NZ_JBITHD010000054.1:0-1789 GCF_044457685.1 Nonomuraea sp. NPDC050536
CCAAGGCCAGGTAGTTAAGGCTTTCGTGGTGCCGTCAAGCACGCGAGTTCTCAGGACATGAGGACGGAGATCCAGTAGAACGGTGATCTTCCACAACCAGCCGTCGAAGAACTGGATCTCCGTTGATTGCCGAGTATGCCAGCTCTGCTGTTTCCCGCGCTGTCGAGACGGGGTCCTTGCCCCGCCCGGCGGTCAAGAGGTTGTTCGCTCCCGGGCACTTGGGTGAGCTGACCGCGCTCGTGCCCTTCGAGCTCGTCGATGCGATCCTTGATGAGACGCGTAGCGTGCAGCGTCGTCTGCGTGGCCTGCCCTCGCGGGTCGGGGTTTACTTCCTGCTGGCGATGTGTCTGTTCCCCGAGGTCGGCTACCTGCTGGTCTGGCAGAAGCTGACGGCTTCGCTGACCGCCGAGCTGGTCGTGGCGCCCACCGCAAAAGCCCTGCGGGACCTGCGCCGCAGGGTGGGCAGCGCGCCGATGCGCCGCCTGTTCGAGGTGCTGAGCGGACCGCTGGCCCAGCCAAGAACTCCCGGAGCGCGGTTCGGGGCCTACCGCACGGTCTCCTTCGACGGCTGCAGCTCGCTCAAGACCCCCGACACCGCCCGTAACCGGGCCTGGCTCGGCAGCCCCGGCCACGGCGGCTACCCCCTGCTGGAGCTGATGACGCTCGTCGAGACCGGGACCCGGGCCCTGATCGGCGCCGTCTTCGGCCCCACTAGCGAAGGCGAGAGCGGCTATGCCCGGCGCCTGCTGCACCTGTTGAAGCCGGACATGCTCGTGTTATGGGACAAGGGCTTCGACGGCAATGCCTTCCTCGCCCAGGTCAACGCCACCGGCGCGCAGTTCCTCGGCCGGCTGCGCAACAACCGGCGCACCCCCGTCCTGGCCACGCTCGCCGACGGCTCCTACTTATCGATGATCGGCACCCTGCAGATCCGCATCATCGAGGCCCGCGTATCGGTGACCTGCACCGATGGCACCACCTTCACCGGCTCCTACCGCCTGGCCACCACGCTGACCGATGCCCGCCGCCATCCTGCCGCCGCCTTGGTGAGGCTCTACCATCAGCGATGGGAGCACGAATCGGCCTACTATGCGCTCCGCCACACGATCATGCAAGGGCGGATCCTGCGTTCGGGTGACCCCGCCGGCCTGGAGCAGGAGATGTGGTCGGTGCTCACCCTCTATCAGCTCCTTCGGACGGTGATGGTCGACGCCGCCGAGTCCCGCCCTGGCACCGACCCCGACCGCTGCGGCTTCTCCATCGCTCTGCACGCCGCGCGCGACCTGGTGATTCGGCCCGGCCACCATCTTGGCCACGCCACTGGCCTGGTGGGCGCCATCGGACGCCGTGTCCTGGCCGCGCTGCTCCCACCTCGACGCCCACGCGTCAGCACCCGCAAGGTCAAATCGCCCATCTCCCGCTACAACGAACGGCTCAACGACGGCCGGCCCGACCACAGCCGCACCATCACCGGCCTCGACATCGCCCTCCTGCCACCCCCACCCGCACCGCCTACCGCATCTCGAGACGAGCGTCCCATCGCCCCAGCCGACCGCCGCAGACAACAACAGGTCCTGGCCCTCCTCCACCAAAACCCCACCCGGCCCTGGTCGGCCCGCGACATCGCCCGCCACCTCGGCGATGTCACCCTGAACACCATGTATCGGCAGCTGTCGCGCTGGGCTAAAAGCCGACTCATCCGCAAGATCGGGCCAGGCATCTACACCGCCGAGTCAATCTCCGCATCGCTCTTGCCAGCAGCCCAGAAACCTTAACTACCTGGCCTTGG
>NZ_JBITHD010000055.1:0-1718 GCF_044457685.1 Nonomuraea sp. NPDC050536
CTAGTGCCGCGTCAGGCAACGTTCGCCCCGTCCTGTGGGGCTGGGGCGAACGGCTGGGTGGCGTTGCAGAGTGCGTAGTCTCGCGGCATGCATTCACATCGTCGTTTCGAGAACCCTCCTGCTCTGCCCCACGACGTGGTCGTTGAGACATTGGAGCGGGCGCTCAGGGACCGGGTGCATGAGCCCGAGGCGGCAGGTGTGTTGGTCGGGACTGCGTTGAACGACGAAGAGCAGACGTTCGTCGAGCACTGGTGTGTGGAGGTCGGGACGCGGGCCGTGCCGGGTAGCCCTCTGCTCGGGCTGGCCGGCCTCTGCCTTGGACATGCCGCTCGGCGCTTCGGTTGTCTCAGCGATGAGGCCTTGGCGCTGGCGGAATCGTTGGCGGCGCGGGCTGAAGCGGACCCGACGGACGTTGACGGGCGGGCACTCGACGGCTTTGACGACGTCCGGAGCTTCCTGCACCTCTGGTGAGCTTGGCTGCTGCGGCCGGGCTCAGGCGACGTTTGCCCTGGCCACGAGGGCGTTGAGGTGCTTGTCGGTGGCGTGCTTGTTCCGCCAGATGATGTAGCGGCGGATCATGCTGCCCTGGGCCTTGTGGCTGGGGTGGTCGGTGCCGTCGAGGGCGAAGTAGCGCAGGGCGGTGAACTGGGCCTCGATGCGGTTGAGCCAGGAGCTGTTGGTCGGGGTGTAGGCGATCTCGACATTGTTCGCTGCCGCCCACGTCCCGACCCGCTGGCACCGCTTGGTGGTCAGGTGCGGAGAGTAGTTGTCGCAGATGATCGCAATGCGCACGTCGGCCGGGTGCAGCGAGCGCAAGTAGCGGCAGAACTCCAGGAACTTCGAGCGGTTCTTGGTCTTCTTGATGTGGCCGTAGAGCTGGTTCTTGGCGAGGTCGTAGGCGGCGAACAGGTGTCGGACCCCGTGGGGGCGGGTGTAGGTCGCCCGCCGCCGGGGGCGGGGCTCGCGGTCGGGGTCCTTGTGCCTGCCGCCGCGCTCCGCCCACTGGCGGCCGGGGTGGGGCTGGAGGTTGAGCGGGCCGAATTCGTCCAGGCAGAAGATGACTTCGGGTTCGCCCTCCTCGGGTATGACCCCTCCGTCGGCGATGGCGTAGAGGTGTTCGACGCGGGCTTTCTTGGCAGCGTAATCGGGGTCGCGGGAGGTCTTCCAGGTCTTCATGCGTTGAAAGGAGACGCCCTCCTCACGGAGCAGGATCCGAAGGCCCTCGTGGCTGATGTCGTCGACCACCCCCTCGGCGACCAGGAAGTCGGCCAGCTTGGCCAGGCTCCAGGTCGAGAACGGCAGGCCGTGTTCGGCCGGCCTGGACTTGGCGATCTTCTTGATCTCGCGGCGCTCGAGCAGCGTGAAGGTCCTCGGTCGGCCGCCGCGGTACTTCGGGTAGAGGGAGTCGAAGCCGTCCGCGTTGAAGTTGTGGATCACGTCGCGGACCCGGTCCGCGCTGGTGAACGTCACCTCCGCGATCTTGCCGACATCCATGCCCTGCGCGGACAGCAGCACCATCTGGGCCCGCCGCCAGGTCACCACCGACCCGGTGCCTCTGCGGACGATCTGCAGCAGCCGTTGCCCCTCGTCGTCATCGATCTCTCTGACCCGTACTCGCTCTGCCATCCGCACAGCTTGGCGCACACGCGCCGTCCAGAGCATCCGCCGGACGGCGCGTCACATCACAACGAGGCAAACATTGCCTGATGCGGCACTAG
>NZ_JBITHD010000056.1:0-1417 GCF_044457685.1 Nonomuraea sp. NPDC050536
GGGTTGCGTCCACGGGAGTGGTGTACGAGTTTGACCTGGTCACAAGCGTGGCGGCCGTGAAATGGAGACGGCCATCGCGTGATCCTTCGAGTGCGAACAACGAAGGAGATCAAGGCGATGGCCGCAGACAACAGTGTGACGCCCGCGCAGTGGCTGGCGAAGCAGATCGAGACCGATGACTCGGACATGTTGCGATCCATGGTGAAGACCATGGCCGAGGCGTTGATGTCGGCCCAGGCCGACACCCTGTGCGGAGCGCCGTACGGCGAGCGCAGCGGCGAGCGGACCAACTCGCGTAACGGCTACCGCCAGCGGGAGTGGGACACCCGCGCCGGCACCGTGGAGCTGGCGATCCCCAAGCTGCGCTCGGGATCGTACTTTCCTGACTGGTTGCTGGAGCGCCGCCGGCGAGCCGAGCAGGCGCTGATCAGTGTGGTGGCCACCAGCTACCTGCTCGGGGTCTCGACGCGGCGGGTGGACAAGCTGGTCGAGCAGCTGGGTATCAAGCACATCTCCAAGAGTCAGGTCAGCCAGATGGCCAAGGTCTTGGATGAGCAGGTCGAAGCCTTCCGCACCCGGGCCTTGGACGCCGGCCCCTACACCTTCGTCTGGCTGGATGCCTTGACGCAGAAGGTGCGTGAAGGCGGCCGGATCATCAACGTGCACTGCCTGGTGGCCACCGGGGTCAATGCTGACGGGCGGCGGGAGATCCTCGGGCTGGAGGTCACCACCGGCGAGGACGGCGCGGGCTGGCTGGCATTCCTGCGCGGCCTGGTCGCTCGCGGCCTGTCCGGCGTGCAGTTGGTGATCTCCGACTGCCACCGCGGCCTGGTGTCGGCGATCGGCGCGACGCTGGCGGGCGCGTCCTGGCAGCGGTGCCGAACCCACTACCTGCGCAATCTGCTGACCTGCGTGGCCAAGAGCGCACAGCCGTTCGTGGCCACGCTGGTGCGCACCATCTTCGACCAGCCCGATGCCGCCTCGGTGCGCGCCCAGCACGCCTGGGTCCTGGACGCGCTGGAGGCCAAGCACCCGGCCGCCGCCGAACACCTGGACGCCGCTCGGGAGGATCTGCTGGCCTTCGCCGCCTTCCCCCGCGAGATCTGGACCCAGATCTGGTCCAACAACCCGCAAGAACGGCTGAACAAGGAGATCCGCCGCCGCACCGACGTCGTCGGTATCTTCCCCGACCGAGCCGCGATCATCCGGCTGGTCGGCGCCGTCCTGGCCGAGCAGAGCGACGAATGGGTCGAAGCCCGCCGCTACATGGGATTGGACGTGCTGACCAAAGCCCGCCTCCGGGTCATCTCCGGCGACACGCCCACCCCGAGCCCACTCCCGCAGACACTTACCGCTTAACCTGCAGAAACAGGATCACGCGAAGATCGACTCATACACCACGTCCGTGGACGTGACC
>NZ_JBITHD010000057.1:0-1411 GCF_044457685.1 Nonomuraea sp. NPDC050536
ATCCGCACAGCTTGGCGCACACGCGCCGTCCAGAGCATCCGCCGGACGGCGCGTCACATCACAACGAGGCAAACATTGCCTGATGCGGCACTAGCTAGCTTCACCGAGCAGGGGAGCACCTGCGTGAGTGGAGCGGCCGGCGCCAATGCGAAGCACCCATAGGGCCGCGAAGCGGTTGGGGCCGGCGGCGGAGCGAGTGGCCGTGAGTCCTCGTGAGTGACCGCGGTTCCCCACCTGATCTGGCACGCATCTGGCACGCGAGGCACGCCAAACCTTCTGATCTAGGCCCCAAACCATCTCCAGTCCTGTTCGGAGCCGTTCGCGCGTCTGCTCGTCGGGACCCTGGCTGTTCAGAGCCGTCCGGGTCAGTTCGTGATCGTCCGCCGGGGAGGCGCCACGCTGTGTGCTTCCCCGCGGTGCAGTGATCTCAGAGTTTGTACAGCTTGTTGAATGGTGTCGTGATTCGTTCCTGCCGTGATCCGAAATCGACGACCACGGCGACCTCGTCTTCTACACCGATGACGACACCGAGGCCATACCGGTCGTGGGTCACCTGGTCGTTCAGGCTGAACCGCTCGACAGGCGGGGCGGGCGGCGGGGGTTTGAAGGGACTTGTGGACAGGTGACGGCGGGACTCGCCGCTTGCTGGCTTCATCCCCTCCAGTATGTGCCGCTTTTGAGGCGCTCACGACGTAGGTTCGACAAGCTCGCCGAAATGATCCCGGGCGAGGATTCGACTCCTGACTTGGGCCTTCAAGCTTGGAGCGGGTGACGGGAACCGAACCCCGCGCTGTCGGTGGGAACCGGCTAAGCCGTCCTGAGCTGGGAAAGCCGAGTCAGGTCAGGGCGGCTGGTTGACATTGGAGGCGGGATGAGCGCGGGGTCGGCATGCCGCAAGCGATCAACCCGCGCTTCCAGAGCACCTAAGCACCTACGTCGGCAACGAGCCGGGGCGCTGCTCTTCCCTCGGCGCGAAGGGCGGACCGTTGCGGGCGCAGTGGGTTCAACACGCGTACGCGCTGGGTGGACGTGGTCAGGGAAATGGGAATGCCTGGCCTGCACTTCCATGATCTGCGTCACACCGGGAACCTGCTGGGGGCCGAGTCGGGCGCGAGGGTCAATGACCTGATGGCCCGCTCCGGTGGCTAATTGCACGACGATCCACCGGTGCCCTGTTCCGTAGTGCGTACCTTGCTCCTCTGATCCCTAATGCCAGCGGCCCCCACGCGGAGGGAGGCGGGACAGGCGGTGGGCAACCGGAGTGCCCTGTCGTACGAAGATCCTTGTCCTTCTTGAGCAGCTCGGGCGCGCAACACGGGGTCACGTCCACGGACGTGGTGTATGAGTCGATCTTCGCGTGATCCTGTTTCTGCAGGTTAAGCGGTAAGTGTCTGCGGGAGTGGGCTCGGGG
>NZ_JBITHD010000058.1:0-1344 GCF_044457685.1 Nonomuraea sp. NPDC050536
TCGGAATCGGCCCGTCGAGCTCGCACACGGGCGGGCCGATGGCCGCCGCGCACAAGTTCGCCCGCGGGTTGCACGATGACGGCCTGCTCGACTCGACGGCGCGTGTCGAGGCCATCCTGTACGGCTCGCTCGGGCTGACCGGCAAGGGCCACGGCAGCGACAAAGCCGTGCTGCTCGGCCTGTCCGGTGAGAAGCCTGAGCTGGTCGACGTGGACTCCATCGACGCCCGGCTGCTCGCCATGCGCGAGTCGGGCACCGTGTCGCTCTACGGCACGCACGAGATCCCGTTCGTGGTCGGCGAGGACCTGGTCTTCGAACGCAAGATCTCACTGCCCGAGCACCCCAACGGCATGCGCTTCACCGCCTTCGCCGCCGACGGCGGCATCCTGCGGGAGAAGGTGTACTTCTCGGTCGGCGGCGGCTTCGTCGTCGATGAGAAGGCCACCGGCGCCGATCGCATCAAGCCCGACGACACGGTCCTGCCCTACCCGTTCACGACCGCGGAGGAGCTGCTCAAGCACTGCTCCAACACCGGGCTGTCGATCTCCGGGCTGATGCTGGCCAACGAGAAGGCCTTCGGCCGCACCGAGGCCGAGATCCGCGCCGGGATCATCAACCTGTGGCGGGTGATGTCCGACTGCGTCCGGCGCGGCATCGCCTCCGAGGGCGTGCTGCCCGGCGGGCTTCGCGTGCGGCGCCGCGCCCACCAGCTGCAACGCCAGCTGCAGGCGGAAGCGCCGGCGAAGGACCCGCTGCAGACGATGGACTGGGTGTCGCTGTTCGCCCTGGCGGTCAACGAGGAGAACGCCGCCGGTGGCCGCATCGTCACCGCGCCCACCAACGGCGCCGCCGGCATCATCCCGGCCGTGCTCACCTACTACGACCGGTTCGTCCCCGGCGCCGACGACGACGGCGTGGTGCGCTTCCTGCTGACGGCCGCGGCGATCGGCGTGCTGTTCAAGGAGAACGCCTCCATCTCCGGCGCCGAGGTCGGCTGCCAGGGCGAGGTGGGCTCGGCCTGCTCGATGGCCTCGGCCGGGCTGACCGAGGTGCTGGGCGGCACGCCGGAGCAGGTGGAGAACGCCGCCGAGATCGGCATCGAACACAACCTGGGGCTGACCTGCGACCCGATCGGCGGCCTGGTCCAGATCCCGTGCATCGAACGCAACGCGGTGGCCTCCATCAAGGCGATCACCGCCGCCCGCATCGCGCTGCGCGGCGACGGCCGCCACTTCGTCTCGCTGGACAAGGCCATCAAGACCATGCGCGACACCGGCCGCGACATGCTCGACAAGTACAAGGAGACCTCACGCGGCGGCCTGGCCGTCAACGTCATCGAGTGCT
>NZ_JBITHD010000059.1:0-1297 GCF_044457685.1 Nonomuraea sp. NPDC050536
GCTGGCCACCGATCGACAGGTTCCCCGACGCGGGCACGGTCCGATCGACCTCGATCGCCTGGCGCGACAGCGGATCGACCCTGCTCGTCAGGATGGGCTCGGGCCGTTCGAGCTGATCAGAGTGGTTGATGGCCGAGACCGGAGAATCCGCGGGCGTGGCAGTGGCACGGGCCGCCGGAGCGGCTCCAGATGCGGGAACGGGCACCGTGGTCAGGCCGGCGGGCAGGTGCAGCGGCAGCTCCCGCTCGGCCCGGCGCTGGCCGTCACTGCGCTCGGCGAAGAACCGGTCCGCGGGAAAGGCCATGTCCAGCGCCTGGTGCGGGCGGCCGGTGTTGTAATGCTCGGCGAACGCGTCCATCTCGGCTTGGGCGGCCTCGAGCGAGGCGAACGGCAGCGCCTCGGCCAGCAGCTCACGGCGCACGCTCTGATGGAAGCGCTCGATCTTCCCGGTGGTGGTCGGGGTCCTGGGGGCGGTGTGACGCAGCTTGATGCCGTTCTCCCGGCAGACCCGCTCGAACAGCACCTCACCCGCCTTCGGCCCGCCGAACCGGCCGGTGAACTGCTTACCGTTGTCGGTCAGCACCTCCAGCGGCACCCCATAGGCGCGCATCGCCTCGGCGAACGCGGCGCATACCAGCCGCCCGGTCGGCCGCGCCACCACCGAGGCGATCACGCAGAACCGGGAGTGATCGTCCACGCCGGTGATCAGCTTGGCCTCGCTGCCGTCGGCCAGTAGCAGCCCGCCCATGATGTCCATCTGCCACAGCTGCATCGGCCCGGGCCGCTCCCAGCGCCGGTAATTCTCGCGCCTGCGCCTGCGGGCGACCGGCTCGACCAGCCCGTTACGCACCAGCACCCGATAGATGCTCGCCCGTGACGGCAACGGCTCCACCCGGCGCCGCCCCAGCTCCCACAACAGAGTGCGCGGACCCCACCGCGGATGGGCCCGCCGCAGCTCACAGATCAACGCCTCGATCGCGGCCGGGGTCTGCATTGGATGCGCCTTCGGCGCGTGCGATCGGTCGGCCAGCCCCGCCAGGCCGCCATCCTGATACCGGCGCACCCAGGTATGCACCGACTGCCGCGACACCCCATACCGGCCCGCCACGTCGGTGACCGTCGCCCCCGACAACACCTCGATCACCGCGTGATAGCGCTGCTCCACGACGCTCAACTCCACCAATGCCACCTGAGCCTCCCCCGAAGCGCCGATAACGCCACGAGCAGGCACAGAAGACGATCAAGGTGTCAAGCATCAAGCGAGGCCAGAGTGTCAACCATCAAGCGAGACAGGACA
>NZ_JBITHD010000060.1:0-1181 GCF_044457685.1 Nonomuraea sp. NPDC050536
TTCGCCCGAGGCGGCGACGGCAAAATCGGATACACCCAAAACTCCGGGTCGGGCTGGTCGCAGTGGGCCGAGGTGAACAACAACTGGCGGTTCGCCGGACCATGACCCAAACCACCACGTGGATTAGCTGACGTTGTGCCGGTGTCTAGCAGCGACACACGGCGCCACCACGGTGGAACGCCTACCTATACTACCCCGCTCCCATACCGAAACCGCTGTCCACGCGTGGGCTGAGGGTGTCCGGGTCTGCCGCCCATCGGCGCATCACATTCGATATCAGCGTCCCCGCCGTGACGCATCTCGGTGATGGCGCTGACTGGGCATTCACGATCACGGCTATGGGTGATGCCCCTAGCCGCGCGGCGAAGGAGCCAAATGTGAAGTTCTCCATCAGATCGCCACTGTCGGCGGTGTTCGCGCCCAGGGGCACGGTCGAAGGCTGTGTCTCCAGACTAGGCAGAGGAGGCCACGACCCGGAGCATCCGGTCAAGGTCCGAGGAATGAACTCTGTCGGCCGACCACGGCGCAGGTCTCTACGGGGATTCGTCAGCCGCGCGACCGCGGCCGTGCTCATTGCCGCCACCACAGCGGTGATTCCGGCGGCATCGGCATCGGCATCGGCCACCGTCAGCCGCGACAAGATCGTCTCGATCGCCCACAGCCAACTCGGCAAGGGTTGCTCGTCAACCTACGACGGCATCTCATGCGACCGTGAGTGGTGCGCCGCCTTCGCGACGTGGGTCTGGGGTCAGGCCGGCGTCGATGTTTCCACGCTGGGGTGGACGGTCACCACCTTCGTGAAGTACGGCGACCGCAATGGCACCTGGCATGACCCGACCGGCTACACCCCCCAGCCCGGAGACGCAATGATCTTCGGCGGTCCGGGATTCCCTACCAAGACCGACGGCGGAGCGCACGTCGGATTCGTCGAATCCGTGCACGCGGACGGCACTCTCACCGAGATCGGCGGCAACCAAAGCGGCCACGTCACGGAGGAGACAGGGACAGCGGATCAGATCGAATCCAATCTCGAAGGGTCCGGCTACGACTTCCTCGGATACGTCTCTCCCGTAGGAGCCGTGAACCCGGCGTTTCCGTCGTGGGATTCGAGTTGGTCGGTGTTCAATCCGGTCTCTAATGCGACCACGGTGTTCGGGCGTGGCCTGGACGGGAAGATCGGG
>NZ_JBITHD010000061.1:0-1133 GCF_044457685.1 Nonomuraea sp. NPDC050536
GGAGAACCTGTATTTCAACCCCAAGCGGTACGACCTGGCCAAGGTGGGTCGCTACAAGATCAACAAGAAGCTCGGGGTCGACGCGGAGATCACGCAGGGCACCCTGACCGAGGAAGACATCGTCTCGACCATCGAGTACATCGTCCGCCTGCACGCGGGCGAGGAGTCGATGCCGACGGCCGCCGGTGACCGCATCGTCGAGACCGACGACATCGACCACTTCGGCAACCGCCGTCTGCGCAGCGTGGGCGAGCTCATCCAGAACCAGGTTCGCCTGGGTCTGGCCCGTATGGAGCGCGTCGTGCGTGAGCGCATGACCACGCAGGACGTCGAGGCGATCACGCCGCAGACCCTGATCAACATCCGCCCGGTCGTGGCGTCGATCAAGGAGTTCTTCGGCACCTCGCAGCTGTCGCAGTTCATGGACCAGACCAACCCGCTGGCCGGCCTGACGCACAAGCGGCGTCTGTCCGCACTGGGTCCCGGTGGTCTGTCCCGTGAGCGGGCCGGGTTCGAGGTCCGTGACGTGCACCCGTCCCACTACGGCCGGATGTGCCCGATCGAGACCCCTGAAGGTCCCAACATCGGTCTGATCGGCTCGCTGGCCTCCTACGGCCGGATCAATGCCTTCGGCTTCGTCGAGACGCCCTACCGCAAGGTCGTCGACGGCAAGGTGACCGACCAGGTCGACTACCTGACCGCCGACGAGGAAGACCGTTACGTCAAGGCGCAGGCCAACACCACGCTCAACGCCGACGGCTCCTTCGCCGAGTCCCGCGTCCTCGTCCGCACCAAGGGCGGCGAGACCGAGCTCATGCGGGCCGAGGAGGTCGACTACATCGACGTGTCGCCGCGCCAGATGGTGTCGGTGGCCACCGCGATGATCCCCTTCCTCGAGCACGACGACGCCAACCGCGCGCTCATGGGCTCCAACATGCAGAGGCAGTCCGTGCCGCTGCTGAAGAGCGAGGCGCCGCTGGTCGGCACCGGCATGGAGTACCGTGCCGCCACCGACGCGGGCGACGTCATCAACGCCGAGAAGGCCGGCGTGGTGGAGGAGGTCTCCGCCGACTACGTCACGGTCATGAACGACGACGGCACGCGGACGACCTACCGCGTCGCCAAGTTCAAGC
>NZ_JBITHD010000062.1:0-1126 GCF_044457685.1 Nonomuraea sp. NPDC050536
AAAAAAAAGATAGTTAGAACTGGACTAAATTCAAATAAATGGATACAAAATGGAATACATCTTCTTAGGTCAATACCCGAATTGCTAGTTGATTTCATTGGAAAATAAATAAGTCGTGCTATCCTAATCTTAAACCACTAGGCATTAGAAAGCGCACGACTTATATGACTTATAATAGCACACTTCCAAAAGTTTTTGTTTATTTACTGACAACCATTGAGACGCTTTATCAAACGAGTGTTCCCCTTGAGGTTCAAAACCGAAAGAACGTCCATCTCGCAACATCAGATTGCTTAGTTATCGCTTGTTACCTATGGGGCGTACTGCATTTTAGTGAAACGCTTAAAGCTAAGCACCAATTGGCTCAAAGTTTATTTCCTAATTTCCTAGAATATTCTCGCTTTGTCCGCCGTTGTAATGCCCTCTTACCGAGTATCCAAGTCATTCGCCAAGCACTCGTCTTTAAAGAGGTTGAAGGAATGAGTGTATCCATTATTGACAGCTTCCCCATTCCTTTGTGTCAGCCTATTCGTAATTTCAGAAGCAAAGTTCTTGGAGATTATGCCAATGTTGGCTACAATGCTACAAAGGGACAGTACTTCTATGGATGTAAATGTCATGCTTTAGTCAGTGAATCAGGCTATGTCATAGACTACACAATTACTCCTGCTTCAATGGCTGATAGTTCAATGACCGAGGAAGTGTTGAGTCAATTTGGGACACCAACAGTCCTTGGAGATATGGGATATTTAGGTCAGTCACTGCATGATAGGCTGGAATTAAAAGGAATTGATCTAATTACACCTGTCAGGAAGAACATGAAGCAAAAGAAAATCCTTTTCCCTAATTTTTCAAAACGTAGAAAAGTGATTGAGCGAGTTTTCTCTTTTTTGACAAATCTAGGAGCTGAGCGTTGTAAAAGTCGTTCGCCTCAAGGTTTTCAATTGAAATTAGAGATGATACTTTTAGCGTATTCTTTACTGTTAAAATCAGCTAAATCACTGGAACCAGAGACTTTAAGATATTCTATCGGGTATCAAGTCATGGCTAAATAATCAACTAGCAATTCGGGTATTTTAAAAAAAGAAAATTGGGACTCCTTAGAGTCCCTTTTAATTATTTTATA
>NZ_JBITHD010000063.1:0-1106 GCF_044457685.1 Nonomuraea sp. NPDC050536
GGAGAACCTGTATTTCAACCCCAAGCGGTACGACCTGGCCAAGGTGGGTCGCTACAAGATCAACAAGAAGCTCGGGGTCGACGCGGAGATCACGCGGAGCACGCTCACGGAAGACGACCTCGCCGCGATGATCGAATACCTGCTGCGGCTGCACGCCGGCGAGCCCGAGGTCGATACCGATGACATCGACCACTTCGGCAACCGCCGCGTGCGGAACGTGGGCGAGCTCATCATGAACCAGATCCGTGTCGGCCTCGGCCGCATGGAGCGAGTCGTGCGCGAGCGGATGACCACGCAGGACGTCGAGGCGATCACGCCGCAGACCCTGATCAACGTCCGCCCGATCACGGCCTCGATCAAGGAGTTCTTCGGCACGTCCCAGCTGTCGGTGTTCATGGACCAGACCAACCCGCTGGCCGGCCTGACGAACAGGCGGCGGCTGTCCGCGCTGGGGCCGGGCGGGCTGTCGCGGGAGCGGGCGGGCGTGGAAATGCGAGACGTGCACCCGTCCCATTACGGCCGGATGTGCCCGATCGAGACCCCTGAAGGTCCCAACATCGGCCTCATCGGCTACCTGGCATGCTTCGCTCGGCTCAACGCCTTCGGCTTCATCGAGACGCCCTACCGCAAGGTCGTCGACGGCAAGGTGAGCGACCGGATCGACTACCTGACCGCCGATGAGGAGGACCGCCTCGTCATCGCGCAGGCGAACTCGCCGCTGAGGGCGGACGGCGCCTTCGCCGAGAGCCGGGTGCTGGTCCGTCGCAAGGGCGAGGAGTTCGAGTACGTGCGCTCGGGCGAGGTCGACTACATGGACGTGTCGCCGCGCCAGATGGTGTCGGTGGCCACCGCGATGATCCCCTTCCTCGAGCACGACGACGCCAACCGGGCCCTGATGGGCGCGAACATGATGCGGCAGTCGGTGCCCCTGCTCAGAAGTGAGGCGCCGCTGGTGGGGACGGGCATGGAGTACCGTGCCGCGACCGACACCGGTGATGTGCTCACAGCCGGGAAGGCCGGCGTGGTGGAGGAGGTCTCCGCCGACTACGTCACGGTCATGAACGACGACGGCACGCGGACGACCTACCGCGTCGCCAAGTTCAAGC